>NZ_FOCH01000020.1:0-1041 GCF_900110055.1 Paenibacillus sp. OK076
TGTAGAGGCATACCAGGGGAACTGAAACATCTAAGTACCCTGAGGAAGAGAAAACAATAGTGATTCCGTCAGTAGCGGCGAGCGAACGCGGAGAAGCCCAAACCAGAGAGCTTGCTCTTTGGGGTTGTGGGACATCTCACATGGAGTTACAAAGGAGCCGGTTAAACGAAGAGGTCTGGAAAGGCCCGCCAAAGAAGGTAAAAGCCCTGTAGTTGAAAGCCTGCTCTCTCCGAGATGTATCCCGAGTAGTGCGGGGCACGTGAAACCCCGTATGAATCCGGCAGGACCATCTGCCAAGGCTAAATACTTCCTAGCGACCGATAGTGAAGCAGTACCGTGAGGGAAAGGTGAAAAGCACCCCGGAAGGGGAGTGAAATAGAACCTGAAACCGTGTGCTTACAAAAAGTCAGAGCCCGTTTTAGGGGTGATGGCGTGCCTTTTGTAGAATGAACCGGCGAGTTACGTTCCCGTGCAAGGTTAAGGTGAAGAGCCGGAGCCGCAGCGAAAGCGAGTCTGAATAGGGCGACATAGTACGTGGACGTAGACCCGAAACCGGGTGATCTACCCCTGTCCAGGGTGAAGGTGCGGTAACACGCACTGGAGGCCCGAACCCACGCACGTTGAAAAGTGCGGGGATGAGGTGGGGGTAGCGGAGAAATTCCAATCGAACTCGGAGATAGCTGGTTCTCCCCGAAATAGCTTTAGGGCTAGCCTCGGAAAACAGAGTCGTGGAGGTAGAGCACTGATTGGGTGCGGGGCCCGCAAGGGTTACCAAGCTCAGTCAAACTCCGAATGCCATAGACTTACTTCCGGGAGTCAGACAGTGAGTGCTAAGATCCATTGTCAAAAGGGAAACAGCCCAGACCATCAGCTAAGGTCCCCAAGTGTGTGTTAAGTGGGAAAGGATGTGGAGTTGCACAGACAACCAGGATGTTGGCTTAGAAGCAGCCACCATTGAAAGAGTGCGTAATAGCTCACTGGTCGAGTGACTCTGCGCCGAAAATGTAACGGGGCTAAACACACCACCGAAGCTATGGCTTG
>NZ_FOCH01000018.1:0-1715 GCF_900110055.1 Paenibacillus sp. OK076
TATAACCTGCATATCTTGGATAAGCCCTCGACCGATTAGTACTGGTCAGCTCCATGCATTGCTGCACTTCCACCCCCAGCCTATCTACCTCGTCGTCTTCAAGGGGTCTTACATACTGGGAAATCTCATCTTGAGGGGGGCTTCACGCTTAGATGCTTTCAGCGCTTATCCCTTCCGTACATAGCTACCCAGCGGTGCTCCTGGCGGAACAACTGGTACACCAGCGGTACGTCCATCCCGGTCCTCTCGTACTAAGGACAGCTCCTCTCAAATTTCCTACGCCCACGACAGATAGGGACCGAACTGTCTCACGACGTTCTGAACCCAGCTCGCGTACCGCTTTAATGGGCGAACAGCCCAACCCTTGGGACCTACTTCAGCCCCAGGATGCGATGAGCCGACATCGAGGTGCCAAACCTCCCCGTCGATGTGGACTCTTGGGGGAGATAAGCCTGTTATCCCCAGGGTAGCTTTTATCCGTTGAGCGATGGCCCTTCCATGCGGTACCACCGGATCACTAAGCCCGACTTTCGTCCCTGCTCGACTTGTAGGTCTCGCAGTCAAGCTCCCTTATGCCTTTGCACTCTTCGAATGATTTCCAACCATTCTGAGGGAACCTTTGGGCGCCTCCGTTACTCTTTAGGAGGCGACCGCCCCAGTCAAACTGCCCACCTGACACTGTCCCCGCACCGGATTACGGTACCAGGTTAGAACCTAGATACGATCAGGGTGGTATCCCAACGGTGCCTCCACACAAGCTGGCGCTCATGTTTCAAAGGCTCCCACCTATCCTGTACAGATCGTACCCAAATTCAATATCAAGCTGCAGTAAAGCTCCATGGGGTCTTTCCGTCTTGTCGCGGGTAACCTGCATCTTCACAGGTATTAAAATTTCACCGGATCTCTCGTTGAGACAGCGCCCAAGTCGTTACGCCATTCGTGCGGGTCAGAATTTACCTGACAAGGAATTTCGCTACCTTAGGACCGTTATAGTTACGGCCGCCGTTTACTGGGGCTTCGGTTCACAGCTTCGGATTGCTCCTAACCGCTCCCCTTAACCTTCCAGCACCGGGCAGGCGTCAGCCCGTATACTTCGCCTTACGGCTTCGCACAGACCTGTGTTTTTGCTAAACAGTCGCTTGGGCCTTTTCACTGCGGCCCCCTCGTGCTATTCACACTACCGGGGCACCCCTTCTCCCGAAGTTACGGGGTCATTTTGCCGAGTTCCTTAACGAGAGTTCTTCCGCGCGCCTTAGAATTCTCTTCTCGCCTACCTGTGTCGGTTTGCGGTACGGGCACCATCACCTGGCTAGAGGCTTTTCTTGGCAGTGTGAGATCATGACCTTCGCTACTATAATTTTCGCTCCCCATCACAGCCCAGCCTTACGATGTGCGGATTTGCCTACACATCAGCCTCACTGCTTAGACGGACATCCATCAGTCCGCGTCACTACCCTGCTGCGTCCCCCCATTGCTCATAACGGCTTACGGTGGTACAGGAATTTCGACCTGTTGTCCTTCGACTACGCCTTTCGGCCTCGCCTTAGGTCCCGACTTACCCTGAGCGGACGAGCCTTCCTCAGGAACCCTTAGGCTTTCGGCGGATCAGATTCTCACTGATCTTTTCGTTACTCATACCGGCATTCTCACTTGTATAATGTCCAGCGCTCCTTACGGTACACCTTCAACCCTTATACAACGCTCCCCTACCCCTG
>NZ_FOCH01000017.1:0-6003 GCF_900110055.1 Paenibacillus sp. OK076
TGCTGCTTCTAAAGGAACAACGACGACAGACAAACCGGCTACAAGCAAAACAAAGACATTTGTGAAAAAGTCAAAAGATGTGATTGTTAAAGCCGTCAGCGATTATTATAAAGAAAAACAGAAGATCGGCTTTCAGCCTTGGGGCAACTTGGGAAACAACAAGCCCAAAGAGTCGGGGAATGCCGGGGAAGTGGGTTCCGGAGGGAAAACAAGCTCGAACGCTGGGAATAAGTCAAGCGATGGGGCAGGAACAAGTTCATCCAGCAGTGGCAAGAAAACAGATCAGACCCCGAGCAGCAGTAAGAAGTCCCAATCATCGGGTGAAACGGATGCTACTGCATCGAGTACAGGTACAGGGAAGAAGCCTGGCGATGGTGAAGAAACAGGGCCATCCAACAGTGGCAAGAAACCGGATTTGACCCCGAGTACCAGTAAGAAGCCCCAATCATCGGGTGAAACGGGTAGTACGGGTTCGAGTACAGGTACAGGGAAGAAGTCTGGCGACGGTGAAGGAACAGGCTCATCAGGCAGTGGCAAGAAAGAGGATTCAACTCCGAATACCAGTAAGAAGACCCAAACATCCGGAGAAACGGATACTACAGGATCAAATTCAGGTACAGGGAAAAAGTCGAGTGAGGGTGAAGGAACAAATTCATCTAGCACTAACAAGAAAGATAATCAGATTCCCAACAGTCATAATCAGTGGAAACAAGATTCATCGAAGAAAAAAGGAAAAGGTAAAAAGGGTGAAGAGGCTGAAACGGAGCCAAAAGAAATGGATGCACAGGATGGAAAGGAAGGGGTCTTAAGAAAATCTGAGAATAATAATACAAAGATAAATAAACAAGGCTTGACTCTAGAACAAGAGCAGTACTTTAGACAGAAAATAGACGAAGCAAAATCACGTGGAGATCAGAAGGCAGCAGATGATGCCAGATATGAACGCTACTGCGCTGAAAAGAAAAGTATAGGTGAGAAACCTTTAGATCGTAATAAATGGGATATAATTAACGAGCGCCTTAGGAAAAATAGGGAGCGGGGGAGAGAAGAAGAATTAAAGAGTAGAAAGGCATTAAAAGAATACCTTGGTCGAGAATTAGAGGACAATAACGCTGACGAAATTGTTACTTATAAATCCAGTGAAGGTCATGTTACGCGTCCAGATAGTATAGGTCGTAACGAGAAAGGGGAGATTGATTTAGTACATGACCATAAGCATAAAACAGGCGGAGACGATCAAATCGTTCATAATGATAGTCAAATTCGGGCTGAAAGAGAAATGCTGCAAACTAAAAATGGTCGCCATATTGTAACAATATCAAGTGACAAGCCTGCATTAGATTCTAGCCCTCCTAAGCCTAGACCTAGTGGGCCTTTAGGAGAAAAGAGCGAAATCTATTATGTTGATCCGAATACAGGGAATATAACAAGAAAATGGCAACCTAATCCACGCTTTCCTGGTGGAGGTAGGTGGAAAAAAATATAAAAACAATATAAAAACAATATACAATTATAATGTTTTATTAATAAGGAGAATATCTATGAAGCCTGAGTTATTTTCGATTATAATGTACCCGACAGTTGATTTAAACCAGAGAGAAGTACTAGGCCATATACTGGATGCGTTTGAGGCAACCGAGAAATTTACTCCTACCCATTGGGGAAGTAATGAGATGGTTAAAATCGGATATAACCGCAATGAAATTTTTGAAAAAGTATTCTCAGTTTGTGGTATTTCTGAAGTTCATCTATATCGCAATAAAACTGTGAAATTTTCTGGCAGTTTTGAATTGAATATGAGTTCACGTTCTTTTTTGAAGTTTGATTTTCATAAGTCAATGCCAAGAATATTGTGGCCAACGTTTTTTGAATTATCTGATAAAATTGCAGAAATTGTAAAACCTAGCTATGGAGTTACACATATTTTTGGAGAATCTTATTACCCTTGGAGTAATGAACATCAGAAACAGCATATCTGGATGGATGCATGCTCTTATCCTGTACCTGTCCAATTTCTTCAAAATGGACCTTTAGGGGTGGGATCGCGAACATATTTTGGCTCTTATATATTAGATATGATTGATCGAGAAGTTTTACTTAATAGTCCAGGTGTAGTTTCTAAACTTAACTGGGGTGGCATCGGTATTGATATATTCAATGGGTCATTTGAAACTAAAGAAGATAGGTTAATTGATAACTGGTTACGTGTAATGAAATATTTGGAACCATCCCAAATTTTCGCTATCCCAAGTTTTGATGAAGATCGGATGGGGGTGTCGTTCCATCCGAATATAGTTTGGAAGGAATATCTAAGAAGAACAATATGATATTTGAGAGGTGGAAGTGATGGTTCAAAATAGAGTTGATAGAACAAGGATTATAGAAGTTTTCAATAGATCAAAATCCAACGGTGAGGTCATTGATGGATTAGATATTAGCGATATGGATCTAACTTTCTTGGATTTATCACATGTTATGGCGGATGGAATTATTGCAAAAAGGGTTTTGTTAAAAGCATCTTCATTAAATGAAGCTTCTTTCTTGGATTGTGATTTTGAACAAGCTGACTTTAATAACTCCAGTTTAGAGGGAACGGATATTGCAGACTGTTCCTTTAGTAGAGCGAACTTCTATAAGGCAAATATGAAATATGCAAAAATAAACATAAGCATGTCTTCAGAAGCATGTTTTGGCGAGGTGAATTTATCTCAAGGAGAATTAATTGGATCAACTTTCATTAATTCGGATTTTCGTAATGCAAATTTATCTGATATCAACGCTAGTCAGGTGAGTTTTTCTGGTACGGATTTAAGTAAGTCTAATCTATCAAATGGAAACTTTGAAAATGGGACATTCTTGAATGCGAACTTGTCTGAAGTCAATGCTTGTAATGCTAATTTTACAGAGGGGGATTTCTCTGGAGCGACACTTTGTAATGGGAATTTTACAGACGCTAATTTTATAGGTGCGAATCTGGAAAATGTAGTTTGGAAAGGGGCTATTGTGGAGGGGGCTCTATTTGACGAAAATGTTAAGGATAAAATAATTAAAATGTTATAACGATAAATTCTAATTGGTTAGTAGAGCCTAGTTATATAAAAGTCAAATTAGAATAAATCAAACTAAGTATGAATTCGAAGGATTTTGATTTCAAAGGCTTATTTCAACCTGATCAACGAGGGGGGATGAGTCTTTTTTTATTGAATAATTGTTCTAAGTAATAGAGACGATAAGATTCTTATTAACCTAAAAACTAAGTAACAATGGAGCGCTGGGAATAAGCCAAGCGATGGAGCGGGAACAAGTTCCTCCAGCAATGGCAAAAAAACGGATCAGACCCCGAGCAGCAGTAAGAAGTCGCAATCGTCAGGTGAAACGGATGCTACTGCATCGAGTCCAGGTACAGGGAAGAAGCATGGCGACGGTGAAGGAAAAGGATCATCAAGTAGTGGAAAGAAACCGGATTTGATCCCGAGTACCAGTAAGAAACCCAAATCTAGCGGAGAAACGGATAGTACGGGGTCGAGTTCAGGTACAGGGAAAAAGTCGGATAATGTGAACGAGTCAAGTTCGAAGTTAACGAACAAAAACAAAAAGCAAGGAGAAAGTTCAACTTCCAATGCAACGAAGAACGATACTCCGAACGGAAAAAACCATTGGAACAATTCTCCATCTAAGAAGAAAGGAAAGGGTAAAAATAATAACAAAAGAAAAGAGGAGGAAAGACGAAGAAGGGTTGAAGAAGAAAGACAAAAAAGTGAGACAGAGACTGGTGAGACCATGAAGACTCCTAAAAGATATGGGGAGCCTCCTGTTCATCAGAAATACAAGATTGACAAGGTTGCTGAAAGAAAGGCAGATGAGGTCAGAGAGTGGAGCAAGGAAGATATCCAAGAGTTTTCTCGTAATACGGGTCTAAACATCCAAGATTCTATTAATCTTAGGTCACATATGTTTTTAAATGAATATGATTTACCATGGTATGATAATAAAGGACTTTACTATTACAAATCTAAGTTAACACCTGATTCTGAGGTGGTATATGCGTTTCATAAGGCTCTTGAAGGTAATTTAACTTTGGAACAAAAGAAGTGGTTTTCTCAATTAGCAGCACATGAACTTGAGGAACAGAAACTAATGAATATGGGAAAGGATTATCGTAATCCAAAAGCATGGAATGGTAAAGATGGTTTTAATCCTTACCCCCCTGGGGCTCATGAAATGGCCCCGGCTCAACTGAGTTTGGTAAATTCCCAGGTTATACAAAAGGGCTCTATAAATTTTTCGGTTTGAAAGTAGGCGAAGAGTGGGATGAGTAATAATGTTTTAACGGCTGTAAACAGAATAAAGCAAATTGATTGGAGTTTAAAGGCAGAAGTTAAAAAGTCTAATACTTATTTAATTTCAGAATATTTGAGAAGAGCATCCGTTTTTTTAATATACAACTCTTCGATTAGTTCAAGTGTGTTTTTCAGTCCAATCAAAGTGTTAGGAATTGAAAAAGAACTTGATTTAGAGAAAATCAGTGAAAATATATTCCCTGAAATTGACATCCCTTCAAACCCTATCACAAGAATAATATGCATTCGTTATGTGGAGTTATCATATTTGTTAGATAATGGTTATATTCCAGAAGAGAAATTTCATGATATTTATGAGCCTATTATAAAATTTATAGAAAGAGGAGGCTCACTAAGAATTGATAAAGGAATCTATCTAGAAGGAAAGGGATTTACGTTTCTACTGGGAGATTGGGTACAGAGGTATTCAAACAATGAAGTGATAGATATTAATGATACGAAGTTAGACTTAGTGGATGAAGACGACGATGAATAGCTTATGCACTCTACCGTGGTCCCAAAATTGGTTCTGTTAAATAATGTTAATATATAAACCGAAATATAAAAAACACTTGAGGTTTAGAGTGGGTTTGACTCATTACATGGCGAAATCCCAAACGAATTTATATCTATAGGCGATGATTCTGGAGGAAATCAAATTTGTATGGGAACTAGCGAAGAGTATGCGGGTAAAATATATATTTTCCTTCACGAATAGAACCTACTGAAAAGGATACTTGCGGAATTTGTAACAATATAATTACTCAATTCAAGGAAAAATATCCTAAGATAGAGATAGAAGTTCTTCACTAGTGGCAAGCTAATCTCCCCTAAAAAGATGATGGATAATTTATAAAAGGTGGTAATTGTAGTATGGATTTGAAATAGGAATATGATGAATTATTCGAGTCTTTTATGGAAGATTACAATTCTTATGACGGATTGTAATATGAAGTGCGACACCTATTGAAAATAAAAAATGGCTCATAGCCTGATTCGTGTAGAGAAAGTTACCACACCAGCATTCACACTAGGAGAATCAGTCCATGAGTTATTCACATCTTAGCATAATCGAACGCAGCAAGCTAGAAATCCTACATCGACAAGGGAAAAGTGCAAGAGCCATCGCCGAGGAACTTGGTCGGCATCATACGACCATTTGCCGGGAGATCAGCCGGAAAGAAATTATACCTGTTGTTTCTGGATACGGTAGAATTAATTTGTTATTGGGTGTAACGGCCGAGGAGCTAGAGATTGCAAAAATAGAAGATGATATATATGTTGTAGCTGATAAAATGTTTGGAAATGGATATATTAATTATAGTCCACATATAATTGATTTATAAAGACTCATTCCAAGTTTTAGGTGGAATGAGTCTTTTTTTGAATAAATGATAATGGAAAATCAGAATCAGGAAAGATTTTGTCTTCATAGCTATCTATTGTTTATAAAACTGTGCTGTTGTATGGGAGTTAAACATTATTATCCCCTTTTTAGATTTTTTGAAGAAGTTGCATACAGGTTGACCAAGAGTTAAAAGAAGCACTCGTGTATTATGGGAAAGTAAAGCAGAATGATATTGAATATGAACTGTTTTTCAACCCTTATCATAACGGCATTGCTCGAGATATCGGAAGAATAGACATCACCGCCGAGGAAATG
>NZ_FOCH01000016.1:0-6381 GCF_900110055.1 Paenibacillus sp. OK076
GTAGCTTTAATCTGACCTGCCTTAAGTGATAGACTGCCACCCTGAATCGAGATGTTACCTGCACTCTGCATCACTACACCCTGATCATTCAGTGTGATGACAAGTCCAGTTCCAGCCTGTATGGTCACCTCATCCGATAACATACCAATCCATCTTCTTCTTACACTTACGATTGATTTAGGGCTATACTTTTGCGGGTAAATTTGATAAAAAGGCAAGAAAACGAAGATAACAAAAAAACAGGTAAATTATGGTGGTATATAACCAAAATCGACCTGTTACATATAACACGCTTGCTTTACACTAGGTTAATTCTACAGATATTTATTTTGACTATTTAAATAATTCTCTACAAACTGTTTATTCTTTTCTTTTTCAGGAAGCAAACCTAGATATTTATACTCAAAAATCATTTGTCTTTGAGTTGGGGTTACTGTTAAAGCTATTACATCTTCATAATCATAATGAATTTTCAACTTACCAGGATGCTTTAAAGTTAAGGTTAAATTTGTCCACGCCTCTTGATCATTGTCTATAAAAATTTGTCTTAATTTTTTAAATTTTGTTTGTAATTCTAATAATAAGCTATCATAAGTTTTTTCACTCAGTCTATATTTTTCAGGAATATCATGAGAGTATATAAACTCCTCATTCTCAGAAGTGTTGAAATAAAAGTATACCTCTCTGGATCCATCTAGTATTTCGGCGTACAAGTAAATCTCATTCCAGTTATCACTAGGTATCATACTTAGAATATGCTCTGCTTTCATGGGATAAAGCTGATCCATCTGTTGCTCCATTATTCCTCTAACCTCCAATTTGATTCTCTATTGTAATTTTCTTTGTCCTACTCCATCTATCGGGTACTCTACTATCAAACTATCATTGATTAAACACAGTTACATAAAAATTCAAAATATGGAGATCGTTCTATCACTAATTCTAGTACTTTTTTTCTATTTTCCACTTTGAACAAAACCTTCGTTTACCAAATATCAAAATTGCTGGGTTTGAATACCCATTTTCCTCCTTCATCCACAGTGCAATCACGAATAAAATGAAACAACAACATTACTGCCAATTCTAATCTAGTATAGTTGTTACAGTCTTCTGTTCAATATTCTCTAATATTACCTTTCTGCGTGTATTAAGATCATTAAATTGTTCAAAAGACAACTTATCCTTTAGTTGATGTAGACTCAAACCTTTTCATTCTTTTAACAAATACTCTTTAGATTTATGAAACCTGCCCAGTACTATTTCGGACATTCGTAAACATACTATGTCGAGGAACGGTGCGTGATCTTTCACGAGGAAATGACAATTTATTTAGAAGTCTGTTCTCACAAAAAGACCCATCCCATCTGAATGATTCTGATAGAATAGGCCTTATGATTTCAGCTTCTAATTATTGAAATTATTCACAATTATTCCTACGTCTGAGAAACAAATAAACTATCCAAAAGGTCAGTGAAACTTTTGGCGATCAGTCTGATATGTTCTTCCTCTAGAGGGAGTTTCTTTTCAATGTAATTGTCATAATCCATATCGAAATGATATACTCTCCCTTTATTAGGTCCTTCTACTACAATACACACTAAATTATTTCTCGGTGTCTCACCTATTGGATAATAAATTCTCGATAAAACATTTGTTTCTGTGTACAGGCGATACTTTTGTTCTGAATTATTATTTAAATTATGAGACAAAGGAAAAAACTTCAAAATAGAAGACTCTATTTCACCTTCTTTTTGGTCATCATTTGTAGTAAATCTCCTTCTAGCACCAGTGTTGCCACCATTCTGTAACATTAAAAATTTCTTATAGTCATCAGGGAAAGTCATATTATACTTTTTCTCGACTGTCTCAATCTCCTGGAGACTTACAGGAGGATATGAACTTTTTCTAATAATATTTTCATCTATATTCATACTTATTCTTATTCACCCACCTATCAAGAAAGTCAAAAAAATTCATCGCTGGCCTCATGTAATGTTTCTAAGAGCTCAGAAAAACTGTTACATACCTCTGTAATGGAATCCTCACCAAATTCTTCATTGTTAAGAAAAACAACTGAAGGTGAATTTTCACTTTTTCGGTAATCAAGCAAAGCTGATTGCCAAAAGGATCTGTTCCAAATGGAAATATCCCTTTTGGCATGAAATCACTTATAAATTCATAAACTACAACAATATTAGGCTCACTTGTAAAGCTTAGTAGATGGTCAAAAACTCCCTCTCCTCCATCATCATAGGAAAATATATTTGGTACAGGATGCCCACCATTATAGTTTTTAACACATTCTTTATAATCATCAGGAAAATGTATACCATATTTTATTTCAACCTTATTAATTATATCTTCACTAATATCTCCAACTGTACGTTTCCAAGTTATTCCCATTTTCCAATTAGCTTTTATATACTACTATAGATGTCCCGTATAGAAGATAATACCTACGGTTAAACATTTATATCGGTCTCCATTTTTTATTTTCATTCCATTAGTCCCATAAAATGATTGATTATATATATATGCTCAATAAATTTAACTTTTTTTAAATTCTCAACTTTCTCTGATCCACCTAACCCTAAAAGAGGCACATAGCCAAAACATTCCTCGTAAGCAGGCTCTCCATATTTTTCAAGCGCTTCAAGATAGGGAGACCAGTCAAGAGCTTTATTCAAAAAATATTCATCATTTATGTCCCCAAAAAAGTATCTGAAATTTTTCCCTATAACATTTACTTCATGCTTTCTGAAGTTAAGCGCCATTAAGTATCCATCTTCCCAAATCAATATATCTCCCATTGCTGTTGTAAATAGAGGAATTGCTAATTTTGCTCGACTGTAGGTATCCTGTAATAATTCTATATACTGATCAGGATTAATAATTCTCAAATATCCATCGGAAAGACTACCCAGTCCATATTCCTTCCATACTTCAATTAGTTGAATAGGTATTACAGATTGGTACTTCTCAATGACGTTTGTCGGCATGTTCTCTTTAAAAACAAAATTTGAAATGTTCACCATGTGTCCTTATACCTCCATTAGCCCATAAAACATTTTGACGCAATTTCTAATGTCATCTTTTTTCTGGAAATCAATATTAGAATAAATCTCACACTTATTCTATGAAAGACTCATGTTGGAATAAACATTGGTTTTTTTGTATATATCATGTCCTGTATAAAAATGGAATCTAAAGTAATTGATTTTTACTAAAACCTATACCCTTCATCCTCTTTAAAACCAATATTAATTCCTAATTTAGATTTTGGATCGGATTAAAAGCATATGGAGATTTTTTAAAAAATCATTTTATAGGTAGACGATATAAACTTAGATTAAAATTTGTTTAGTTTAATCTGGAGGCAACTTTCAAAATAAATCATTTCTTCTACATAAAACTGAATAGCAGTAACCTATCTCTTATTCTCTTTTAAAGCTTGATGTTAACACATATAGGCTACGATATCTTTGATCAGTAATTATAAGTTGTCTATATCGCATGGAGGTTTATTTAGAAATCTTTCATACCAACCTCCTAAAGGAAGATGACTTACCCCCACAATTTCTAACTCATTTACTCTAAACACGAATGCCCCCTTTCTTTCTAGGATTTTCAACAACGGTTCATACACGAAAATATACTTGGAGTGTTCGGGATGGTCCTCTACATATTTTCCCAACTTCAAGTAAAAATTTAAAAATAATTCTACACCAGAAAATTGATTCATATATTTTATTATTTCCTCATTGAAAAATAATTTAAAATCTATTAGTTCTCTAGTGTCACCTAAAAGACAAGATATATCAGTAAACTTAGGGGAAATGGGTGTTATATTTTCCACTTGAAAAAAAGAAGCCAATCTTCTGAAAAATTCATATCCTAATCTCTCATTCTCCTTAGAAATCACTGTTCCAACGGAACTCCAGTCAAGATTCCTAACCCTAGACACAACATCATTTAAAAGCATAACTTCACCTCAAATTCTCAGTATCCAATCTTTTTATCAACATTATTAGTCCAATCATCATATTTTTTTTGGTCAGTATATGTTGGAAAACTCTTTTAGGTTATAAAATTAAAGCATTTGATGTGCGTACAACCGAAATGAAGAAATCAATCTTTATACAGGTATTACATGAGTTATATGTGTTATTGGTTGAATGATGGGTTCATTCGGCACTGGGGGGGTGTTTTTGAAAAGCCGCCACTTAAATGATTATTTTTAGAATGGAGCGGCGAAAAAAAAGAAACCACAATACGGCGGTTAGCTCACATTGTGGTGATATTAGTAATATTGTGAGTAGATTGTTTTTATCAGAACCAGAATATTATTCTAATACATTCTTAACGGCTCTTGATAAATCTGTTAATTCATCTAAGCTAAGTTCCTCATTAATTGAATCCATTTTAAAACCACTTATTTCATCAATAATTTTTTTAGAAATAGTTTGATTATTCTTCAATAGTATTTCAGCCAAAGTAATATACACTGTAATTTTTACACTAGGAGTTCGATCGCACCCCCTCTTATATCTTGACAGCACCTGATCTATGATCTCATCTCTATCCATATTCTGGGCAACGAGCTCTAAATAGAAATTACTAACTGCATTCCTAATTTCCGTATAGTACCATCTCGCCTGATTACACGAATCGATAGGCATCAGTTTTAGCTTCTTTATTACCTCATCTTTACGAATTGATATTTCTTCAAATTGCTCTTGATTTAGTTGTCCATCTATTATTTGACTTCTAATTCTATTTAGATCTATTGACTCTAATTCATGTAAAAGAACTTGTTTTGTTTTATTGTAAATCCTTGGATTTTGCAATGAAAGCTCTGCATATAGAATATATATTAGCGCTCTTTCCATTTCATCAACAATATTTTCAGAATAAAATTCATTGAAAGTAATGTTGATTGCTTCATCGTGACTATAATATTCATTTTTGTACTTTTCCACATCCAAATAGAATTCATCTATTAAATCCTGATACTGCCATGTCATAAAAAACACCTCTTATTTTTTAGGAATTTTATTTCCATCATTATGAATTATCTCAATTATAATACCAGGATAATCCTTTTTAAAATCTCTAATATTTTTATTACAGCTCGCGCAAGTATCATTTTCTGTGAATAGTTTTATTTTTCCTGTTATATTTGGATTTGGTTCACCAAGTTGATTTGCCAAATCATTTATAATTTTATGCTCCGTATCACCATTTCTCGGTATAAGTTTACCAATACTATTAGTAGCATCTTCTGCTGGATATCTAATCTCACCTTGTGGTTTGAATGAAAAACCATCGTAATTCATTTCAGTTTGGTGTGGTGGCGGTGGTCCATCTACTTGACTGTGTGCATAGAATTCTTTTTTTATCCCTGAAATATCAACTTCCGCATATGCAAAGTTTGATCCACTCTTATTCAAAGCTCCATTAGATAATCTACTCTTCAACTCTGACACCCTTTGAATGATATGACCTTCAGCATCTGGATCGATTTGTCTTGTTGGAAACCAGTCTCTACCATCACCCGTCCCCTCAGCCTCTAAATCACTTTTTTGTCTTTCTTCCTCTTCCCGTTTACGTTTTTCCTCCTCTTTTTTCTTTTTATCATCTTTATCTTTTCCTTTTTTCTTCGATGAATCTTGTTTCCACTGATTATGACTGTTGGGAATCTGATTATCTTTCTTGTTAGTGCTAGATGAATTTGTTCCTTCACCCTCGCTCGACTTTTTCCCTGTACCTGTATTTGATCCTGTAGTATCCGGTTCTCCGGATGTTTGGGTCTTCTTACTGGTATTCGGAGTTGGATCCTCTTTCTTGCCACTGCCTGTTGAGCCTGTTCCTTCACCGTCGCCAGGCTTCTTCCCTGTACCTGAACTCGAACCCGTACTATCCGTTTCTCCGCTAGATTTGGACTTCTTACTGGTACTCGGTGTCTGACTCGTTTTCTTGCCACTGCTTGGCGAGTTTGTGCCTTCACCGTCGCTAGGTTTCTTCCCTGTACCTGGACTCGATGCAGTAGCATCCGTTTCACCTGACGATTGCGACTTCTTACTGCTGCTCGGGGTCTGATTCGGTTTCTTGCCATTGCTGGAGGAACTTGTTCCTCCCCCATCGCTTGGCTTATTCCCAGCATTCGAGCTTGCTTTCCCTCCAGAACCCACTTCCCCGCTACTACCCGACTCTTTGGGCTTTTTGTTTCCCAAGTCGCCCCAAGGCTGAAACCGGATGACCTGGCTCTCTTTATAATAATCGCTGGCGGCTTTAACAATCACATCTTTTGACTTTTTCACAAATGTCTTTGTTTTGCTTGTAGCCGGTTTGTCTGTCGTCGTTGTTCCTTTAGAAGCAGCA
>NZ_FOCH01000015.1:0-9971 GCF_900110055.1 Paenibacillus sp. OK076
TTTTTTTAACCTAAAAATGAATTAATTATTCACTATTGAAAAGAGTATCTTTTTTACCCCAACTACTCACCTCACCCACATTCTAAGGAGGAACATACATGAACACCGCTTACGCATTGAAAAATGTCAATCTGATCCACGGCGACTCAAGCCGCAATCTGCAAAAAAACATGACCCTTCTCGTCAATGAACAAGGACTTATCCAGGATATCGGCCGAGATCATGAGTTGCATACCCCAAGTCACTACACAACCATTGATCTCTCAGGGAAATACGTGATGCCAGGACTGATCAATGCCCACGTGCACCTCTTTGCAGATGGTAAACCGTTCAGTCTTTCGGTCAGTGAAGGTTTGTTGCAGTTTGCCTATGATCGGATATTGAACACGAAGTTCGGCAGAAACGTTTTGAAAAAACGCATGAAACGCAACGCGCTGACCGCACTCCATGCGGGTGTAACGACGATGCGCAGTGTAGGGGAATTCTTTTACACGGACGTCCAGCTGCGGGATGAGATTAATAACGGCGACTTTGTCGGCCCTAATCTGCTTGTCTCCGGGTTTTTCCTAAGTGTAACGGGCGGACATGGTGCTCCATTCCTCGCTCTGGTGGGCGACTCTCCGTGGGAAGCACGAAAAAATGTACGCATCAACGTGAAACACGGTGTGGATTTGATCAAAATCTGTGTGACGGGAGGCGTGACGGATGCGAAAATGGTTGGCGAAGCTGGTCGTTTACAGATGACAGTGGAGGAAGTTGCGGCGATCTGTGATGAAGCGCATAAGATTGGTTTGCGGGTGGCAGCGCATGTGGAGAGCACGGAAGGCGTACGGGTTGCGTTGCAAGGTGGCGTCGATACGATTGAGCACGGTTCGGAGATGGATGACGAAATCATTCGTTTATACAAAAATAATCCCAATGCCCTGAATGGTTACACCGCACTCATCCCCACCCTGCAAGCCGCTTATCCATCCGCTTCACTGGATACCAGCGTAACGAAGGTAAGTGCAACGGTAAAAGAGAATTCCAGACTGGTCTATGATTCCATGCTCAAGGGCGTCAAGCAAGCAATTGAAAACGACATCACCATCGGGATCGGCACCGACGCCGCCATGCCTTACGTGACTCACTATGATATGTGGAGAGAGATGGACCACTACATGAGACAGGCCAACCTGAACAACAAACAGGTCATCGACATGGTGACTCGAACTAATGCGAAGATCCTCGGTGTTGACGATGTTACAGGGACGGTGGATATCGGAAAACATGCCGATCTGATCATCATGGAGCAAAATCCGCTGGAACATATCGAAGCTTTGTCAGACATCTCTATGGTCATGGTCAAAGGAAATCTAATTCAAACACCATCTGTCACAAGAATCAAAGAAGTCGACGATGTTCTACACTCCGTTTGGTGAATTCAGGAGTGAAATCATGCTTGGGATACTGATCAATTGTTTTTCCATTATATGCGGGAGTACCCTCTGGGCCATCTCCAAAAACTTCATGAATGACGGTTATTTTTCCTTAAGACAAACTATCACAGAAACATATAAAAAGTCGACAACATTTAATTGCCGACTTTTTACGATAATTATGATTGGGTAATTCCACTGTATGAATGCTTATTAATGCAGTTAATGGTGACTTTCCCGTTCTCAACATGAATATATTTGGCTAAAACAGCTACTTTGGTTTCCCTATTTAAGGTATTCCAATAAAAATCAAGCGTTTCGTTGATATCGTCAAAGACGCTGACTATAAACGGCTCGCCCTCAAAAGAAGGAATCGGGTCTCCATTTGCCGCATAGGTTGTTATACAGTGGCCAAGCCCAGGAATGGCTTTTTCGTAATTATAGATATTTCTTATACAGTATTGCGGATCATTATAAAACGATTTTAATATGGATAACTTATAACGAGGTACGGCTGTTCCGATTTGCAACAATCCAGATATTCTCGGAGTAAAATTAGGTGGGTCCGGCTCAAACTCTCGTTCATCCAGGGCATTCTCGAAAGTTTTCCCTGCACTCAGAGCATGATAAATGGTTTCTGTCTGATCTCCATTCGATATAATATGATGATCTTCATAGAATTTTATCGGAGAATAAATAATTAATGATGGATCTGTCAGTTTGGAGGAATCAAAAGCCTCCGTCCGAACGAACCCATTTTCCTCCACGAATATACGATTCTGGCTGTTCTCGCTTCTCCCCATTATCCAATAAATCTGAACGTAATGCAGCTGATCAGGCGTAAGACCGATGACGATACCTCTTCCAGGATATTGGTTTTCTCTAAGATTGTTTAAATTACGTTCCAAAACTTCATTAACATGACTACTCATTTCTGATCTCCTTTCGAACGTATGTTAAGGCAAGAATGTAAATTGATAATTAGACAAACTTGTATAAGCTTCTTTCAGTTGCTTGTCCGGACTAAACGTATACGAAAAAGTCCCTTGATCCAAATTAAATATCTTAGCTCCCTTTTGCAATGTTTTACCTCGAATAAACAGCGTTATGCAATGCTCATCATCGCTATCATTGATAGTTTGATGTGCGTAATCAAGCAATCCCGAATTGGTATCCCCTGTATTTAACATATATTGATCTAACAGTTCCAATTTTGCTTCCATCGTATCTTCATTGGTTTCAAGAACTTTCCACAGTTTTTCTCTGTACGAACCGGCAAGAATGATGGTTGAATAGATCCACTTATGACTGTGTACTTTAGGGACAGACTCTCCATTATGCTTTTTGGATTTGAACCTGTGCAGTCTCACACGAAAGCGATCTTCAGTATCCATATGCAACATGAATTTATCCATCGTTATCCGTGGATATTGATTATGGGGTTTATAATCGTTAAAGAGTTCTTCATTCGTTGCAATTTCCCGACAACGTTGCTGAATTTCCTCAGGATATTTAATGATTTTTTTTAAAGCTTCTTCCACTTTTAAGCACTGCTCTTGCGTAGGTTCATCCCAATTAATCTCCGTTTCCAGATAGGCGATAAATTCATTCCAAGTTGTCAACTTCATCGTCTCCTTTACAAATGAACTGGATTTGCCCTGATTAGTTATTTTTAATATCCATTTTTTTGGATAAAACCGCATGACTTCCCATTCCAAAATACTTAAGTATCGGATGGTAACTAAACCTGTCCAATTTTCTCATTAAAGGCAACCAAGCATTAAACCATGGCAGTGGAATCGCATCCGGGCCAAATTGGACAATTTCAAACCCGCCCTCTTTCAGGCTCTTTCTCATCTTCCATGGAAATCTCCACAAATGCTTGTTAACCCTCCCGAATTCCTCCATGTCTTCCGCCACCCCCTCGTCACCTTTTACCGCATGGTATAACAATCTCCATGAACCATAAATTAACGAGAAGGGGCTCTTCCAGGAAAACTCGAAATAATGGGCACCACCGAGTCGTGATATTGCACAGAAATTCAAACATGTTGGAAGCGCAACGATAGCTTTGTTTTGACTGACCCTTCTTATTTCTTCCAGACCTTGTTTGAAGTCGGGGAGGTGTTCCAAAATATGCAATGCAATTACGTTTTGAAACGATTGATCCTTAAAAGGAAGTTCAAAAGGTAACGCTTCCACAAATGTGATTTGTTCTTTCACACCTTGAATCTCTGCAAATTTTTGAATCACTTTCAGATTTTTCTCCGACACATTACTTATGGTCACATTCAATCCTTTTTTGGCTGCTAATACGCCAAGTATACCATCTACAGAGCCGCCTCTCCCAATATCAAGCAGACTCTCTCCAGTTGTTAGGTGAGATAGTAACTTGTCAAATTTAGCTCGATGAATATATTTTTTCAACTCATGGTTTGAATTCCACCTACTGTCCAATCGCTCATACAAGCTTTCGAAACTGATATTGTCGAATACTCTTAAATCCACAACATGTGCAACTCCTTTTCTTATCGTGTATTGAAGATGGGTCTATCTGCGTTAATTTCATCGACCCATGACAGTATTTTCTCAATATCACTGTCCGTATTATCTTCAATATATAAAATGTGCTCCGAATCTCTTAAGCCGGAAAAGAATTGGCATATATTTTCTATGAACTCATAGGAGTCCTCACTCAAAAATACGTCGTCCCTTGTTTTTCTTGTTCCCTCTTTTCGTCTTCCATCGAGCCTTCCAGCCACCACTTCAGGTGGCGGATTTAACACAATGGTATACGGTTGATAACCACTATGCTCAAGAATGAACTTCAGTCTCTCAAAATGTTGCTCTTCGAACCAGTTTAATTTCCGATAAGTCGATATATAAGCAGCTGAATCATAAATTCCCCGAGATGTAATGATTACGTTTTCAGGTTTGGAGGCAGCTAATGTGTCTGCATAATTAGTCAGGTAGATTCTGTGGTAAAGTCTGATTAAGCAACGCTCAAAATCAGACAAATTCCTGATGTTGGGAAACTCTTTGAGAAAATCAATGTCAAAATCGTTTTCGTAGAAAATATCATGTTTTTCATTTAATTTGTTTAACAACGTCGTTTTGCCTGACCCGTGCGGACCTGATAAAAAAATGGGATGCTTCATTTTCGCCTCAAACCTCCAGTGTAGATTCTCTTATAAAATTTCATTCAATATGTCGATCTTGTTGAATTCAGCAGAGTTTGGTCGTGATCTTTGAACAAATTCAAACTTTCTGTCCCCAGATGGAACCATGTCTGAGCCAATCACTTCAAACAGATCATTTGCCGTAAGAACCAAAGCATCAACCACCTTAATTTGGTTGTTATCCGAAGGTTTCATTTTTGATGTATATCCGTTATATTCAATTTCAAATTGGTACTGAAATTGATTGTATGCTTCGCAGATTGTTACTGCCAATGAATATATCCTTCCATCCGTTGTATTGAGCAAAAAATCTTTGATACGCCTCTTTGTCATACACCCCATATAGTGAACATGGTTTTTCTCCAATTCCGATTTGATAGCATTTAAGTCATATAGAAATGTCTCATCATTACAATAGACCTGGAACGATTGCAAATGTAACACTTCGTGTCTCTTTTTCTTTAACATCAACCTGTTTTCATATTCAAAGATGGAGTACTCTACGTCGTTATCAGAAAAAAAATGCGTTGTCATTGTGCTTCGTACTTGGACGGGATCAATTACATATCGACCACTTCCTTTAAGTGCATTCTCTATAAGCGCTAAATAATGAGATAATTCCAAACCCTTTTGCTGAAATTCAAACTTAATCTCAAATTCCCTGTCGGGGAATTCTCTTCCAATTCGTTGGCAAGACAAAAAATCTTTTTCTTTTTCCAAATCATCACCTCAGGAAATTATTATTTTGATTACATTTTCAGATTCATCCCTCCTTCATATAATCAACACTGGTAAACAATATCAATAAAATAAAAATTGCTACTAACGTGTCTCTCTAGATGGTGTTCAACAAACAGAATGATATGATCATAATGATTACTCATTAGGTCAGGAATATCCTCTTGGCTGATTTTGAATTCCACAGCATATCCTCTATCCGTCCGATCATATTTGACAACATCCCTAGAAAAATATGCAAATTTGTTTCTCGTCAGCGTTTTTCTAAACTTCCCTATTTGGATATGAATAACATCATCGTCTATGTCTGAGTCCGTATTCACATGTACAGTGACGGATAATATATCTTTCATTAGGACTTCCATCTCTATCTCAGGTGATTCCCCGCCATTATTTTTCTCAATTCCTAATAATGGATATTTTATACTCTTATTGGAATATACATTACGTGCATGACATGAGACCTTAGCCTTCGAAGAATCCATAACCCTGAAGATAGGGTCTAACTTATCTGTCACTGTAATATCCTGAATTCTTTCAGGAATAAACCATGTGTTAAATTGCCAGAAAAATATTTGTGGGTATTTTGAGTAAGTTCTTAACCCATCCATATAAACTAGCTCCATGCCGAATAATTCCTGGGTGATATAATTAGTGAAAGACACAGCATCTTGAGCCCCATAAAGATTAACCAACTGTGCAAAAACACCTCTGTTAAAATTCTGATGATCTATTAACTCGATAACTTCAATGACCTCGATCAGCTTCATGGATGGAGCTTTGGCGAAACCCGTCACATAATCATTGAATATATTAATGCAAGCGATTAAAGCTGACATCGTTACTGTAGGAATCAGACAATCCGGCAATTCTACCGTATGATGAATGATCGAATCGTAATCCAAATAATTTACGAACTGCAATGGTTCATTCGTAGTTAATTCTTTGTTCAACTCCCTCTGCCCCAGATCTCTCGGATATGAAGCAATCGGAAAATGCCGATGCAAATCAATTTCAATAGAATCTTTAGTTAGCATGGAATATTCATGCGGATTGGGTGACTTTATTTCATTGAAACCATCCTCCAACAGAATCCTGACAAATTCGGAAGGATCTTGCGCAAAAACATCAACATCCTTGCTTTTCCTTAATAAAGCGGTATTCCCGGTCAAGTAAAACGCTGTAAACCCCTTGATAACTAATGGTTTTATTCCTTGTCTTGAATGAACTCTTTTCAAAAAAGCTAATTTATCCTCATTCAACTTCTTGATGTTATACAGATCAATTTGTAACTCTTCTGTAAAATCACCATCGAATCGATCACTAACGAAACTCTCTAATCGATGTTGCCTGACAAATTGGATGGCCCCCATTTTGTCCGTTTGAGGTATAAGATTCGAGATGGCCTCCTTTATTTGCTCCACAGACTTAACCTCCTGCACCTTGATATTTATTCACGCTGAGCATCCACAGACGGTAACCGAGTAAATAAACCAGAGGACCTATCACAGGTACAATCCACATGCTCCATGATGACAACAGCGCTGTGCCTTTGGTAAGCAAGAATGCAGCTGGATAGAAATTGATGAACGCAAATGGAATGACAAACGTTAAAAGTACTTGTATGAATGTGCCAAATACAGGGAGTGGATACGATATGAACTCCTTAAATTTAAAAAATAAGGTGAACAAAAAATTTGTTCTAATCCAAATAAAAGATACGGCTCCGATTACCGACATGAATCCAGCCTGAATCATGGCCCCGCCAATAATACAGAGAATAAGGTACAGCACTTCAACCTCGGATAAATTCAGATTTAACTTAAAAAGTGCCCAGAGCAGCACAGACCCGGATATCGCCACATGTGCAAGGTATCCCAAGTTGAATCCCCTGCATACCAAGTATAGGTATGGATTAACGGGTTTGATCAATATGGAATCAAATGTCCCATTCTTCACTTGATTCTCAAGATCCCGCATTTGCACAAATGAAAAAGAGGCTCCTAGTGCATATGTGAACAGCCCCAGACTGTACAACAACGCAATTTCAGGCCAAGACCAACCTGCCAGAGTATCAAACTTTCTTAGGAAAAGCCAAATAATAATATAATCTCCGGTATAATTAATGATTTGAGCGATAACTGCAAGGAGGAAGTCCCCGCGATATTCCATTCTTTCTTTGGTTAACAAAAAGACTAATTTTCCGAAAAGTTTTAATGTCATTTAGTTCAACCTCTCTACAGCTACATTATCCACCTTGGACCACCAGACGTTTGATCGCCCTATTCCATAACCAGCACACCAGAAGAGTCAGCCCCGCAGTCCATGCTAAACCTGTGAGAATAAAAGTTCCTATCTCCTGAACCTTGATTGTTCCTAAATAGATTGCAGCAGGAAGATATCCCAGGTACAGGAAAGGAAGCATTTTGGTTATGGTCACCCACGATTCCGGAAAAAACCATAAGGGTAAAAACGAACCAGAGAAAATCGTGATGAATCCGCCCAACATCCAATTTAATGCAAAGTGATTCATGAGCCAAAAAGCCAGTAAAGATATAAGGTACCCCAACAAAAACGAAATGGCCAATGCCAGGATTAAAGCAATCAAAAAAAACAGAAAATGAGTTGCCGAAGCTGGAGGAAGAAAACCAAAGAAAATCCATGCGATGAATAAGGAAGGAATAGAAGTAAACACCAACTGATAGAATGAATTCCCTAGTCCCTCAGATAATAGGTGAAGAGGATAAGAAAGAGGTTTAATAAGTTCCGAAGCGATGGAACCTGTTTTGAGGCTGTTATCCACTTTTGTACTAATTCCGGTAAGTAACAGGGCAGCAAGCAACGTGTTGATAATGCTATATGTAATCATTTGCTCTACACCTACGCCTTCAATCTCTCCATTCCCTAGAACTGCTCTCCAGATCTCAGTCAGAATCAAAATAGCCACAAAATTCCCCAATAATCTTAGCCATACTTCAGAACGATATGAAAGTTGATTCGAGAATGTTTTTACACCGAACATAATATACGTTTTCAACTCAGGCCCTCCTTTCACAACTCATTCGTTCTATTTTCTTCGTCCAATTTTCTATAGAGTTTCCGAATGACTGTATCTATGTCTGCGCTTTCAATAGAAACATCTTCAATCAAATGTTCACTGGCGATCTGATTTACGCAATCAAATACGGTCCTGTCGCTTTTTTCAAATAGGTACGTTTTCCTTAGCCCTTCGTCCTTTATAAGTTTAATCCCTGGTATTTCAATCACTTTTGGCTCTTCCCGGAAGTAAATGATCACCTGCCGCTGATCACCCAACGTTGTTCGAAGTTGTTCGACAGATCCGTCATAAACCATATTGCCTTTGTTCACAACAATCATTCGATGGCAAATTTCTTCAATATCCTTCATGTCATGAGTCGTCAGAACAATGGAGACTTTCTTCTCACGATTAATCATCCGAAGAAATTCCCTAATCTGTTCTTTGGCAATGACATCTAGACCAATCGTTGGTTCGTCTAGAAACAAAATTTTGGGATCATGCAGTAAGGCCATTGCGATTTCCACTCGCATTCTTTGACCCAAACTTAATTGTCTAACAGGCTTTTCAATAAATGAGGATAACGCTAGGAGGTTGGAATAATAGTTCAGATTTTTTTGATATGTAGAGTCTGAGAGCTTATATATGTATTTATGAAGATCGAACGAATCACGGACAGGAAGGTCCCACCATAACTGACTCCTTTGTCCAAAAACAACACCAATATGTTGAGAATTGTGCTGCCTGGCTTCATGCGGGGTCAAACCAAGAACCCTCAGCTCTCCAGAAGTTGGAACCAGTATTCCCGTCATCATCTTAATCATGGTGGATTTGCCCGCACCGTTTGGACCTAGATAACCCACTGCTTCTCCTTCCTTTATCGAAAAAGTAATATCACGTACCGCTACTTCCTCCGTATACTGCCTAGTAACTAGACTTCTCAGAGAGCCAACCAATCCCGGAAATCTTTTGTATTGCCGATAAACCTTTGTGATACCGTTTACATCAATGATGCTCATCAATCACACCTCGTCCACTTCATTTAATGTAACACAACACAATTTATTACAATTTCCACCATTCTTTTTAACATATTACCTTTTTGTAAAATGAAAAAATACCATGTTTATTAGATATTTTTCCATATAATAATTAGATGTATTTTATATGTGCAATTTTTATTGTAAATATAATATATATATCTACTCACTTTTTGTGCTATCCTTCAACTCAGATTGCGTTCGCCTTCACCAAAGTCATCTCGTTAAAGCTAATAACGCTATAAGGTCGAAGTTTACCTAGAAATCCCCATTTGACACCCATCTCAAAAAAGCCTATTCTAATAACGAACCAATTATTCACTATTAAGGAGTCGTTCCCGATGGTGCAAGCTAAGAAAGACGAAGTCAGGAAAGAGATTGAATACGCGGCGCTCAAGGTCTTTTTTGAAAAAGGCTATGTGGATGCCAAGATGAGCGATATCGCGGATGAGATTAATATTTCTGTGGGCAATATCTATACTTATTTTAAGAACAAGAAAGAACTATTCTACGCCGTCGTGCCGCCGGATCTAGTGGATTATCTGAAAAATGTGCTGGT
>NZ_FOCH01000014.1:0-17498 GCF_900110055.1 Paenibacillus sp. OK076
GTGCAAGAAGCACCGGAAATGACGGTTTCCGTTCCGTCCAGTGTTTCATGGTTTACGTTATACACGATGGTCTTCATGTCGGCTGTTGCCGGAGCAGAAATAACAACTTTATTTGCTCCGCCTTTCAGGTGAAGCTCGGCCTTTTCTTTGGTGGTGAAGAAACCTGTACATTCAAGCACGATATCTACGCCGAGCTCGCCCCAAGGAATCTCTTCGGGATTACGGTTAGCCAGTACTTTAATTTCTTTGCCGTTAACAGTAAAGGCTCCATCATGAACTTCGATGTCTCCATGGAAAGTGCCTTGCGTAGTATCATATTTGAGCAGATGAGCCAGCATTTTTGCGTCAGTCAGATCGTTGATGGCCACAACCTCGATATTGCCCACCTCTTGAATTCGACGAAAAGCGAGTCTTCCGATCCGCCCAAAACCGTTAATGCCTACTTTTACACTCATTGAATAAACCTCCTGTTTTCGTTCGAAATCCATTCCATATTATTTTGTCCAATAGAACTTAAAGGTAAGCATTGACCCGAAGCCAAACAAGCTTGCCTTTGGAATGGGTTTGTTTTAAAATAAAAGATACCGATCGGTATCTTTATTATATCAGGATTTGATACATTGGCAAGGCTTCGGCCGTAAAATTTTGATATAATGTTAGATTGGAATAAGGTCATTCGGAGGAACCCATGAAAAAAGGAGATCGAACAAGAGAGCACATTATTATGAAATCGGCAGCAATCTTTAATCAGAGAGGATATGCCGGTACATCGTTAAACGATATTATTGCCGATACCGGGATTAAGAAGGGGGGCATCTATCGGCATTTTACAAGTAAAGATGAAATTGCGCTTGAAGCCTACAACTACGCCGCCAGTAATGTTATCAGCAAATTTGCTGAGGCGGTCGACCGGGAGCAATCTGCGTCAGGGAGATTACTTGCTTTTTTTCGTGTTTATGAAGATGTTGTTGGTAATCCACCATTTGTTGGCGGATGTCCTATGCAGAATACAGCAGTAGAAAGTGACGATACTCATGTGGAGCTTCGAGATCAGGCAAGACAAGGGCTGCATAACCATTTGGATATGATAAAGAGTATAATTCTTAACGGGATAAATAGTGGGGAGTTTAAGGAGGATTTAAATGCGGATGCTCTTGCTTCATTTGCCTTTTCCTTGCTCGAAGGAGGCATTTTACTCAGCAAGTTAGATGGGGATAATAAGCATATGCAAATGAATACAGCATCCTTTGCATTTTATTTACAGAATTGTTGTTTGAAAAATAGTTAATCAGTTGTGCTTGGAAGCGTAGAGAGAATAAGATGCTTATATGATCTCTCTCAACATTTTGGAGGTATATCCCCATCCTCGAAATCCCTTCCACTGCTGGAAGGCAGCCTTCCGCCAATAACAAATATAACTTATATACGGTGAATTTCCGCGCAACATCGACGTAGTGCATCTCGCTTAGTAGGGAAGGATGGTTTCTTCCGGAATCAATATATTGAAGAATGCTGGATATTGAAGTAGGCTTTTTCATGAGGCCGCCTCGTTTCGGGAGATTGCAGGGGTACAACAATTTACCGAATGAGGCGGCTTTTTTACCTTTTTTGGCTAACTAACAGGCTTTGCCCAAAACAGCCATCTTTCCGCGTTCCAATCATAGATGATATCGCTGCCCCATTTCTCTTCGAGCTTCGTCGCTTGGAACTCGCGGTTTAACACATTGTGTTGAACGGGCAGCTTATTATTGGAGAACCATACACTGTGTCATGGTTAATCTTCAGTTCTCGGGTGACATCTGTCATCGTTTGGACGCTTTCATTAATATGTTGTACTGTCTAACACCTGAAGGCCTCGTCATACATAGGTTTTATCATGGTGCACATTCACCTTCGTGACTTTTGTGCCACGAACTGATGCCACAGCGTATATAACAAGCGCTGTCCAAATGAGTGCAAAACCGACGAGAAGGGTAGACGAAACCGATTCCTTGAACACAAATACGCTCAGTAACAGCATGATTGTCGGCCCGATGTATTGTACGAATCCGAGTGTGGAAAACGCCATGCGGGCGGCTGCTCGTGCAAAGAAGAACAGCGGCAGTGCCGTTACTACGCCCGAAAGGAGTAGTTCGATGAACATGGACGGAGGCAGTGTCCATGCCATCGCCTTGCCCACGGATGCCAAATAGACCCAGTACCCGAGCGCAATGGGTAGAACTACAACTGTCTCCGACAACAAGCCTACAGAAGCGTTTAGCACAATCTTCTTTTTCGCAAGGCCGTATAAGCCAAACGACGCAGCCAGCGAGATTGCGACCCACGGAAATCGCCCATAGTCGATTGCGATAATGAGCACCGCCGCGCCAGCGACGGCAATCGCGAGCCACTGGCCACGATTCGGCTTCTCACGAAGGAAGACGATTGCTAGTAACACGTTCAGCAGCGGGTTTAAATAATAGCCGAGGCTTGTCTCAACGACATGGTTGTTATTGACAGCCCAGATGAAGATGAGCCAATTAGCAGCGATCAACAGTCCGCTGGCGGTGAGTGATAGCAGGAGCGTACGGCTAGTCACAATCCGCTTCATATCACCCCAGCGGCGCTGGACGGTGACGAGAATACCCATGAAGACAAACGACCAGACAACCCTGTGTGATAAAATCTCGCCTGCAGGCACATCATTAAACAACTTCCAATAAAGCGGGAGAACTCCCCACATGATATAAGCGATAATAGCGTTGATTAACCCATTATTCATAATCAATTTCCTTCTTCCCGCTCCGATTCTGAGTGCAATCTGCTCAGTCCCCCGTAGCGCCAATTAATTGTAACTCAATTTGTTTCATCTTATAAAAATAGCCTTTTTGCTCCATCAATTCGGAATACGAACCCGTTTCTACTACCCCTCCTTGCTCCATAACGACGATTCTATCCATTCCTTCCAAACCGTTAAGCCGGTGACAGATTAGCAGAAGCGTATCTTCGGACGCCTGCTCGTATAGGTACGTCAAAACACGTTGCTCTGTCACATAGTCCAGCGAAGACGTCGGCTCATCCAGTAGCCATAGCTTTCCCTTGCGAAGTATGGCCCGCGCCAGGGCCAACCGCTGTTTTTCGCCTTCCGATAAATTTACTCCCTTTTCGTACACGGGATCCGTTAACGAGATGGTCGGCAATTGCACTTTAGCGAGAATATCCAACAGGTCGCCGTCAGAATGATTCTCACCATCCATGAGCAAGTTATCCCGGATCGTTCCCCGGAAAAAATGGCTTTGCTGCAGCACGACACTAGCCGTTTTCCAAATGCTCGACTCCTCCAGTTCCTGTACTGATATGCCGCTCAGTCGCAAATCCCCAGCCGTTGGCGTACGTAGCTTGAGTAACAACTCAATCAGCGTAGACTTTCCCGAACCGCTAGGTCCGACAATCGCTGTTTTAGATCCTGGTGGAATTTGCAACGAAAAGTTCTTTAATGCTGGTCTCCACTCGTCTTCATATTGAAATGAAACGCCGGATAGTTCAATAGAAACGGCATGCTCGGTATTTAACGTACAACTTGGCAGAACCGGCTGCATTGCAGGAGTCAATACTGCTTCCGTCAGCCGCTTGGCTGCATGTTCGCTATCTTGCTTATATGCTGGCAACGTGGCCATAGTCGCTGCTTCTTCAAATACAGTTAATGAGGCCATGACAAGCATAGCCAGATATACGCCAGCTAGCATTCCATCCGATATCAGATAAGCACCAAGGGCCAACACCCCCCAGGAAATCAGATATGTGACAAAGGCATGCATCGTTTGTCCACGTAGCAGTTGTCCGGCCGCTCGCTGCTGCTCGGCTGCCAATGTAGCAGAAGCTTGGCGAAGTTGCTGTTCCCGCTGCGCAAGCTGCCCATAAACTTTAAGATCCCGGAAACCATACAACACCTCTGTTACTTCCGTAGACAACAGCGCTCGCTGCTTGCGAACATGCCCATTGATTTTCCGATATCCTAGTAATACGATTCCCGGCACGACCAATACGGTTCCCAGCATACCGAGTAGCATCAAGCAAGCCATCCAGAAAGAAAAGGAGGCGGTAGCCAGCATTGTCGTCAAGAACACCATGACAACAATGATCGGCGGATACGCGACGCGTAAAAAATAGTGCTGCAAACTCTCTACATCCCCAACGATTCGTGCAAGCAGATCCCCGCTTCGGTTTTTATTTAAAATGCCTGGCGTTAAGGGAATGAGCTTGGCAAAAAAGGATGATCGCAAACGGCTAAGCATAGAGAATGTCGCTCGGTGTGAATATAAGCGCTCGCCATAACGACTCACCGCTCGAAGTAAACCAAGCAGCTTGACCAACGAAGTAAGTACGATCAGCGTATAAAGCGGAGGTGCAAACACCGTTTGCGAAATCAGATAGCCGCTCGCAGAAAAGAGGATCACACCGGCAATACCGGCGACAAATCCGCCTAAAATCGAAAGAATAATATCTTTGCGCTCCCGAATCATAGATTGGAACAAAATAGCCAACTCGTTCATCCCGGCACCCCTTTGCGTTGGACATCGACCATCTCTGCATACGCAGGCAGGCGTTTAATAAGCTCGTCGTGATGTCCCGAGCCCATTAGGACGCCATGGTCCATAAACAAAATGTTGTCCGCATTTCGAATGGTATACAATCGGTGAGCCACCGTAATCATCGTCGCCGATTTTGCCAAGGTTCCAATCGAATGTTGCAGGATGCTCTCGGTGTGAAGATCGAGTCCGACGGTCGGCTCATCGAACAAAATAATGGAAGGTCGCTTCAAAAAAGCCCGCGCTACGGCAAGCCGTTGCTTTTCCCCACCGGATAGTCCTCTACCGCCTTCACCGACGGGGGTATCAAATCCCTGCTCCAGTTGGGATACAACCTGCGAAAGACCCGCGTCCGCAGCCGCTGCCTCAATTTCAGCCCTGGAGACTTTCCGCCCGGCACCGATTGCGATATTATCAGCGAAGGTACCTGCAAAAATGTAAGGATGCTGCGTAATGTAGCTGATATGTTCGAACCATATCGTCTCATTCTGTTGAGTAAGCGGGTTTCCACTCACTAGAATGGTCCCCGACACCGGTCTTAGTAAACCCGCTATAAGATGGAGCAAGGTTGTTTTACCGGATCCGCTATGACCAACAAGGGCAATATGATCTCCTGGTCGAATTGTGATCGAACCTGTATTCAGCTCAAATGAGTCAGGTGCATACTGAAACCGGACATTGTCCAGTTCAATGGTGGGCGGCATTGGAAACAGCTTCTTCGGAAATGTCTGGAGCCCTACCGGCTGATCCTTCAGATCGTTTCTATCGTTCGTGTCCGCGAGCATGGTTTCAACCTTGCGAACCGCCCCCATACTGGTTCGCCCATTGTGAAAGGCTGTTCCCGAACTCTTTAGTAAGCTGTAAAATTCGGGCACGAGCAACAATACAAAAAAGGCCGTGTGAAACGACATCGATTTGAAAACAAGGAGCTGAATGGCCAGTTCGAGAGCAACAATCCCGATGCTCAGCATCACAATTGATTCCAGCATGAGGGTATTCGTAAACGCAATCTTCAAAATATCCATTGTGGCATCACGGTATCTTAAGCTACTACGTTCGATTTCTTGCTGCTGATGGCGGGCCCGTCCGAATATTTTTAACGTAACGAGCCCTTGAAGAGAATCTAGAAATGTACCGGAAAATTCAGCCAACTGCGCATACTTTTCTTCTGATTTATTTTTTGTTTTCAGCCCTACCAAAATCATAAAAATCGGTATAAACGGTGCTGTAACCAGCATGATAATACCTGAATTGGCATGTTGGGTAAACGAAACGACTAAAATCAGAATGGGGATAATGACCATTTCCACCATACGCGGCATGTATTGACTGAAATAACTATCCGCCTCATCCACAGCATCCAGCGCAATGCTGACCTTTCCCCCCGTTTGCCCTTGAAGAGAGGAAGGCATGGAAGCATGCATGAAATTTTCAAGCACGGCTGCTCGCATATTTATTTTGGCGGTTGCTGCCATTTGCAAACCAACTGTCGCGTTCCCTAATGACAACAGTGTACGCATCGTCATCACGACCAGTAGGATGCCAAGTAGTAGGGCAACCGATGATAAAGATGCTTTCTCTACAAAGATCTGCTGGACGGCTTCGGCCAGCAGTGCAGCCTGACTTACAATCGCGGCGCCTAGTGCGAGCGAGATGAATGACAGGTAAATGAGACGTTTGCGTTGCGCGGTCAACTGTATAGCAATCAAGCTTCTTTTCTCCTTCACCAAACTCAACTCCTTTTATGGTAGTAGCCTGCGAGTAATCAGCCTACTTTTTCCCTTTCACGTAATCCGCATCAAATAGAAACAGCTTGAAAACCAAAATAAGAGAAGGAATTAATAGACACATACCCCCGATAAATACGACAACCAGCGCGAAGCCCATTGAGGATGAGGTAACGCTGCTTTGAATCGTAATGTAGGGATCAAGAATATAGGGATACTGCCCAATCCCGTAAGCGAAAAAGGCACAGAGAAATTGCAGCATGATGCAAACAAATGCTACCCCATAGCGACGGCCGCGGTATAACAGCCACAACGCAATGATGAAAAAGGTAACAGAAAGTGCTAACAGCCACCATAAATCCATCATATTTTGATAGTGCCGCTCATTGTGTTGCCCCAAATAGATAAAGGCCGTCAGGGCGATAATAATCGTCGGTGTGCTCCAGAACAGCGCATAGGTCCGCATAAGCTTTAGGGCAGCTTTGTCCTCTGCTCGTGAAGCGTAAAACGTCAAAAAACAGGCACTAATAAACAAAACAGACACAATCGCCAATCCAACGATGCTCCACGATAATGGATTGGTTAATAAAGCCCAGTAATCCAGAGAAACCGTCTGATCCTGCTTCAAGATAAAGCCGCCTTCAGACAGGGTCAGCGCCACGGACAATGAAGCCGGGATCAGCAAACCCGTTGCGCCGTACAAAAACAGATAGACAATATTATTTTTGGACCCATAGTTTTCAAATGCATAGAACGAGCCACGAATAGCAAGCAGCACGATTGCGACACTCCCTGGAACAATAAGCGCCGAGCCATAATAATACGCTGTATCCGGAAAAAATCCGATCATGCCGATGTAGAAAAAGACGAAAAACACATTTGTGATCTCCCATACGGGTGACAAATAACGAGAAATCAGACGATTAATGAGGTGGTCCTGCTTGGTCAGGCGGGCATAAAAGGCAAAGAAACCTGCTCCAAAGTCAATGGAGGCTAAAATAAGATAACCGTACAAAAACAGCCAAAGTACTGAAATTCCAATCAAATCATAACTCATCAGGCATGCGCATCCTTCCCGGACCTCTTGTTACCCGCATGCTGTGCCCACTTCTCCATCTCAGTTTCTGCCGGATTATTGTGGAATAAGCGCCGAAGAACAAGAACACTAACCGCGCCTAATACGATGTAAAGAAGAAGGAAGAGGAAAAAAAGAATTCTCACGCTGGGCGATGTCGTCGCCGCTTCTTCTACACGCATATATCCTCGTAGAATCCACGGCTGCCGCCCCAACTCGGCGTAAAACCAGCCCAACTCGACTCCCAAAAATGCGAGCGGCGCACCTAGAGCAATAATGCGGAGCAGCCATTTATTGTGCTCATTGCGTTTTTTCCAGAATGTAAATAGGAAATACAGAACGGATATGCCCAATAACGCAAACCCTATGCCAGCCATCAAATCAAAAAAATAATGCACAAGGAGCGGAGGTTGTTCATCTGGAGAAAATTCATTCAGACCTGTTACTTTCGCATTAAAATTTCCAAAAGCCAGGAAGCTGAGAATCTTCGGCAGGTGAATTGCGCCAATAATTTTATGCTCGGCATTAAGCCACCCCAATAGAATCAAATCCGCGCCGCTCTCGGTCTCAAAATGCCATTCCGCAGCAGCTAGCTTTTCCGGCTGATGCTCGGCCAAGAACTTGGCAGACGCATCTCCAGCTACTGTGTTTAGCAATCCGAATAACATAACAACGGCCATCATAAGCTTTAACGCTTTTTTGTGGTATCCAGTAACCCCTTTTCTAAGCATCGTAAAAGCCGCAATTCCTGCTAGCAGAGCCGCTCCTGTTAAGTAGGCTGAGCTTAATACATGGAACACTTTGGAGAACGTCGCCGTATTCAGCATCGCTTGCACAGGGTTAACGGCTGTAAATTGTCCACCTTGCATTGTGAATCCCCCAGGTTGGTTCATAAAACCATTCACAGTCGTAATAAAAACAGCAGACATTCCTGCCCCTAAGACAATGGGGAGTGTGAGCAGCCAATGAATATAGGGATTCTTGAACCGATCCCACGTATACAGATAAATGCCTAAAAAGATAGCTTCAAAAAAGAATGCAAATACCTCCATGAATAACGGAAGTGCAATAACGTTCCCTGCCAATTTCATAAAATTCGGCCATACCAATGCCAGTTGCAGTGAAATTGCCGTGCCTGTTACGACACCAACTGCGACGGATATAACAAACCCCCGCGCCCACCTCTTAGCCATCAGTGTGTAATGAGAATCTTGCTTGCGGATGCCGATGAACTCAGCAATCGCGATCATGAGAGGGATACCGACACCAATCGTCGCGAATATCATATGGAACCCTAGTGTCATTCCTGTCACCAGCCTGCTCCATAGTACCGTATCAATTCCCATTCCTTACGACCTCCCTTCCAAAGCCATTTGTAATTTGTGTTGATTATATATCTGTCCCTCAGCAATCTGGTTTTACGAATTTGGCGAACCGAGAACGATTAAATGCGTTCTCCGCTGAGTTCAGCTCCTTGAGTGTGTCGCGTAGGTTTATAAACATAATGTCTGCCTTCTGGCCGACGATGGCATACATTGCCAAGCTGCCTTCCATCCGGGATTCGACCGCCATAACGACAATCCGTTGGTCCTGGAGACGTCTAAAAAGGTATTTAAACAACATAAAGACGTGACTGGATTGACCGTTATCAGCGACCAAGGATGCCAATACACGTCTCATGCATAACACGACATGCTGCCACAGGTTGGCACACAATCAACATGTCGTTGGGGGCAGTTGTCTTGATGGGTTCGTGATGGGCACGCCTCCTCGTCAAACCCGCGTCCGCTTAGGCTTGAGGCAGCACTGCCTTGAAGACGATTTCGATTAGTTGCTCTGGGAAGCCCAGTCTCGGTACGCCGATCAAATTGCTGGCGACCTGAGGCCGCGGCGTCCCGTAGACTTCTTTCCGAACCTTGCCTGCGACCGCAAACGCCGCATCGACATCGAGGACGTAGAGCGTATCTTCAACCACGTGGTCGAAGGTGGCCCCGAATTGTGCTAGGATCTTCGCGGCATTGGCATAGGTTACCCGCATCTGCTCCTCCATCATCGAGAAGTCGGCCGGCTTCCCAGATTCATCGAGCACCGCGGGGAAGACCATCGCCCCATTTTCGTCGTGGCTGAGTTGGCCGGAAACATGGATCGTGTTTCCGATCTTGATTGCTTGTGCATAACCGTAAGCGTCTTCCGCCGGCACACCATGATAGGCGGCCTCTTTACCATTCGTTGCGTTCGTATTCGTCATCTTCTTATCTCCTTTTCGTATACGCTGACTCGGATATCCGAGCCGCTTTTTCTTGTGAGCCGATTGCATTGTCGTTGCTGATGGATAACATTATGCTCAGGAACCGTTCTTTTTTTATACACCAGCAACGATTACTGGACATATGAGCGCAGCGCCGCTTATGAGGGGTTAAGTTTTTGGATGACTCCCCGAGTGAGATCCCCCCTTAGGATTCAACTGCAATCAGAAATGGCTGAGTGACGAATTCAGCATACTTCTTAGCCAGTTTTTCAAGAGCTTCGTCATTTACTTCTCTAACACCACTAATTTCAAAGGAGGGTTTATAAAGCATTTTTACACGATTTGCAGAAGCCTGGAAGGGTCTCAGCAGCTCGCTATAAGAATATTGATGGAATCCGCCGGCTTGATAAGCTTCACGAACACCGCCGGTTGAAATGGCCAGCCGCAGTTCCTTACCTTCCAGCTTATTTCCTCCCGGCCCGTACGCCCAGCCGCTGCCCCATACTTTGTCCAGCCATTTTTTCAACAAGTAAGGAGCGCTGTACCAGTAAAATGGGAATTGAAGTACAATCCGGTCGTAATTTTCCAAAAGTTGGCGTTCTTTTTCCACGTCGATTTGTTCGTCAGGGTAAGCTTCATACAGCAGGTGGACAGTGACTTCTTCATGTATTAATAGTTCTTCGGTCAGCCGTTTATTTATTCTTGAGCTATTTAAGTTAGGATGGGTTACAATGACCAATGTTTTTTCCGTCTGGTTTGTCATCAATCTAAGTTTCTCCTTATCCGGGTTGATTTTTTGTTAAGTTTCCTCGGTACTTTGCAATTGGGTTTATATTTTCGAAATGGACCTAGAACTGTCACGAAATATAAAAAATTAAAAATCCGTGAAGCATAATTTAGCCCTTCACACGTTCAGCAACTCTGTCAAGCCAGCAGGTGTGAGTATGTTGCCAACGTAAAACTGGCCGAATTCTCCGAAGCGTGCGCTAGTCTCGTCGAACCGCATCTCATAGACGAGCTTCTTAAACTGCAGCGGATCGTCGGCAAACAGTGTAACACCCCACTCCCAATCGTCGAAGCCGACCGAGCCGGTGATAATCTGCTTGACCTTGCCTGCATAAGTGCGGCCGATCATACCGTGACTGCGCATGAAGTTTTTGCGCTCCTCCAGAGAAAGCATGTACCAGTTATCGTTAAGCATGCGTCGCTTGTTCATAGGGTAAAAGCAGATATGTTTCGCCTTGGGTAAGATTGGCTTAAGGCGAGCGGCTACTTCGGGAACTTGCATCGGATCGGAGCCGGGAGGGGCTAAATAATTGCTCAGCTCGACGACACTGACGTACGAGTAAACTGGTTTTACGAATTTTGCGAACCGAGAACGATTAAATGCGTTCTCCGCTGAGTTCAGCTCCTCGAGTGTCTCGCGTAGGTTTATAAACATAATGTCTGCCTTCTGGCCTACGATGGCGTACATTGCCAAGCTGCCCTCCATCCGGGATTCGACCGCCGACCATTCATAGATTAGCGTCATCAAATCATGCTTTGCATACTCGCGTTCCTCTGTGGTTGCACTTTCCCAGGCAAGCCAGTCGATGGTGCGGAAATCATGCAGTGCATACCAACCCTCTATCGTTTCTGTTGCTTCACTCATCTTACTTCAACTCCCCTGGTTGTTTTGTCTTATCCAATAGCTTTCTTTTTTTTGAATTTCATTTCTTGATCTTAGAACAAAGAGTGATTTCATCCTGATAAGGAGTTGCTGCATCTAATGTAACGGGACTATAGTCGAACTGTCGTGTTTTAAGAAATGATGATTTATCATCATACACTTGATCGACCATGCAGTCTTTCTTCTCAAGATTTGATTTGAGAAGCATTTGAATGCGTCTATCCCGAGCAACAATGAGAATTTTAGTTCCGTATTTTAACAAATATATAATCACTTCCTTGTCCTTGCGTGCACTACAAATTCATTATGTGACAACTCTTTAATTCGGCGAAAAAAAGGTCAGATCAGTTCAACGCCTTTAAAATCTACTTTTCAGTCATTCTCAAGTCCTCCTATAAGTTTTAGTTATTCCAAAAAGGTAATAACTCTCATGAAAACAAAATGGCTCGGCGCTATTTCATTCTAGAACAGCTTGTTGTACAATAAAAGATACCGAACGGTACCTTTTATTGTATCATGATTCTATTGAAAGGCAAGACCGGAATCGTATGTTCGATTTTTTCGTGACAGGATTAAAGCTGGGGAGTTTAGGGGGATCTGGATTTAAGGAGTTTTGCTCAGTAAATTGGATAGGCTAACAAGCGCGTGCTAATGAATATAACATTCTTCTCGTCTTATTTGCAGGAATGCTGTTTCGCAAGGAAACACGAGTAGATGGAACAACCATTGTGCGTATATGTATGACAAAATGGTGAGCTATATCGAAGGAGTAGCAGAAAGAGCTTGTCGAACGGGGCTTGTGAATAATGCAGGAATCACCCGAGTCTGGTGCTAAAGCTGCTGGTTTTCGAGTGCTTTCTTATTGAGAAAAACGGATAGGTGGTTATTTATTTGGATGCAGTGAATATAGAAAATAAACCAGAAAGTAAAAGACCGACTTTGGCGCTATTAGCGCTGACAATCGGGGCATTTGCGATTGGAATGACTGAATTTATTATTATGGGGTTACTTCCTGAAGTGGCCGAAAGCTTGCAGGTGTCCATCCCCTCAGCAGGGCTACTCATTACCGGATATGCACTGGGTGTGGCTATAGGAGCTCCTATCATCACAGTCGCCACTCATCGAATGAAGCGAAAGCAGTTGCTTCTTTTTCTTATGATTCTGTTCATATCAGGTAATGCATTGGCTGCTCTTGCACCGAACTATGGAGTATTAATGGTAGCTCGTATCGTGGCTGCATTAACTCATGGGTCCTTTTTTGGCGTTGGATCTGTTATTGCAGCTGGACTGGTTCCTAAGGAAAAACGGGCTGGAGCTATTGCAATCATGTTTACCGGTCTGACACTTGCAAATATTCTTGGCGTTCCGATCGGTACATTTATTGGTCAAGCCTTTGGATGGAGATCCACTTTTTGGGCGATCACTATCCTAGGTCTGATTGCTTTGATTGGGATTGCCGTGCTCGTTCCAAAAGTAGAATCAGCTTTATCGAACCTTAAGCAGGAGCTTAGTGTACTGCGTAAGCCAACCGTTTATATTGCTCTTTTGATGACGACGTTTGGTAATGGAGGGCTCTTTACGGTATTCACTTATATTTCACCGATTTTAACTGATATTACTAAGTTCCCGGTGAATTCGGTTTCTTACATCCTTGTTTTATTCGGGATCGGCATCACGCTTGGGAATATTATCGGAGGCAAGCTGGCTGACCGCAAATTAATGCCGTCTCTCCTCGGGATACTCGTTGTGTTGGCCATAGTTTTGGCATTATTCTCAATTACGGATCAGCATAAAGTGCCTGCTTTGATTACTATTTTTATATTAGGAATGGCTGCTTTTGGAATTATACCAGGATTGCAGCTTCATATGCTGAATATGGCCAAAGAAGCTCCAACGCTGGCGTCGACTTTAAATGTTGCGGCTTTTAACCTGGGTAATGCGTTTGGTGCGTATATCGGAGGCTTGGTTATAGATTTACAATTTGGGGGAGGCCTAACAGCCGTTCCTTGGGTTGCTTCCATCGTAACCGGCGTGGGAATTTTATTTACTCTCTGGAGTGTTCAACAACAAAAGAAAAGTACTAGGCCGTAATTTTAGGGTAAGCTTTGCTTATCGTCCATGAGAAATCGTGGGTCTTATAGAGACAGACTTTGATGGGGGATTGCTCGTGTTTGCCACAATCACTGAATCAAGATGGATTTTCAGCGTCCGTACGGGAAACGGATATAGTCGCGTCGGGAACTGGGGTTTTATTGAATGTCAGGAGGGGATTGGCACCAATATAGCATCGCTATAGACAAACTAAGTAGCTGTGCTATATTGGTCGCATGAATACACACGACGCTCTACTCAATGCGGCTTTACAAGTTCTCGAGGAAGAGGGCGAGGCACAGTTCACAACCCGCTCCGTCTGCGCAATAGCGAAGGTGACCGCACCGACGCTGTATCATCACTTCGGCAGCGCCGACGGGCTACTGAGCGCCGCCATTAAGGAAGCATTTGCTCAGTTTCTTGAGAGTAAAAGGACTGCTACGCAATCCTTCGATCCGGTTATGGCACTACGCGAAGGCTGGGACGATTACGTGCGCTTCGCGGCGGCTCGTCCACGGCTCTACGGGGTGATGATGGGCCGCGTTCTCAACGATGCTGAAATTCCCGCCGACGAGCAGGCATTTGCGCTCCTCATCCAACGCATCGCGGCCATCGCTGCTGAGGGTCGGCTCAGGCCGACGGTGGAGGTGGCTGCTGATCTCATGTGGGCATCTGCGAATGCTGCATCCCTACTATACGTCACAGCTCGGCTACGCAAAGCGGTGCCACCCACTTTAGAAATCCTGGAGCAAATTCGTGAGGGGGCCATACGGTCCATCCTACATCCTGAACAGAAAGGACGAACACAATGAAAATTCTTGTCACGGGAGGTACTGGTCTGCTAGGCGGTCGCCTAATCCCGAAGCTCATAGAGGACGGTCACGAGATTTTCGCACTCACACGCTCCATATCATCTCACGCCAAACTCAAGTCCATGGGTGCTACGCCAGTCGATGCCGATCTCGAAAGCAGCACGCCACTCATATTGCCGGTGATTGATGCGGTTGTGCACGCAGCAGCACTGTTCCGCTTTTCAGGGCCTCGCGAACCCCTCTTTCGTACCAACGTTGATGGAACCGTAGCCTTGTTGAAGGCAGCCGAGTCCGCCGGTGCGAAGACATTTGTCTACATCAGTGCAGCGGGAATCCTCATGGATAATGGCGGTACTCCCAAACGCAACGTTGATGAAAGCACGCCGATTTTCCCGAACCACTTCTCCGCCTACCTGGCAAGCAAGGCACGGGCCGAATCGATGGTTCTGGCAGCTAACAAACCTGGCTTTCGCACCATCGCGCTTCGCCCGCCGGCTATCTGGGGGCCGGGTGATCCGTTTAGTCAAGGGCTTCCCGAAGCAGTCAGATCTGGACAGTTCGCCTTCATCAACCGCGGAGACTATGCTTTTGCAACCTGCCACGTGGACAATGTGGTAGAAGCGATACAATGCACACTCACACGCGGAGAAGGCGGTCATGCCTTCTTCATCAAAGACCAGGAAGGGCAGACTTTCCGTGAGTTCGTCACCTCGCTCGCGAACTTACAGGGCTTGTCCATCAATAAGCTGCATTCGATGCCCTACTGGCTTGCCTCTGCCATTGGCCGGCTGCTCGACACTATCTGGGCCGTCACGCGGAAGGACGGGGATCCGCCGATCTCACGCTCGATGATACGCATGATCGGGCGTGAGTTCACAGTCAACGATGCCGCTGCACGTCGAGAGTTGGGCTATGTCGGAAGAACTTTGCGTGATGCGGGCTTGCAAAGCTATGAGGAAACATCTGCTCGACGATAGTGCTTTGGAGGGCGAACGCAGACAATCGCCGGTTAGTCGTTCTACGGACTTGCCCCCTTTTGTCGATATAGCAGACAGCAGAGAAAAGAACGTACTTGAAACAAGTAATATGAAGTTCTTAAAGATCAAGGGGCAATAAAGGTAACATTAAGATCTGATGATTACTTCCTTGGATATTTCTCTATAAATAATTTAGAATATAGTATGGAAACAAGGACAAGCCATATGAAGCAAACTCCACATGGCTTGTCCTTGTATTATTTGTAACGACTAAGATCAAAGCGACTGACTGCCAGGATAAAGGCAATTGTCAACTGTTGTTTGCAATTTGGATCAATGGTGCCATTTCGTTTAGCGTATTTATTTATAAATCCCATAACGGATAATCAATCTGGCTTCAGCTTCTTTGTCACCTTGTTGTGCTAAATGAAGCAGATTAGATACGCTATTCATATTTATCCTCCTTAATACGAAATGAAAAATAGCTTTAATACGAAATGAAAAATAGCTTTAATTCGAAAGAAAAAAGCAGCGATGCCGCCAATAGCCAGAAAAGGAGCCAGTGGCAATGCTGTTTGTTTAGTATCTTGAAAGCCGAAGCGGAAACTGCTGGCAACAGCAATCAGCAGCACCAGCGTCAACCCGCCGATAATGCTTTGCAGTGTGCCATAGAGTGGAGCTAATATAACGCCGCAAGCAGCCATCAGCTTGTTGTGTGTGTTTTCAAACTGCACTTTTGTTGACAACTCCAGAGCATGATCCGGAAAATAAACCTGTAATGAAAAGGGATGAGCAAGGAGTAGAGTGTAAAGGCTCAGTAGAGCGCAAGCCCATGCATGGGCTGTAGATAGAATAGAATAAGCGGGGACCGTTGTCCCCGCCCTCCATATTGAAAAGTAAACTATCCGGGCAAAATGGCTTCGATTTGCTCCAGCTCTTCTGCACTAAGTTCCGGTGCATTCAAGGAGGCGACCGCATCCTCAATTTGGCTTACCTTGCTGGCTCCAATCAGGGCGGAAGTCACTCTGCCGCCGCGAAGCACCCAGGAGAGAGCCAACTGCGACATTTTCTGTCCGCGAGCAGCGGCAAGATCGTTCAGTTTCCGTACTTTACCGAGGACATCATCCGTAAGCTCTTTTTCAGAAAGGAAGACACTTGGTCCGGCGGCACGGGAATCGGCTGCGATGCCGTTTAGATAACGGTCAGTCAGGATGCCTTTTTCCAGCGGTGAGAACACGATGCTTCCAATACCTTCTTCGTCCAGTACATCCTGCAAGCCGCCTTCAATCCAGCGGGACAGCATCGAGTAATTCGGCTGATGAATCAGGCATGGAGTTCCGAGCTGGCGCAGGATTTGCGATGCTTTGCGGGTATCTTCCGCACTGTAATTCGAAATGCCGACATACAGGGCCTTGCCTTGGCGAACAAGCAGATCCAATGCAGACATCGTTTCTTCCAGCGGCGTGTTAGGGTCTGGGCGGTGGTGGTAGTAAATGTCTACATAATCCAGTCCCATCCGTTGCAAGCTTTGATCCAGACTGGATACGAGATATTTCTTGGAGCCCCATTCTCCGTAAGGGCCTGGCCACATATAATATCCGGCTTTGCTGGAGATAATCAGTTCATCACGATAAGCGGCTAAATCCTTCTTCAGGATTTGTCCGAAAGTCTCTTCTGCGGAACCGGCAGGAGGCCCGTAGTTGTTGGATAAATCAAAATGGGTGATTCCCAGATCAAAGGCTCTTCTCACCATAGCTCTGCCGTTCTCGAAGTTATCGATCCCGCCAAAGTTATGCCACAGACCTAGCGAAATAGCTGGCAGGAGCAGGCCACTGCGGCCAGTACGGTTATATGTCATCTTGTCATATCGGGTGGAGCTGGCATTATACATGAATGTTCCTCCTAAATGTGATTTGAAACGTGATCCTTTGAAGCACTTGGAAAAGCCGTTTTTTCCGGAAGCGCATACTTTTGTTGGATCTAGCGCAATCTTCATCATAAAGCTGCATTCGTTTCAAGTTTGGTTTACGCTCTTATTGTAGCGAAAAGGCAGGTCCAAACGTATGTCAGCAAGGAAGTAGTTTGTTTGGTCACCCTTTCTCTAGAAGACTTGAACGACTTCATGAATGCCATCTACTTCTTCAAAAATGGCACGTTCTATGCCAGCCTTCAATGTGATCGTTGCACTAGGACAGCCGTTGCACTCTCCCAAGAATTTTAGTTTAGCCACTCCATCCTTAACTTGAACCAATTCGGCATCTCCACCATCGCGGTTTAAATAAGGACGCAGTTTTCTCAATACATCATCTACATCTTTGAACAATTCCTCAG
>NZ_FOCH01000011.1:0-50178 GCF_900110055.1 Paenibacillus sp. OK076
TGTATTAGGCATGCCGCCAGCGTTCGTCCTGAGCCAGGATCAAACTCTCCAATAAAGTATTGAAAAGAGCGATAAGCTCATTTTGAAACTGACGAGATTAAAAATCTCATTGTTGCTTCGAAATCATACCGTCCGAAGACGTGTACCGATTTCTCAGCGTTGATCTTGCAAGCAAGATCGTTACTCACTCGTTGTTCAGTTTTCAAAGATCAAACTCAATAATTTTCTTGCTTTTTCATCACCATTTTCTCTCAGCGGCGACTTTTATAATATACCATACTTCGTTTGTTTCAGTCAAGCTTTTTTTGAAATTCTTTTTTCGAGTTCTTATCAAACTCAATCATTTCGTCAAAAGCATTTAACCAAGCAAGCAAAGCAACGAGATATAATGTACCATATAAACATCGAAGGAGTCAACTACCCAAACAAAGAAATTTTCAAACCCAATAATAAACCAACACCCGGCAGTCCTAGAATGCTTACAGTACCTATTGTGGCAGGGTTCAGCGGGATGTATGCTCCAGTGATCCAACCAGAATAATTAACAACATATATCCCCACCGCAGCCAGTACCAGATGAATCCCGAATGATGTAAAGAAGGATAGCCCAATCCGTTTTCTAAACAAGATGATTATCAGCCCTAGTAACGACACAACAAGCACACTACCTAATATAAGACTCTTCATACTTAACACCCCCATAATTGAATGTCACACCTCCACCTACATGCTCACTCCCCGATCACTTATAACTGCCTTATTAATCCCTACACGTTTAGCACGCTTCAAATGAATCTGATATTTACGCTCCGCGGCCTCCAGCACATAGATCGCATAATCAATCTCATCCTGCCCCTGCGCCTCTTCAAACTGTCTGACAGCCCGTTCCCACTCTGCCTTGGCTTTCTGTATATCTGAATAAATCTGTTCCTCTTCCATCTCCTTTAGCATTCTTTCACGCTTCTCCACCGATCTTCCTATATTTCGCCATATAAACATAAGCTCGCTCCCTCCTAATCAGCACGACATATTCTCATACATATCAGGGAAAGGACAAACTTAGAACTGAGCTAAACAATTTAATGAATCGTTAATTTAATCTCAACGAAATTCTATGATACATCAGTAGAAATGAGAGGCTTTACATTTAAGCGACATTTCAAAGAGTATTAAAACAAAAAAAGAGAGCCCAAAGGGCTCTCTAAGTAATCCAAACTTATCTATTCTTTTCAATTAGGAAATCAATCATTATAGGCGCATACTCTTAATAAGAAACACGCACAGCTATCTCATTTCCCTGCGCCCTTCCAGCGCCTTGGAAAGAGTCACTTCATCCGCATACTCCAGGTCGCCCCCAACAGGCAATCCATGGGCAATCCGAGTCACCGAGATCTCAAACGGACGGACCAGACGAGAAATATACATCGCCGTGGCCTCACCTTCGATATTCGGATTTGTAGCCAGAATCAGTTCTTTAACTCGCTCATCGCTTAAACGGGTCAATAGTTCCTTCAGACGGATATCATCCGGACCTATCCCCTCCATAGGAGAGATTGCACCCTGCAGCACATGATAGTATCCGTCAAATTCCTTGGTACGCTCCATAGCCACCAAATCTTTGGAATCCTGAACGACACAGATTACCGAGACATCCCTGGATTTATCCTGACAGATCCGACACGGGTCAGTATCCGTAATATTACAACACACCGAACAGTAATGAAGATTCCGCTTCACACTGACGAGCGCTTTGGCAAAATCAATAACGTCATCTTCCTTCATGTTAAGCACATGAAAAGCTAGTCGCGCCGCAGTCTTGGGGCCAACACCCGGCAAACGGGTGAAAGCATCAATCAGCTTCGCTATCGGTTCGGGATAATACAATCGATTGCGTCTCCTTTGATAGGATCAATTTTAATTAAAATAATCCCGGAATTTTCATACCGCCTGTGAATTTACCCATATCCTGGTTCGCAATTTCATCCGCTTTGGTCATTGCGTCATTGACTGCTGTCATAACCAGATCCTGCAGCATTTCTACATCTTCTGGATCAACCGCTTCTGGCTTGATAGTGATCGCCAGCAATTTCTTATGTCCGTTAACTTCAGCAGTTACAACACCGCCACCAGAAGTACCTTGGACTGTTTTGTCCGCCAGTTCCTCCTGTGCCTTCAGCATTTGCTCCTGCATTTTCTTCACTTGTTTCATCATTTGGTTCATGTTGTTCATGATTATTCATCTCCTTTGGTATAGTTATCGCGCCAGGCGCATGTATATCTATTCTTTGATCACTACAAGGTCCTCACCAAAGAGCTGGATGGCTTCATCAATCCAAGGCTGCTTGTTGCCTGAACCGCCGTCTTCATGCTCAGGTTCAAGCTTAAAGTCCTCCTTTGGCGTTTCAGCAGCTCCTTCCATCGCTCCAGTCCAATCTTTGAGCATCATCGTCACAAGACGCGCTGAACGTCCAAGCTGTTCAGACAGCACCCGTTCAATCACTTCGCGATTAGCCTGCTTCTCCGTAGTTTCACGGTGGATGTTGTTCTTAAACGCCACCAGAACATTGTCTTCCAGCACCGATACAGGTTCACCATCCATAAACCAGGCGTGAACGGTTACTTTCTCTTCTTTGACGCGCTGCAGGATCTGCCCCCACTTCTTGCTAACCTCCGTAAACTCAGGAGATCCCTTATGTGCAACATACTGATCAAGCTGTGCAGGTAACTTCGCTGGCGAATTGCCTCTCGACACCGGAGCTCGTGTTGCCGGGCGTGAAGGAGCACTTGATGCAGCCTCTCCCCCAGACAAACCGCTCTTAAGCGCACGATCCAGCTTTTTCTCCAGTTCAGCAAGCTGTTGCTTCAGTCGGTTGATCTCCCCGCCATCCACTGGCGCGGATACAGCAGGAGCAGCGCCGGCCGAACCCGCCATCTGACCCGATGACGCCCCTTGAGCAGGAATACTGCACAGTTTAAGGAGAGCTACTTCAAACAGCGTCTGCGGCTGTACTGCATATTTCATCTCACTCTGGTACCGGTTAAGTGTATCAATCATCTGGAACAGCTGTTCCTTGGTGAATGATTCCGCCATATCACGGAACGACTCGGGGTTAAGTACCCGATCCGTCAGTTTATCGGCATCCGGCACCATCTTAATCATAAGCAAATCACGGAAATAATAAAGCAAATTTTCCATGCACTTGTCCGCACTCTTACCTTCATGCATGAACCCTTCGATCATCTGCAAAATATGACCTACATCGCCCTTGAGCAGAGAAGCAGCCAACTTTGCAAACTGTTCGGAAGGAATGCCTCCGGTCATATCCATAACCTGCTGATAGGTCACCCTTCCATCTGTAAAGGAAGATATCTGATCCAGGACACTGAGTGCGTCCCTCATTCCCCCGTCAGACAGACGAGCAATATACTGGAGTGCGTCCTGATCGGCTTCCATGCCTTCCTGTTCACAGATCAGCGTAAGTCGTGCTGTCTGTTCTTCCAGAGACACTCTGCGAAAATCAAATCGCTGACAGCGAGAAATAATTGTTGCCGGAAGACGATGGGGTTCTGTCGTTGCCAAAATAAACATCACATGTGGCGGAGGCTCTTCCAATGTTTTGAGCAGCGCATTGAATGCCTCTGTCGTCAGCATGTGCACTTCGTCAATAATATACACTTTCTGCCGGACTTCAGTCGGGGCGTATTTCACCTTTTCCCGAAGATCGCGGATTTCTTCAACGCCACGGTTGGATGCGGCATCAATTTCCTGCACATCCATCACAGCGCCAGTCGTAATCCTGCGGCAAGCTTCACACTCGTTACAAGGCTCAGGCGCAGGCCCGCGTTCGCAGTTTACAGCTTTGGCCAAAATCTTGGCGGCACTCGTCTTCCCTGTTCCTCTGGGCCCGCTAAACAAGTAGGCATGGGAAGTCCGCTGTTCACGAATCGCGTTCTGCAAGGTCTGAATAATATGCTGTTGTCCCACCATATCTTGAAACGACTGGGGACGCCAAGCCCGGTATAACGCGATATGCTCCATGATGCGTTACCTTCCTTCCACTTCGCATTCGAGTCCTTTGTCGTTCCCCCATTATACTATATTCCGGGGTGAATCCAAACTTTATCTGACTCATCATACGTGGTTTTTTTAGACATATCAAAAAGACCTCTGCATACATACAACTGCAAAGGTCTCTACATTTAAATGGTAAGCCGTGCACCTGCTATCGATATTTGCGATCCAAGCGGCACCCCTTAACAACAGCTCGGGCTAGGCGACCCTCCGGCACAAGAGTGATCTCACTTATGGCTGCTTCCTTCCGGACCTGACCAGGTTCATGAGTACTCATTGCGGAGGACCCAACCGTCAACACCACGTTAAGGGACCAAACCTCACATCGACAAAACCTCTAGCAGGAATTCAACCTCGCTGTAGCGGATTGCGAGTTACAGGGCACCGCTACCTCCCCATCTAGCACGGTAAGAAATAGTATAACTTAAGGTTGTCTAAATTGCAACCGGAGCGAAAAGGGTAGCAATATAATCACATGAAAATATATAAAAACCCCTGCCGGAACGGCAGAGGTGATTTGGATGTAATAGACAGACAATCCCCAGGGAATTGCTGAATTAGATTCCGTATTTTTTCTTGAAACGATCAACACGGCCGCCAGCATCGATAAACTTCTGTTTACCGGTGAAGAACGGGTGGCACGCGGAGCAAATCTCTACACGAAGTCCGTCTTTAACCGAACCAGTCTCAAAAGTATTCCCGCAAGCGCAAGATACTTGACCAATCGTGTATTTAGGATGAATTGCTGCTTTCATTACCTTTCACCTCTTTCCGCCCTGAGCCTCAAGCGGACCCAGAGTAAATGGCACAACATCGAAGATTATAACACGGCCTAATGCCGGTTGCAATCCATTATTGTCAAGAGGTGATCAGACGTTTAGGACGTGCCATTCCAGCTGGGGGAACATGCGTGTAAGAGCCGATAACGACATCAGGCAGCTCTTCCTCAAAGATCTCAATCATTTGCTTCATACCCAAAATATCACCTTGAGCCGGAGGAATCAATTCCAGATAGCTCTCCGGGTCAATATTAAGATTACGCATTTGAATAAGACGCAACTCGGTTCTGCGAGCAAACTCAATCATCGCTTCAATCTCTTCCTCACGATCTGTTACTCCCGGGAAGATCAAATAGTTGATCGACGTATATACGCCCTGGGAAGCGGCGTATTTCATCGATTTTTCTACATTGGCCAGTGTATATCCGCGAGGTTTGTAGTATGCATTGTAGTGGTCATCCAGAGCGCTGATTGTACTTACACGCATGAGGTCAAGCCCTGCATCAACAATACCTCTCATGTGATCATTCAAACCGGCATTGGTGTTAATGTTGATATATCCCATGTCGGTTATGGAACGCACTTCACGGATGGCTTCAATAATCAATTTGGCCTGTGTGGAAGGCTCCCCTTCACAACCTTGACCAAAGCTGATAATCGATTCCGGCGTCTTCAAGTGCTCCAGCATTACTTCAACGATTTCGTCCACACGCGGACGGAAATTCATCCGGGTCTGCGGAGAAACGAAGCCACTATCATCCGGTTGCTCGGAAATACATCCGAAACAGCCTGCGTTGCAGGAATAGGATACTGGAACTCCGCCTTCCCAACGATTCAGGAAGGTGTTGGACGAAGTCAGACATTCATACCCGAGCGCACAATTGGACAGATGGGTATAGAGACGGTTTTCAGGATATTGCTTCGTTAAACGTTTAACACCCGCACGTACGTCATCCCGATCACAGTTCAGCGGATTCCATTGATCTGGATGATCCGACATCCGGGCAGTGACGTAAAACTGACCATCTTTCCACACAACAGCCGAGTAACCGAACAAAGGCAGTTTGTACTCTTTATCCGTCTTTACATACCCCGGCAGACACAACCGAGTGAACCCTTGCGGAAGCAAAGCCCCAACCGCCTGTGTATCGCTAGGCATTGGAAGCATTTCGCCAGTATCCGGGTCCATACCAATCGGGCGTGTACTCGGCAGTCCAACCAGCGTTGCACCTTCCGGCAAAGGAATCAGCTCATCCTCCATAATTTCGACGATCATATCTCCACTGCGGGCCAACCCGTACAGGGAAGGATGATCAAATACATTACCTTTTTCATCTGCGTATACTAAATACATGATGTTCTCCTCACATCTAATGGGTTAAAACCAAACGACGAGTATATTGTTAATCAGCAGCAGCGCTGCAAAATTTGAGTTAAATCAACGACGTAATGCTAGGTAGTTGTACCGGACGCCGCAGTCTGTCTTGGCGAGCGGCGAGTCGTAGTCGATCCGGAGTTGCTGGTTGGACTGCTGCTGCCAGCTGTATCAAATGCCGCCAGGAATTCAGCGTTCGTCTTGCTATTACGCAGTTTTTTCAAGAAACCTTCGACAAAGTCGTGGGAATCGTTCATATTTTTACGAATCGCCCAGATTGTATCAAGTTCTTCCTTGCTCAGCAACACTTCTTCGCGACGTGTACCGGAACGACGAATATCGATAGCCGGGAAAATACGACGCTCGGCCAGCTTACGATCCAGATGAAGCTCCATATTGCCCGTACCTTTAAATTCTTCATAAATGATATCATCCATACGTGATCCTGTATCAATCAATGCTGTAGCCAGGATCGTCAGGCTTCCGCCCTCTTCCACATTCCGTGCAGAACCGAAGAAACGTTTAGGACGATGGAATGCTGCAGGGTCAATACCGCCACTAAGTGTCCGTCCGGACGGTGGGATGACCAGGTTGTATGCACGAGCAAGACGCGTAATGCTATCCAGCAAAATAACGACGTCTTTTTTCGCTTCAACCAGGCGGAGCGCACGTTCCAGCACCAATTCCGCAACTTTGATATGGTTTTCTGGCAGCTCATCGAACGTAGAAGCCACAACTTCCCCTTTAACCGAACGCGACATATCCGTAACTTCTTCCGGACGTTCATCAATCAACAGGACAAATAGTTCAATTTCTGGGTTGTTGGTTGAGATGCTGTTGGCGATTTCTTTGAGGAGTAGTGTTTTACCCGCTTTGGGAGGTGCTACGATCAATCCGCGCTGTCCCAGTCCTACCGGGGCGAGCACATCCATAATGCGTGTGGACAAATGGTTGGGGGATGTTTCGAGAACCAGTTTCTTCTGCGGGTACAATGGGGTTAATGCCGGGAAGTGAAGCCTTTCCGCAGCCGCCGATGGATTCTCACCATTTACAGCGTTGACTTGCAGCAAACCGAAGTATCGCTCGTTTTCTTTAGGTGTTCTACACTTACCTGATACGAGGTCACCTGTTCTTAGGTCAAACTTGCGAATCTGTGAGGCTGAGATGTAGATGTCTTCCGTACTTGGCAGGTAATTGATCGGACGAAGGAATCCGTAGCCTTCAGGTAGAATTTCGAGCACACCCTGCATGAACATCAATCCGCTCTGTTCAGCTTGCGCACGTAGTATAGCGAAGATCAATTCTTTCTTTTTTAAAGTGCCGTAGTAGGGAATTTGATATTTTTTGGCCAGTTTGTAGAGGTCCGTTAGTTTCATTTCTTCCAAATCGGAAATTTGTAGATCCATATAATAACCACCTATTCAATTAATAAGTCCGTGAAATGGATAGTTTCGCTTGATGTTCCGGCTATAAGAGCAGCATCGTTCTGCATTTCTCTTCTGTCCATTGTACGGAATGTAACCGTTATAATGCAAATACTTGTCTTTGAGTGTAAGTTTCCGGGCGGGATAGCCAACTTTCGGCAAGATCCGCTAGTGAGTGAACACGAATACATGAGGCGTTCGATCCGGGCAGACCGGCTATGGAGCGCAGTTCAAACAAAACCGGGGTTTGGGGAAAAGGAAATGATGTTCTTAAAGCCATATGAAGTCTGACTCAAAAAAAGACCCTCCGGTAAAGGAAACAGGAACATTTCGTCTTATCCCGGAGAGACTGAGAACTCTATTAAAACAGGTTTACCCAATTACTGAAAGGATATGCAGTTCTGCCAAAATAATCATTTGAATACCGTAAAACTCGTCATACAATACAGAATTAATCGGTTTCTCGCCACACATCTGCACCTAGCAGACGCAGATTGGTTACTAGATGATCGTACCCGCGGTCGATAAATTCAACGCCTGTCACTTCGGTCACACCTTCACTGACGGTGAGACCCGCGATCACCAGCGCGGCACCGGCGCGAAGATCGGATGCTTTTACCTTGGCCGCATTCAGTGCACTGCCTTCAATAATAGCCGAGCGCCCTTCCACACGGATTTTGGCACCCATGCGTACCAATTCAGGAACGTGCTTGAATCGGTTGCTATATACAAAGTCGCTCAGGACACTCACACCCGTTGCCTGTGTCAATACACTAGTCATCGGGGACTGCAAATCCGTTGGAAAACCGGGATATACGAGCGCCTTAACGTCTACATGATTGTAGCTTGGTTTGCCAATGACACGAATACTTTCGTCGAGTTCTTCAATGCCAACACCCATTTCCAGCAACTTTGCCGTCAAAGCCTCCAGATGTTTAGGAATGACATTGTCAATCAGAACGTCGCCACGCGTCGCAGCCGCAGCGATCATATACGTACCTGCTTGTATACGGTCCGGAATGATAGAATGACGGCAGCCCTTAAGCTCCGACACACCTTCAATGCGGATCGTTTCGGTACCCGCACCCTTGATGCTGGCACCCATTGAATTCAAAAGTGTTGCTACATCTATAATCTCAGGCTCTTTAGCCGCGTTTTCGATAATTGTAGAGCCTTTGGCACGAGTAGCCGCCAGCATGATGTTAATGGTTGCACCTACACTGCTTACATCAAGATAAATCTTTGCTCCGCGCAGCTCTTTGGCATGCAAATGAATGGAGCCATGTTCGTTCGTTACGGTTGCGCCAAGCGCTTCAAACCCTTTGATATGTTGATCAATCGGACGAGGCTCAAAGTTGCAGCCCCCGGGCAAACCAATGGTTGCTTCTTTAAAACGCCCAAGCAGTGCTCCCATCATATAATACGAAGCACGTAGCTTCTTCACGGGACCATTCGGCATGGGAATGGATTTAATATCGGAAGGATCGATCTTCATCTGACTGCCTTCCCAGTGTACACGAGCTCCGAGTTCCTCCAAAATTTCTGCATAAACCGCCACGTCACTCAAAAGCGGCAGGTTGTCCAGCACGACTTCTGACTCGGCAAGCAATGCTGCAGGAATAAGCGCGATGGCGCTGTTCTTGGCGCCGCTTATAGTTACAGTTCCCTGTAACGGACGTCCGCCACTAATCATCAATTTTTCCATAAAGCTTAATGTCCCCCTACGTGTTTTGCAGCCGGTTAACGGCAATACGTGCTGTTGGCTTTCGATGTAGAAATAAGGCGTGAAAATGGAAAGACACCGGCTAGGCGGTGTTCTTTCCACTTACACAGTATGGAACTGGTAAAGACAAATTACGCTTTGTTGTTGGAACCAAACTCGCGAATTTTACCTTTAACGGTTTCTTTGATTGCATCACGGCCTGGTACGATGAATGTACGTGGATCGTAAGCATCTGGTTTAGCTGCAAGCACTTCGCGAACCACTTTGGAGAACGAAATTTGGTTCTCAGTGTTCACGTTGATTTTGGAAGTTCCCAGGGAAATGGCTTTGTCGATATCATGTTTAGGGATACCTGTACCACCATGCAGTACCAGTGGAACGTTAACTGCATCGCGAACTTCTTCCATTTCTTTGAAGCCCAAGTTAGGCTCGCCATGGTAAGGACCGTGTACGGAACCAAGAGCCGGAGCCAATGTGTCGATACCTGTTTCTTTAACGATACGTACACACTCGTTCAGGTCAGCGTACATGATACCACCGATAACGTCGTCTTCTTGTCCACCAACAGTACCTACTTCGGCTTCTACAGAAACGCCTTTAGCGTGTGCATATTCAACAACTTTTTTAGTCATTGCGATGTTTTCATCGATAGAGTGGTGAGAACCGTCGATCATTACGGATGTAAATCCAGCATCGATCGCTTCTTTACACTTGTCAAAGCTGGAACCGTGGTCCAGGTGAATCGCAACTGGAACGGTGATTTTCATGTCGTGAATGAGTCCTTCTACCATTTTAACTACTGTGTAGAAACCGCTCATGTGACGCGCTGCGCCTTCGGATACGCCCAAGATTACTGGGGATTTCTCTTCTTCAGCAGCAGCAAGAATCGCTTGAGTCCACTCAAGGTTATTGATGTTGTATTGACCAACTGCATATTTACCTTCGAGTGCTTTGTTCAACATGTCTGTCATAGATACTAATGGCATGGTTTCAATCCTCCTAGGGGTGTTGGGTTGTGTCTATGGTTTTTAGCCGAAATCACATACGGGCTTATTATACCACATCCCATGTCAAATACTAAACAAGCATTTGCAAAAATGCTGTGCTTTGCAGCACAGTTTTCATAGACACAGCATGATGACGTCCCCATTTCCAATATTCCCCGGATGTCTGACTGAAATACCTTGTATGCCCACCCGTAAACTCTCACAGCCTCACACGCAAAAAAATCCTGTATCTACAGGATTCAGCTGCACTTATTCGCAGTATCATTTCGAAGCTGCATATTGACTGCCACTCGCATTTCATCGATATCAAACGGTTTCGTAAAGTGCATGAGCGCTCCAAGATCCGTAGCTTCTTTGATCATGTCCAGTTCACCATAAGCCGTCATCATGATGACTTTGATATCCGGATCAATTTCCTTAATATGTTTCAGAATTTCCAGGCCATCCATGCCAGGAATCTTCATATCAAGCAGCACAAGATCAGGTTTGTCATTATTTACTATCTCCAGGGCGATCTTCCCATTAGGCGCTTGGAACGTATTATATCCTTCGCTGCTGAACACTTCCATTAACAGGATTCGAATACCGTTTTGGTCATCAACTATCAACACTTTTTTATTTTCCACTGAGTAACCTCCTAGAATTAGGAAAGCATGTACGTCTGAATCTGGATAACAATCCCATAGTCGTCATGATAAGTATTCTACCTTACCCATTGAAATCCTGCTTACATCCCAAAATGCCAAAAACCATTTTCGCTTAACTTTACGCACTAAAAAAGGATGCCCCTGGCACCCTTATCGGCTGCCAAGAACATCCATTTATTTATAACTTAATGATCAATACTTATTTCCCAGCGTTCTCCAGAGAAGCTTTTACAAACTCACGGAACAACGGCTGCGGACGGTTCGGACGGGAAGTGAATTCCGGGTGGAATTGTACTGCCAAGAACCATGGGTGTCCCGGAAGCTCCACGATCTCAACCAGACGTCCATCCGGGGATGTACCCGAGATTACCAGACCGGCTTTTTCGATCGCTTCACGATATTCATTGTTGAACTCATACCGGTGACGGTGTCTCTCATAGACCAACTCATCATCATAACAAGACATTGCCAGGGAACCTTCCTGAAGCTTACAAGGATACAGACCCAGACGCATTGTACCACCCAGGTTTTCGATATCTTTTTGTTCAGGCAACAGGTCGATTACCGGGAACTCTGTAGCCGGATTGATTTCGGAGCTGTTTGCTCCAGTCAAACCAACGATGGAACGTGCATATTCAATAACGGAAACCTGCATACCCAGGCAAATACCGAAGAACGGAATTTGTTTCTCACGGGCATAACGAATCGCAGATACTTTACCTTCAATACCCCGATCACCAAATCCGCCTGGTACGAGAATTCCGCCTACGCCGTGCAACAGATCGCCCACATTCTCATCGGTGATATCTTCGGAGTGAATCCAGCGAATCTTCACATCAGCATTGGATGCAAATCCTGCATGAGACAAGGATTCAACAACACTCAAATAAGCATCATGCAAAGCTACATATTTACCTACAATGGCAATCTCCACTGTATGCTGCAGCTTGTTGATACGGTCAACCAGCCCTTCCCACTCGCTCATATCCGGTGCAGGAGTAGTCAGCTTCAGGTGGTTTACCACAATCTCATCCAAACCTTCTTCACGCAGGTTCAAAGGCACTTGGTACAATGTGTCTGCATCACGGCATTCCACCACGGCATTTTCATCAATGTCACAGAAGAGAGCGATTTTGGCTTTCATATCTTTGGACAGCTCATACTCTGTACGGCATACAATGACGTTCGGTTGAATTCCGATACTGCGCAATTCCTTCACACTGTGCTGCGTTGGCTTAGTTTTCACTTCGCCGGCAGCCTTGATGTAAGGAATAAGTGTTACATGGATGTACATGACGTTGTCACGACCTACATCACTCTTGATTTGACGAATAGCTTCCAGGAACGGCAAGCTCTCGATGTCACCCACCGTACCGCCGATCTCCGTAATAACAACATCCGAACCCGCTTCACGTCCTGCGCGGAATACGCGCTCTTTGATCTCGTTCGTAATGTGTGGAATGACTTGTACCGTTCCGCCCAGATATTCCCCGCGCCGCTCTTTGCTGATGACGGAGGAGTATACTTTACCAGTCGTGACGTTGCTGTTTTTGGAGAGGTTGATGTCAATAAAACGTTCGTAGTGGCCAAGGTCAAGATCCGTTTCCGCGCCATCATCCGTTACAAAAACCTCACCATGCTGATAAGGACTCATTGTCCCCGGGTCGATATTGATGTATGGATCAAATTTTTGAATAGTTACCTTCAACCCTCTGTTTTTCAGCAATCTGCCCAGCGAGGCAGCCGTTATCCCTTTGCCCAGGGAGGACACAACTCCGCCCGTCACGAAAATATACTTTGTCACTATTATTACCCTCCTAATATAAGTACAGAAATTCAGGCGATATATGGTATTATCGTAACCCGTTTCCCAGGTAATCATCGTTAAAAAGAGCAATGGCAGAAATTCCCTGCATCTGCGAACTGCTCTTTCATGCGAAGACCGTGTGTAAACAACGTTGTTCTACAGCGTAGAATGGTGCAAACCTTCCGAGAGCCAACTACCGGGCCTGTCCCTAAATAGATATCATTGCATCGATCCATTTGTTGTTTTGGATATACAAAAATAGACCACGGATTGTTGGCCGGGAGCATGCGGAATTCAAATCATTTTGCAAAATTCTGCCTCTAAAAATACAAAAAAAGTACTCCCGCAGGACGGGGCACTTTTTATAAAAAACATAAATATTTTGTCGCTCATTCATAAGCCCATGCAATAGTTTACCCGTTACCCCGTCTGCTGTCAAGGCTGACTATGCGGGGAAAACGGGTAAACTATCGAGGTCAAAAATGACTGCTACTTATCGGAATCGTCGTCAAATTCACCCTCGTCTTCGGACTCTTCTTCATCGTCTTCATCGAGGTCTTCCTCTTCCAAATCGTCATCTTCAACCAGAACTTCTTCATCGCCATCTTCTTCGTCAAAGATGTCGTCTTCGTCATCATCATCGTCATCATCATCTTCGTCCTGATCATCGTCAGAATTATCGAAGTCTTCGTCGCTGTTGTAGCTGTCTTCCTCTTCCCCGAAGTCCTCATCTTCCAGATCATCGTCTTCATCGTTGATGATGCGCGGACGCTTCGCACCCGTCATCGTATCTTCCGATCCAGCTACCGGATACCAGCGCTTCAAGCCCCACAGACTTGTACCGACGCAAGCAAAACGGCCATCGATATTAATCTCGGTATATAGCTGGGCGATAAACTCGTTAATTTCTTCATCAGTCATTCCGCGCTGTTTAGCTACCTCATTCATCAAATCACGGTAGTAATACGGCGTATTGGCCGCTTTCAGCACCATAAAGGCGAGGTCCACCAAAGGAATCTCTCTGACCTTTTCTTTATCAATTTTCAAATTGAGCGAGGTACTCACTGACAGACACTTCCTCTCACACAAAATTCACTTTATATCCCTACGAACTGGAACGTTACGTATAACATATCCATTAACAAACCTAAGTAAAACCTATTTAGCCTCAAAAAGCAAGTTTTTATGTATGGATGTCTCATAATTCCAAGAAGCGACTTCAAACGAGCAATGTACAGACCCGTAAGAGACATCTAACTCGGGGACATATCGCCCTTTGTGCAAAAAAAACATCATCATATAAAAAAGACGGAGTCCCCTCCGCCTTCTGACTGTATACCCTTGAAGGATCGCTCCTCACCAGGGTCCCCGCAAGAGCCCTCTAGCCCTCCATCCATCATATGTCCCTGCGCCCGTTTTGACACGAAGAGAACGTGTTTTTTGTAAAAAAAGGGCAGGTTCCCCATGCGGCGGGATCAATGCATTCATAGAATACCTCAGCATGTTCATCCCGAAGGGGGCTGCCCATTATGGACTATACTGGTTTTCTACATCAATTGGTTGAAGGAATGCAACGTCCCGAACCAGAACAGGGGCGGCGGTACCTGATCCGGTTCGCCAAACCGAAGCAATATGAAGCCTGCCTCGTGGAACTGTCGCGGATGAGGAATGAATTTACGGATCTTGGTATGGTACGCTCTTCCCGGCTGGCCCGCTCCATTATCGCCCCGGTGCATGACCCAGAACAGTTATCTCGCTACAGCGATGAGATTACGGTAGAAGAAGATGTACCCATCTCCCTTCATGCCACCGCGCTTCACAGTAAACCGAGCAGTGCTCAGGGCATACCTTGGGGTGTCAAACAGATTCATGCTCCCAAAGTATGGTCCGTATCCACAGGACATCGGATTAAAATCGGCGTGATTGACACAGGTGCCGATTATCAACACCCGGATCTTCGCTATTCGCTGGCACGCGGAATCAATCTGTTAAACCGCAGTCTACTTCCTCATGATGATAACGGTCATGGCACTCATATTGCCGGAACCATTGCCGCAGCCAATAGTATGGCAGGTATGATTGGCGTTGCTCCTCGCTCCCTGATCTATCCGGTGAAGGCATTCGACCATAATGGTTCGGCCTTCGTGTCAGACATTGTGCTTGGCATCGACTGGTGTGTGCGCAATCGGGTCGATATTATCAATATGAGCTTTGGCATGAAAACGCGCAGCAAAGCATTGCTTGATGTTGTGAACCGTGCCTATCAGGCCGGGATTGTCATTGTTGCATCGTCAGGAAATGACGGCAAACGCCGCAGCATTGATTATCCGGCACGTTATCCTCAAACGATATCAGTTGGGGCAACCGACAAAAACCGGCGGATTGCCTCGTTCAGTAACCGAGGTGCTTACGTCGATGTATACGCGCCTGGGGACAAAATTGTCTCCTCCTGGGTGCAAGGCAAGCACCATGAGATGAGCGGCACCTCCATGGCGACATCCCACGTCAGTGGCGCCATAGCGCTCTTGCTTGCGAAGCACCCCGGCCTGTCGCCAGCCGAGATCAAAATGCTCGTGAAGCGCGCGACCGTTCCGCTGCGCCCACGCAAGACCTCCACCGCGAAGAGCAAAATACGCGGTGGCGAGATTGACGCCCTCAAGCTGATGCAGGAGGGCGGAGGGTAACCAGCGCTGCCTGCCGCAGGGAGCCGTTCCGTGAAGCATCACTAAGCGCAGCACTGCTGCGTGATGTGATGCTTCACGGTGGTTGCCCACGGCGGCAGGCAGCGCTGGCTCTGGGTGCCTCGGGGCCGTATGAACTCGGCCGCGGGCACAGCAAAAAGTCTCCATGTCCACGCTGCATTGCAGGCGTGGTGCATGGAGACTTTTTGCCAAAGCCACAGGCGGTTGTGCACCGCCAGGGCTTGAATTACATTTTGTCCGGTGCGGATACGCCCACCAGACGAAGCGCTGTTGCGATGACGGTGCGTACAGCACCGATCAGCGCCAGACGCGCCTGGGTTTGTCCCGCGTCTTCAGTAATGACGCGCTCTGCACGATAGTAACTGTGGAACAGGGATGCCAGTTCATATACATAACGAACAATACGATGCGGCGCATATCCCGTAGCAGCAGTTGCGATTTCTTCAGGCAGTTCACCCATTTTGCGAAGAAGGTCATATTCATGTTCCGTGGTCAGCTTCGAAAGGTCGATCTGTGCCAATGGCAACAGCTCAATGCCTTGTTCTTCTGCCTGACGGTATACGCTGCATACCCGAGCGTGAGCATATTGTACATAGAATACAGGGTTTTCATTGGACGTCGAAATCGCAAGGTCCATGTCGAAGTCCAGATGAGAATCCATGCTGCGCATAGTAAAGAAGTAACGAATGGCATCAATGCCTACTTCGTCCATCAGATCTTCCATCGTTACCGCCTTGCCTGTACGCTTGGACATCTTCACTTTCTCGCCATTCTGGAACAAGCTCACCATTTGTGCAATCAGCACGACCAATTTCTCAGGATCGTTGCCCAGTGCCTGCATGGCCGCTTTCATCCGTGGAATGTAGCCATGGTGGTCTGCTCCCCAGATGTTAATCATCGTGTCGTATCCACGGGCATATTTATCACGGTGATAAGCAATGTCCGGTGTAAGGTACGTGTACGTACCGTCATTTTTGATCAAAACACGCTCTTTATCGTCACCATACTGCATCGTTTTCAACCAAGTTGCTCCGTCTTGCTCATAGATTTCATTACGATCACGCAATTCGTCAAGCACACGCAACACTTCTCCGTTATCATACAGCGAAGTTTCGCTGAACCAGATGTCGAAATTGACGCGGAAGCGATTCAAGTCACGTTTGATCTTGTCCAGTTCTTTCTCCAAACCAAAGTCGCGGAAGTAAGCTGCACGGTCACCTGGATGCATGGACAGCAAAGAATCGCCTTTCTCAGCCACTAGCTCCTTGGCAAACCCTTTGATATCCTCACCGTGATAACCGTCTTCCGGCATCTCTGCGTCTTGGCCCAGTTCCTGCAAATAACGAGCTTCAATGGAACGAGCCAGATTAAATACCTGGTTACCCGCGTCATTAATGTAGTATTCGCGTGTTACATCATATCCCGCATAGTCGAGGATGTTGCAAAGCGCATCACCCACAGCCGCTCCACGCGCATGGCCCAGATGCAGACTGCCTGTCGGATTGGCACTGACAAACTCCATCTCGACCTTGCGCCCTTCACCAACATTGATTCTTCCATAATTCTCACCCTGCTCATGTACAAGCCCCAGCACAGGGTAGAGATAACTCTTGTCCAACTTAAAGTTAATGAATCCCGGTCCGGCAATTTCCGCTTTCTCGATTCCAGCTTCACTCAGGTTGAGATTGGCAATAATCTCTTCTGCGATCTGGCGTGGATTACGCTTGGCAATCTTGGTCAGCTGCATAGCGGCATTGGTTGCCAGATCGCCGTGTGTTTTCTCGCGTGGTACTTCAAGGGTGATGGTCGGCAGATCCTCCTGCGTAACAATGCCAGCAGCAACAATGGCATTGCCGATGGCTGTACTTACCCGTTCGTTAATCGTATCTAATGGATTACGTGTCATGAAATTGGTTCCTCCTGTATATGCAAACTAATCGCGAAATGTCCGGATTCTTCGTCAAAGCGGTAAAAGTCGTAGCTCCACGCTGCGCGTGCGCTCAATCCCTGAATGGAAAGTTCCAGCTCCTGTGTATGCGTGGACAAGGCAAACGACATATACGGCGAACGGTAAAAACCAGGAAGCTTGCGGTTTAACTCAAATGTTTGCTCCGATTCCACCTCGCCGTGACGTATAATCTTGATGGATTGTCCGCCCAGCTTCAATGTTGTTCGGGTAATACCGCCCTCGGGTCCAGCCTGTGGCTCTTCATAACGAACATAGAGCACAGATCCCTTCAACACGGCTTCACCCTGCATTTCCTGCAGTACATCTTCACCTTCATAACGGCTGTGCAGCCGGATCTGAACCGGTCGCATGTTCGACATGAATGTTAACCTCCATTATATTCGAGGCGACGCAAAATCAGGCACGGCCGGTGAGAACAGCCCTTCCTGTATTGTTGTGCCGCTATACGCGCTCATATTCCCGGATAGCTCGCTATCCTACACTCTACTGTATAACTATATCCAGTTCACCCGCTCAATTCAAATCCAAATTCAGAGTTCTTGCCCATCAACGCCAAAAAAAGCAGAGCCACACCTGTAAAGTGCAGCTCTGCCTTGCTTCATTAATAAAGAAATATATTCTGGATCAGGTCCATCGCGGCTCATATGGAAACGGACAGGTCGACTCTACCAGCTTGGCGCGAACCTGTACGAGACACCCACAGTAACGGCAGGTTGTACCGTATTGTAACCCTGGACAGTTATAGCAGGTAGATAAACGCCGCTCATATTCAGCATCCTCGACGGCTGGACGTGAACGTGAGGCAAGCTCCACGAGCCGGGCCATCTTGGCTTCACTAATCTTCACATCATATTGATCGTTACATCCCTTGCATGGTTCCCGTTTCCCAGCGCTTCTACTCTGCACGGATGAATCCATACTGATTATCCCTTTATAGCGACCACACCAACAGAGGCCGGAGGCAGTACAAAACGCAGTTTGTTATTTTCGAGTGTAATACCTTTCCATTCCGCCGGTTGAACCCGATCCGGCTGTTCAAATGTGTTGAATGCACTATAATCGGCATGATGCAGAATTCGTCCCGTTACAGCAGAAGCGTCCGTTGATTCAATCTGACAAACCACTTCAAGCTCATCCGTATGACTAAGGTTACACGCCGTCACATGAATAACGCCATCATTGCTGCGAGAAGCTGACATACTCAGTTGAGGGATGGTCTCTTCCCCGAAAGTGTATCCAGGGCTCTCGTAATTCAGTTCCAACCGCTGCGCGTCCATGTGCACCTGATACATATCAAATACATGATATGTAGGCGTAAGCAGCATCTTCTCTCCTTCTGTCAAAACCAACGCCTGGAGCACATTAACGATCTGGGCCAGATTAGCCATATGCACTCTTTTATTGTGTTGGTTGAAAATATTCAGATTGATCCCAGCAAGTACAGCATCACGCATCGTATTTTGTTGATACAGGAACCCTGGATTCGTACCTGGCTCAACGTTATACCACGTTCCCCACTCATCTACGATAATACCGACTCTGCCCTCAGGATCATATTTGTCCATAATCTCGGAGTGCTTCACAAGTAACTCTTCCATATATAGCGTCTTTTTCAATGTGGTGAACCATTCAGCTTCTCCAAAACCTGTAGCCTGACCTTTATCTGCCCACTCACCTGTTGGAATGGTGTAATAATGCAGGCTGATTCCATCCATAAATCGACCGGCCTCCCGCATTAACACCTCCATCCAGTGATAGTTGTTGTCATTGGGGCCGCAGGCAATTTTATAAATTTCATTCCCGGAATAATTGCGTACATATGTAGCATAACGACGGTACTCATCTGCGTAATATTCCGGACGCATATTACCGCCGCAACCCCAGTTCTCGTTCCCCACTCCAAAGTATTTCAGCTTCCATGGCTCTTCACGGCCGTTGCTCTTCCGCCAGTTCGCCATCGGTGATTCCCCATCAAACGTGATGTATTCCACCCATTCCTGCATCTCCTGCACCGTGCCGCTGCCCAGATTGCCACTGATATATGGCTGCGTATCAAGTAGCTCACATAATCTCAGGAATTCATGCGTGCCAAAATGATTGTTCTCTTCCACCCCGCCCCAGTGCGTATTAATCATCCGGGCGCGTTCACTTTTGGGACCTACGCCATCTTTCCAGTGATACTCATCGGCAAAACAACCGCCAGGCCAGCGAAGTACGGGAATACGCAGTTTTTGCAGCGCAGTAAGCACATCATTTCGAATACCTTCCGTATTGGGAATAGGTGAGTCCTCCCCCACCCAGATGCCTTCATAGATACAGCGTCCCAGATGTTCTGAGAAATGACCATATATATTGCGATTTATTAATCCTTGTTCCGAATCTGCCTTTAGAATAACATCAACCATAATTTCAACCTCCCAAATAGTATTGTTATCGCTTACAATAACGTGTTTCCGAACAGGATTCAACCGTTTTTATTTAAGCAAAAACAAGCCCTTTCCGGCTTTTTTTGTCCGGAAAAGACTTGTTTGTTTGCGCTGGCCTCATCAGGCCAAATAAGTTAAGATTTATACCCTTTTAGATTGAAATCGCCTTGAAATTATTCCATGGCATGACGCCATTTACTCGTTTTCAGCGGGCAATAACATTTTTTGCTTCCATGTTGTTCCACCATCTGTCGTCTCATAAATCGCAGGAGAATTGTCGCTGGTTACGACGAGCCAGCCTGTTTTGGCAGAAGGAAACGAAATGCGGGAGCTATAACCTGGATCTTTCAGGTCGATATTTTTCCACGTGGAACCTGCATCATATGAACGTCCAATCCCCACTTTGCCTGCTGCAGGTGATCCTGCGGAGAGATAGGCCGTCTGATTACCAATCAACGCCATGTTCCCTGGGTGACCCCCTGGGTCTGCGGGGCCTTTTCCATTCCCTGTGCTGCTTGCACCTGGGGCAGGGCCCCCACCTGCTGTGGATTGAGCAAAGACCTGTCTCCACTTCTTGCCCTCATTCCCGCTCGCGTAGAGAGAATATGACTGCTGGGACATTCCTGCGTCGCCATACAGAAGAGCCCATACCTGGTTACCGTTTGCGTATAAGTCTCCACCACTCCAGGTTGTTGATGCCACTTTCAACGATTGCGTCCAGTTCTTGCCGCCATTACTTGTCTGCATGATACGGTAACCCGAACCAGGAACCACTACAATAGCATAACCTTGCTTCTCAGTCGCAAACACAGCTCCGCGTGTATTGGCTGGTGTGGAGATTCGATTCCATGTTGCACCGCCATCCTTCGTCAAATAAGCTCCATTATAGGTGTATCCAAAGCCTTCGTTTTTATTGCGAAAATCAATTCGTTTAAATGGTATGCCCTTCGTATCCATCCGTGTCCAGTGCGCACCACCATCCGTTGAGCGGATGAGATACGTCGTTGGAGAATCCTTCACCTGTGCCAATGCAAATCCATTCACATTATTGGGGAAATCAAGTTGTGTGAACTGCCATTGCCCCGTATAGATGGACTGCCAAGTACAGCCTGAATTCGATGTGCCAATGAGGAATCCCTCACCAGCAGCCCGTCCGGTTGTATTGTTCAGAAAATCGATATCCGTAAATTGCAGTCGTTGGTCTTCCACACCACTGCCTTTTTTCAACGTAGCCGTTAATCCGTGATCTCCACTTCCACATGTGGGGGAGGATGCAGCGTTAGCGCCGGGTAGAGTATGTACCGGTCCCAATCCCCAAGCCAGTGTTACCGATAGTGCAATTGCGCCAATCCGTTTCCATGTCATTCTGCTCTTTGTTGTCATTGTGACACCTCCTTCTATGTTTTTACCCTATTTTGCAGGATTTAACGTAACAATTTGTTTATCGCGCGTGACATTATTGCAATAAAAAAACCACTCATACCCACATTTTGTTATCTCATGGGCACGAGTGGTTCATCATGAATCTCTACTAAGAGCTGATTTAAATGGGATATGCCTTAAAAGCAATGATCACAAAAGTGATACTTAAAACAAGGCAAAGGGCAAAATGCAATTTATTGTATTTAAGTGTCCTGATGCTAAAGGCAGCATATAGCATGGCGAGATTAGCTAGTATTAACGTTAAATTGATGAACATAGTCATTGTTAATATAAGATTGATGGTAAATATAATAAGTACCGCTACGAACCATTTGGGATACATACTCAACTGAGCCCGGATTGCATGCATAACATAACTCCTTTCCTCTATTTCCATATTATACATAAATATTAAGATAGAGTCATCCCAAATGCGTGTTTTCGCTTAACTCATGGGCGGAATTATATATACAACAAATGGTAGAGAGACGGGAACGTACGTGCTATAATCGGTGTTATGGACTTTGAATAACGGTGGATGTTTTCTTGATCACGGCGCAGCTTCCCGAAAGGGGGTGACGTCGATGGTCAATCTTGTGGCGTTGCTTGATGTAATCCGATGGATTGCTGCGATCCTCAGTCTAGTGCTGAGTATCCGTAAGCTTTACCGTTGGTTGCGCAAAAATTTTCGTAGCAAGCGAAAACCCACCTCATAAGGTTGACAGCCTGACGGTGGGTTTCGCTTGAATCGCAATATTTAATTCATGCACGCCGTGGCAGTTCACAGCCTTTCGGGGTCCTAAGAGTCTTTACCGTTGGTAGCGGTGAAGACTCTTTTTAGTATATGGTCGAACCCGATCACCATATACTTCACGAATGTAATATATCAATTAATATACTACTGATTACTGTTGTTGTCAGTATAACACAGTCCAGAAATGAGGTTCAACAAGTTAAGATCAGGAGACGATCATAAAAAAAGCCCTCTCCTACGCAGACTTCAACCTGACGCAGACAGAGGACGCTGTTTTTTTGCGATTACTTCACGAATCCAAGCAGCATTTCACGGATCATCTTCGCAGCCACAATTTGTGTCTGTTCTGTAGGATCGTAAATCGGCGCCACTTCCACCAGGTCACAACCGACCACATTTACATCTGATCCTGCGATCATGTGGATGGCTTCAAGCAGTTCCTTGGATGTAATGCCGCCCGCTTCTGCTGTTCCTGTACCCGGAGCTGCAGACGGATCAAGCACATCGATATCGATTGTAACATACACAGGACGGTTACCCATTTTCGGAAGAGCTTCCTTCATCGGAGCTGCCACTTCAAACGGATAGAAGTTGATGTTCTCCCGTCCGAATTGGAACTCTTCACGGGAGCCGGAACGAATTCCGAACTGATAAATATTTTTGCCGCCCATCAGTTCAGCTGCTTTACGCACTGGTGTGGAGTGAGACAATGGCTCGCCCTCATAGTTTTCACGAAGGTCGGCATGTGCATCAATATGAATCAGGATAAGGTCCGGATATTTTTTGTACATTTGCTGAATAACAGGCCAAGTGACGAGGTGTTCCCCGCCGAGACCAATCGGGAATTTGCCGTCAGCCAGCAGGCCACCGATATATTCTCCGATGACTTCGAGACTGCGTCCTGCGTTACCGAAAGGCAAAAGCAGATCCCCAGCGTCAAAGTAAGTCATGTCCACAATGCTTTTATCCAGGTAAGGGCTGTACTCTTCAAGTCCAACCGAAGCCTGACGGATATGGGAAGGACCGAAACGGGACCCTGGACGGAAGCTGACGGTGTAATCCATCGGCATACCATAAATGACCGCTTTGGAGTTCTCATAATCCTCTGAACTGCAAATAAACACGTTACCTGAATAAGCTTGATCCAATTTCATCTCATTATTCCTCCTTATTTCGTAAGGTCTTCCACGAATTTAGGAAGAACGAACGCCGCTTTGTGCAGACGTGGAGAGTAGTATTTCGTATCCATCTCTGGAATCTGCGTCTCGTCCACCTCAAGCGGATTATGTTTTTTGCTACCCATTGTAAAAGTCCACAGACCACTTGGGTACGTGGGAATATTACAGCCGTACACATGTACGATCGGGAAGATTTCTTTAACGTCTTTGTTTACCTTTTGGATCAGATCCGCTTTGAACCACGGGTTGTCCGTTTGAGCAACGAAGATCCCGTCCTCTTTCAGCGCTTCATAGATGCCTTGATAGAAACCGCGCTCAAACAGCGGAGCAGCCGGACCTACAGGCTCTGTAGAGTCAACGATGATTACATCGTATTCATTTTTATGCTCTATAATATGCATGTAGCCATCGTTCACCAGCACTTCGACGTTAGGCTCGTCCAACTTACCGGCGATTTCGGGCAGATACTTTTTGGAATATTCAATCACTTTTCCGTCGATTTCGACGAGAACTGCTTTTTCTACAGCAGCATGCTTAATGACTTCACGGATAACTCCGCCGTCACCGCCACCAACAACCAGCACCTTTTTCGGATTCGGGTGTGTGTTCAGCGCAGGGTGAGCCGCCATTTCGTGATAAACGAACTCGTCTTTTACCGTCGTCATGACCATGCCGTCAAGCAGCAACATATTGCCGAATTCTTCGGTCTCTACCATAGCCAGATCTTGAAAATCCGTCTTTTCGCTTACATAGGTCTGCTTAATCTTCGCGGTGATTCCGAATGCGGGGGTCTGTTTCTCCGTAAACCACAATTCCATAATCTCTACCTTCTTTCCGTAAAGTTTATATAGATTAAATTGACCAGAGCGTACATAGCGTCTGACTAATCAAAGAATCCAAGCACTGACAATGGGAACTGTTCGACTTTCCTTGCTTATGGTATGTTGTGCCGAACTGTACCTTTTCATTACCCTTTTGCATTATACGCGATTGACGTTTATACTGCAAAACGGTTTTTTTCTGCAAAAAAGCTATATTTTAAACGGTTAAACAGGCGGATTGAATATCCGTGTCACTGAATTCCCATACTGGAAAGAAAAGAAAGGAGCCCGTCCCATGACCCAATCAAGCCAAAAGACCCGCAAACGCGGGTTCCGTATATGGAAAGTCATCAAAAGCCTGACTCTGCTCGTTATTCTCGGCCTAATCGCCATGGCAGCAGCATTGGTCTATCTATACGCCACCAGCCTGCCACTGGCCGACTCCGATCGCAATTCCAGGCTGTTAGACAGCCAGGGCGAAGTCATTGCCACTTTCTCGGCAGGCGGCAAAGACTCGGTACCCGTGCAGTTGGGAGATATCTCACCTGATTTGGTCAACGCTACACTTGCTGTAGAGGACCGCAAGTTCTATGATCATGTCGGCTTCGACATCCGAGGAATGGGACGGGCTGTACTCGTCAACCTGGAACATATGCAGATGTCCCAGGGCGCAAGTACACTGACGCAACAGCTCGCGCGCAACTTGTATTTGTCCCATGAAAAGACATGGACCCGCAAAGCCAAGGAAGCGATGTACACGGCACAATTGGAGATGAAATACAGCAAGGATGAAATTCTGCAGATGTACCTCAATGAAATCTATTATGGTCATGGCGCCTACGGGATCGAAGCAGCCTCACGGATGTATTTTGGCAAATCCGCCAAACAGTTGACGCTTGCCGAAAGTGCCATGCTTGCAGGAATCCCAAAGGGGCCGACCTACTATTCTCCATATAATCATATGAAGAACGCGAAGGATCGTCAGAAGGTTGTATTGAATGCCATGGCTGACATCGGCAAAATTACGCAAGCGGAAGCAGATAAAGCCTATGAGGAAATGCTATCGTTCAAGCCGGAAAGTGAACGCAAAACCGTAGAAAGTGCACCCTATTTCCGCGATTATATCCGGAATCTGGCTATCAAGGAGCTGGGGATCAGCGAAGCGATGCTGGATCATGGAGGATTGAATATATACACCACGCTGGATCTGCGTGTACAAAAAGCGGCGGAAGACGCCGTAGCCAAAGGCATGGACGCCAAAAGCGAGCTCGAAACCGCTCTGGTATCGATCGATCCGCGTACCGGATATATCAAAGCGATGGTGGGAGGCAAAAATTACCGCACCAATCAGATTAACCATGTACTGGCGACTACACGTCAGCCGGGATCTGCTTTTAAACCCATTATGTATCTGGCTGCCCTGGAATCGAAACAGCTCACCAGTGCGTCCATGTTTAAAAGCGAGCCGACCCTGTTTCATTATGACAATGATCGCAAGACCTATAAGCCCGGTAACTTCGGTGATAAGTATTTAGGTGAGATTGATCTGAGACAGGCGATCGCCGCTTCGGACAATATCTACGCGGTAAATACGATTATGCAGATCGGACCTGAACAAGTGGTGAAAATGGCCAAAAATTTAGGGATTACGAGCAACATGAGCCCGGTACCTTCCCTTGCACTCGGCACCTCGCCTGTTAGTCCATTGGAGATGGCTTCAGCATTTTCCGCTATCGCAGCAGGTGGGCAAAGAACACCTCCTGTAGCCATTCTGCAAGTGACGGATGCCGCAGGGCGAGTCATCTATGAAGCACCTCAGACCAAGGCCGAGAGGGTGGTTGAACCCGCTGCTGCTTATGTATTAACACGGTTGATGGAAAGTGTGTTCGAAAATGGAGGTACGGGTAATCGGGTATCTGCAACGATTAAACGGCCTGTCGCCGGCAAAACAGGGACGACCAATACGGATGCTTGGCTAGTCGGCTTCACCCCAGAGCTCTCAACGGCTGTCTGGGTCGGTTATGATCAAGGCAAAGCCATTTCCACATCCGACGGGCGTCGTGCGGCACCTATGTTTGCCCAATTCACGGAACAGGCCCTCGCCAGTGTTCCACCGAAGATTTTTACCGTACCGGATAATGTCGTCAGTGTATATATCGATCCCGAATCCGGTAAACTCGCTGGCAATGGCTGCGCCGAGAAACGGCTGGAAGTTTTTATTGATGGCACGGAACCGACCGAGGTCTGTCGCAGCGCTTCGGACGATTCGGGTTCAGAGAAGGATAAAGACATTCGCGAGGTGCAAAACCAGCAGGGAATACAGGAAGAGAAGCATTCATGGTGGAAGGATTTCAAACGCTGGTGGGTGGAATGACCGAAGTGACGTAAATACGTAATGACGTAATTGCGTCAGTGTCCGTAAAATTTAATTTTAGCATAGAAGCAAAAGCCCCGAACCGATCATCTCGGTCACGGGGCTTTTGGTTCTTCTTTTTTGAACAACTTGAACATTCATGAATTAGGCGAGCGCTTCTTTCAATTCATCTGGAGAAGCGTTCCACCATTCTTCGTTATGCGTAGTCAGCAGCGTCTTGAGTGCCGCGCGATCCTCAGGTCCAAGATCATCGAGCATGAACCGGCGCTTCATGGCATAATCCATGCGATTCACATGATCGGCCAGCAGTTTCCATCCACGACGCGCTTCTGTATCAATCCACATCTCACACGCAGTTGCTCCGCCATAGAACTGTCCCTGTTCATTACGGTCCACAGCTACCCATACCAGCCATACCTGGCGCCCATTGGGTACGTCCTCACGGTTGGTCGAGAACTTGATGTTACGCTCTACCTTGCTCTTGGCATGCATCGCGCCAATATCGATCTTGGCTTCTCCGTTATCAATAATAACTGGAGACAGGTTGTTCAGATCAATGGAACCTGCACCGAAGCCTTTGTGTTTGCTCTTTGCACTAACGATATTCAAGGCAATCTGTTTTTTGCCGTTTTGCTCGTTTTGGTCCATGTTTATAGCCTCCAAGGGTTGATACAAATATTTTAACTAATAATCGCCCCAATGCAAACATATACATGCTGTAGATGCTTGTCAACGGGAGGTATTTAACGATGATTCCACGACGCGCCAAGAGCTGGCTCACCGCAATTATAGCCCTGTGTGTAGTTGCCGGGGGGATATGGCTTGGTCTGGGTTCCACACGCTCCATTCATTCTGACTTGCCTGTGCTCGCCCCGGAATCGGGCAAGCCTACGGCACCCGTCAAAACCCAAACATCTCCGGAAAGTATACAGACACCTACCGCTGAAGTGTTCAGCAACCGCGTAGTGGAATATCACATGGATGTGAAGCTGGTAGACGGGAATGTACTGCGAGGAACTCAGACGATAACCTGGACACATCCAGGTAAGAAAACCGTCAGTGAGCTTTATTTTCACATGTATCCCAATGCCTTCTCTTCTGCTGACACCACTTTTATGCAAGAATCCGGGGGAAAGCTTCGCGGTGATGTCATGCCCACGAACGGTTATGGTTCCATGCAGATCAAAGAAATGAAAACAGAGGACGGGCTTTCTCTCATGCATCGGATGCAGTATGTGCAACCGGATGATGGAAACATGAAAGATACTACTCTCATTAAGGTACGGCTGCCCAAACCCGTTAAAGGCGGTGAAAGCATCACGCTTCACACCCAATTTGAGGTCAAGCTACCGCAAATTTTTGCCCGCATGGGAACGGCAGATCATTTCGTTATGGCTGGTCAGTGGTTCCCTAAACTTAGCGTATATGAGCCAGTAGGCACACGAGGTCGAACGAACGAAGGCTGGAATCTGCATCAGTATCACGGTAATTCAGAGTTTTACGCCGATTTCGGTATCTATAGTGTGCGTATTCGGGTACCGGAAACATACAAAGTAGCTGCTACTGGATTCCCAACCCAGCAAGCGGTTGTGAAGAACGGCGAAAAAATATATCAGTTCTATGCCGATGATGTGCATGATTTTGCCTGGTCAGCCTCTCCTGATTTTGTTTATGCGGAAGAACCCTTCTCTGCTCCCAATGTGCCAGGTGTTCGAATCAAGCTGTATCTCGACCCTGCTCATGAGGATCTGAAGGAACGTTATTTCTACGCCGCCAAAGCGGCGCTATCCAACTATAGCAAGTGGTTTGGCCCTTATCCGTATTCCACATTGTCCATTGTTGTCCCGCCCAAATCGGGGAACGGCGCAGGAGGAATGGAATACCCTACCTTGGTCACCGCCTTCGGTGCGGACGATTCTACACCTGGTTACGATCTGGAACGCACGGTTGTGCATGAGATTGGGCATCAGTATTTTTACGGCATGGTTGCGAGTAATGAATTCGAAGAGGCTTGGCTGGACGAAGGATTCACCTCCTATGCAGAAGACAAAGTGATGGAACAGGAATACGGACTTATCCCGAATCTGCCTGTACAATCAGGTCTCATTACTTCTCCGGCTCCACTGACACAGAACTCCTGGAAGTTTGATTCCCAGAATCAATATGCAGCGAACGTATACACACGAGGCAAGCTTGTTTTACTCGGAATAGAACAACAGGTTGGTGCCAAAACGATGGAGCGTATTCTCTCGACCTATGTAAAGAAATACCGTTTCAAACACCCTACTTCGTCTGATTTTCAAAAGGTCGTGGAGCAAGTGACCCGTACATCCTGGACCGATTATTTTAATCAATATGTATATGGAGATGGCATGGCTGACTTTGCAGTGGAGAAGATCACCATCAATCCTATCCTGAAAGACGGTCAAACGTTGTACGAGTCGTCTGTAACAGTCCAGAAAAAAGGCAGTGAATATAAGAAGGTGCCTGTTCGAATTATGTTCGAAGACGGGAAAACCATGACGAAAGAATGGGATGGCAGCGAGGAGCGCATTACCTACAAACTGACCTATACTTCCCCTGTTTCCTGGGCTATGACTGATCCGCTGTACACCATTGTGCTGGAGAACCATCATATGAACAATTTTCTGAAAGCCGGACTGGATGAGCCAACCAAATCCCGCTGGAGCATGAGTGCAACCAAACTTATAGAAGCCATATTCGGAAGTCTGTCATGGTGAGGTGGATACAGTGAAAGCGAAAATACGTGAAGGCTGGTTTCTCGTCCGTCAGCATATGTTCATTGCAGCACTTTTATTTCTCTATCAATTAGTATGGGGATACTTTCTTTATCGAATGGTTCAGTCAGCTGTGGTCCCGCTGCTCCTGCGTTATCCTGACCCTGATGCAGGGGAACTCAGTACAATTTTATTCAAAATGGAGAGCCAACTCGGCCTGACAACGAATCCGGAGGTCCATCGCTATTTATGGATTTTAGGGGCTATGCTGCTGCTACGGATGCTGATTAGCCCCCTCATTCAGGCAGGGCTGCTCTACTCGCTCCAGCATTATAATCATTCGGAAGAGCGCATTCCATTCATTCGTGGCATCAAAAATTTGTGGAAACCGATGCTGTTGCTTTACACCATTCGTACCCTTTTGCTGCTGCTGCCTGCTTATTGGCTCGCACCAAAGCTCTATTCTATCTTTATGGAAGGTTTTCATTCCCTCCATCTGCTCTTGCCTGGTATTCCCTATGTTGCTGGTTGGATTGTATACGGGTGGGTTATCCATCATATCCTGCTCTACATGCAGTTTGGTATCTCAGCTCCTGATGGGGAAGGCGGAGCGCGTGGTACGTTTCAAGCTCTATGGATTGCACTACGCCAGGTCATCACTCTGATCGGCATCGCTGTCATGCTGGGCGGCCTTCATCTGCTGGTCTTTGGTGCCTTTACTTCAGCTTCATGGTTACTAACGGGTTTAACTGGTCTTATACTACAACAGACGTATCCACTTGCCCGGTGCTTGCTAAGCCTATGGAAAATATGCGCCCATTTCCGGTTATGGCAGTCCAATTCGATCAAGGATTAACGTGCACGGTTAAAAATGGTTACCATCTCTATGTAAAGTTGTTTTCATCAAAAGCCTTTAAACAAGCAAACCTCGACCTTTCCCCGTCAAAGGTCGAGGTTTTTTTTGCTAATTTTGTTGTTAAACGTTGCCAAAGTGATATACCTCTGTTACAATAATCGCAGTGAGTTTTTAGTAACAACTTTGTAATCTTTACCTTCATATTTGTAACTACTTAAAATTTAATCGTCATTTCTTGATTTCGCAGGTGCATAACTAGCATAGCCAAATTCCTAGCACCTGGGAAGCGGGGGAACCAGTTATGGGTGAATTGATCTTGCAACAGAGGGATCATAGGGGACCTTCAACCGAATCCTTAAGCTAACCTCGCAGGCATTGGAAGGGGTATATCTCTTGTTTAAAAAGAAATTAACCGCAGCTGTACTTAGCCTCACATTTGCATTATCGCTTGGAGCAGGCAGCGCATTCGCAGATTCAAAAATGGACCAAGTCATTGATTCAGCAATGGGAACTACATACAAAAGCGGAGGAACAACGCTTAACGGCTTTGACTGCTCTGGGTTCACAAGTTATGTATTCGACAAGCTGGGTATTGATCTGGCTCGCCAATCGAGTTCACAATTCGACATGGGTGATTCGGTATCCCGTATGGAAATGAGACCAGGTGATCTGGTATTCTTCAATACAACGGGTAAAGGGGTCTCGCACGTAGGGATCTTTGTAGGGGATGGAAAGTTTGCACACTCCTCTTCTTCCAAAGGAGTTACCATCAGCGAATTAAGTGAAAGCTACTGGGCTAACCGCTATGTTGGCGCTAAACGCATTATGAGCACGGATGCATATGAGACATTGGCCATCGACTAGGGACAAGCTGAGCAACGTCATGCTGGAACAATAAAACTACTGTAACGAAGCATAATAGAACCGTCTGGTACATTCTCCGCAGGAATGGATCCGGCGGTTTTTTTGTGCTTCGTTTCCTTCAAAGCATTCGGGATAGCGATCAAACCTAAGTTTAAGTTTTTTAGAGCTATTTTCATTGCTTCGTCCGTGCTCTTATCATGTTTTTACCCATCCTACTATAATATAAACGAAATTACCGGAACTTTTGTTTCACTTTTTTTTCTAAAACGAGGACTTGCCAAATGAACGCCTCTTTTGTAGAGTGAAAACAAGCTTAGATATGGAATGACATATGGATATAGATATAGATATGGACAAATCAAAATCATTATCGCTTGTTCACAATGAGAGGAGCGTGCAGTTTTGTATGGATGAAGCCCCTGTGACGTTTCACGTTGTGCCCATGCAAGAAGAACATGCGGAGCTCATCTGCGATTGGCAGTATGACCCGCCTTATAATATTTATAGCTGGCTGCCCTGGGAGCAAATGAAAGCACTTGAAGTAGAATTCGGCGATCCCCAGCTACGGAAGGAACAATATGCGGTGGTGCTGGGAGAGGATGAGCAGATTTGCGGTTTCGCTCAATACTTCCCGCTTGAAGGTGTCACCCGCATTGGGCTTGGCATGCACCCCGATCGATGTGGCCATGGGCAAGGGAAGGCTTTTGTCTTGGCCATTGTGCAGGAAGCCATTCGCCGGAACCCTGCAAACGAAATTGATCTGGAAGTTCTGACCTGGAATGACCGGGCCATTCGCGTCTATCTCAAAGCCGGATTTGTTACGAAGGATACATACGAACGACAGACACCGAGCGGTTTGAAACCTTTTTACTGTATGGTCTATGAAGGTCCACGCGAATAAATAGTGCATAAAATCACCCTAAAAAGTCCCCGGTTATGTGATTAGTTCAAAAAATTACCACAAAATGCTATGATGTCACTACAGGTTCCGTTATAATGATATGGATAGTTTCAAGTTAGATGATCTTTCATTCTGGAGGGGACATAAGGGATGCACAAATGGATCATGAGCGGGGTATTTTTTGCAGCGTGCGCTTTAGCTATTGTACTAATGTTTACGCTTCCAGGGAAAGAGGAAGTTGCAGAAGAAGCGAAACCGACGATGCCACAAGTTACAATGGATGCAGGACAGGCTGAGGCACTGGTCAAAGCAAACTGTATTACCTGCCACGGTGATCAGCTTCAAGGGGGTATGGGCCCTAGTCTGCAGAAGATTGGTAGCCAGGACGATGTGGAGAAGATTTATACCACGATTGTCAAAGGTAAAAGCGGCGGTATGCCTTCGTTCAAAGACAAGCTGAAGGATGAAGAAATCGCGAATATTGCGATGTGGCTGGCGGAGAAGAAGTAAGGCTAGAAGACTAAGGCAGCGAATCATAGGATTCAGATTACACGCGTGTTAAAGCGAGGGACCCCAACCGTCCTTTCGCTCTCACGCATGCTCCAAGCCATCATCGCTCTGGATGCACCACGTAGTCGATCGTATTCCAGTGGTCGCTGAATTGATCAACTGTTCATAAGAAGAAGAGGCTCTTATTCCCCCTGTCGGGAGAGTAAGAGCCTCTTGGTCATATTCATGTGTTCAATGCGTAGGATGCTCCAGTAAGAAACATACGAGCCATGGCTATCCGGCTGCATAAGCGATCCCGATACAGCTGTCTATGACTCGTTCTAAGCAAAGCATCATACTTTACGGCGTCTTTGCCTGCTGCTCAGCCAGGAAAGCCTCCACTTCACGTGCGAACGGCATCCCGGACTGGGCGCCGAGCTTCGTCACGGACAGCGCAGCCGCGCCCATGGCGAAGCCAACTGCTGCGTCCAGCGTCTCTCCGCGCGCAAGGGCTACCGCCAGCGCGCCGTTGAAGCAATCGCCAGCGCCGGTCGTATCGACGGCGCTTACGGCGTAGCCGCGCGCACGGCACGCGCCGGCACGCCCTGCCTGTACGCGGCCGCCAGGCGCCGCCGCGTATACAGCCCCCTCGGGGCCGAGCGTCGTGACGACAGCGGCCCCGAGGGATGCGGCGAGTTCTACGACCGCCGCATCCACGTCTTCCGGCCGGAGATCATCCCGGCCGGTGAGCAGGGCGAGCTCGCTGCGGTTCGGCGTGACGACGTCGACGCACCGCAGGAGCTCCTGGGGCAGACCCGGCACGGCAGGCGCCGGGTTGAGCACCACCAATGCGCTGCCTTCAGCCGCCAGTTGGGCGGCGCGGGTGACCGCAGGCAGCGGGATCTCCAGCTGCAGCAGCACCGCTGCGGCTGCAGTCAGGCTTTTTACCGTATCCGCCTCTTCCAGCATCGCAGGCACAACCTGACCATTCGCTCCGGGAATGACAATAATCCGGTTATCTCCTTTGGAGAGCCAGATGGAGGCCGTACCCGTAACGGTATCATCCAGAATGCGAATCTGCGAGGCATCCGCCCCGCTTTCCGTCAGGCTGTGCAGTAGACGTTCACCAAACCCATCCGAACCTACCGCACCAATCATCGTTGTCTGTCCGCCCAGTCGTGCAGCAGCAACCGCCTGATTGGCGCCTTTGCCCCCGGCCAAATAGTGCAGTTCCTCCCCGCTCACCGTCTCGCCTTCCTCAGGGATGATATCCGTCTTCACCACCAGATCCATATTGAGGCTGCCTACAACAGCAATAAGAGGTTTGTTCTGAATATCGTCTGACATGTATGCTTCACTCATTTCTGGTAGTGCGATAATAACCGATCCAGGTTATTCCGACCTCATTTTCTCAAAAGCCTCGTTATATTGCTCTGCTTCTTTAATATCTACAGATGTGATGCCACCTTCATCCCATGATGTGAGACGCAGTGTGACTGTTGTATAGTCAATCGTAATGAAAGGGTGATGATTGAACGCTTCCGAAATCGCTGCGACCTCGTCCACAAATGCAATCCCTTTCATGTAGTTGGAAAATACGAACTTGCGGACAATCCATCGTCCCTCTTCCAGTTCCCAGCCTTCCAGCCTTCCCAGATGAGCTTCGACTTCCTCTTGCGTAAAAACCATACGTTATCTTCCTCCCCATATGATGGCTCATCACAGACACCTGTCCATGCTGCCACCGAAACCTTTGGTGCTACCATAGCAACCCAAACGCATAGGTCCACCGCCCTGCGGTTCGCCCGTTTCATGACTATCATCTTACCACGGACAAGCCTCAAATTCCAATAGTACAAATGGCGCTAGATCCACTAACCATAAGGCTTTAGGGAGATTCTCCAACTCGGTTTTCCATGCCAAATATCTTATGTGTGCATACTAAATGAGTGGTACAAAAGTCAGCTCTTCTTCACCTATTAAGATATGAATTCGGTGCTGATCCTTGTCATGAATGACCACTCCACTTCCTACCGGAATGACCGCTTCCTCACCCAGCGCATAGAACAGATCTTCCGCCAGCGCCTCATCCACTTCGAGCTGCTCTGTTACACCAAGGCGTGACCATTCTTCCTCATCCATCTCAAAGAAAACATAGCGGTCCGGTATTCGGCCTATAGCCTCTGTCAAATCTGTCAATATTCCTTCATAATCCCGTCCATGCTTTACGCCCATTGGCTTTTCACTCCTATTTGGCCCCTAAGGAGCAGATTTGATCTTATTATACCTGAAAATAACCCTTAAAAAAAAAGGCCATCTGGTCGATAAATACTATACATGACCGTTTTAACTGTTTCTGCATCCCTAAAGGATGCCTAACATTAAACGGATTGCGGTGTAACGTTCGTCCGGAAGCCCGAATAAAGCCGCTTGAAAGGATTCAATTTTATCTCATGGATGAGGTGTATGATGGAAATTTCAACGATTATCGGACTAGTTTTAGGGCTGGTTTCACTTGTATTGGGTATGTTCCTGAAGGGTGCGCCCCTAATCAACCTGGTTAACAACCCGGCAGCCTACGTTATTATTTTTGTTGGTACGGCAGCAACTATTTTCATGGCATTTCCCATGTCTGAAGTTAAAAAAATCCCCAAGCTTTTCGGGGTACTGTTCAAAAAGCAACAACTGATTGACCGTGTTTCTCTAATCGGCACATTTATGGACTGGGCTTCCACTACCCGTCGTGAAGGTTTGCTCGCACTTGAATCGAAAGTCGAAGATATTGATGATCAGTTCCTGCGCGGCGGTATGCGTATGATTATTGACGGCAATGATCAGGAATTTGTAAGTGATGTACTCATGGAAGATATTCATGCTACAGAAGAGCGCCATCGTGGCGGTGCCTTGATCTTCGCTCAAGCGGGGATGTATGCACCAACGCTCGGGGTACTCGGGGCCGTTGTAGGTCTCATTGCAGCGCTTGCCGATCTCAGTGATATGGAAAAGCTCTCGCATGCGATTGCAGCGGCGTTTATCGCGACACTTCTCGGTATCTTCAGTGGTTACGTGTTGTGGCATCCGATGTCCAATAAACTGAAGCGGATGTCCAAAAAAGAGATGGAAATCAAGTTGATGATGGTTGAAGGCTTGTTATCCATACAATCTGGTGTATCCACCATTGCCATTAATCAAAAATTATCTGTATTCCTGACACCTTCCGAACGTAGACAGTTGGAAGAGAAGGAGGGCTCATCAGGTGAAAAAGGCTAAAAAACACGAACCGCATGAAGAACATATAGACGAAAGTTGGTTGCTTCCCTACTCCGACTTGATGACCTTGTTGCTCGCTCTGTTTATCACATTATTCTCTATGAGCTCTATAGATGCAACGAAGTTTGAACAGATGGCTTCCGCACTGAGCAGCGCATTGAACGGTGGTTCGGGTGTACTGGATCATACCTCCATGAACCCTACAGAATCTACTACAGATTTGGGCAAGAACAAACAGCAGCCTGAAGATATCACCAAAAAGACACAAGCTCAGATTACAGATGCGCAGATGGCTAAGAAAGAACAGGAAGATCTGGAGAAACTCAAGAAACGGCTTGATCAATATATTCAGAAAAACGGGCTTTCCGATCAGCTGAATACGAAGCTGAATCAGTCTGAGCTCAAGATCACAATCAGTGATAACGCCCTGTTCTCCTCTGGCCGGGCTGATGTTAAACCCGAGTCACGCTCGCTGGCCAAAGCCATCTCGAGCATGCTGCAAGAGTTCCCGGAATATGAGGTCGTTGTGTCTGGTCATACTGATAATGTTCCCATTTCGAACAGCCAATATAAGGATAACTGGGATTTGAGTGCCGATCGAGCACTGAATTTCCTCAAAATTCTGTTATTGAATGAGGCGCTGGACCCTTCGAAGTTCACACCTAGCGGTTATGGGGAGTATCACCCAGTCGCTAGCAACCAAACGGATGCTGGACGAGCTCAAAACCGTCGGGTAGAAGTTTCGATTATCCGGAAATATCAGAGTAACAACACGGCCGTGAAAGCAGTTGGACAAGGTAACTAAAGAATCGTTCGTTGTAGCAAACGAATGCTTAAGGCACTCTCCTTCATACCAGAAGAGTGCCTTTTTTTCTATCCACCGATATTAAAAGGCGCTGCTTCCCTTGAGAGAAGCAGCGCCTTAGTTATCATCATTTATTCCATATTGTAATCTAGCAGAGTGCTTAATTCCGATTTTTCTGCGGCTGTCAGTTCTCTCCAGGTTCCTGTGGCCTGTTCCCCGAGATGAATGTTCATAATACGAATCCGCTTCAATTTCCGAACCTCATAGCCAAATGCACTGCACATCCGGCGAATTTGACGGTTTTTTCCCTCCGTCAAAATAATGCGGAACACCCGCTCTGATATACGAGTCACTGTACAAGGAAGCGTCATTTCGCCAAGGATCTTGACTCCTGTGCTCATGCCTCTCAAGAAACTTGGCGTTACCGCACGGTCCACGGTCACAATATATTCTTTCTCATGGCGTCCTTCTGCCCTTAGAATTCGATTGACGATATCACCATCATTGGTCATCAGAATCAAACCTTCCGAATCCTTATCCAAGCGACCAATGGGGAAAATGCGCTCTTTGTGCCCTACAAAATCAACGATATTCCCTTGAATATGCCGCTCCGTTGTACTCGTTATTCCGACAGGTTTATTGAGCGCAATATATACGTGTTTCCGTTTTTCCTTAATAGGTTGACCATTAATTCGTACATCATCGCCATCTTCAGCTTGACTGCCCAGCTCTGCCGTCACTCCATTAATCGTTACTTTCCCGCTCTCCACCAATCTGTCTGCTTCCCGACGGGAACAAAAACCTGTTTCACTAATAAATTTATTAATACGCAAAAGGTAATCTCACCTCATCTAGTTCTCTTCGTCTGTAGGTTCATTGTCCGTCTTATGCTCTTCCTCTGTACGCTCCGTTTGCTGTTGGGAGGCAGGCAGGTCGATAATGACGGTCGTCCCCTTGTTCATGACGCTTTTGATATCCATCATGCCCTTATGTGATTGAATAATGCGCTGGCTGACCATCAGGCCAAGCCCTGTTCCCGATTCCTTGCTTGTAAAGAATGGTTCCCCCAGCTTGGGCATTAATTCTTCTGGAATTCCAGTGCCTTCATCCTTAATTTCAATCCGAACCCGACTGTTCTCTTGGTCAGGATTGAGTTTAATTCGAATATTACCCCCGTCTGGCATAGCCTCCATGCCGTTCTTCAGCAAGTTAATGAAGACCTGCTTCAACTGGTTCTCTTCACAGTGTACCATAGCTGAATCGGATGAAGCATTCAGTATAAATTCCACACCATGCAGATGTGCCTGACTGTCCAGCAATGATATAACATCTCCCAGAATGAAGCGAATATCCCGCTCTTGAAAATGAACCGCCTGTGGTTTGGCAAGTATCAGAAACTCACCCACAATAAGATTAATTCGATCCAGCTCGGACAGCATCAAGTCCAAGTGTCGATGATTAAGCTTGTTCGTCTCTTGTTGGAGCTGAAGGAACCCACGCAGGGTCGTAAGCGGATTACGTATCTCATGCGCAACACCGGCTGCCAGCTGGCCTACCGTCGTCAGTTTCTCGGAACGTCTGAGCAACTCCTCCATACGGTTACGGCTGGTAATATCCCTTGATACGCTGATCAATGCGGTAATCTCGCCTGCTTCATCCCGAACTGGTGCTGTACTCACACTGACTTCGACACGGCTGCCATCCTTCTTCATCCACGTCGTTTCATTGGAAGTAATAGACATACCCTCAATCAACTGGGCATGCTGCTCTTCCATCTCCTCTTCAGTACCAGGAGGGATAATCTTCAATTTGCGGCCTTCCACTTCACGACTGCGCCAGCCGTACAACTGCTCAAAGGCACGATTTACCCGCAAAACATTTCCATCCAGATCCGTAATATGAATCGCGTCTGCCGTTTGGTTAATGATCGATTCCAAATGCTCTTTTACCGCACGATTTTCTTCATACATCTGTTTCAGACGATTCGTATAATGTCCTAAATTACGAATCATGGCATTAATGCGATTCGCTAATTGCCCCAGTTCATCTTTCCTTCTCACTTTGAGACGGAAATCAAAGTGACCGTCAGCCACATCATTCACTTTGCCCAAAATAGATTGAATAGGACGCGTAATGTAGCCTGCGAGCAAATAGCTGCCAAAGATCACAATCTCCAGCAAAACAAGCGAAATCGAGGCATGGCTAACCAGTTGTTCCGATACCATTGAGGATATTTGCTTATAGTCCATGACAATACTAATCACATATGATGATTCATTGGGGGTGAATATCGGAATGAAACTTTTGAGCACTTTCTGTTCATGAGTTTCACTGACAAAGGATACATTCTGCCCAGTACGAATTGCCCGTACCACCGCCTTGTGATCCTCTTCTGCGGCACCATATTGATAGGTACCAAAACGAATTGGCCTGTTATTCAACTTGTTATGGTTCGTATCCCTTCCGTCATTACTCATGCTCGAGCTACCGAAGGTCAATGGATTAATGCCCGTAATCTCCAGAATCGAAGGATTCACTTCACGAATCTTATTCAAAATCTCGTCTGGACCAGAGATCTTCACATAGTCGTCAACAGCGGCATTATTATAGAAGGGATTGATTATGTAATTCCTCTTCCCATCATGATAGTAACCCCAGATATCAACATCTGACGGATTGGACGTAGAGTATTCGAATCCATCTGACCAAAAATGGTCCAATTTCTGTCCCTGTGAAATCGTAACCTGATTATTTTCGAACAGCTGTTTAAATGCCTGATACCAGTACGTCATGGATTTGGTAGACAATCCAATCTCCTTTGGATCGGAGGACCGGGTAACCACAATATCATCATCCGTTTGCTCCATCAACGAAATGTGGGAGACACCGACTTTTTCACTCATGCGAACCAGGTCTTCATTTGTGATATTATTAATATTCGGGTCCAGCTCTTCCGCTGCCATTACAGAGGCCAGCCATAGATTGTTCCCAATTTGTCGTTTTACATATTCCGAACTGGACTGACTCTGTTCGACAGCAATTGCAATCTGTTTGGCTGTAAGCACCATCTTGGTTTCGCTGTCCTGCCTTAGATTCTCTTCTGTAGTATAATAACTCAGTGCTATATTCAAAACCAAAATGACGAGCACCGAGCACGACATAATCATGGATAATTTCGTTTTAATAGACAACTTTTTCGTTCACCTCTCGGCTTGTACCCTCTGGCGATATATGGCAAAACCTATATCCATCATAACTGTTGTATGTCTATTTGAAAAGGATAATTGACCCTTGTCCAAAAGTTACCGCTTGGCTGAAAAACGCGAAATCAATTGTATTTTGTCATTTCCATGCCTACAATGGGAATAACCACTAAGAATTATACACAAATCCACAGGCATGTGGATAGTATGTTCATAACTATGTGAGCAACTCGCTGGTTATCCACAGACTTATACACAACATGTTAACAAACGAATGTTTGTTCGCCGCACAAAACGCTCTTTGGAAGGGGTTTTACATTTTAATGAAGGACGATGTTCTCCAACCTGATCTTACACATCTCTCGGAGGAAGCTCAGCACGAGCACTGGATGCGTGAAGCCATTGCTGAAGCGTACAAAGCAGAAGCACTCGGGGAAGTACCGATTGGGGCTGTAATTGTTCAACATAATCGCATTATTGGTCGTGGATATAACCTGCGTGAGACGACACTTGATTCCACAGCACATGCGGAGATGGTAGCCATCCGGCAGGCAAGTGAAGCCATCGGTGCATGGCGACTGCTGGATTGCAGTCTGTACGTCACACTGGAGCCCTGTCCCATGTGTGCAGGTGCCATTGTGCAATCCAGAGTGCCTCGAGTCATATATGGTACCGCTGACCCCAAGGCCGGATGTGCAGGAACGCTGATGAATCTGCTGCAGGAACCTCGTTTTAATCATCGAACCGAAGTAGTAGCTGACATTCTTCAACCAGAGTGCTCCACTATGCTGACTCAATTTTTCCGGCGTTTACGCAAAAAATAGAATCTTACTTACATCCATCTGGAAAGGAAGTGCATTCCATGCCGCTTACACTGTACGACACACCAAAAGGAATAAGTCTCCGTCTACTTCATTCACAAGACACGGAGGCATATCTTGCTCTTATCCAAATCACACGTCTTCCCTACCAAGCTGTGGAGCCTATCCGGGATGATGAATTCTATACGCTGCATGCGCAAACCAGACGCATTCAGGATAGAATGCAGGCGGCCGAGGAAGGAACAGGTTATCAATTCGGAATTTTTACAATCGACGATGGTATTCTCATCGGTCAGGTTAGCTTGAACAATGTCGTTCAGGGCGTTGCCAATTATGCGGACATGGGATACTTTATCCATCCAGACTACCAAGGCGGCGGACGAATGACCGCAGCCGTGAAGCTCGCTGTATCCTACGCCTTCCGTGCCCTGAAGTTAAATCGTGTTCAGGCAGCTATTCTGTTGTCCAATACCGGTTCCAAACGTGTTCTGGAGAAGAACGGCTTTCAGGCTGAGGGCATTGCGCGTAAATATCTCAAGATTAACGGAGAGTATCAGGATCATCAGATCTACGCTGTGCTGGCCGAGGACTTGGGTGAATCTTTACAGTAACTGAATAGACTATGGAACATACAAAGAGCCGCCCAACCCTAAGGTTAAGCGGCTCTTTGCTTTAACATGAATCTGAGAACTTAGTATCCGTAAGATGCGTTCATTAGTTCTTCAAACTGATCCATTGTAATAACGTCTTCGCCAGTAGGAATATTGATTTTGAATGCTGGCTTCTCGTTAATTTTGGTGTATGTGTTCGAACCAGTGAATGCAAGTTTTACTTCATCCTTGGTATCAGGTTGTTTAATCAACAGATCAGCAACCAATTTTTGATATACCGGGAAATCTTTTTTGTCCAATGCAAAATCAATGTGGAACTGGTTAATGGTCAGTGTATCTTTCAACTGGTCCAGATCTTTAGCCATTTCAGCTTGATCTGCTTCAGTAATTTTCAGATCCTCTTTGGCTTTGTTGATATCTTCCTGACTCATTTGCAACATGTCACGATACTCTTCTTTAGAGATGATGTCCAATACTTTTGGCAATGCTTTGGTTACCAGAACAGTAACGGCTTCCTTCACATTGTCATTGTTGACCGAAAATTGAACGACTTGCTTGGCATCCAAACCTTCTGGAAGCTGTGCATCCTTCACGTCCAGGTTTTTAAAGAATTTATCCTGATCGTACTCGCTCAGAACCGCATCCATAACTTCATTGCTCAGCTTTTGTGTTTTCGCTGCATCCATAGCATCCGGATTCCATTCCGTTCCTTCTTGCTCAGCCAGTTCTTTCAGATCCAGCTCCAGGAATTTACCAACAACCGTTTCCGGAATCGGGAAGAATGGAATACTCGGTACCTTAACATATAACTTCTCAGCGGTCATTACCATTGGAATAGTAAATGTCATACCCATATCGCCTTTAAGCTCAATACCTACCGTCATTTCGGTCTGCATTGGCTCGCTTTGGTATACGCCAGTTACATTCAACTGAGCATCCTTCAGCATGCTCATAAACTGAGACATCGTTGGGTCCTGTTGTGACTCGTCTGCAGCTTTATAGCTCAATTCATTAATAGTGAAATTAGAACTCATCTCATACGAAGTCAGTTTGGAAGCATTGGCTGCCGCCGTCTTTAATGCCTCTTTTGGTTCTTGCTTGCTGCTACATGCTGTCAGTGCCATCGATACGGTTAACAGCAACGTAAGAAGAAGCGCCCCCATACGTTTAGTCATTTTGTTTCTCTCCTCTCGTGATAACCCCAAAAAAATAATTCAATATCAATGATATACCATTTATTCTGAAACGGAAACACGATTTGGGAAATTTGTGAGCTTTACTCTCTAAATTGGCTACAAAGACCTATGTAAGCTTTAGATATCCATGGGATGCTCCTCTAAATCATGTATGAACGCGCAAAAACCCCGGTTTGTTAACCGGAGTTATAGGTTATGGTTATGCATTTAATATGTGCTAAAGAGAGGAATGATCGTTCCTTTAACTTAGCCTTGTGGATTGTTATGATCCACATGATTCTGGTTTTTCACTTTTTTGGAGCCGGACAACGGTTCCTGCATGGAAGAATGCTCTTCAGGTTTTCGGTGCTGCACATTAGCCTGAGCTTCAGGCACAGGTGTTGTTTTGGGTTTGCTCATGTAGTTCACTCCTCTTCATGGATTAGGAATGGGATGGGTCCATATCTTCCGTTTTGTCATGATTCATGGAATCCTGATGCCGACGGTCATTCGAGTCCTGTTGAATTTGCTGGGCATGGTGACTATTCACAGGTGTTTGATCCAGATCTGCGACTACATTTTGCAGGTTTTTATCTGTTCCAGCTTTCGCTTTGCTCACGTATTACCACTCCTTTGACGTCTGCCTAATGTCTGGTTTTGGGTTGCAACGACTGGGCACATTCATGAATATGACGAGTGTAATCCTGAGCCAATTCCTGAATGGGCTCTGTACGCTCATCTGTCGTCCTTCCATCGCGCTCCACATCAATCAGCTGCACACTGACTTCACGAGAATCCACATAGGCACACTTGAAATCAAATGAGTACATCTGGTGTCCCGCTGTTGCGATGTGAATTCGAATAGCCTGTTGATCAGCCTCGTCAGCCATAACCTGAGCCCGATCTCCGACATTAAGAACTTCAGGCAATCTTTCCTGCCATGCACCAACAAGCTCTGTCTGATCTATGTTTAATTCGCGGTTCATCTTACCACCTCCACTCTTATATAAAGTGCGGCGATTCGAATGTTTTTATGCATCTCACAGATAATGAAACAAACTGATTTTCTGTCGTAAACATGCTCTGTAAGTACAACGTGTAGGCCGCTGCGCCAAATGGATAAATAAATGCAAAAAAGGACCCGAGCTTATCGCTCGAATCCTTATCATTATTGTAGTATGGCGGAGAGGGTGGGATTCGAACCCACGTGGAGTTGCCCCCTAACGGTTTTCAAGACCGCCCCGTTATGACCGCTTCGGTACCTCTCCAGGGAATTAATTTTTATAAACTTGCCACGAAATAGATCATACCATAATTGTATGGCAGAAAGCAACCTTTTATATTATTTTTATATTCGATACATTAAAAAGTGAGTTTAGCCCTGTTAAACAACGGTAAATAGTGCTGTTCAACGATTGAAATTATTGTTCAGAATCTGTTTAGCCTTTTCTGTATACTACAAGAAACCGCCTCCCAGTCATAATGGAACGTTCTAAACTTCCATTTGTCAGGAGACGGTTTTTTATTTCATTCATTTAGTTGAACGTCTTAGGAACGACGGGCAATCACGCTGACTCCGCCCATGTAAGGACGCAGTGCTTCAGGAATAACCACTGTTCCATCTTCTTGTTGGTAGTTCTCCAGAATAGCAGCTACGGTACGCCCTACTGCCAGTCCTGAACCATTTAACGTATGGACGAATTCCGGTTTCGCTTTTGGCTCTCTACGGAAACGGATATTAGCCCGACGTGCTTGGAAGTCTTCACAGTTGGAGCAAGACGAGATTTCACGATACGTATTGCTTTCTGGCAACCAGACCTCGATGTCATACGTTTTGGCAGACGTGAAGCCCATATCTGCTGTACACAACGTCAGTACACGGTAAGGCAGCCCCAGTAATTGAAGCACACGCTCCGCATTTTGGGTCATGTTCTCCAATTCCTCATAAGAGGTCTCAGGAGAAGACAGTTTCAACAACTCAACTTTATTGAACTGGTGCTGACGAATCAAGCCGCGTGTATCCCGTCCAGCAGAACCTGCTTCGGATCGGAAACATGAGCTGTATGCCACAAAGTGTTTGGGCAGTTGGTCTGCATTCAAAATCTCTTCGCGATGATAGTTCGTTACCGGAACTTCAGCGGTAGGGATCAAATAATACTCGGTATCTTTCAGCTTGAACAGGTCTTCCTCGAATTTCGGCAGTTGACCTGTCCCAAACAAGCTGTCACGGTTAACGATGTATGGCGGCAGAATCTCTTCATACCCATGCTGATCGCTGTGCAGATCCATCATAAAGTTGATCAAAGCGCGTTCCAAACGTGCACCCAGCCCTTTATAAAAGGTAAAACGGGAGCCGGTTACTTTGGCAGCCGCTTCAAAATCAAGAATGTCGAGATCCTGTGCGATTTCCCAGTGTGCTTTTGGCGTAAATGAAAAGGACTTTGGCTCTTCCCAACGACGAATCTCCACATTATCATCTTCGGACGCACCTACAGGTACACTCTCGTTAGGAATATTCGGAATCGCCATAGTCAGATCGTTGATCTTCACTTCCAACTCACGCACTTCTTCATCCATTGCTTTGATCCGATCAGAGACTTCACGCATCTCAAGAATCAACTCGTCGGCATTTTCACCACTCTTTTTAAGCTTGGCAACTTCTCCGGATACCGTATTCCGGCGACTTTTCAGGTTTTCACTCTCTTGCAGCAACTCACGACGCTTGGCATCCATGTCCGTGAACCCGGCGATTAGATCCAGCGATTTGCCACGTTTCGTCAACGCTTCTTCAACACGTGCGTACTCATTCCGCAATATTTTCACATCAAGCACTAAATACCCCTCCTAAATAACACCACAAAGTAGAAACCTTCCTTATTAACTCATAACAAAACTTTGCAGCTCCGTATAACTTGATTATTCCTCAATGGTAAAAAACAACCTATGGCCTCCGGTGCTGCCCTACGCTGCGATTCCCGCTTTGGAAGCAGATACGGGCAACATCAGGCATCTGACCAGACAGCACCTTGCCAGCAAGCCTTGTGAGCCTCTGGAGGACTGATCCGGTTCACCGGCAGTCATAGGTTGTATATCAATCACTATTGGTTCTGTACAGGCTGTTTATACGACCTAGCCATGTCCACAAAGTATGCATGCAGTCGATAATCATCTGTCAGCTCAGGGTGATAGGAGCAAGCCAGCAGATGCCCTTGGCGAGCAGTAACAATCTCATCCTTGTAAGTGGAGAGAACTTCTACCTCTTCTCCTACACTCTCAATCAGGGGTGCCCGGATGAACACAGCCCTTACCGTCTCCTTAATGCCTTTTACCGGGAGATCCGTTTCAAAGCTTTCCCTCTGCCGTCCAAATGCATTTCTGGAGACGGTCATATCCATTAGCTCCAGATGAGCTTCCTCTTGTCCTGCAATATGTTTGGCCATAACAATCAAACCAGCACAGGTGCCGAATACCGGTTTACCCTCAGCAGCGAATGCTCGAATGGCCTCCATGAAACCATATTTGCGCATCAGTTTGCCAATCGTGGTACTCTCACCGCCAGGAAGAATCAACCCATCCAGCTCCTCAAGTTGCTGTACCTGTTTAATAGCCAATCCTTCTGCGCCAGCCCGTTCAATACTGCGAATATGCTCGGTGACTGCCCCTTGAAGTGCTAAAACGCCGATCTTCATTAAAATCCACCTTTCTCTTACCAGCCGCGATCCTTCATGCGCTCGGAAGGTGCAAGTTTGGAATGGGTACGGATCATGTAAGCCCATTCGCCAATCTGGCGCAACGCTTCACCCAAGTCCTTGGCGCCACTTACAAACGGGACAGTGAACTCGTGTTTGTAGATATGGAATACTTCATCAGATGGAGTCAGCACTACACTCTCATCAAGGTAATCCACTTTTAGGGATTCCAAGACCTTGGCTTCAACGTAATGTCCGATCCGCGCTTTCGCACCTCTTTTAACGCGTGCTGTTCCCGTTTCCATACCCTAATCTACCGTAATGGTTGTATCGTTCTTGTCCATAAACAGGATGTGGAATATGCCGTGTCAGTTAGAAGAACAATAGTCTTTTTAACTGATTTATACGTAGAATTCTAACTTGATATTTTACCGGAAAAATTGTAAATATACAATCCATCCGGTCGGAATTGCTTGTAATTTGTCAATGGCCCAACGACACTATATTAAAAATGTCATATTGTCCGTCTTCTTTCACCTTGTCTATTAGAACAGGTTTTTGATGCCATCAAACAGATCAACGAAGAAATCTTTCACTGCACGGAAGAAGAGACGGAACCAACCGCCTTTTTCGGCTTCTTCTGCGGTGATGAGGTTGACTGTCTTCTCCTGAGGCTCAATTCCCTCTGCTTTGTAGGTATAAGTAACCGTCCCAACCTTGGTTCCGGCCTTGATTGGAGCAACTAGCTTATCAGCTTCAGTTACATTGGCTTTAAACGTGACATCCAGGTTTTGGGTACCTTTAGGTACAACGAAACTTACTGCATTATCCGTCACAACAGGTACAGTTGTTTCCTTCCCTTTTTTCAAAGCTACAGCTTCCCAGCCTGTGACTTTAGTTTTGGCAGCAACCGCCTGTTTCACTTCAAAATTGTTGAATCCGAAGTCCAATACTTTCTTCGTTTCTCTGAAACGTGCCGGCTCCGAATCGGTACCCATAACCACACTGATCAGACGCATGCCATTACGCTCAGCCGTACCGGTAAAGTTATTCCCAGCGTTCGTGGTATGGCCCGTTTTCATCCCGTCCAGACCCTCATAAGCATAGCTTTTGAAGTTGGTTATATTTTTATTCGCTTCCAGCATCCAGTTATAGTTAATAATTGGATCTTTGTCATTGGGACGGAATTTATAGGATTGAATGGTTGTAAAATCTTTGTAGTCCGGGTGATCCATGATGATATATCTGCACAAAATGGCCGCATCCCGTGCCGACATAACGATTTCTTTGTCCTCAGCTGGACGGAAATCTGCAGGCATATCTGCCCGATCCAAACCTGTTGAGTTGATGAAATAGCTATCTTTCATTCCCATACGCTTCGCTTCATCATTCATCATTTTGACAAAAGCTTGTTCGGAACCAGCGATGTGCTCAGCCAAGGCCACTGTAGCATCATTGGCTGATCCTACAGCCATGGCGATATATAGTTCCTTAATAGTATGCTGATCACCTTCTGCGAGGAAAATGCGTGAGCCAGTACTTTCTGCAGCGTTCTTTTTGATTGTAACAACATCATCCCAACTAAACTTTCCCTGTTTAACCTGTTCAGCCACAATGTACTCGGTCATCATTTTGGTCATGCTGGCTGGCGGCATAGCTTTATCCGCATTCACATTGAGCAGAATCTGGCCCGTTGAAGCCTCCATCAGTATGGCTGATTTAACATCGAGTCCCAGTGAGTCTGCCGAAGGAATGTCCACAGCTTTTCCTGTCTTCGTTGTTGTAGCTGCCGCGGTCAACACCTGCCCCGAATCGTTTGCAGCAGCCATAACAGGCATTACCGCAGACATGCAGAGCATATTAATCAGCATAACCGAGGCTACGCTTTTTTTGAGCATTTGACGTTTTTTCTTATTCATTTGTTTGGCTTTCAATGATGAATACTCCCTTCGGTCCGAAGCTTTCTATTGTGTGCTTCAGTGCAGCTTGAGCTGCAATATTTTCTTAGTCCCAATCAGGTGGAGATGATGTGTGAGATGTGTTGTATATGCGCTGTATCGAAAGAGCAATGTCATTGCCCCTAAAGTTCGAATCGATTGTCACTTAGTTAGCATTAAATGAAATGCTTATGTAAAAGGACGTCCGCGCTTCTTTTTTCGCTGGGCAACCTTCAACCTTTGTCTATCACTCAAAATTCATTGTTAAAAACAGTTTCATAGACTCACGTCAAAAAACCGCCGCAATGCCCTAATCCATTAAAGGATCATTACCGCTTGTTCTATTCTATCACAGGGGTATCCGCAAAAAAAGACAGGCTCGGCGAAAATCGCCAAGCCTGTCCTGGAAATGATTAACACAAATCAGATTATAACGAGTAGTTAGGAGCTTCTTTCGTAATCTGTACATCATGCGGATGACTTTCACGAAGTCCCGCACCTGTAATACGAATAAACTGAGTGTTGTTGCGAAGCTGTTCCAAACTGCTTGTACCACAGTAACCCATACCTGAACGCAGACCACCAATCAACTGATGAATCGTATCAGACAATGGACCTTTGTAAGCAACACGTCCCTCAATTCCTTCCGGAACCAGTTTCTTGTCATCATCCTGGAAGTAACGATCTTTACTTCCTTGTTTCATTGCAGCCATTGAACCCATGCCGCGGTAAACTTTGTAGCTACGTCCTTGGAAGATTTCTGTTTCTCCAGGGCTTTCTGCCGTACCTGCAAACAAGCTTCCCAGCATAACTGCATGAGCACCTGCAGCAAGAGCCTTGGTAATTTCACCAGAGTACTTGATACCACCATCAGCAATGATTGGTACGCCATATTCACGTGCTACATTGGCACAATCGTATACTGCTGTTACTTGAGGAACACCAATACCAGCAATTACACGAGTTGTACAGATGGAACCTGGACCAATTCCGACTTTGACAACTGATGCCCCTGCTTCGATCAACTCACGAGTTGCATCGCCTGTAGCAACGTTACCTGCAACAATTGTCAGGTTCGGGAAACGCTCGCGCAGCTGACGAACCGCATCAATGATGTTAATGTGATGTCCGTGTGCCGAGTCTACCGTAATCAGGTCCACACCGGCTTGAACCAATGCATCTGCACGTTCAAAGGTATCTTTGGAAATCCCGATCGCTGCTCCAACCAGCAAACGTCCTTGTGCATCTTTAGCTGCGTTAGGGAATTGAATTGCTTTTTCGATATCTTTAATCGTAATGAGACCTTTCAGTGTGTTAGACTCATCTACTAATGGAAGTTTCTCGATTTTATGCTTCTGGAGAATGCCTTCTGCTTCTTGCAGTGTAGTACCTACAGGCGCAGTTACCAGATTCTCACGTGTCATGACTTCGCTGATTTTAATGGAGAAGTCGTGGATGAAACGCAAGTCACGATTTGTCAGGATACCAACAAGCTTTTGATCTCCTTCAACAATCGGTACACCGGAAATACGATATTTCGCCATAACCGCTTCTGCATCAGAAACCAGATGTTCCGCTGTCAATGAGAACGGGTTGGTAATAACACCACTCTCAGAACGCTTAACCCGATCCACTTCCTCCGCTTGCTGCTCAACAGACATATTTTTATGGATGATACCAATACCGCCTTCACGGGCAATAGCAATAGCCAATGTCGCTTCAGTAACAGTATCCATACCAGCACTAATCAAAGGAATATTCAGTTTTACGCTGTCACTCAAACGAACAGATACGTCCACTTCTTTAGGCAGTGTCTCGGATTTCCGGGGCACCAGCAGTACATCGTCGAAGGTGAAACCTTCCTTACCAAATTTATCTTCCCACACGCGGGCGTTCCTCCTTATGTTTGCTCAGCTTTACGGTCCAAAACCCGAAGATCTCAGGCTGTATTTTATGCCGAAAATACGTTTTCTGAAAAATTTATTATTGCCATCTTAGCAAAGCGTTATTTAGACTGTCAAGGGAAACTCCCTGGTTATATTAGGTGTATTGCCTGATGCATACAACTGTATTTTCCATGCGGACAGGTTCATTTTATATATATAAAAATGCCACTCGATATGAGTGGCGTTTATCTATGTTAAGTCAATTACCTCACTGTTTCTAAGCCAACAGCTTTTAATGTATTTTTATATTTTTAAACAAATAAAAACCACCACCGAATAACATCGGCAGTGGTTCTTTGCTTGGCGGCGTCCTACTCTCCCAGGACCCTGCGGTCCAAGTACCATCGGCGCTAGAGGGCTTAACGGTCGTGTTCGGGATGGGTACGTGTGGAA
>NZ_FOCH01000009.1:0-69197 GCF_900110055.1 Paenibacillus sp. OK076
TGTATTAGGCATGCCGCCAGCGTTCGTCCTGAGCCAGGATCAAACTCTCCAATAAAGTATTGAAAAGAGCGATAAGCTCATTTTGAAACTGACGAGATTAAAAATCTCATTTTATGCTCCAGTCGATCCAAGCCAAGGCTTGTCTCAAACTTTCGCGTTCACTCTGCAAGCAGAATGTTTACTCACTCGTTGTTCAGTTTTCAAAGATCAAACTTGTTTCATTGCCGTGTGTTGTTCACCTCAGCAACTTTTATATCTTATCACATCCGAACCAACTTTGCAAGCTCTTTTTTTAAAGTTTCTTTCGAAGCTTAGTTGTTTTGCTTGCCGCACCGTGTTTCTCGTGTTTTCTTGGCCGGAATTAGAATATACCATGTACAGATTTCGAATGCAAGCTTTATTTTCAATAAATTATATCTATTCTCTCAATGAACTACACTTCTGAAGCCAGGCTTGTTTTAGCTCCCATTAATCATCATTAGACACGCTCTTGCCAGAACATGCGGATCACCTTTCTCTCACAGATATTCCGCACGTTCTCCCCTCCTATCCAAGGATATGTTACTTCACTTTCTTCACAGGCATCTTTCGCGGCCATAAACTATAACTGAAGCTGATTATAAAATCGATTCCCAATATGATTCCCCATACTCTTATGAGATTAGAAAATGCCGCAGTACGCTCCGTATCACCAATCCACCAGATCATCGCGAGCAGAAACATGCTACCTATGCACCAAGCCAATAGATGTCTAAGCCATCCCACTCTTTCACGACTAGCATGCTCACTGCCGTACACCTTACTGCTCCGAGGATTATCTCCACCTTTGAACCAATATAGGAAATAACGATCAGCCCAAGCGATCATCTGATGACCATAGGCAATACTCACACCTATATATATAGCTGCAATGCCATGAACCATACTTGCTGTAGCACCCCGTTGAAGATCCATCACCGTCGCTACCATAAGAAGAACATCCACAACCGGCGTTGCCATTAACAGCGCAATCCCTGTCCGTTTCATCCCAAGCAGATAACGCACACTCAGACCTGTAGCGACAAATACCCAGAAGGCAATCTCACATCCAATAATAAAATAGGCAATCAAATGATCCACTCCTTTTATAATACAAATGTATTAAATACAATTTAACACGTTTGTATTATAATAATCAACAATGATATAATCCTTATATGCCTAAAATAGTTGATCATGATAAACAACGTCTGCTCGTAGCCGAAGCGGCTTGGCGTGTCATCCGAAGAGATGGCATGGAACAGGCCTCCGTACGAAATATTGCGGTAGAAGCAGGAATATCGGCCGGGTCTATGCGCCACTACTTTTCAACCCAATCGGAACTACTCCTATACGCAATGAATCTGGTATCCGAACGGGTATCGAATCGAATCACACAGATGTCCTTTAATTCATCTCCTTTGGAGAATATGAAGCTTCTGTTATTAGAACTCTTGCCAAGCACGGATGAAAAAATGGCCGAAATGGAGGTGTGGTACGCTTTTACAGCCAAGTCCAAAAGCGACCCTGTTCTCAAAGAGCATGCCGACAAAGTCTATAACGAGCTCCGACACGCGATGGCTACGGTTATCACCTACCTCATGGAGCTCAATCTCTCCCGTACAGACCTTGATAAGGAGCTGGAAATTGAACGGCTGTACGCACTGGTCGACGGTTTGGGAATTCATGCGATTCTTCGTCCTGACCAGATGAACACCAAGATCATGGAGGATATCCTTACTATGCATCTTGCAACGTTATGCCGGGATGCAGAATAACATACCGTCAAATCAATCAAAACAGCTCTACTCTTCGTACCAACAGGAACCGAGTATTTGCTTCTATGTAAAAAAAACCGTCAGGCATTCGTTGTAACTAACCTATTCCATAAAGGGTTAGTCCTAGATGCGTGACGGTTTTCTTTTTATCCAATAATAATCCGGCCCTCCGGATGGCGATACAGCTTCTTCTCTTTGCGCGGACGAAGTGCGTATGCGATAGTGAGTGGCCCGATACGTCCGATAAACATCGTGAAGGCGATAATTACTTTTCCCCATGCCGTTAATTCATGCGTTACCCCCACCGACAAACCTACTGTCCCAATTGCCGAGGCCGCCTCAAACATGAGTGAAAGGAACGGTGCGTCCTCTGTCGTAAGTAGTAACATTACCACAACCATGAATATGATCAAGGAAACCATAATAATCGTCAATGCTCTCATCAGCAAATCTTTCGGAACACGCTGACGGAAAAATACAATATCTTTATTGCCACGAATCATGGCATACACCGCTCCAATCATGATCAGAAACGTTGTCGTCTTGATCCCACCCCCGGTTGATCCCGGAGAAGCCCCAATAAACATTAACAGAATGAAGAAGAACTGGGTTGCCTGCCTCATCTGGGTAATATCAATGGTGCTCGTACCCGACGAACGTGTAGAGACCGATTGGAAGAACGAGGCGTAGATCTTTTCGCTCCAACTGAGAGGCGCCAGAGTGTGCCCATTGGTGAATTCAAATACAAAAAGTACAATGGCACCAATACCAATCAGCGTACCTGAGACGGACAATACCAGTTTGGACTGCAACGATAAGCGGCGACGCTTGCGGAACTCAAACAAATCATTCAGCACCACAAAGCCAAGTCCACCCGATATAACCAGTACGGAAGCTGTCAGGTTAAACAACCAGTCGCCTGTATAATACTGAAAACTGTTGCCAAACAGATCAAAACCACCATTATTAAATAATGATACCGAGTGAAAAGCACCATAGTATACCGCCTGCCAAAAAGGCATCTCCGTTGCCCAGCGCAATGCCAGTATAACGGCAGCCACACCTTCAATGGTAAACGAAAAAATCAGCACTTTGCGGATAATGCGAACAATGCCTTCCATACTGTCAGCGTTGATCGCCTCTTTCAGCAGCAGTCTGTCCTTCAGCGAAATTCGCTTACCTAATACTAATGCAAACAACGTTGCGATGGTCATGAAGCCAAGTCCACCTAGCTGCATAAGCACCATAATCACAATTTGACCAAACAGGTTGAAGGTTGTCCCTACATCCACTACAACCAACCCGGTTACACATGCGGCAGAGGTAGACGTAAACAGCGCATCAATAAACGCCAAATGCTCACCGCTTTGATTGGAGATAGGTAGCATGAGCAGAATCGTACCGATCATGATAATAAGCATAAAACCACCAACCAGAATCAATGGGGGTGATAGGAATTTAGCAATGTGAAGCCTAAACTTCATGGAGGGCACCTCTTTTAACATAATACAAGCAGGTAGGCGAACAAATTCTGACACCACACTTTGATAACACATGCTCTTCAGACGAATCTGTCACTTCGATGCCTATGTAAACCTAAAGAGGAACTTGCCACAGCATCATACTGAACGGCAGGTTCCTCTTCTATTATGAACGAGTCAAACGTTCCTTATTTAATCCTGTGTACGAGGACGCATGTGCGGGAAGAGCAGTACGTCACGAATGGACGGCGAGTTGGTCAACAACATGATCAGACGGTCAATACCGATCCCCAGTCCACCTGTTGGTGGCATACCATATTCGAGCGCACGGATGAAATCATCATCCATTTCGTGTGCTTCGTCGTTCCCGTGTTCTTTCTCCAGCAATTGTGCCTCAAAGCGCTGACGCTGATCAATTGGATCATTCAGCTCCGTAAAGGCATTTGCATGCTCACGTCCAACGATAAACAGCTCGAAGCGGTCCGTGAAGCGTGGGTCTACATCGCTCTTCTTCGCCAGCGGCGAAATCTCAACCGGATGCCCCATAATAAAGGTTGGTTGAATCAACGTCTCTTCTACAAAATGTTCGAAGAATGCATTCAGAATATGACCAAATGTCATATGCTTTTCAACTGGAACCTTATGTTCTTTCGCCAAACGATGAGCTTCCTCGTCCGTCATGTGCACGGAGAAGTCCACGCCTACAACTTCCTTAACCGCGTCTACCATCGTTACACGACGCCATTGTGGTGTAAGATCCACTTGATAGTCTGCATATTGAATAACTTGTGTACCAAGCACTTCCTGTGCAATGTGAGCAACAAGATTCTCAGTCAAACGCATGATATCCTGATAATCGGCATATGCCTCATAAAGTTCAATCATCGTGAACTCAGGGTTATGACGTGTCGACATTCCTTCGTTACGGTATACACGGCCGATCTCATATACCTTCTCCAGACCGCCTACAATCAGACGTTTCAGGTGAAGCTCAATCGCAATCCGCATGTACAATTCCATATCAAGTGCATTATGATGCGTGATGAATGGACGCGCAGCGGCTCCACCAGCGATGGTGTGCAGCGTCGGCGTTTCCACTTCCAGATAACCCAGAGAATCCAGGTAACGGCGCATCGACTGAATGATTTTGGAACGAGTAATGAAGGTCTGCTGCACTTCGCGATTCATAATCAGGTCAACATAGCGCTGACGGTAACGCAGCTCTACATCCGCGAGTCCATGATATTTATCCGGTAGTGGGTATAGTGATTTGGACAATACTTCAAGGTTTTGAACCTTAACCGAAGTCTCACCTGTCTTGGTTTTGAAGATTACCCCAGAGACACCTACAATATCCCCTAGATCGAGCAGGCTGAACGCGGCGTATTTGTCTTCCGGCACAGTATCCTGACGAACATAGATCTGGATTCTGCCGCTCAGGTCCTGAATATGTGCAAAGCTCGCTTTACCCATTCCCCGCTTCGCCATAATCCGTCCGGCAATACTGACTTCGATGTGCTTCTCTTCCAGCTCTTCTTTGGTCAGTCCTTCATACTTCTTCAGAATGGAGCCGGCTTCTTCCGTACGTACGTATTTTTGGCCAAAAGGGTCGATTCCCAATTTGCGGAGCTCGTCCAATTTGTCGCGGCGAATTTGTAAAAGCTCACTTAGTTCGGTTTCGGTTTCCTGATTCAAGACTTCATCCGTCATGATCTATATTCATCTCCTTATTTACATTGCAGGCATCTTCAGAGGTATTCTGCCTCAAATGTTGAAAAAAGCTTCCCTAAGGAAGCTTTTGTCTCCGTACCCGACTGCTTCATTGCTTATATTACTTTTTGATGTCTACAATTTTATATTGAATTACGCCAGCAGGCACACTTACATCAACAACCGTACCTTTTTTCTTGCCCAGAATGGCTTTGCCAACAGGGCTTTCGTTCGATATTTTGTTTTGCAGCGGATTGGACTCCGCAGTACCTACAATCGTATATTCCGTGATATCACCGAATTCCAGATCTTCTACAGTGACTGTTGCACCCACGCTTACAGCTTCGGTATCGATCTCGTCGCTGTTGATAATCCGTGCGTTCCGGAGCAATTTCTCCAACGTAATAACGCGGCCTTCAATGAAAGCCTGTTCGTTCTTCGCGTCTTCGTATTCGGAGTTTTCACTAATATCTCCATACCCGATGGCTACCTTAATCCGTTCAGCCACTTCGCGGCGCTTCACTGATTTCAGCATTTCCAGTTCTTCTTCAAGCTTCTTAAGTCCCTCTGGTGTAAGGATAACTTCCTTATCGCTCATCTCAACCGATTCTCCTGTCATGGGAATAATTTGATTGCACGGCAACGGAACCGGTGCTGTTTACAGAGCTCCGCCCGCATACATCTTCAAAACTATATGAAGTTCTCCGGAGAAACAGAACGTTCCTCCTGATGCACTAGCCTTATGACGCACATGGCGAATTTATACTGTGAAATTATAGGGGAACGGTCTCGAAAAGTCAATGTTACGCCCCCTATAGCTGTAAACGTTTTACAGCAGGAGATCAGGAAGCATTTTCGGCTAGTGCCGGTTCTGACTCCAGATTGCCTTCGATATGCAGCTGGGATACAAAATTCTCCAGAATATGCACCATCTCATCACGTTTGGTTTCTTCCATAATAACGTCCTTGATGCGGGCAGATCCTTTCAGCCCTTTCAGATACCAAGCCAGGTGTTTACGCATCTCGCGAACAGCAACAGCCTCACCCTTCAGTGCAATCAGACGGTCCATATGCAAAATGGCAACCCGAATTTTCTCTTCCCCATTCGGGTCAGGAAGCAGTTCGCCGGAACTCAGGTATTGAATGGTACGATACAGCATCCATGGGTTACCCAGGGCGGCACGACCGATCATCACTCCGTCACAACCCGTTTCATCCAACATGCGACGGGCATCTTCCGGTGAAGATACATCTCCGTTCCCGATCACCGGGATGGAGACAGCCTCTTTTACATTTTTGATGTGTGACCAGTCCGCTGTGCCTGTATAGAGCTGTTCACGTGTACGGCCGTGCACACTTACCGCTTGGCCGCCAGCACGTTCAACCGCAAGTGCATTCTCAACCACGTAGATATGCTCGTTATCCCAGCCGATCCGCATCTTGACGGTAACCGGCTTATCCACCGCGTCCACTACAGCGGATACCATTTCATAAATTTTGTTCGGATCAAGCAACCAGCGTGCACCTGCATCACAGCTCGTCACTTTAGGCACAGGGCATCCCATGTTGATGTCGATGATGTCAGCATTGGTTTCTTTGTCCACAATTTTGGCTGCTTCTACGAGGGCTTGGCGATCTCCCCCCCAAATTTGCAGGCTCAGCGGTTTCTCACGCTCATCGACAAACAACATCTCACGCGTACGCTTGTTACCATGTACAATGGCTTTGCCACTCACCATCTCCGCACATACGAGGCCTGTTCCGAATTCTTTTGCGATCAGACGAAAAGCCGGATTACATACGCCAGCCATCGGCGCAAGTACGACCTGGTTTTTCATTTCAATGTCACCAATTTTAAGCATGGTAGTCGTCCCACTCCTTTTTAAATCCGAGACTCTTGTATGAATCCTGGTTGTTTTTAATTCTTTAATACTTCTTGCTGTATAAAATAAACGAATAATGACGATGTTTTCTTGTGGTAATTAGTAAAAAGCGGCCTTAGTTCCCCTGTAATTCCTCAATACTGATCGACAGTACCCCGGCAATTAGATTCAACTCCCGTTCAACTACTTTGCGGTTGCCTCGTTCAATCATACCCAGAACGGCCAGAGATATGCCCGTCTCAGCAGCGAGTTCCTGTTGTGTTAAACCTTTCAGCTTCCGGAAAGCCCGGATTCGATTGGCCAATTGCACGTTTTCCAAAGCTGTATTCCATCCTTTCCATCCAGTACAGACAACGATGATTGTACAAAGGCATACAAACCTGAATGCTCGTCTTCGGTTACGATGTCAGCCAGTGGCACCAATACAAACGCCCGTTCACCCATCCGTGGATGCGGCAATTGCAGCCGTTCGGTATCACTTGTCTCTCCATCCATCCAAAGCAGATCCAAATCGACTGTACGAGGGCCCCAACGGATATCACGAACCCGCCCAAGCCTTGTTTCAATATCCAGCAGTTCCATGAGCAGCTGCTCCGGCAAAAGTGTAGTCTGTACCGCAGTTGCCATATTCAAAAACGCTGGCTGGTCCACATAACCTACAGGCTCCGTCTCATACAACGCAGAACAGCGCAAGACGGATATATGAGGATGTGCATCCAGCAACGTTAACGCCTCAAGCAGCGTCTGTTCCCGGTCACCCAAATTAGCCCCTAAAGCAATATAAGCCTCTGAAGATTCAGAGGTCGAATGTGCAATCATGATCGGTTCTCACTTTCTTGTGCGGCGAAGCTCTACAGTCACGCCCCCAAAATGAATATCAAAAGGCGGATGTGGCTTCGTCACCTTGACTGTCAGTGCATTGATAATAGTATAAGTGTCTAGTAAAGAAGATGCAATATGTTCGCCCAAAGCTTCAATTAACTGGAATGATTTATTTTCAACGATCTGTTTCACCAGCTCATGGATTTCCGCATAATTGATGGTTTTGGTCAAATCATCGGTACGCCCAGCCTCGCCCAGATCCATATCGATCTCCAGATCAATATAATAACGCGCCCCCAGCTTCCGTTCCTCGGCAAATACGCCGTGATATCCGTAATACTCCATTCGATGCATTACCATTCTATCCATAAGTTCCGCCTGCCCTCTATATATAATGAAATCATGGTTCGAAATTCGCTCCTGTTGCAAAACGCTGCGCTTTCACTGGACGGGTCACCGAACCCGCCAACATCATTTCCTCCGCAAGCCTGGAGAGGCATACAGCATGGCATCACACATGTCCACCGTGCGCCGAATCGGCTTCACATCATGAACCCGGACCATCTGGCATCCTTGGGCTATGCCAAAAGCAACCGTAGCGGCCGTACCTTCCAGCGCATCATCTGCCTGTACCTGTAAGGTGTTCTGGATAAACCTTTTACGCGAGGTGGCAAGCAGAACGGGATATCCCATCTCATTGAGTAACCCGAGCGATGACATGAGCACCAGATTTTCGTTCAGATCCTTCACAAAGCCAATGCCCGGGTCCAGAATAATCTGATCGGGGTGTACTCCGGCCTCTAGCGCAATCTGTATACTCTCTTGAAGATCACTGACTACGTCAACCAAATAGTTGGTATAGTCTCGTTCTTGCCGGTTATGCATTAGGATCAGAGGACATCCCAGCTCTGCCGCAGTACGTGCCATCTCCGGGTCAGCCTTGGCACCCCACACATCATTGATGATGTGTGCTCCAGCCTGAATGGCCTGACGAGCGACATCTGCCTTATAGGTGTCCACCGATATCGGAATATGTGGAGCCTGCTGCCGCAGTGCTTCAATGACCGGAATGATCCGGCTGAGCTCTTCATCAGCACCAACGATATCTGAACCCGGACGTGTAGATTCCCCGCCAATATCAATGAGGTCCGCGCCATCCTCCATCATCTGAATGGCGTGAGCCACCGCTCGCTCCACATTGGTATAACGTCCCCCATCCGAGAAGGAGTCCGGTGTGACATTCAGAATACCCATAATAAGTGTACGTGTGCCAAGTTTTAGCTCCGCTGGCCCCCACGCATAATTCCGTTCATAAATGACTGGTGTAAGTGTCATGAAGTATACCCCGCTTTCTGCCGGTACATACCCAGAAGTGCTTCTGTAACCGGGCCTATATGTCCGCTGCTGATTACCGTTTCCGTTCCAGCTTGATCCCGCAATATAGTAACTGGAACGAGTTCAGCAACAGACCCTGTCAAAAAGATCTCATCAGCCTGCAACAGCTCCTCCCAAGGGAACAGCCCTTCCTGACAAGGCATTCCTTGCTGAGCTGCAAGCTCCAGTACAACGGCTCTGGTGATTCCCGGCAAAATACCAGTAGCAAGTGCTGGCGTATAGAGTACGCCTTGTCTCACCCAGAACACATTGCTGACAATCCCCTCAGCTATGTAGCCCTCCCGGGTTAGTTGCAGCCCTTCCGCTCCTTGCACATGCTGCCCGTATCCGTTCAGTTCCCGTTTCGCCAGAATGCTGTTCATGTAATGCAGTGATTTGAACCGCACTTCTCCTTCAGGCGTGTTGCGGGGCGTCGACAGACGTTGAAGCATTTTCCCATTTTCATATAGAGATGGAGAGGGTTCAGGTAGTGCTTTTGCCAATACGATATGATTGGGTTTCCCATAATCTCCTGAAGGTAGTCCGAGCGGAGCCTCGCCCGCAGATACCGTATAGCGCACATAGGCATCCTGGAGTTCATTCGCAAGCAACAGATTGCTGATCCAGTTCGTTACCTCCGCTGCTGTTGCTGTGAATGGAATGCCCAGTTCACGACACCCTGAAGCCATCCGCTCCAAATGACGCTCCAGCAGAAAAGGGGCTCCCTGATACGTCCGAAACGTCTCGAACAATCCAAGTCCGTACAAAAAGCCGTGATCCGTCACCGGAACCACGGCTGCCGCCATATTAACCAATTCTCCGTTTATCGCGGCATATTTCATCTCTATACCTTTACCTGCTGAGACAGGAAGTTACGCAGCATTTGATGACCGTGATCCGTAATGATGGATTCGGGATGGAACTGAACACCTTCAATCGCATATTCCTTGTGACGTAAGCCCATAATCTCGCCTTCCGCCGTCTCGGCCGTAATCTCCAGACAATCTGGCAGACTGCTGCGCTCCACGATCAAAGAGTGATACCGCGTTGCCGTGAAGGGAGATGGCAATCCGGTAAATACGGATGTTCCATTATGATGCATCTCTGATGTTTTGCCATGCATCATGCGGTCCGCACGAATAACATTACCTCCGAAAGCCTGTCCAATCGCCTGATGTCCCAGACATACGCCGAAGATCGGAATACTGCCCTTGAAGTGGTCAATGACCGCCAGACTAATGCCGGCCTCATTCGGAGTACAAGGCCCCGGTGAGATCAAAATATGATCAGGTGCCAACCCCTCAATGCCTGCCAGATCAATCTCATCATTACGGCGAACTTCCACCGTCTCCCCCAGTTCACCCAGATATTGAACCAGGTTGTATGTGAAGGAATCATAATTGTCGATAACCAGTATCATATCTTTGTTCCTCCTATTCTTCCGTCCACACAGGACGGCTGCTTGATTATTTTAATTTAACGGCTTCCGCTTCCTCGCTGTAGTTCACTGCCCTCATCATGGCTCTTGCCTTGTTGCGGCACTCCTTGTATTCCCGATATGGATCGGAGTCGATAACGATGCCCGCTCCTGCCTGTACATAGCCCACTCCATCTTTAATGGAAAGTGTACGAATGACGATGTTCAACTCCATATTGCCACTGTAGTCCATCCACCCAATCGAACCTGTATACGGTCCACGACGCACAGGCTCCAGTTCTTCAATGATTTCCATGGTGCGAACTTTGGGTGCACCCGTAATCGTTCCACCTGGGAACGTCGCTGCAATCACATCAAATACCGATAGTCCGTCTGCCAGCGTCCCCTCGACTTGAGACACCAGATGCATGACATGCGAATACTTCTCGATCGTCATCAGTTCAGGCACATGCACTGATCCGTAGGCTGCAATTCGACCGATATCATTCCGCTCCAGATCGACCAGCATAATATGCTCTGCCCGTTCCTTCTCACTGTTCAGCATCTCAGCGGCCATCAAGTCATCCTCAGCTTCATCTCGGCCTCTTCTCCGAGTGCCTGCGATCGGACGAGCGCTTACCTTGCGATTATCCACCTTGACGAGCAATTCAGGTGAACCGCTCACCAGTTGAAAGTCCGGACTACGCAGCATCCCCATATAAGGAGATGGATTCACGAGACGCAGCCATTCATAGATATGTTCTGCACTGGACTTCAGACGTTTTTCCTGCCGCAGGGACAGGTTCACTTGAAACACATCCCCTTGCCGGATATATTCCTGCACTGTGCGTACCGCCTGCTCAAAGTCCTCTTGAGGAAAGGAAGTATGCCATCCTTCCGTTTCCCCCTCCGAATCCGCTGATTGCGCACTGAGATGAATGTGGCTATGACGATGCTCCAATGCCTGCTGCTGCTCTTCCGCCTGGGCAAATCCCAAAATATGCAGCCATCGCTGCTGCATGGCCGCTGCTCGCTCTTCTGCTTCTGCGTACAGCCCGCGAAGCTGAGCTTCATCCTGATTCGGCCGTACAGCCAGATGAACCATGCAGAACAGTGCCTGCTGCTCATGGTCATACGCCCATATTTCTTCAAACCGCATCCACCAATAATCCGGAAGAGCCGGGTTGTCTTCTGCCAAGTTTGGCAGCTTTTCCAGGGATCTGGCTACGTCATAGCTCAGATAGCCTGCACATCCACCGCCAAAGTCTGGAGCCCCGCTCACCTTTGGTGCACGGTATGGCGCAGCCCACCTTTTTAATACTTCAAGTGGTTTACCACTATCTGTTTGGGTACCGCCTTGAATGAGATCTTGAATAACAGCCTCGTTGCCCTTGCCGGAAATAACGGATACCGGGTTTAATCCCAGAAAGGTATATCTTCCGCCTTTACCATTCTCCAGTACCATTGCATAGGGTGACGCCTGCTGCCAGGCTGCTTCCCACGTTAACGGTAAACCGCCATGATACGGTCCCTTATCCGACTTAGTTATATACGGCATCATGGTCCAACCTTCTCCGGCCCACTCTGTCCAGTCGGCGTATGTTGTCATCAGGTGTGTCATTGCGGTTTGCCGCCCTCCATCTGTCGCTAGTTCTATTGTCTGATAGTATACTAAAGCGCCGCTGCTTTTAAAAGCATTCAGCAAAAAATCCTCCACACCCGGCATGCGGGCAAGGAGGATTTGTTTCATCACTTGTTACACTTAAACTTCGAAGTTGTAAAGTGGCGTACTGAGGTAGCGTTCACCGTTACTTGGCACGATCACGACAACGCGTTTGCCTGCACCCAACTGTTTAGCCACTTGCAGACCTGCACGGATGGCTGCTCCAGAAGAAATACCGGACAAAATGCCCTCTTCCTTCGCTACCTGACGAGCCGTCTCAAACGCATCGTCATTCTCGATGTGAATGATCTCGTCATAGATTTCCTGATCCAGAATCTCAGGAATAAAGTTAGCACCGATCCCTTGGATTTTGTGAGGGCCCGGTTTGCCACCTGCCAAGATTGGCGAAGCCGCTGGTTCAACGGCAACGATTTTGATCCCAGGGTAGGATTCCTTCAACACTTCACCTGTACCTGTAATCGTTCCGCCTGTACCGATTCCTGCAACGAAAGCATCCAACGTACCGCCTACAGATTGAATAGCTTCAACAATCTCAGGGCCAGTCGTTTCACGGTGGATCTTCACGTTGGCTTTATTTTTAAATTGCTCAGCCATGAAATAAGATGGATTTTCCTTAAGCAATTCCTCAGCTTTTTTAACTGCACCATTCATACCTTCGGCTCCCGGTGTGAGCACAAGCTCAGCTCCGTAAGCGCGAAGCAGGTTACGACGCTCCATGCTCATCGTTTCCGGCATAACAATAACAGACTTGTAGCCTTTGGCTGCAGCCACCATAGCTAGTCCAATTCCTGTGTTACCACTTGTTGCTTCGATGATGGTATCACCCGGTTTCAGCTTGCCTTCTTTTTCCGCTTCTTCCACGATGCTAATCGCGATACGGTCTTTGACGCTTGAACCTGGATTCTGGTATTCCAGTTTCACGAACACTTCAGCACTGCCTTCAGGTACGATACGGTTAAGACGAACAAGCGGAGTACCTCCGATGAGTTCTGTTACGTTATTAACTACTTTAGCCATATGAATGCCCTCCTTAGTGGGATGAATACTACTTAAGTCCTGTTGCCACATGCATGTGCGGCCGAGCAGCCTCTAGATGTTATAAAAGAACTACGGAAATCCGTCTGAGTCCATTCCGTCTGCAATAAACCGGACAGAGCCTGGGTTTTCCGAAGATTTCTTTGTTCATATAAATGGTTTTAATCCGAGTAAATGAGTAGGTTTTTGATTATTTTTATCTTATCAACGTTACACCCCATTGTCAATATGAGGACTCAAAAAAATACTCCGCCCTGGGCCCTAAGGCCGTAGACAGAGTATTTTTATCAAGATGCAGCAGAACATTTGTTGGCAGGATAATCAGGATGCCGGAATTTCAGCGATGATGACAGCCTCATACTTGTTGCGTAACCTTTCCTCAACCTGAGGCAAGGGGTCGGCCTGGCTGAGAGCCAACTGCATCCGAATCTCTTCGCGAACCTCTTCTGCAGGTTGCACCTGACGCTCTTGTTTGTCATTCATTTTAATGATGGCGTAGCCTTCTTCCACCTTCACCGGCCCTGCAATATCGCCAACGTCCAGTTGAGCTGCAAGTTTGAGGAGTGCTTCGGACTGAAACGGATCGTTCTGCTCGATCCATCCCAGACGACCGCCCGCATCACGGGAGTAACTGTCTGTCGATTCATTACGTGCGGTTTCTTCAAAGTCTGCTCCCTTGTCGAGCGCATCCAGCACTGACTCAGCCTGTTCCTCTTCCTTCAATACGATGGTAGACAGATCATATTTCTCTGGGGAAACATAGTCTTCATGGTGTTCGGTCCAGTAATGCTCGATATCTGCATCCTTAATCTGAATACCGCTCGTCGCAATTTTCTCAAGCAGAAGTCGGTATCCCGCCTCCAACTCAAGATCTTGCCTGGATAAACCCAGTTGAGACTGCATTTCGTCAAAATAAGCCTTCTCCGAATCATATCCATCCGTCGCCGCGGCAAGTTCCTTCGCAATTTCTTTGGGAGTCACCGTCAGATTACGATCGAGTGCTTCCGCATATACAGCTTTGCGATTGAGCATCTGGAGCAGCAATTCACTGCCATAGCGCCGTTTCAATGCATCGGTCCATTCCTTGTTGGTGATGACCTCCCCATTGATCGTTGCTACCGCATTTCCCTCTTCCTGATTGGTATCCTGAGGTGAATCTGCTCCTTCACGTCCATTCCGTAAGCCTTGCACAACCATAACCGAACCCATTACCAGCATTCCAAGCGTCAAGACAATTACAGCCGTCCATAACCCTTTTTCCTGTCTTGTCATTCCGCGTCCCATCCCCGCATAAAATCAGTTCTTGGCTTGCTCTAGGATGGTCTCAAGTTGTTCCTTGTTGAAATCGTAAGCCTCATTGCAAAATTGGCAGACTACTTCAGCCTGGCCTTCTTCCTCAATCAATTGTTCCATTTCAGATTGACCCAGACTGATCAACGTTTTCTCTACCCGCTCACGTGAACACTCACAGTGGAAATGGATATCCATTTCGTCCATGACCTGTACATCAGGCAGTACGCGACGAAGCAGTGCTTCCAGTTCAAGCCCCTCAGCCAGCAGAGACGTCACTGGTGGCATTGTGCCAATGGCATTTTCAATCACGGTGATCTCGTCATCTGTTAAACCTGGAAGCAACTGCACAATGAATCCACCGGCTACAATAACCGAATTGTCGGTATCCACCAGTACACCAACGCCTACAGCAGAAGGCGTCTGCTCCGATTTGGCAAAATAGTACGTAAAGTCTTCGCCAAGTTCTCCCGAAATAATCGGTACACTACCGCGATAAGGCTCTTTCAGCCCCAGATCCTTGGTTACGTTCACGAATCCTTCTGTTCCGACTGCGCCAGCAACGTCCAGCTTACCCATACTGTTGCTTGGCAGATGTACATGTGGATTGCTTACATAACCACGAACTTCACCCTTCGCATTAGCATCGGCAACAATCTGTCCAATGGGGCCGTCGCCTTTGACTTGAATCGTCAGCTTTTCTTCTCCCTTAAGCATAGCACCCATAATGGATGCTGCTGTAACCGTACGCCCCATAGCTGCTGTAGCCGTGGGAAACGTATCATGTCTTCTGCGCAGTTCCTCAACCAGTTCCGTCGTTTGAACAGCAAAGGCCCTAACCCGTCCGTTCATTGCTGTACCGCGAATCAACCGGTCTTGTTTGTTGTTGTTTTCCAAGTCATTCAGCCTCCTTTGGCGTAATCGCCAGTTATAGAAAAAACGGCATAACATATAAGACTGTAATCTCAGCCCGCTGTTTGCCGTCTCTGTTCTTACCTTTCCCGGTTTCGCTCATAAACGATACGCAGCCCTTCAAGCGTAAGCAGCGGATCCACTTCCTCGATGCTGCGTGTTTCTTCTGCAATCAGCTTGGCAAGGCCACCAGTTGCAATAACTCTGGGTTTGGTTCCCATTTCCTCGCGAATACGCTCCACAATGCCGTCCACCTGTCCTGCATAACCATAAATAATGCCGGCCTGCATCGCATGAATGGTGTTGCGACCAATGACTTTCTTGGGCTTCTCCAATTCAATGCGAGGTAGCTTGGACGCCCGTTCATAGAGCGCTTCGGTTGCAATATGGATGCCAGGTACGATAGCCCCGCCCAGATAATTTCCTTTCTCGTCAATACAGTCAAATGTGGTCGCTGTACCGAAATCGACCACAACGAGAGGGCCGCCGTACTTCTCAACGGCTGCTACTGCATTAACAATGCGATCCGCGCCAACTTCACGAGGATTCTCATACCGCAGGTTCAGGCCGGTTCGAATACCAGGCCCAACGAGTAGCGGTTTTTTGCCTACGTATTTCTCACACATGGCTTCAATCACATTCACCAACGGCGGAACCACGGATGAGATGATCACACCTTCAATGTCGCGTGTTGAAATACCCGACATATGAAATAAATTATAAATCATTACGCCATATTCATCCACTGTCGACTGACGGGATGTGCTCAGGCGAAAATGGTGGAGCAACTCCCGGCCTTGATACACACCGAGTACGATGTTGCTGTTGCCCACGTCTACCACAAGAATCAAAGAGGTTCACCCCTCTTTCTTTTCGTTTAAATCCAGGCTGATATCCAGGCTCTCAAAAGAGTAGGTTAACCTGCCAACTGAAATTACATCCACTCCGCTCTCTGCAATACCACGAATGGTATTTAGCGAGACGTTGCCCGATGCCTCAACTTTCACATGCGGAGCCTGCTCACGAATAAGAGCGACGGCCTCACGCATCCGATCTGGGTGCATGTTATCCAGCATAATGATATCTGCCCCAGCCTGCAAGGCTTCTCTGACCTGTTCCAGGTTTTCGGTCTCGACTTCAATGGTCATTGTATGCGGAATGACGGCCCGGGCACGCTGTACCGCTTCAGTGATCCCGCCTGCGCCCTTGATGTGGTTATCCTTAATCATGACGGCATCATAGAGGCCGAACCGGTGATTTGCTCCGCCACCAACCCGCACTGCATATTTTTCAAGCAGGCGGTGTCCCGGTGTTGTTTTACGAGTATCGACCAGTCGTGTAGAAAGGCCTTCCAACGCATCAACATAGGTACGTGTGCGGGTAGCGATACCAGACATACGCTGAAGCAGGTTAAGAGCCAGACGCTCTCCTGTCAGCAAGCTATGTGTGCTCCCTTCTACCTCTGCAAGAATCGTACCACGGGTAACTGCGTCACCGTCTTTTACCATCGCTGTGAACACAAGGCCAGAATCCACTACCTGAAACACGAGTTCTGCTACCGTAATTCCTGCAATGATTCCATTGTCTTTGGCATGTATAACGGCCTTGGACTGACTGCCAGCGGGAATCGTCACACTTGTTGTGACATCCCCTGCACCGACATCCTCACGAAGCCAGTTTTTGATTGATTCGATGAGTCCTTCATTATATCCGTTCAGTATCATGACATCAATTCCTCCACAATCGCTTGTTCTCGCTGCTGCAGACTATGCTTCTGCCATACGGCATCGTCACGCTGCGGGAAATCCTCACGGTAGTGGGCTCCCCGACTTTCCTCGCGGTGTAATGCTCCAGTGGTAACCAACCAGGCACAGGTCAACAAGTTGGCATATTCCATCTCTTCTTTGTGAGTAAACTTCTGATCAAAAAATTGCAGTTCTTGTTGCAGTTTCTCTATTGCTGCTTGCAGGTTATCGCCATTCCGGCGCAGCCCCACTTGACGCACCATCATTTTTTGCAGACGCAAGCGTCTTTCGGACACCGGCTTCTGCTCTTCCTTTATACTCCTGCGAATGCTTGTTGATGCGGGAACACTTGTCTGCAGTGGAGCAAGCGGAGGAAGGGATTGAATACGCTCCACAATTCTCCGGCCAAAGACGATGGCTTCAGACAGAGAGTTGCTTGCCAGGCGATTAGCGCCATGCACTCCAGTAGAGGATACCTCACCGCAGGCAAATAACCTGCCAATGCTGCTCTCCCCGCTAAGATCGGTCTTCACTCCACCCATCATGTAATGTGCAGCAGGAGCGACAGGAATCCAGTCTGTGGTCATATCCAGTCCGTATCGCATACAGGTCTCATAGATGGTAGGAAACCGATGCTTAATCATCTCCGCCGGTTCATGAGTGATATCCAAATATACAAACGTACTGTTTGTCGATTCCATCTCACTGACAATGGCCCGGGCGACGATATCCCGTGGTGCCAGTTCAAGCTGTGCATGATATCGCTCCATGAAGCGCTCGCCTTTCACATTGCGCAAATAGGCTCCTTCGCCACGAACAGCCTCGGACACCAGGAAACGTGGGGCTCCCGGATAACAAAGGGAGGTCGGGTGGAACTGGATAAACTCCATGTCCCGGACAACCGCTCCGGCACGATAGGCCATCGCCACACCATCTGCTGTAGCCACTTCCGGGTTAGTGGTATATCGGTACAACTGTCCAGCCCCACCAGAGCATAATACGGTTGCCTCTGCCTTCACAAATACTTGCGAACCGTCAGCCTTCTGAACCAACGCACCTACACATTCTCCCTGCTCTGTAATCAGGTCAATGACAAAATGCTCATCCCACACTTCAATCCCGGGATGTTCATTCGCCTGCGCAGCCAATGCACGCACAATCTCATATCCCGTTGCATCTCCATTGGCATGCAAAATACGGCGGTGGCTGTGCGCACCTTCCTGCGTCAACGCCAACTCGCCGTTCTCCAGATCAAACAAAGTACCCAGTCGAATCAGTTCTTTCACGCCGTCCGGGCCCTCGTTCACCAATGCTTCGACTGCTTCGGAGCGGCATAATCCCGCTCCGGCAACAAGTGTATCCTGCAAATGATAGGCAGGTGAATCATCCTCAGCAATAACCGCAGCAATGCCACCCTGCGCATACCGGGTGTTACTTTCCAGTAACGACTTCTTCGTGATCATCAACACACTGCGTTGTTCACTCGCCTTGATCGCAGTAAACAAACCAGCAATGCCTGAACCAATAACCAGCACATCCGTCTCCACCATCGGCAGCGCGGACAGATCAAAATCCACTAAATATTGCGGTATCATGTTATTTCACCTGTCTTGGAGCAAGAGTAGCGCATGCTACTTCACCAGTAACATGCGCTCTAGTGATTCTCTGGCTTTGTCAGCAACAGCCGGTGGCACGTAAATCTGCGGCTTCATCGTTTCGAGACATTTAACCAGCTTTTTCAAGTTGTTGACCTTCATATTCGGACATACAAGGAACTTGGTAGCAAAGTGGAATTGTTTGTCCGGGCTATCGAGACGCAGTTGGTATCCTGTACCATCCTCAGTGCCTACGATAAATTCCTTAGCGGATGAATTTTTACAATATTCCAGAATGGCGGTTGTGCTACCTACGAAATCACCCATCTCTACAACCTCAGGACGACATTCTGGGTGAACAACAAACTCGGCATTTGGATGCTTCGCTCTCATTTCAACCACGTCTTTGACCGTCAGCATATCATGGGTATTGCAGTAACCTTCCCAGATAATCATTTTCTTGTCTGTATGTTGTTGCACATAATGTCCCAGATTTTTATCCGGTACCCAGATGATTTCATCGGAATCAACAGATTGAATGACTCTGACAGCATTGGCCGATGTACAACAGATGTCGGTCTCTGCCTTGATCTCAGCTGAAGAATTGATGTACGTTACAACTTTGGCATTCGGGTGCTGTGCTTTCAATTTACGTAAGCCTTCAACGTTCACCATGTCTGCCATTGGGCAGCCTGCACGCTCGTCGGGAATAATAACCGTTTTGTTAGGAGCAAGAATTTTAGCGCTTTCACCCATAAAATGAACCCCGCAAAAAACGATAACATCCGCATCGGTCTGCGCTGCCTTCTGAGCAAGCAGAAACGAATCTCCTCGGAAATCAGCGACCTCCTGTACCTCGTCACGTTGATAATAATGGGCAAGAATAATGGCATTCCGTTCCTTCTTCAACTCCATCAGCCGCTCACGCAGCTCCCGGTTCATCTCAGCCTTGCGCTCTAAAGCCAGAGCTTCCACCTGTGATCCTCTCCTTATCGGAACAGCCTCTACGCTGTTTTATATGGCAAATCCAAGTCGTTATTTTCGCTTGAGAAACGAATCACAAGCGGTTTAACACCTAATGTACACAACGTTCACGACTCTGTCAATAAATGAAAACGCCCCAGAACAAGGACATAACCGCCCATTTCCTACGTGGTTCGCCCTAAAGCTCCCGGTTATCATTATCTATACAATTTGAAGGAATACATAAAAAAAGAGAGCCCGAAGGCTCTCTTTAGTCATCTGCCACGATAGGCAGATGGTGTTATAAATTAAGACGTTGGCTTCGTTCCACCATCATCTGGGTCATTACTGTTTCCTTTATCCAGGTTCGGAGCTTCGTTAGGAATATCTCCGGCTGGTGGCTCAGGCGTTTCATCTTTGCCTTGGATACGGACACGTACATCACCGATGTTGTCGATGATCGCTTCTCCGCCTTCGCTAGGCGTACCTTCGCCATCGTTGCTGTTTTCATCTTTTGGAGTCAGGGAACCGGTCTCGATCAATTGTTTGATCTGATCCATTTCCAATGTTTCCACTTCCAGCAACGTTTGAGCGATCAGATGCACTTCTTTGGAATGTTTAACGAGCAAGTCTTTACACTTCTCATAACATTCGTTAATAAAGCGTTGCATTTCCTGATCGATCTCGTAAGCGATGGAATCTGAGTAATTCTGTTCGTGACCGATATCACGACCCAGGAATACCTGTCCCTGCGAACTACCGAACTGCATAGGTCCCAGCTTCTCACTCATACCATACTCCATAACCATGCTACGGACAATACCCGTAGCTTGTTGGAAGTCACTGTATGCACCGGTACCGATTTCCCCGATAAAGAGTTCTTCGGAAACACGGCCGCCAAGGAGTCCAGTAATTTTGTCCAGCAATTCTTGCTTAGTTACAAGCATACGATCTTCTTTTGGCAACATGATTACATATCCACCCGCACGTCCGCGCGGAATAATGGTAACTTTATGTACCATATCGGCATGTTCCAGGAAGTAACCTACAATGGTATGACCTGCTTCGTGATAAGCAACAATACGTTTTTCACGGTCACTGATAACACGGCTTTTCTTCTCCGTACCCACAATGACACGGTCAATCGCTTCGTCTACCTCACGCATGGAAATATCTCTACGATTACGACGTGCCGCAAGCAATGCCGCTTCATTCAAGAGATTTTCCAAATCTGCACCGGAGAATCCGGTAGTACGCTTCGCAATAATGTCCAGCTTCACATCTTTGGTGAGTGGTTTGTTGCGTGAGTGTACTTTCAGAACCGCTTCACGACCTCTCACGTCAGGGCGATCAACCGTGATTTGACGGTCAAAACGTCCTGGACGCAGCAAGGCAGGGTCCAGAATATCAGCACGGTTCGTTGCAGCAACGATGATAATACCTTCATTGGCTCCGAATCCGTCCATTTCAACGAGCAACTGGTTGAGTGTTTGTTCACGTTCGTCGTGACCACCACCAAGACCAGCACCACGCTGACGTCCTACAGCATCAATCTCATCGATAAAGATAATACATGGGGCGTTTTTCTTCGCATTTTCAAACAAGTCACGTACACGAGATGCACCGACACCGACGAACATTTCAACGAAGTCAGAACCGGAAATGCTGAAGAATGGTACACCCGCTTCACCGGCAACAGCACGAGCGAGCAAGGTTTTACCTGTACCCGGAGGACCCACAAGCAATACGCCTTTAGGAATCCGTGCACCTACTGCTGCGAATTTACGAGGGTCCTTGAGGAAGTCCACGACTTCAACAAGCTCCTGCTTCTCTTCGTCAGCACCCGCAACATCTTCAAATGTAACCCGTTTCTTCTCTTCGTTATAGAGACGAGCACGGCTTTTACCAAAGTTCATTACTTTACCGCCGCCGCCTTGAGCCTGATTAAACAGGAAGAAGAACAGCAGGAACATAATGATCAAAGGAATAAAGGAAGTCAGCAACGTCAACCAGATGCTGTCACCTTTCATAGGTTCCTGATGATATTGGAATTTGTTCGTTTCGCTTGCAGTTACAAGCTCACTAATTGCCTCATCCGTAGGAGGAATATACGTTGAGAAATTTTCTGATTTGGCTCCGTCAGGCGTCTCCCTGTATTGACCGGTCACGAGGTACGTCTGACCGTTGAATTGAACCGTCAATTCAGAGACGTTATTGGCCTTGATCGCCGCGCGCAACTGATCATATCTAGGATTATCGGTGGCTTCGCCGCCATTGCTGACGAACTGGACTATCCCCACCACAACTAAAAAAAGAATCAAATAAAAAGCAGAATTCCGGATGAACCGATTCATCCCCTACCTCCTCTCGAGACACTTTAATTATTTTAACATAGCCCAACATGGCTTCTCAACAGAAGCCACCAACAGATATGGGCTTGGAACTAGCTTAAGCATTAGTTGCTGTAAACTTCCGGTTTCAGAATCCCGATGTAAGGGAGGTTCCGGTACTTCTCCGCATAATCCAGGCCATAGCCAACGATGAATGCGTCCGGAATGTCAAAGCCGGTGTAATGGGCTTCAAGTTCGACTTTGCGACCTGAAGGCTTGTCAAATAGCGTAACCACGCGGACGGATTCAGCACCGCGGTTCTGCAAGAGTTCGATCAGATAACTGAGCGTGAGTCCACTATCAATAATGTCCTCTACAATCAGAACCTCGCGTCCCTCAACGGATTCATCCAGATCCTTAATGATTTTGACCACGCCGGATGATTTGGTGGAAGCGCCATAACTCGATACTGCCATGAAATCCATCTCAACAGGTACCGTAATGTTCTTAACCAAATCAGCCATAAATATAAACGCACCCTTCAGCACACAAATGACCAAAGGATTGCGATTTGCATATTCGGCACTTATTGTTGCGCCTAATTCCTTGATTTTACTCTGAATCTCTTCTTCACTGATCAATACTTCCTGAATGTCGTTCTGCAACTGTGCGAACCTCCTAAGTTATACATATGAAAGCCTTACCTGAACCATAACCACTACCCCTGAATCGCTGAATCGCCTACAGTCATGTACAGGATTGCGGAAGTATCCTCCCTTACAGGAGCTACACTAGACCGGCGAACACCCGGTAACCAGATGATATTGCCTGCTCCATCACATACCACGGGAACCCGTGAACGGACAGAAGGGGGAATTTTCTCATCGATGAAAATATTTTTCACCTTTTTGCTTCCGTTTAATCCCATCACTTTCATGGTATCTCCAGGTAACCGTGAACGCACAACCAGCGGCATAAGCAGTTGATCTGCATCAAATGCGGCATGATCCGCCGATTCTGGTACATGATAGTCCTCGGGACTCATCGGAACGAGCCGAACATGCCGGTCGATTTCCGTGAGAGAAAGCTCATAGGTTCCGCTCGATTGAGCAAGACGATATTCGTAAGATTGACCCTGTACGTCAGTCCGTACGCCGAAAGAGATCAGATCATACTCCCGGGTGCAGGCGAGTGTCTGTCCTATATCCAGGCTCCAGGTCGTCGCTTCAGGCTGAATAACCTTGCGGCGAATGGTCTCAATACGGGTAAAGTCGACAAAATCACTGTCCAAAGGCAGATAATTCAATATTAGTTTAATCAACCTTCGTTGTAAAGCGACATGTAACTTCAAAAAGGAAGGCACCTCAAAGGTTTGCCTTCCGCCGTTCGCCTGCACTAGACACCTGTATGCGTCATATGCACCTTGTTCCATGAAATCGTCTTCATCGCCCACGATTTCGGCAAGTCGATTCAAAGACGGCGTCAACTGCCCATTATATTGCCCCAAAAAAGGAAGCACATCCAAGCGAATGGCATTACGCCGATATTTACGCAGGGAATTGCTTTCATCATTAAAATACAGAAAACCTTGGGTATTACAAGCTTCTACAAGGTCTGTCTTGTTTATACGAAGGCATGGACGAATAAGTTCCACATTTTTTTCTCGCCGTTTAAACTTCATTCCCGCGAGTCCGGATAGCCCACTACCGCGCAGCAAATGAAGCATAACCGTCTCTGCCTGATCGTCGGCATGATGGGCCAGTGCAATGCTTGCCGCATCGTATTTGGCAGCCACTTCATGCAAAAACTCATATCGTTTGTTGCGCGCGGCCTCCTGAGGACCTTGACCGGTAAGCTTCATATAAGAAGGTACATCGGCCTTCACCCATTCAAATGCTATGCCAAGACGGTGCGCAAGTTCCTTCATCATCTCGGCTTCATGATCGGATTCAATCCGAAAACCATGATGTACATGGGCGCAGATTAACTCCAGCGGGACATGCCTGGTACTGATCTCATGCATGATATGCAAAAAAGCTACCGAGTCCGGTCCGCCCGATACTGCGACGACAATCCGATCCCCGGGAACCCATAACTGATGCTCTTCCGCTGCATCCAGCACGTTATTCACCAGCTTGTTCCAGCGTAAAGCCTCCATACCTGTTCCTCATTCCTTACGTTATGTATATGCACTCTCACAGGTCAGAATCGTAGTGCATAGATGAGTACCCCAATAAGTAATATAACGGATACAGCAAATGCATTTTTGAGCCAACGCGGTGTTGTACTTTTGGAACGGCGACGAAGAGGAGAAGGACGTGCCATCATCTCTTTCCAGACCTTAGCAGCGTGTCCGGCATCCTGAAACTGACCTCGTAACGCCTGAATAGTCCAGTTTCGAAAGGGGCGAAGACGTTCGCTGCGCTCCACAAGAGCTGTAAGTTGGTTCACACTTCGCAGTTGGGGTAATCCTTCTGCAGCCAGCGCTTTGAGTGCATCAGCTTCAAGTACATGAATCAATAATAGCGCAAAAGCAAACACATCATAGGTACCATCTGCTGTTCGGCTGCCCGCATTCCAGAATCCGCGATCATACCATTCAGTGAACTGCTTGACGCTCCGGCCAATAGAAGTTACTCCACCATAGTCGATAAGTTCTACCTGCCCATAATCCGATACCAGTACATTTTGAGGTTTGAGATCGCCAAACACCCATCCAGCCTGATGCAATTGAGCCAGTTTCTGCAATAGTCTGAGTCCAACCAGAAGTGTCCAATCCGTTCCCTGACGCCGAATGAAGTGGTGCAGAGATTCCCCCCGAACGTAACGCATCACATAAAAGGGAATATCACGACCACGAATGGCGTAATCATCCACATCTTTCAGATAAGAAGGAATGCCACTCTGCCGAAGGGCCTCATGATTACGCTGTAATTGAAAAGATTTGAGCACATTAATTTCTGATTGCAGATCTACAGGGTCAAATCCCATTTTAAGCGCATAATGTTTGCCATTCTCACCCCGCTGGACAAGAAAAACGATGCCGTTGGCTCCTTTGCCCAGCAGCTTCCGAATCGTATAACGGCTGCGATTCCATTTCCCTGTGATGACTGTTCCTGGCGGGAAAGAGGCGTCAGACAACGTTGTCACCGAGCATCCCTTCTCTTTCAATGCGATAGTTCCCTTCTATTTCCTGCTGTCCCTCCAGTGTACCATAACGGTAAAAATCAATCACCCTTTGAATCGCAGGGCCTGTCGGCGTCGCTCCCTTCATTTGCAAACGTCCAAATAGTGAACGAACACGGCTCAGATCAGCTGTCCAGTCGATGTCCATGACAGCTTCTTCTCCGCTATGTCGTCCAGGAAAATGAAAGACGGAAAGATGGCTCTGACCCATACGTGCCTGCAAGCTAAGCATTAAATCCCGAATCCCTTCCTCCACAGCAGCAAGCTTCGGCTTCATACTGGCACTTACGTCAATGAGAAGAACGACCTGAAGTGGCGTTGTCTCGGCCATATCATCCATCACTTCAACGACCTGCGCACGTTTAGCAGGTTCAAGGTCTGATACCGTTTTGGGCTCGTGCTCTCCCAGAATTTGTGTTAACTCTCTATTAACCGCCTGTTGAATGGTCTGAACCACCGTTTTTCTTGTCATCATCTGCATCGTATGCGCAAGCTGCCTGGTGCCTACGATCTGACTGATTCCACCTCCGGCTTTGGCAATATCCTCGATCTCCCGACTCCCCAGCTCACCAATGGTTCCATAATCAATAACACCGACCACGTTGACCGTAATTCCCTCTTCACGTGCTTCCGCCGCTGCCAGCACCGGGCTTGCACCTACATTGGAACAACCGTCGGTGATCAACAAGATTTGTTTCATCCGATATCCCTCCGTTTTGGGTTACTCTCCAACTCTATGACTAGCATTGCCAGAATGAAGAGACTTCAAACAGAGGAATATGCAATTAACTAACGGTACGCGGACGCTCCATCCGGCTTATTCCGGGTACTCTCAATGTGGCCCACTCCGGGCGATAATGTTCTATTTTGCCTACAATTACAGTCATATCATCATAGATCTCATGTTGCTGATAACGAATAACACTTTCAAGCAGACAATCCGCTACCTCCTGAGGATCATCACTATCAATTTCCTGAATGAGTCGCTTCATCCATAGTTCTTTATTGACGGCATACCCCGGTGCATCATAGATACCATCTGTCATCATAATTAAAACATCCCCTGGCTGGAGCTGTACGGTTACCAGATCCACCTCAATATCTTTGATAATACCAATCGGCAGATTGCTTGCCGAAACCTGAATAACCTCCTGCCCTCGTTTAATAAAGCTTGGCGTCGAGCCGATTTTCATAAACGTGGTCTCTGCCGTATATTCATCGATCAGAGCCATATCCACCGTTGCATACATTTCTTCAGGAGAACGCAGCATCAGAACGGAATTGACCGATTTGATCGCCAGCTTCTCATCCATGCCCGACTGTAACAGCTGCTCCAGTATATTTAGCGCAGCACTGCTCTCCATTCGTGCCCGTTCGCCATTGCCCATGCCGTCGCTAAGCGCAACTGCAAATGTGCCATTTCCCAGTTCAACCGTACTGAAACTGTCCCCGGACATCACATCTCCCCCTTTGGCGGCAGCGGCAACACCCGTTGTTATCTCAAACGTTTTGGCAGAGCCGAAGGTGACTGTCGCCAGCCCTTGGCGAGGGTCGAGCATGGACTCATTCAAGACGGCAATATGCTCGTCTAGTACATCCGAGATCAGCGGAGCGATCATTTTCCGGCACTCGTCAAATCCGCGTGTATAGGCATGGACAATCTCAATTTCCACATTCCCCGCTTCCAGATTAATGATTTCAATAGAATGTATGGACAGACCTAACGACTCAAGCGCATCCCGAATCTGTTCCTCCTGCTGTACCATCTCCTCACTTTCCCGTTGAATTTCTTTGGCCAAGTCCTCCATTACCTGGGATACCCCTGATAATTGCTCAGCAACCAGCTGTCGACTATCTATAATCTGACGTTTCCATTGCATGTTATGTTGATGCAGACCATACTGGGCGCGCATCACTTCAAGTACCTCCTCCGGTTTCGCACATACCCTGTTCCATTCCACCGGAATCTGCTTGCCTGACATCTCCGGATTGGCTTCAATGGAACTCATCACATCGGTCATATATTTATAGGTTTGAATAAACTTCGAATCCCAGCACTGCGCCTTCTTAAAGCATCCTGAACATGTGCCTTCGGCTACAGCATTCATGAAATGCTCCATCCCGCCTTCGTTCTGTACCGGCTCCCCCGCGCCGGACATCTGATCGAAGCTGCGTGACAGCTGACGGAATACCTGCGAGAAGCGGGTGACCCGTTCTGCGGTGACATCCCTGATCCGCTTCGCATATTCATGCTGCGACTTCGTATGATCCTGCGTGCCAGGAACATATTTGGATATGGCCGTCAGCATGCTTTTTGGCGTCAGCATAAACAGAACGATCGCTGCACACGTTTCCCATAAAGAATTCATGACATCTCCCGGACCACCCAGATATATGGATAGAATAGAGGAACCCAGCAGCATGCCCAGAGCAACCGCCGCACGTTTTCCTTCCCGAAGCATACCCGCCAGCATGCCAGCAAAAGCAAGCAGACTCATCTGATATACCGCCGACATATCGGCCAAACTCAGAATGAGGCCAGTAATGACCCCAACCGAGGCTCCGAGGGGGGCTCCGCCCACCAGCGCGAAGATCAGAATGAGATACCGGGAGAGCATATGCTCCACAGATAGGGACTGAATTGTCCAGCCCACCGCCCCCGTCATCACGGAAGCCAGCAAGATGATCAGACAGAGGATCTCCTCGTTCTTTAGGTTGAATTTTTTTTTGCGATACGTGAAGATCGGTATGGCCTGTATGAAAACCAGGGTAAGCACAAAGCTGAGTACGGAATCCATCGTAAGCATCAGCATGGCGTACCAGCTGAAAGACGGTCCAATGACGACGGCGAATAACTTGACCATAAAAGTAGTCGTAAACACCATCGTTGGTGCATAAGATAATTCAGCGCGGTCATAAGACTCCAGTCCTCTGAACAACAGATAGAAGATGGCGAGCTCCGAAGCAACAATTAGAGGTACCGGAAATGGGGCGAAGAGGCTCCCTGCCAGCAGCGCGGCTCCTACCGGAATGATGTAATCCCTGCGCATGAAAGCAATAACCGCAAAGTAGGCAATCGCAAAGGGCGATAATTCATTCAGAATCATGGCCTTGCCCAGTAAAAATCCCATAAAGGTAAGAAGCAGCACCCATTTACGTGCAGCAACGATCTGGACGGCCTTGCGGGAGCTAATCCACTGTTTGAGACGTACCGACAGCTCCTCCCGAGCTTCTGTACCTCCTTTACCAGCTTTCATTCCCGGAAATTGAATGACATTCCACTTTTCCATCATCCTCAAGGCACCCCATTCGATTAATTTAATTTTCGTGTTTCGTTCTCGATGGTTCTGATTATAGATAGAATAGAAGACGTAGTTTGTCACAATTGGTGGGTAGGGTCCAAAAACTTTACGACAAAAGAAACAGACGTGGCGCGGTGGTGCGGAACCCCCGGCCTTATTGTGGTTTCATCCATTTGCCACGACCCTTGCCGACAAGGTGCTTGTCTGATTTTGAACGGGACGCGCTTCGTCATCGCCACAATTTGAGCAGGATACCTGTGGAATGCCACGGAAACCTGTCGCTAAAAAATGGTAGACGACAAATGTTCTTATGTACTTTTTTTCCGGCGCAGAAAAACTGGGGATATGGAGCTTCACTTTACAAAAACGGCTATGAATCCGGTTAAATGTCTATATCTGAACAGGTTAGCCTCCAAAATTAAAAACAAACGCAAAAAAACCGCCAGCCCCAAGGCTAACGGTTTTTCTTATATTTTAAATCAGGTTGAACCAGATTACACGCGTTTGGCTCCACGGCCACCACGTTTGCCTTCTGTGTTCTTCTTCAGCGAAGAGATCCGTTCTTCGCTATCTTTCAGGAAGCGTGACATTTTATCCTCAAATGAAGGTTTGCCTGCTGCGGGCTTGAAAGAACGGCCTCCGCGGTCACGGTTAAAACCACCACCACCGCCGCCACGGCCTTGGCCACCACTTGGGCCTCCACCGCTGAATCGTTCGCGATCTCCTCCACTGCGTTCCGGTCTAGGAGCTCTTGGGGGTCTGGACTGTGTTTGTTGCTCAACCGGTTTGTCAACAGCTTGCTTAATGGAAAGCCCAATCTTGCCATCCTTGTCAACGTTGATGACCTTAACGGTAACGAGGTCATTAAGCTTCAGGTGGTCGTTGACATCTTTGACATAATTGTCGGCGATTTCCGAGATGTGAACGAGACCCGTGACACCTCCTGACAGATCCACAAATGCTCCAAAATGCGTGATGCCTGTCACCTTGCCCTCTAACTTGGTGCCCACTTCAATTGCCATAGAATAAAATGATCCTCCCTTAAAAATATACAACCCGATTTTTGAATGCCAAAATCAATGCTGTGCTGATTTAATTATACCTTATGCCGCAAACCAAGGTCAACTGAGCACTACCCCTTAAGATAGCCTATTTTTTCCGGTATAACGGCTTCAGACATATAGATAACAATCCTTGCTCGATAATGAGCCAAATTACATCAGTTCCCTGACTCTTCAACCTGAATTGGTGTTTCTTCAGGCAGATAGTATCCTTTTTTTCGAGCCAGCTGTCCTATGTATTCGGGGTCCTTCAACCGACTGACTTCGTACTTCAATTGATCCAGCTTCTTCTGGGTCTCTTCCTTTGAAGCTTGCTGGGCAGCCAGACGAGAACTCTTGTCCGAAATTTGCGCAGTCTGCACAAGGAACGTATATCCTGCCCATATGATAAATACAACCATAAAGGTCATCCAGAGCATGAGACGCCTTTTGGCACCTGCAGATTTTCCTTGGCCTGCTGGACCTTTTAATTTGCTCATAGGTGTTTTACCCATTATCGGACCTCCTTAAAACCAGCGTTTCCACATCGCTGCGATACTTGAACCCGCACGGATCAGGAAGCGTGGCGTAACCCAATGTTTCAGGATTGGCCTAAACATCCAGCGGAACAACTTGCCGAAAGGTACCAAACATTGCAGCACCAGCTTACCCAGGAATAACAGGATGGCGAGTACAAAACCAATTAATACGCGCACTAGCTTGTATAGTCCTTTAGCGGGCATAACGATCAGGATGTTAAGGATATGTCCACACCAATGAATCAGCGTTCTTGCGAGTTTAATTAACATTACCACAAAACGCTGGGTTGTAACACTTAAAAGCCAAAAATAGAAGCAAACCCCTATAATCAGCCCCAAAAAGACATAAAACCGCAGCTGTCCGTGGTTCCCGGCATACAGCATCCGGAAGACGAACAGCGCGGAAGCGACCCAATATAACAGATCTAGTGTGTGGACGCTCCATCTCGGGAACCGCAGCTGACCGGACAGTACCCGGTAACTGTCGTAGGCCACCCCCATCACGGCTCCCGACATCAGCATCCACAACAATGTGATCCATTGAGTATCCGGACTCATCGGAACATCTTGCCGAACAGGCCTTTACCGTTTTTGGACTGAGAACCGGGGTCCAGATATTGAAGAGAACTGACAGTGCCCTCGATGGATAACAAACCGTCCTCCAGGCTCAGGTTTTTGATATGTAAATTGTGCCCCCGGATGGTCAGATGCCCAAGTTCAGTTTGCAGCAAAAATTCCTCACTGTCGAAGCTCTCCACATTGGAGACACCCGTCAGATCCAGCAGTTTCCGATTCTGCATGCTCAGATGATGCTGTTTCGTCTTACTTTGCTCAACCATGGCATGTACCCCTCCTTCTTAACCCTAGCTTATGGATCAGAAGTGCAGAATAGAACCAAGGTTGGTTGAAAGCAAATGTCCGATTTTTGAGAAACACAAAAACGCCCTTCCCTGTACGGGAAAGGCGTTTCTCTTCATTTTGCAATGAATGTGTACAAAAGTATATCAGGCATCCCTGTTACCAGTTCAGACCGTTATCCTTGGCGATCGGCTCTTCCTTAACCAAGGTGTAGAGGCTGCTCGCCTCATCCTTCTTGGTACTCTCGGCAAGACGCTCCACCTTCACGGTGACCAGCTTTTGACCGAACTGAACCGTAAGCTCATCGCCCACTTTGACAGCGGCGCTTGGTTTCGCTTCACGTCCGTTCACCAGCACACGTCCCTGTTCGGAAACGTCCTTGGCTACGGTGCGGCGTTTAATCAGCCGAGAGACCTTCAGGAATTTATCAAGACGCATTATTTTACGGCTTCTTTAAGTTTGTTGCCTGCTTTGAACGCAGGAACGGTGGACTCAGGAATCACGATTTCATTCCCTGTTTGCGGGTTACGTCCGGTACGACCGGAACGTTTGCGGGTCTCAAAAGTGCCAAAGCCGATCAGTTGTACTTTGTCTCCGCTGGCAAGTGCATCTGTAATTTCTCCCAAAAAGCCGTTCAATACGGACTCAACGTCTTTTTTAGTCAAACCGCTTTTGGTGGAAATGTTGTTAATCAGATCTGTTTTGTTCATTTTTAAAAGCCTCCCAAATTGAAAAAAAAGTATCTGCGAATCCGTGACAACAGATCTGCTGCTGCTGGCTCCGCGCAAGGTTACTACACATGTATTCTGGCTTGGCATCTGAAATCCTGCCTCGGTCTTCGACTTTTTTTCACTTTTTGTCGGTCCTGCCCAAGAACAGTCTAAGTCCAGTACCCGAAACACCTCTCCGTTAATCACACGCTTTCTCGTGCAACCCGTCCGAGATGCTTCGACGACACGATACGCATGATGCAACTAATGATATCGGATCAGCGCCCAAAATGCCAGAACCCTTTACAATCCAGCCTTCTTCGCTGCCTGCCAATATTGCTCCATTTCATCAACATTGCTGTCTGATGGAGTTCTTCCCTGTTCACGCAGACACTCCTCGATATACTGGAAACGCTGAATGAATTTCCGATTGGTGGCGGCAAGCGCCTCCTCCGGATCGGTATCAATAAATCTCGCTACATTGGCAGCTGCAAACAATAAATCACCCAGTTCCAGCTTCCGTTCTTCCGCTGACTGGTTATGCTGCACTGCTTCTTTTAGCTCTGCCAGTTCTTCCTCAATCTTGGCAAAGACACCTTCTACGTCATCCCAATCAAAGCCGACTTTAGCCGCTTTTTTCTGTAATTTGTACCCTTTCATCAAGGCAGGCAAGTCGCGGGGAATTCCGTCCAGCACAGAAGTCTGCTGCAAATCCTGTCCCTTGCGCTTTTTCTCCTCTGCCTTCATCTGTTCCCAGTTTTGCAGCGCTTCATTCGCGTTCTCAGCCTGTTGTTCACCGAATACATGCGGATGACGGAAAATCAGCTTGTCGTTCAAACCTTCGATTACGTCGTACACGTTAAATGTACCAACCTCTTCTTCCATCTGGGCGTGCAACAAAATCTGCAGCAGGAGATCACCCAGCTCTTCCTTCATGTGATCAGGGTCATCTTCATCAATCGTTTCAATGACTTCATAGGTTTCCTCAATCAGGTTTTTACGAATGGACTGGTGGGTCTGCTCCTGATCCCATGGACAGCCGCCTGGACTGCGAAGAATATTCACGATTTCATGCAGTCGTGCGAAGGAGCGCCGACGAAGCGCGTCATCCGTATTTTTGGGCACATATATCAATGAGAGATTACCATACCCTTCAATCCGGTCCAGATCATGCAGCGGCACTTTGTGAATGATTTCCTGTCCCTGCACACCCAAGGCATGTCCGACAAATACCGGATAATCGTCAGGGTACACATCCATCAGACACAGTTTTACGTCGGAAGCGGTAAACACATCATATACTTGTCCAATCAAGGTATGAAGCTGTGGCTGCACCAGTTCCGTATTGAGACTGCTGGCATCGAGTAGCTGAAAACCTTCAATAGGATCGAATCCAAGTCGAATAAACGCTTCATCCAGAAAGCTCTCCCCACCCATAACTCGCAGCGAAATTCCCATTTGCGGGCAGCGCTCCTTCAACAGGCGTACGCTCGCTTCAGCGACCATGGGATGTCCTGGCACGGCATAAACGATCTCGGTACCTGGCTCGCCCTTGCGTGCGGCCTCAATCAGCCGGTCTGCAATTTCGTCGTACACTTCCGGAAAAGAATCCTTCGCCTCATAAATGGCATCGAAGGATGTCATCTCCAACCCTTCCTGCTTGAGATCATTCAATACGGGATGATCCAGCGTGCGTACATACAGCGTCGCTGCATGTTTCATTTTTTTGATGATCCCTACCGTCAGCTGATCTGCATCTCCAGATCCAAGACCGACTACTGTCAAAGCTGCACTCATCTTTGTAAGCCTCCATCCGAACTATCCTGTTCCGACTCTCCATCCTTGATCATAACCAATCATGGACGGGCCATACATCGTACAGAACAGGGCTCTATAATTACACGTATTATACCAGAATTAGACGTTATCCTATAATTGCATTTGCATATGACACGTTGTGACTTGTCCACCCTCTGCTGCTCCGCTTTAGAATGCGAGAGCGGGGATGAATGGAAGGCGTAGCGCTAAGCGTAGCAGCGCAACGCGAGGGTTAGCGCAGCACACGCAGTCTGCGCAGCAGCTTGGCCAGCATCGGCCCCAGCTTGGGCACGGCCGCCAGCTCTGCGGCGGTCAGCAGCCTCGTCCGGGCAGCGGCCAGCACGAACACGGCCGAGCCTGCGGCAATGCCAAGCAGGCTCACGCCCATCGCGGCCAGCCTGCGGTCGGCCGCGATCCCAATGCCGCCGAGCACTGCTTCGGCGGCCCAGGCCGTGCCTGCCGCCGCCAGGCTCATGGCGGCGATCACCAGCGCCGGCTTCGCCAGGACGGCGCCAGGGGCCGGGCGCAGGGCGACAAGCCGCGCCAGCAGCGCCACATTCAGGCCAGCCGCCAGCATGTAGGCGACTGCGCCTGCGAGGGCCGCGCCGCTGATGCCCAGCGCCGGCACAAGCATGACGTTCAGCAGCGCCTTGACGCCTGCGGCGGCCAGCATGCTGAACGCGGGTGCGCGCACGGCGCCGAGGCCTTGCAGCAGCGCCGCCGCGATAATACTGACGGTGCTGCCCGCAGCCGTCAGCGCCATGTACCGCAGAGCTTCGGTGCCTGCGGCATCCCCGTACAGCATGCGGTTAATCGGCTCTGCCAGAACCGCCAGACCTGCGGATGCCGCCAGGCCGATCAACCAGAACCAGCGCAGCGCAAGGCCTGCTTGCTGCCTTACGGCTTCTGGCCCGCCTTTCAGCCGGGCTTCGGCCATCGCCGGAATAAAGAGCACAGACAGCGACGTGGCAAGCATCGTCACCAACTGAACCAGCGGCAAACCACGGTTGTAAATGCCGAAGGACACCATGGATTGAAGCTCATCCAACCCTTCTCGTCTTAACAACCGGGGTACCGTAAAGGTATCCACCAGATTCATCAATGGCACGGCCAATGATCCGAGGCAGACCGGAATGGCATAGATCAGCAGTGTCCGCATCCATTCGCCGTTGGATCGCCGCTGTTCATACAGAAGGCTGGTGCTGTCGCTTCGACGCTCTTCCGTTTTCTCCACCTGCACAGCCGAAGATTCTTTTGTGTAAAATTTATTATTACCTCGGTTGTTCCCGTTATCGCCGTGAGATGATTTCCGCATTCCCTCTCTGGCTGGCCCATCTAATTGAGCATCGTTCATAACAGCGAGCCTTTCCCTAATTTTCCGTCGATGATGGTACACATATCCAAGCATCGTAACTAACCCGGCAAACCCTCCTGCCACTGAACCAATCATAGCTCCAGCTGCAATGGCTTCCAATGAAGCGTCCCGCCCCATGAGCCACAACAACAGAACAATCATCACCGTGACCCGAACAGTCTGCTCTACCACCTGGGATACGGCTGTAGGCACCATTTGCTGCAACCCCTGGAAATATCCGCGCAGTCCTGTCATCACCGGTACAAACAGCAATGCCATTGAAGCTGCCCGAATGGACGGTACGACACTTCCGTTTCCAATCAGATCTCCAATAAGCGGTGCACCTATATACATCAACAAAGCCAGCGTCAGGCCAATTCCACCAAGCAGCATCGAGGACAAGCGTATAACCCGTTTCCCCTCCTCCGGTCGACCAAGAGCATTCTGCTCGGCTACGAATTTGGATATAGCGACAGGCAGCCCGGCAGCAGCAATGGTAATGATGAGCATATAGAACGGGTACACCGTATTGTAGATGCCAAAAACACCGTCTCCCCCCAGATTCTGCAGCGGAACCTTCTGAAAAGCACCAATGATTTTGGATATAATGGCGGCAAGCCCAAGCACAAATGCGCCCTGAAGCAATCTTGAGCCTGTAGACGACTGTTTCATATGTCCCTCCTGCGTACGTCCGTGCATTCTTCTCTTCAAACGTATACCTAGCTATTATACCTGTCCAAAGGCGCACAGACTAACCCTTCAAGGCATCCTGCCCTTCAGGACATTATCCACATTGTCTACAGCTTCCCTAAAATGCAAAAACTCCTGGTTGCCCTCTGGGCACCAGGAGTTGATTGCTTGTTTTTATTGCTCCATCTGTTTGCCAAGGAACCCGGCAGCCGTCTCAGACATTTTGACTTCCATCTGAGACATCTTCACCGATTCATCCTTGTTGAAAAGGATAACCGTTCCGATGGGGTCACCACCCGAAATGATTGGGGCGATAACAAAAGATGATAACGTCTCGTCATGATCTTTGCTAAGCTCATAAGAACCATTGTTGGTCTCCATAATCGTCTTCCGGTTTTCCATACAACTCTCCACCAGTTGACCTACCTGCTTGTCCAGATATTCTTTCTTGGAGCCACCTGCTACCGTAATAATCGTATCACGGTCAGAGATCATCGTGACATGGCCTGTACTTTCATACAGCGATTCTGCATATTCTTTAGCAAAATCACCAAGTTCGCCAATCGGCGAGTATTTTTTAAGAATAACCTCTCCATCGCGGTCCACAAAAATCTCAAGTGGATCGCCTTCACGGATACGTAACGTACGGCGGATTTCTTTCGGAATGACCACTCGACCGAGGTCATCAATACGGCGGACAATACCAGTAGCTTTCATTTCACATGTTGCCCCACTTTCTCGAGAAGATTTTTCAACTACTGTTCCTTAATGGGTAGAGGAAAGTCCCAGAACGTTTAGTGTGATATCTTGACCATAGTATTCATCTGTTCCCATTTCCTTATACATACTTTGGAGAATATAGTTGTGTAAACTTCCACAGAAGGCGACCATGTACCCACTTTGCTCCATAGATACAAGGAAAAGCAAGAGGCAGGCCTTAAGTCCCCCTCTTGCTTTTCTGTATGGTTGTCCATATTTGAAGCGTTCAGTGTATCATCCAGACAAACGTATTTGCTGAATGTATGCACTCGCTATCTTATTTACCGCTTGTATCTGTACTTTCATCTGTTTTTGTTTCCTTGTCGGTTCCAGTTGTTCCTTTATCCGTTTTGGTATCCGTACCCGCATCGGTTTTTTCAACCTCAGTACCTGTTCCAGTACCGGTCTTGCCTTCAGTAGTACCTTCAGTCGTGCCTTCTTTAGCCTTGTCTGTTTTTGGCAGTTTTACTTCTTTTACGATTTTGTCCAGTTCGCTGGTCATAAATGTGTCAATCTCAGCAGCGGCCAATTGGCTTTTGAGTGTTTCTTTTTGCTCAGCAGTCAATTTCGCATAGTCCGCTTCTGTACGTTTTTCTACTTTCATGATGTGATAACCGTATTCAGTCTCTACAGGATCGCTGATTTTGTTCAATGGCAGCGTTTTAGCCGCTTCTTTGAACGCATCTACCCAGCTGGCTACAGGTGTATCTTCGTACAATCCACCTTTTTCTGCAGAACCTGTGTCTTCAGAGTATTTCTTCGCAATTTCAGCAAAGTCCGCTCCCCCGTCCAATTTCGCTTTTACTTCTTTCGCAAGTTTCAGAGCATCTTCTTTTTTACGCTCTTTTTGCGTTTTTGGATCCGTAAAGTTGATCAGTACGTGACGAACAGACGCCGTTGTGAACTGATCTTTATTTTTCTCAAATTCAGCTTTAATCGCATCTTCAGTAACGCCCGTTTCTTTATCCTTGATTACCGTCATAATGCGAGTCATGTAATCCTTAATGTTCTGGTCTGTCAGATTCTGAGCTTTCAGCATCTCAGTCCATTGATCAGCTTGAACAGAAGCTTTCATTTTGTCGAATTGTTCTGTCGCTGTTTTGGCACCCTCGGTTTTGGCTGCATCACTTGCTTTTCCACTCAAATATTCATATGCAACTTCCTGTTTCACCAGGTATTCCTTGAAATCATCCATATCCATCATTTGTGCATATTCCGGATAGAGGAATTTCATGACCCGTTGCTCCATGTCGAATTCATTGGCTGTAATTGTACCGCCATCATACGTAGCGACTACAGCACTTGTATCCTTTGGTTCCGTTGTCGCTTCTTCCTTCTTGCCGCAAGCAGCAAGCAGTGATAAGGACAGTACTGCTACCATGCTCACAGACAGTACTTTCCCTACTTTTTTATACTTTGCTAACATCCTTTAGTTCCCCCTTTGATTTAAAAGCACTTTTCATGGACTCCAGAAATTTCTCTACCAGCTCCATCAGTTGCTTGTCCCCAAGCCCTTTACCCTTGACATGAATAAGCATATGGGATCCTTGTTCAAATTGTACACGTCTTTCGAACTGATTTCCAATGTGTGCGATTTTTGAGAGCTCAAATGCATGTTCTCTGCCTTCATAGAACTTCACTGTAAGATCATCTCCGCGTTGGGAGATGGATTCAATACCGTAGATCTTGCCATAGACTTTCATTCTGGCCACCGCCAGCAAGTTGATTACGGCTTCTGGCAGATCTCCGAATCGGTCAACCAATTCGTCTTCCAGTTCCATTGCATCGTCGAAGGAGGCAATAACCGCCACTTTTTTATAAATTTCAATCTTCTGAATACTGTCATAAATATAATCCGACGGCAAGTACGCATCGATACTGAGATCCAGCGTTGTGTTCCACTGATCGGATGGCACCGGCTCTTCGCCGAGCATTGTAACTTTGCGTTTGTTGATTTCCTCTGCCAGCATCTGAGAATACAGATCGAATCCGACAGACGCGATAAAGCCGTGCTGTTCAGCTCCGAGCAAATTACCCGCGCCGCGAATCGATAAATCGCGCATTGCGATCTTGAATCCCGAACCCAGTTCGGTGAATTCCTTGATCGATTGCAAACGTTTCTCAGCCACTTCGGTCAGCACTTTGTCCCGTTGGTATGTGAAATAGGCATACGCAATCCGGTTGGAACGCCCTACCCGTCCACGCAGCTGATACAGCTGGGAGAGGCCCATTTTGTCCGCGTCATGCACGATCAGGGTATTTACATTGGGAATATCCACCCCGGTCTCAATAATGCTTGTGCTGACGAGCACGTCATATTCCCCGTCGAGGAAGTCCAGAATGGTTTTTTCCAGCTCCGTTTCCGACATCTGCCCATGCCCCACGCCCACCTTGGCTTCCGGCACCAATTCGGAAATTTCCGCAGCCATCTCCTGAATTCCCTGCACACGGTTATACAGGTAGTACACCTGACCGCCACGAGCCAATTCACGTTCAATCGCTTCACGAACGAGCGCCTGACTGTGTTCAACGACATACGTCTGTACCGGAAAACGGTTTTCCGGCGGTGTCTCGATAACCGACAGATCCCGAACGCCCAGCATGGACATGTGAAGGGTACGCGGAATCGGCGTCGCTGTCAGTGTCAGCACGTCCACGTTTGTTTTCAGCTTTTTCAGTTTTTCCTTGTGCGTTACACCGAAGCGCTGCTCTTCATCTACAATTAACAGGCCAAGATCTTTGAAGACTAGATCCTGTGACAATAACCGATGAGTACCGATCACGATATCGACCGTGCCTGCCTTAATGCCTTTGGCTGTCTCGTTCTGTTCTTTGCGTGAACGGAATCGGCTAAGTACATGAATGTTGAATGGATAACCGGAGAAACGCTCACGGAACGTTTCATAATGCTGCTGAGCCAGAATGGTTGTAGGGACTAATACAGCAACCTGTTTCCCCTCAATGGCAGCCTTAAATGCAGCACGGATCGCAACCTCGGTCTTGCCGTAACCGACATCCCCACACAATAAACGGTCCATCGGACGATTTTGTTCCATATCCTTCTTGATTTCTTCGATTGCACGTACCTGATCACGTGTCTCATCGTAAGGGAACATGTCCTCAAACTCCTGCTGTTCCGCAGAGTCTTTGTCGAAGCCAAAACCTTTTGACGTCTGGCGTTCCGCATAAAGCTTGATTAGATCATCAGCAATATCCTGTACAGATGTGCGGACTTTATTTTTAACCCGTGTCCACTCATTGCCGCCCAGTTTATATATTTTCGGCTCTTTCTCTTCCGAACCGACATATTTCTGAATCAGATCAATCTGCTCAATCGGTACAGACAGTTTGTCTCCACCTGCATAGAGAATATGCATGTAGTCCTTGTGAATACCGCCAACCTCAAGTGTACCGATGCCGAGATACTTACCGATCCCGTGATTTTGGTGAACGACATAATCGCCCACTTTCAGCTCACTATAGGATTTAATGCGTTCTGCATTGTCCACATTACGAATCGGCTTGCGCACTTTGCGCTGCTTCTGTGAGAACATCTCGCCTTCGGTAACGACAGCCAGATGAATGGAAGGCATCTCAAATCCGGTTTGCAGGTTGCCAATAAGCATCTCCGGCTCAGGGATATCATAGTCCATGAGTACCCGACGCATCCGATCGAGTCTTTCCTCACCGTTAGCCAGCATAAGCACCTGAACCCCGGCTTTCTGCCAGCGCTCCATCTCTGCTTTGAGCACGTTCATCTGACCATGGAAGTCCTGCATTCCACGGCTGATAAAGTTGAGAATATTCTGCGGCTGGGTATGAGGAACCTGACGCAAAAAGATGGACATAAACAGCGTCTGGAATGGACGTTCATAGATCAGATCATCCCCATCCGCTGACAGATGCAGGTCCGGAAGGGTCTTCCCGTTTTGCATCAAATGCAGATTCCACTCCGACTCATCCCGGTCAAGCTGTTTCGACGTCTCTGCAAGCCTTGCCGGCTCGTCGAGTACAAGCAATGTATCTTCTGGCATGTAGTCGTAGATCGTCTTGTTTTCGGGATAGAGCGGTGAAATATATTTATACATTTCGGAGAAATACACATGCTCCCGCAGAAGTTCGATCTCACGATGAATTTCTTCCCGCAGACGCAGCTTCGCCTGCCGGTCCGTCATTTTCTCCAACTGTTGGTCAAGCAAAATAACGGCTGTATCCGCAGCCTTCTCCATGCGTTCGCGATCTGCAATTAACTCTTTGCACGGCAGAACCGTCACTTCGTCAATTCGTTCAATGGAACGCTGGTCTGCAGGATCAAATGTCCGAATGGAATCGATCTCATCGTCGAATAATTCCACACGATACGCAATGGACGATGTAACTGGATAGAAATCAATAATTCCTCCACGCACACTCATCTCACCACGTGATTCTACGCGCTCTACACGTTCATATCCAAGCTTCACCATCTCCAGCAGGAATGCATCGAGCTCCAGCGTATTGCCTTGTTTAATTGTAATCTGAGCATTAGCCATTACTTCCGGAAGTGGAACATAGCGCCGTACCCCGGAAAATGGGATAACAACAACGCCCCTGAATCCCTGGGCGCAACGGACCAACACATCAATACGCTGACCCAATGTTTCCGGACTGGAAACAGCAGCTTCAGCGGCAACAAGTTCGTTGGCAGGATAGAGCAGCACCTGATCCGGTGAAAGCGCTTCCTGTAAATCTTCTGCGATTTTTTGAGCGGAAAACATATTGTGTGTCACAACGAGCAGGGGTCGGTTCGTTTCCTGATGCAGGGCAGCCAGCATAATCTGACGTGCCGAACCGGATAAGCCCGAAACCAATTGCTCCTTCATACCGGATGTAATCCCGGCCGTAATGGACCCGAAGTCCGGATCTTTGGAAAAAGCCTGTATAAGTGCTTGTAACAAAAGGGGCACCTCTCTTATAACTTACTTGAGTATCTCACGCCTGCGCGCAGGTTCACCACATTAAAAATTGGATACAAATTCCTTTTTGTCCTGTTTCATCATAAAGGATTAATCGCTACTTTGCCACATCCGTTTAATGTGGCTGAGCACGATTTTGGAAGCAGTCTGGTTTCATCCCAACTGAAAAGAAGCCTCAGCAGGCTGCCAAGGCTATAAAGGTGGAGCGGTATTCCGCAGCCGCCATCATCTGTCATAAGTTCTTGCTGCGTGCGAGTTAATTATTGAAGCGGACTCGCAAGCAGGCTCAGCTCAGGATTAAATTCCAAAGCTTCTTTGCAATAATCACATGTAATCCGAACGGTTATATCGCCACCGGAATTATACGCTATTATATCCCTCCGCTCGTCGGGGGTCAAGAAATGAAAGCCCAATTGCGCTTCCGTTATCCGGGCAGAATCGATTCGTCCAATAAAAGTACGGCAGTGCCTACACACATAATTCACTGACATGTTTATGCCTCCTGAACATGGTTTATACGTCCAGTATGCCCATTAAGACTGAATTGAACCCGAATCTTGATCATTTTTCCAGTGTCAGTTGCAGCGGTTATCCATTGAACTTGGCCATCGTCTGCTCAAACGTATGATCCAGACTATACTCCAATGCATCACAGGTCTGTTCGATCGTTTGTTCGAGGGCTTCCTTTTCGTTCTTCATAAACTTCGACAGTACGTAATCTACAATGGCATGTCCCGGTTCTGGTCGGGATATTCCCATGCGTACCCGGTTAAACTGCTGAGTACCGGTATGCTGGATAATGGATTTGATTCCATTGTGACCACCTGCACTGCCCTGGTAACGCAATCTGACTTTGCCTGTTTCCGTGTCCATATCATCGTAGACAACAATCAGGTCTTCCAGACTAACTTTATAAAAATCCATATAAGCCCTTACCGACTCACCGGATAGGTTCATAAACGTCATTGGTTTAATCAGCACCGTTTTGACGCCGCCAATCACACCTTCTCCAATCAGCGCCTTGCATTTGCTCTGCGTAATGGAGATATTATGGCGCTCTGCAAGTCGATCGAGTGCCATAAAGCCGATATTATGACGGGTTTTAGCGTAGTTCGGGCCTGGATTTCCGAGGCCGACAATCCACTTCATCTTGTTCCCTCCTTCGGATCAGCCTAAGGTGAAGCATAGACTTCGAATGTTATATTTCATATAATATCAACAAAGTATGATTCGAAATGGTTATATAATTTGAACGATTATTACACCTTATCACTCCGATTGCAGTACCATCTTTCGATCGGCTCTTATCCCCAGATTTTCTTTATTCCCTTGATCCAAGGGAATAATCCGGTGATAGCCTATGCTTTCGAAGTAGCTTTCTTGCAGAAAGCTTTCAGGCGCACGCTCCGCTTCTTCAGATTGGTTCTGCACTCTCCGTTTTGGTGTAAACGTCAGTTTCAACTTATATTATGTTTACAGCTTTTATTCATCAACCCAGGAAGGTGAGCGGGTTTTGCGCGAAGACAACGGACAACTGACTCAACATAGCGATTTTATCTATCATCTGGAATATCACGTACCTGTACAGGTATATGACCGCGACACCCATATTGAGATCGGACTAATCACACGTTTCGATAATCAATTTGTCGAAATTGCCGACACTCTTTTTCATCGGCGCCGGTTCCGTTTTATCTCCCGCCCCGGATACTAGAAATCCGGCAGGCAACTGCTTCACTTCCAACATAACGGCACGCCGACAGGGGTTACATTTTCCATTGATCCGGAAAACGTAACCCCTCTACTACTTTATGCAGACATCCTTATTCAATTTCAAACAGCTTGCTGATTGACAATTCCTCATGAACCCGGATAATGGCTTCTCCGAGCAAAGGTGCTACAGACAACACTTTAAGTTTGCTTGTCGGGTTAGCATGCGTAATCGGAATAGTATCCGTTACGATAACTTCCTTCAGCGGTGCATTCTCCAAGCGTTCCATCGCAGGGCCGGACAATACCGGGTGAGTACAGCAAGCGTATACTTCCTTCACGCCGCCTTCCATCAGAGCATTTGCTCCCAGTACAATCGTTCCCGCTGTATCAATGATGTCATCGATCAGAATTGCTGTTTTACCTTCGATGTTACCGATAATGTTCATCACTTCGCTGACGTTCGGCTCTGGACGACGTTTGTCGATAATTGCGAGAGGTGCATTCAGGAAGTCCGCCAGTTTCCGAGCGCGTACTACGCCGCCGTGGTCAGGCGATACAACAACCGGATTTTCGATCTGTTTCGAGCGGAAATATTGAGCCAAAATCGGCACGCCGAGCAGATGATCGACTGGAATGTCGAAGAATCCCTGGATCTGCATGGCATGCAAGTCCATCGCGATTACACGGGTTGCACCCGCTTTTTCGATCAAATTGGCAACCAGTTTGGCTGTAATCGGGTCACGCGAACGGGCCTTACGGTCCTGTCTAGCATAACCATAGTACGGAATAACGACGTTAATCGTCTTGGCAGATGCCCGTTTAAGTGCATCAATCATAACGAGCATTTCCATCAGGTTGTCATTAACCGGCAAGCAAGTAGACTGCACGATATAAACGTGACAGCCCCGAACACTCTCAGAGAGTTTCACTTGGATCTCACCATCACTGAAGCTGGTTGTGTGAGATTCACCCATAGGAATTCCGATATAATCAGCAATTTGATGGGCAAGCTTGGGGTTAGAATTGCAAGTAAATATTTTTAGTTTCGAATCAAAATAAGTCATAAAATAAAAACCCTCCGTGCTGGTTCATTGGAATCTATAAGCGTCTGCGACATGTCGGCACCCCCCGATGTTCGGCAGGCAATTCTTAATATCAATACCCCTTATTCGGGTTTGGCATTTTGTTTCTTTGCTTTGGCACGACCACGGATTTTCTCCGCATACCCAGGTTTGTTCTCCTGGCGTGGGCGGGCAATCGCGAGATCGTTGTCGGGAACGGAATGGGTAACGGTAGAGCCCGCAACAACATATGCGCCTTTTCCTACCGTGACAGGTGCAATCAGATTGACATTGCTGCCTACGAACGCATCATCTTCAATCGTCGTTACAGCTTTATTATATCCATCATAATTCACCGTTATTGCCCCGCATCCAACATTTACGTTTTTCCCGACTTTAGCATCCCCAATATAACTGAGATGAGATACTTTGGAGCCTTCATCAATTGTAGCATTTTTCACTTCAACAAAGTCACCAATTTTTACTTTGCGGCCCAGTTTGGTGCCTGGACGCAAATAAGCAAATGGACCTACGGTTGCTTCTGATCCAACCTCGGCTTGTGACAGCACAGAATGTTTGATTGTAACCCCATCCTGAATGATACTGTCTTCGATATCAGCCTGAGGACCAATATGGCAGGCTTCACCAATGGTAGTTGACCCTTTGAGTATGGTACCCGGATACAATACCGTATCTGATCCAATGGTAACATCCGCCCCGATATATGTCGATGCCGGATCGATGATCGTAACACCGTTCAACATATGTCTTACCGCCAAACGTTCACGCATGAACGCTTCTGCTTGTGAAAGGGCAAGCCGATCATTAACTCCGATGGATTCCGCGATGTCATCTGACATGTAGGCTTCCACCACTTCTCCATCATTACGGAAAATGCCAACCACGTCAGTGAGATAATACTCTCCCTGAGCATTCTGGTTCGTCACTTTCTCCAGCGCAGCGAACAACTTGGCATTATCGAAGCAGTACGTACCTGTGTTGATTTCGTTCACGGCATCTTCCTGCTCCGTGCAATCCTTCTGTTCCACAATGCGTTGTACTGAACCATCTTCTCCGCGAATAACGCGACCGTACCCTTTGGGATTGTCCAGTTTAGCTGTAAGTACCGTTGCTGCTGCTCCGCGACTCTCATGCAGCTTCATCAGTCCTTCCAGCGTTTCACTGGTCACAAGTGGTGTATCTCCACAGACAACAATGGTTGACCCTGCTTCACTGCCGAGCAGAGATTTAACCTGCTTCACCGCATGTCCTGTTCCCAATTGTTCAGCCTGAAGCACGTACTCTGCTCTGGAACCCAAAAATGACTGCACCGCTTCGGCACCGTGACCGACCACAACGACGCTGCGTTCAACACCTGCGCGAAGAGCTGCATCCAGCACGTGACCCACCATTGGTTTACCGCATACGGGATGCAGTACCTTGTACAATTTTGATTTCATCCGTTTGCCTTGCCCTGCCGCAAGAACGATTGCCATTCTTTTCAAAATTTACGACCTCCTGTTCTGAAAAACCCATCGTTTGACCTTACCTGTATATATCCGATGAGTAACGTTCAGCCGGCCCTGCGCCGGTCTTGTTCATCGCCTGCTGTCTCTGTAATCACGCGTAACAACGCGGACACCAACAAATCGTGACCTATATGTATACGCCGTGTACCTGCGAGCTTAACCGATTCCCATGATTCCTAAGATGCCGCCCTGTTACCAAGCGCACGCTGCGCTTTTTGTTCTTTCAACATTTTGCAGAATTCAAGCTGCGAAAATGCTCTTCTGTGAATAAACTCAATACTGAATATATCTTATTCCCGTCAAAAAGAAAAGAGAGCCATAAGACATGGCTCTCTTTTCCTTCGAACCCCAATAATGTTCTCAGGCACCTTCTTCAATGACTTCTTCCTCAGTTGCTGCGCGATCATACTCAGTCAAAACAGCTGCTTGAATCTTCTCGCGAGTACCGGAAGAGATCGGGTGGGCGATATCACGGAATTCTCCGTCAGGAGTCCGCTTGCTCGGCATAGCAACAAACATTCCGTTATTGCCATCGATGACGCGAATGTCATGAACGACGAATTCGTTATCGATGGTAATGGATGCGATAGCCTTCATTCTCCCCTCAGAGTTAACACGGCGGAGTCTGACATCCGTAATTTGCATGTGTGTGTTCACCACCTTTTTCCATCAGAACTTGGTGTATAATTCCACACAGCCTATACGAACTCCTTCTTTTTATAACCATAAAAATGTCCTAATTTCAGGAATTTTTTTATTTAATACACAATTCGACAACGTTAGTGCCAGGTCGATGGAAAAGAACCTTTCCCGACATGTAATTCGTCATGATTCTACACGTCAAAATAGTTGCCAGGCTTGACGGAAATGTGTCTGCTCTTCGCATCAACCGCCGTCAGCTTCGCCAGAGAAATGTAATCCGTCAGCAGTCGTTCTTCCGAATCAACCGATCCAGATTCTACTAATACGCCTACTCCCGCTACCGTAGCATTAAACTCGGCTAATAGGTCGATCATCCCTTGGACGGTTCCCCCGGCTTTCATAAAATCATCTACAATGAGCACTCTGGAGTGCTCACGCATAGCCCTGCGAGATAGGGACATGGTATGTAGGCTTTTATGGGACCCGGATACATAATTGATACTTACGGCCGATCCTTCCGTAGCCTGATGGTCCCTACGCACGAGCACTACAGGCAGGTTGAGCTGGGCTCCGGTCGCATAAGCAAGCGGAATTCCTTTAGTCTCGACCGTCATCACCACATCAATATCCATATTGCCAAAGGCCGTTGCAAAAATCTTGCCGGCTTCATTCATCAATGCGGGCTGTCCAAGCAGGTCGGACATGTACAGGTACTCACCAGGGAGTATCCGATCGGGCTGCGCGAGCTGGGTAGAAAGTCGTTCTGCAAAAGCCAGTGCCAGTTCTCTGGACACCTTTGGAATCCACTTTACTCCCCCGGCTGCTCCAGCCAGTGTATGCAGTTCTCCCGAACCACCTTCTTCGAACACTTCTTTGATAATCGCCAAATCTTCACTGATCGACGACTTCGCAGCTCCGTAGCGTTCGGCAAATGTGGTCAACGGAATAACCGTATGCGGTCTAGACAATAAGTACTGCGTCATTTCAACCAGCCTTGCGCTTCGTTTTAATTTCTTCACAGAGATCCATCCTCACGATCACGGAAAACATCCAAATCCGAATAATTATTTAAAAATATACCACCTTTATACGTGTTTGTACATTATAAAAGCGAATTTTAAGTTAGCATACGTACGGCGTATACTTCTTTACAGAAGCCTCGCAGCCCATTGTAGATCCGTGCAACTTTGGACTCCTTGGAGACCAGCCCAAACACAGTAGGGCCGCTGCCTGACATTAATACTCCGTCTGCTCCAAGCCGAATCATGGCATCCTTCAGATGCTGAACTTCCGGATACAGCTTCAACGTTACGTCCTCAAGCACATTCCCCATCTGCCCGCACACTTCGGCAAAGGATTGATTGCGAATGGCCTGCTCCATTTTGGCAGCACTCGGATGACGAACGATCTTGTCGCTGCGGAACCGTCCATAGACGTCGGCTGTGGACACATTAATCGGCGGCTTGGCCAAGATCACCCAACATTGCGGGGGATTCGGCATCGGTGTCAGCTTCTCCCCACGGCCTGTGGCGAGTGCTGTTCCGCCTGTAATGCAGAAAGGCACATCCGAGCCCAGTTCGGCTCCAAGTTCCTGCAGCTCTTGATCGGGGATGTTGAGACGCCAGAGGCGATTCAATCCACGCAGCGTTGCTGCTGCATCACTGCTGCCACCAGCAAGTCCGGCGGCCACCGGTATTTTTTTGTCCAGATGAATATGCACTCCGGTTCTCACGTCATAACGCTCTTTGATGAGCCTGGCTGCCTGAAAAGCCAAGTTCTTCTCATCCAGGGGGATATATCCCGCCTGACTAGAGATAAAGATCGTGTCACGAGGCAGCTCAGACATTTCCAGTCGATCGGCAAGATCCACCATCGTCATGATCATCTCAACTTCGTGGAATCCATCTCTTCTTTTATGTAAAACGTCTAGCATCAAATTGATTTTAGCAGGCGCTTTTTCGTAAATTTTCAAGGCGTTCACCCGTCCTCACCTTTTCCCTAAGACAACTTAACATATTATATCAAAATGGGGCTGTCAAGTCATTTCTATTCCGCATCCATGGGGAAAAAGCGAGGTCATTCCTGCCGGATTGCCCCGCTCTCCAAACCGATTGAACCGGATTACGATTTGCGTGCAGCTTCTTCCGCAAGTTGAATGGCCCGTTTCACCATATTGCCCGCATCCTTCGCTTTGATCCCGCCCCAACCTTCCTGCTGGACAGTATCATAGAACCCCAGGTCTTTTGCCAGTTCATTCTTGAGTTCATCCGACATTACACTTCTTCTTCTCCGGCTCATGGATCATCCTCCTCCAAATAGTTCATTCATGATAAGTCCATTGGTATCCGGGACTAATTGCCCCCAGGCCAAGCCAATTCATTTGATCTACTTAAGAATAATGCCTTGAACCTGTCCAAATAGTATGCCGCTTCTTCCCCAGACTCATTCCTGATCAACTATGGCTCTCCCATGAACCGAGCGGGATTTTTTCAAAATAAAAAAAGCGACCTGCCCAAGGGGGCAGAATCGCCGTAAATCGATACTTACGTCTCCATGTAGGAGCTATGCGTCTGGCTGCCTGGATCAAATACCATGACTTCCACCGATTCCGTAAGTATATCAGCATAACTGTAGGATACTCGCTTGAATGTTTCTTGCTCCTCATCAAGCTTGACAATAAAAACAGAAGGGTACGTTTCTTCCAATACACCCGTACGCTCAATGGTCTTACGGCGGCCACCATTAGCCCGCAGCATAATTTTCTGACCGATATGTGCATCGAGATTGCGTTTGATATCCAATAGCGTATTTTTAGCCATTGTCGACGACCACCTCTTTTCTTGTCCATTATACCGGATTTTACAGTCATTGTCAAATCAAAACTAATTATTATATCAGTATCAAAAAGTTGTTGTCAATGAATTTTTTTGCAAACAAAAAAAGCCCCTAAATGAGGCTTTCTTCTGCCATCTTCAGACGGCTGATGGATTCACTTTTAACGTGGATAAATCATTCAATCCGGGCAGACCTACCCGATAACTCCCTCGTGTCTCAACGCCGCCCACACCCTGGCTGCCACTAATCGTGTTATGCAAAATGTCATTCATATTCACGGTTTCGCGCACTGACGTGAAGGCTGCCTTGGCTGCCACATAGACCGGGTCTAAAGCATGAATGAGAATTCGGCCTGGTGAACTGGCAAAGTTCGCTCCAGCACGCAGCAAGGCCTCAAAGTGGGACTGACACGCACCAGCTACAATCGTGAGCGCATCGAGATGGCGTTCATATTGCCTAGCCACCTGAATAGCGGATACGAAGTTTTGCGAATTTTTGTAGCTGCCCAGACTATATAAGTCATAGGGCTGACGAGTCTTAAGTACACCATCATGGCCAGTAATGACAACAATGTCCGGGCGAACTTTGGGCAGCAGACGATATAAAGTGTCCGCCATGGCAGACTCATGTACGTATTGCCCCTCTGCGGGAACACGAAGCTGCTCATAAAGGTTCATGCTTTTTTTTAGATAATTAGGATCGCCATCCAAGTGCAGTACTTTGCCAGGCATCTCAAAATAGGCGGGTTCTTGTTGAACAGACCATTCCTGAACCAAACCTTCACGATTGCGCTCGGCCTGTTCCATTCGATTCTGCTGCAAGCGTGAGAGCGTCTGATGCGCCTTCACGTGAGCCTGCCTCGTCTTGGCACTCTGCGGTTCATAAGGAACCTGTATCAAATCGTCCACAGGGGAATCGGCTAACAGCCGGAACTCGGTCCCTTTAATGATGGCACCGTCCGACTGGAGGCCTTCCAACCGGAAAGTCACATCTCCACCGTATGACTTTCGAACGACCAAGTCTCCGATATTCATCAACATTATCACCTCTACCCCATCGTATGGGCAGAAACCCGGATTGGTTCATCCGAATTTTACAGAGCTGCGCGTACCCCAGCTTCCCACATTACGGTACTGAGTGTCGCATACTCCTGCAGGCTCAATGTTTCTCCCCGTCTCGAAGGCTGAATACCAGCCTGCTCCAGCAGCTGATCAGCCTGTTCTCTGTTCTCCTTTGTGAAGAAACGAGCTTTCAAATTATTGGAGATTGTTTTTCTACGCTGCGCGAATGAAGCCTGTACCACTTCGAAGAAATGTGCCTCGTCGGGAACTTCAACCGGCGGTTGCTCACGCACCTTTAACTTGATTACAGCCGATTCCACATTAGGCTGCGGAATAAATACCGTGGGCGGAACAATACAGACCAATTCAGGCATACTGTAGTACTGGACTGCAATGCTCAGACTGCCATAGTCCTTAGATCCAGGAGCAGCAGCCATGCGTTCAGCCACTTCCTTCTGGATCATGACCACAATGCTGTCTACAGGCAGCTTCTCTTCGAGCAGTTTCATCATGATTGGCGTCGTTACATAATAAGGCAGATTGGCCACAACACTCACTTTATCTACCGTTCCAAAATCGGTGCGGAACAGCTCAGCCAGATCCAGCTTCAGCACATCCCCATGATGCACACGAACATTCGGATAAGGCTGCATCACTTCACCCAGAATCGGCAGCAGCCGCTGATCAATCTCTACAGCCGTTACAGGCCCGGCTACCCGAGCCAGACGTTCTGTGAGGGCGCCGATACCTGGTCCGATCTCAAGTGCACCCTTGGACTCGTCCAAATCAGCTGCATTTACAATTTTGTTCAATATATTTTGATCGATCAGAAAGTTCTGACCCAGGCTCTTCTTGAATGAAAATCCGTGTCTTTGAATAATTTCTTTGGTTCGTTTGGGGGTTGCAATCTCTACCGTTTCTTCCATGCCCTTCATACGCTCACAATCCTTCACGTTCAATTTGCGATAATGCTGCGGAGAACTCTTCCCGGGTAATCTGGAATACACTCAACCGCTTGTGGAACTGCTTGCCGTTGCAATATCCTATGCCCAGCAGATTGCCCATCTCCATACGACGTGCAGCAGCCTGTGGGTGCACAATCAGTCCCGCCGCAATCAGATCCTCCCAATCGATCAGACTGGGTGCGCCTTCATAAGACGTGTGTACACGTGCCAGTGCATGACGAATGGCCTCAGGTGAGGCGTTCTCCACTCCGATGTCGCCTTTACGCGTAGCATCTGCCTCCGGGATGAAGGCATGCTTGCAGCCAGGTACTTTATTGGCGATGATTTTACGAATACGTTCACCAGCATGATCCGGGTCTGTCAGTACGATGACACCACGTCTCTCTTGGGCAAGTGCAATGCGCTTTAGAATACGCTGGTTGATGGCCGACCCACCAGTCTCGATCGTATCTGCCTGAACCGCACGTCGAATAGCTACGGTGTCGTCACGACCTTCCACCACGATCACTTCTCTTATCATGTTCCATTTCTTCCTTTCTAACGCAAAAAGAAGAGGAATATCCTCTTCTCTGCCAAACGGCGGGGGAGACTGAATTCAGACCCCTCCGCCGCATATTCCGCATGAATCATTCATGCTTATATTTTATAGCATTCCCATTTCAAAGTAAAACGATTTTAGTTCGCTTCCGGCTTCACCGGACCAATCACATATACCGTCTTGCCTTTCTTCCGTCCGAAGTTCAGGGCATGCTTCACACTATCATAATACACATCAATTTTGTTGCCTTTAATGGCACCACCTGTGTCTTCCGCACGACGGAAGCCAAGGCCCTCGATATATACCCACCAGCCAATTGGAATGACTTTGGGATCAACCGCAATGGTACGTCCCTCGGTTACCCGAGTACCTGATGCCGTTTTTGTGCCGATACCGGGCTCTTCAGAAGAGTATGCCGTCATGGATACATTTTTCAACACTTTAGAATATTTAAAAGAACTGCCTGAGACGGTAATTACTTTGCTGCCCGAGGCAGCGGTTTTCTTCGAGTTCGTGGTTGTTGCTGTTTTTGTCGTGGAAGTCTGCGCTGATACCGTCTGAATCACTGGCTCTTTCACAACAGGTTTGGCTTTGGTACCAACGGCAATCACTTTATCAACGCGATTCGTTGCGACCGATTTACCCACCATTTTTTTGGAGACCAATTCTCCATCCTGGAACACCTTTTCAATATGCTGTACAAGCGTGCCTTCTTTACCGCTCACAATGACACGATTGTCGCCTTTGTACAAGCTAGGGTCAGCCGTTTTGATCACTTTATAAGCAATCGGCTGTTCCACGTCCACCGTACGCTTTGTTACCCGCACTACACGAATTTTCATATCCGCTTCGATAGTGGTTCCAAGCGCCGGATACACTTTGTCTTCACTTGCAATCTGAATACCTGATTTTTTAATCGCATCTTTTACCGATGAATCGGTTGTATACAGAGTCTTGGTGTCTCCGTCTGCCGTAATCTTAACTGGAACGGCCCGCTCAATAACGATGCGGTCTCCATCTGTAATCGCCCCATTCAAGGGCATGGATACCTGATCGTGAGGGCTGACTGTGATTGACTGCTCCTCCAGCATTTCCTGAAGCATTCCTGTACGAGTCTCTACCGCTTGAGCTTTGCCATCAATAACCAGTGAAATTTGTTTCCCGGCCTGACCGTAAACGACTAACAAGATCATGATTGTAAGCGCAATTGAGAAAATCGCGATCAATGCCATTTGACGCATGTTCTCATGCTTCCACCGCAACGCGAAAGACTTACTGGATGATCGTGACTCATGGGTCTCTTCTGGTTGGAATGTGCCCACTTCTCCGTCCTCCTTCATAGCCTCGCCGTCTAAAGTAATGCATGATGTCTTTGACGCGACTATACCAAATTTTCTACAGAACACAGATCGGACCAACATAATCCGGTTCTGCACCATGAATCAATCTTCGCAACATGATGTCATCCTCCTGAATACTTACCGTATGATGACCGTATTTCTTTTATTCAAAAACAAAAAAGCCAAAGAAAGAGTTTAAGAGGAACTCTTTCGTGGCTTCCGAATGATTCTGAATATCGGAAATTCATGCACGAGGTTGCCTCTCTTTTTCCGCTTGCGAGGTTAGCTGTCGGGTTCGGGCGAAAGAGAGCCGCCCTATCTCCGGTCATCCGCTCATGGCGGACGCCCTTGAATTCACCCCGAGACCCAAAGAAGAAATCAAATACGGCTTCGCAGATTCATACGCTGCTTTTGGGTCAGCGCATGTTGCGCATCGGCTGCAAACACCGATGTTTAAGCCCTATTGGTTCCCCCGCTCTCCGTTAACGGAGACTCAGCGAGACTGATTCATGAAAGTAATGTTGTTTCATCGGAAAGTGTCCCTTTGTTCATCCCCCGAACATCTGTCCAATTTTCCGCACAACAATTCACTGAAAAGATGATATCCTGTTTCTATGCATGTTGTAAAGCGTTGTTCAAGTACGTTTTTCTAAATATTTGGTTAAAATATTGTAATATTCTTGATTTATTTGGATCAAAAAGCAAATTAACTCCGCCTAACTCACTTTTTCACCCGTTTTGCTCGATATTTTAACGAATCCCAAATCGTTCCATGGCATTTTTGGTCGTTATTGCTGCAATTTCCTCTACCGAAATGCCTTTAATTTCCGCAGCTGCTTCTGCAACCAGACGTACATGCGCTGTCTCATTTCGTTTTCCACGATAAGGGTGAGGTGTTAGATAAGGAGCATCGGTTTCAATGAAAAATCGGTCCATCGGAACCTTCTTAAGCACCTCTTTAGGCTGCTTCGCATTTTTGAACGTGATTGGCCCTCCGAAGGAAAGATGGAAGCCCAAATCCAGGCACATTTTCGCCGTTTCCCAGCTGCCAGAGAAGGAATGCATAACACCGCCTACTTCTCCTGCCTTCTCTTCACGCAAAATCTTTACAATATCCTCATGCGCATCCCGGTTGTGAATGACAATCGGCATATTTAACTCACGGGCAAGACCAATTTGTTGTCGTAATACGCGATGTTGAACCTCTTTCGGTGAAGTGTCCCAATAATAGTCTAGACCAATTTCACCGATAGCTACCACTTTTTCATGCTTGCATAAAGACGCAATCCATTCCAGATCACCCTCCTGCATCGTGATTGCATCCACTGGGTGCCAGCCTACCGCAGCATATATAAAATCATAGGTTTCAGCCAGCTTCATCGTGGATGGAATAGTCTCCCGGTTAAAGCCAACGTTAATCATGCGACTAACGCCCGCATCCACAGCACGCTGAATCATTTCCTCGCGGTCCTCGTCGAATTGTGGTGCATCCAGGTGTGTATGTGTGTCGAACAACATCATGCTGTATTTCTCCCTTCATGTCGAATTAACGACTAGCTCTTTTTAATCCATCCGGTAAACTAACCAGAACATAAATATTCCTAAATTCGGTCATATTTTTTTCTTTATTTCATTCTATTAGCTCATTCAGCACATTGAGCACAACATGTAGAGCGAACAAGTTCTTCCTTATCTATATGTTGCTTATCTTTAGCCATCCGGGTTGTATTCTAATTGCTCTGATTACAAAATTATGTCGATCTACATGTACTCTCCATTAAAGCAGATTACTGTATCATGGAAAATAGCTCTTTTAGAAAGCTTTATTCACCAGACTCCTGAACAGTATTGCTGATCATTTAATGTGAGAAATAGGGGCGTATATTTGACGGTAATTCATGAACAATCGCATCCACCTTATTTTGCGGATAATACAAGTGATGCTTTCCGCGATGAAGACCACTGATTGAACGGACAATGTCGGATACCTCTGACAACTCATGTAACTTGTCTTGCCGATCAAGCAGCAGAATCTGCTTGTCCGTCGATTCATCCGGACGAAACACATCATACGGATTATCCGTTGGAAAATCAATTTCCAGATCATACTCGGGATTAAGACCCGCTGCAGTGAAGGCTTCCCGAATCTCTTCAATCAGGTTTACGTCGATCTGTTCAATCTCTACATACTTATATAATTTGCGATCTATAAAACGTTCGCATAACTCACTTAGAACAGCATCGTCCTCTTTGCGCCACTGCATAAATGCCGTCTGAATCAAAGCTTCGTCCAGCTGCAAGTATTCATCCACCGTTAAATCGCCGGCGAATAGCTGGGACAGTGGATCGATCATGAAGCGGAATTGGAAACCTTGCTGTATGAGACTTTTCGCCCGCTTAAATATTTGCCGCAATATAATTTCCGAACTTCGGGTAACCGGATGAAAGTAAATTTGCCAGTACATCTGGTACCTGGACATCAAGTAATCCTCCACGGCATGCATGCCCGACTCCTTGACCACAATTCTTCCGTGAAATGGACGCAGCATACGCAGGATACGGTCAAGGTCGATCGTCCCATAGTTTACACCTGTAAAGTAGGCATCCCGAAGCAAGTAATCCATGCGGTCCGCATCAAGCGGACTGGTGACCAAATTAACGACAATAGGTTGCTCATATGTCTTTTGAATAACAGAAGCCACTTTCTCGGGAAAATCAGGAGCATACCGTCTTAAGATCGCCCCTACTTCGGTATCACCTGTAATGATCCGACAAGTCCAATCCTCATGATTCATATCGAAAGCTTCTTCTATTGAGTGAGAGAACGGCCCATGTCCAAGATCATGGAGCAATGCTGCGCAAAGGGCTACCGTTTTTTCCTCCTTTGGCCAATCTGAATAGTGACTTCTTTCGAATTGGGAAATAATCTTACGCGTAATTTCGTAGACACCCAAGGAATGTGAGAAGCGACTATGCTCTGCACCATGGAAAGTAAGAAATGATGTTCCCAATTGACGGATTCGGCGTAAACGTTGAAATTCGGGCGTGTTGATCAACTGCCATATAATCGGATCTTGCACATGGATATAATTATGTACCGGATCTTTAAACACCTTTTCTTCCGTTAAACGCTGTTCCATGTCTGTTCACTCCTTTAATATCGTTTGTATTTGTCGCTTTTCAGTATAATACCACCAAGGATTCGACACAGTTTGACGAATCTTGTCGAATACTGTATTTTTGTCGTTTTCCAAATCGACAAAGCTGACATTGATGTTTAAATACGAAAAATAGCTCCCAATCCCTTACCACTCGTAATCTTATCAAAAACAGCCTTTATTTTAAGCTAATTTTAAGGTTGACTGTTTTGGGAATCGTTGGTATGATGAGTATCATAAAACATAAAATAATGTCGAATAATGACAATGATCGTTAGCTGAGAGGAGCACTGATTATAATGATGAAATCAACAGGTATTGTAAGAAAAGTGGATGAACTGGGACGGGTAGTTATTCCAATTGAATTGCGCCGTACGCTCGGTATTGGTGAAAAAGATGCTCTTGAGATCTATGTTGACGGCGAGCGCATCATGTTGAAAAAATACGAACCAGCTTGTATCTTCTGTGGCAATGCAGAGAACGTTACTTATTTCAAAGGTAAAATTGTTTGTAACGAATGTATTTCCGAAATCCCTGCACCTGTGACAAAATAAGAAATATCAGGTATAATGGTCTTATTAAATTGTTATTTCTAACCTTTTTATATTCCTTGATCGCCTTCCCGGTGTGAACCCCACCGCTGGAAGGTATTTTTTTGCTTTCTTATTGGTTCTCATTACCCATAAAATCGAGCTGCGAGTCTGTACAACCAAAAAGAAGAGCGGTGATGTGCGTAATATGTTTTATTTTTCCGCTCTGATATTTTTTTATATTTCATTAAGGTTGGGTCTAAGGTTCCTTTAAGTTTATGTTCCCTATTCCAGTATATATTTCTTGATTCGTTATTAGATTAACGCATTATACACATCTCGTTTCGTCAAACCCCGATCTGTTGCCGTTTTCTTCATCGCATCTTTCCGACTAAGTCCTTCATTCTCATAATGGCCCACATGCTCCTCCAAAGACAGCAGCTGCCACCAGGCTTCCCGCTCCGCCTTACGTTCCTCTTCCCTGATACCTTCTACAAGCAAACAATATTCCCCAAGCGGCGGATGTTCCTCAAGCCATTCTATACACTCTTGGATACTACCTCTTGCGAACTCCTCATGACGTTTTGTAAGCTCACGCGCCAGTACAATCGATCGGTCACCTAGAATCTCTTCGAGGTAGGCCAACGTTTTGCGAATACGGTGAGGGGACTCATAAAATAGCAACGTACCGTTGGACTCATTAAAAGCTTCCATCACTTTTCGCATGTCTTTTTTCTCCCGCGGCAAAAAACCGCCGAATGTGAAGCGCTCCGTCGGCAAGCCGGATACGATCAGAGCTGATAACGCTGCATTGGCTCCAGGGATGGGAATGACCGTAATTCCAGCTTCAAGCGCAAGTTTTACAAGATCGGAACCAGGGTCCGAAATGGCCGGCAGACCGGCATCACTGACGAGTGCCAAATTTTTTCCTTCTATTATATAGCGTATTAGTTCAGGCCCACTGGCTGCCTTATTATGCTCATGGTAACTGAACAACATCGATGGTGTAATTTCAAAATGGGTAAGCAGCTTTCGAGTCTGACGTGTGTCTTCCGCTGCAATGATGTCACAGCTCTGCAATGTTTTAATAGCTCGAAAAGTCATATCGTCCAGATTACCGATCGGTGTTCCTACCAAATATAGTTTGCCGGCATCACCCGACTGCTCCGCGTAGCTCTTTTGAATATGCAATGTCATCTAAACCCCTCCTTCCGTTGTCCGTTGTGCATGTTGTGCTCCGTAATATATATCCATGATTTCTTCACAGTATTTTCCCTCTTCATTGTAGACAATCAATGGGGGAAGCATGCGTACCTCCGGTTTCCCATCCTTGAGCGCTTCAATCAACACCATATTGGCTTCCAAATGAGCACGGGGATGTACCATCCGAATCCGTTTCGGTTCAAGTTTATACTCACGCATCAGAGAGATGATTTCCCCTAGACGCTGCGGGCGATGAACCATGGATACTTTACCGCCATTGCGCACCAGTCGACTGCAGGCCTGAATGACTTCCTCCAGCGTACATCCGATTTCATGGCGTGCCATTGCCTGATGAGTGTTCATCTTGAGGTCACTTCCATTCAAGGGCATATACGGAGGGTTAACCGTTATAGCATCGTATACAGCATGGCCCGTTTCTTTCACAAGTTCACGCAAATCACCCTCATGAATCGTAATGGCTTCTTCCAATGCATTCAGCTGAACGCTGCGACGTGCCATATCCGCCAATCTTGGTTGAATTTCAATGCCCTCCAGACTCGCCTGCGTCCGTGTGGTCAACAGAATGGGAACAACCCCATTACCTGTACATAGATCAAGCACACGACCACGTTTCGGTACAGAAGCAAATCGGGCCAACAATACGGCATCCATTGAAAAACTAAACACTTCATCACTTTGAATAATCTTCAAATCATGGGAGAGCAAATCGTCGATTCGCTCCGAATCTTGCAGTTTTACTGATATTTCTGTCATATGATACACTCATCCTCCGGTACTCTATATCTCAGACAAGGTTCTTAACCTTGAAAAAAAACCGTAGGGGATCCCTACGGCCACTTCATTTATTCAAAAAAGACAGGCAGAACAGACAATCGCCTTCCGTCCGCAAATGTCCATAATAGACATTGCAGATATGGAATCCTTCGTGATACAACCGAGCCAGATTATCATAACCTTCACCTACAACATCTTCACCAGTAGCTGGACCTGCAGGCCTTGCTACCGGGGCGAGTGCCGATGCGATGGGCAAATCTGCCGGAGCTTCACGTTTCAGCAGTTTGCGTAACTGCTCATTCTCGATGGTAAGCCGCTGATTATCTTCAAGCAGCTCTTTAACAATCATTTTTAACTCTCCTAAATCACTGTGCAACTGACCCAATTGGGTTTCCATTTCATGAATGTGCGTAAACAGATTTTTCTTTTCCAAGTTTCCACCCCGAAGCAACCTTTATGGTTTACTTGATAACGACGTCATCCAGCGGAAGTTCTTTGACTTTACTGATGTCGAACAGTTGAACATGGACTGTGCGATTACCGGCATTGATGCCGACAACTTTTCCTTCACCCAAAGAGGTGACGACCAACTTGCCTACAGCCGGCAATTCTTCTCTCACACTTTCATAGTTATCATGCTCAAATTTCAGACAACACATGAGTCTTCCGCACAACCCGGAAATTTTCGTCGGATTCAGTGACAGGCTCTGATCTTTAGCCATCTTGATTGATACCGGCTCAAAGTCTCCCAGCCAGGAAGAACAACATAATACTCGGCCGCAAGGTCCGATCCCTCCAAGCATTTTTGCTTCATCACGTACACCGATCTGTCTCAGTTCGATCCGTGTCCGGAAAATGCTTGCCAGATCCTTGACCAGCTCCCGGAAATCCACTCTTCCTTCAGCTGTAAAATAAAAAATAATTTTATTGCGATCAAACGTAAATTCCACATCGACCAGCTTCATTTTGAGGCCGTGGTCTTTGATTTTATTTAAACAAGTACCGAATGCTTCTTTTGCTGCACGCTTGTTCTCATCTACGACACGGGCATCGGTCTCGCCCGCCACCCGGATGACCTTTTTGAGCGGCAACACCACATCAGACTCGCCTACTTCTTTCTTGCCAACGACAACCTTACCGTACTCTACCCCCCGCGCTGTCTCCACGATAACGCAGTTTTCTTTTTCAATGGGAAGGTCCAGGGGATCGAAGTAATAAATTTTGCCCGCTTTTTTGAAACGGACACCCACTACACTGTACAAAAAATTAACCCCCTCGTAAGCCAATCCCACTTCGTCTGAAGCCCTGTCTTCTTAGGGAACCCGCCGAAGTTATAACCGTTTGCATATGATTGGAACAAAATCTGTCCTCTCCCAGTCTTATGCCAAACCGATCAAAAATTGCTCCAGACAAAGCTGGCCATTGACATTGAAACGCAATTTTTTTCTGCATGCTGCGGCCATATCCATGTAGGAAACCCACTGCTCGGTGCTGCGGGTATGGGCCAACTGAGACAGCATGTCCAACTGATCTATAAAAACGATATGTTCATGCCTACCATACTGGACATACAGCATATCCCTGAACCATAAATGGAACAGGCTAAGCATCGTATCCAGGTGTTCTGAGAGTCCGGTTTTAAAAAGCTTCTGCTGTGCAGAGATCAATGATGTACTTCCTCTACCCAGGGACTCCTTCCCTAATTGTAACATTACGTTTCTAATTTCTGCAAACCAATTCTGCTGGAGAATTTCTCTACATGCTTCCAGTCCTGACGCTAAATGGACGGCAGAGCGAGCCAGATTGGCAGGGTGCCCTTCCGCAATCAGCGATTGCAGCATCTCTTCCGGATTCAGTGCACTGAAAGGAACCAATTGAGAGCGGGAACGAATGGTGGGCAGCATCGCCTGTCCATTATCCGTAATCAAAATACCTACCGCCGGCACTTGTGGTTCTTCCAGAAACTTCAGCAAGCTGTTGGCCGCTTGCACAGTCATTTTCTCGGCCTGTTCAATAATATATACTTTGGGATGCCCCGCCTCTGAACGGTACGAAAAGATACGCTGCAGATCCCGAATTTGATCAATTTTAATGTTATTTCCATCTGGTGCAAGCATCGTTAGATCCGGATGATTTCCATGCTCCACCTTACGACATTCAAGACACTGTCCGCAGGCATCATCTTCAAGCTCTGTACAGAATATCGCTTTGGCAAATGTAATCGCCGTCTGCAACTGTCCACTGCCGGATGGTCCGCTAAACAAATAAGCATGACTTATGGCCTGACGTCGCAAACTGCTCTGTAACATCTGCTTGGCTGCCTGCTGACCCATAATTTGTTGAAAGGACATACTTCCTCCTCAGAAGCTTAAGTTAATAAGCATTCCCCGAATTTCTCCTACTTGCTGTAATAACGTAATCTTGCCTTCCTCTGTCTCCAAAAGCTCGTCAGCCATAGATAACAAAGCAGAGTCAATCTCATCAATCAGCTTGTAACGCTTCCCTCTTCCACGACGATCCCATCCCCGAGTCTCTTTCATAGAAACACCGCGGCGGACCGTTTCCTCCAGAAATCTTTTTACAAGCTGCTTGTATGATTTTAATTCACGAATGGTCATGGAACGAGACAAACGGTCACCCTGCATCTGGATCTCACTTAATCGGCGGGTAAGTTCAGCCTGTGATGCCCGTTCACCCTGGTGATTCATCATATCAGAGAAATTTTTGGATTGAACCGGTTTGGAGCCGGAATCGGCAGAACTGAGTCCACTCTGCATCGGTCGGAATCCAGGGTTGATTTTCATGAAAACGCCTGCTTTCTATCTTAGTAGGCCTATCGTCCATCAGCACAGTGCGCGCTGCGCCTGTGCGAGGAGAGGACCTTATATATGTGCTGCATCATAATCTATATATAATAGTAGTTAAATATCACCACATGGATCTATTCGTTGGTTAGTCAACCTCTGTCCGAAATAAGACCTTCCTTGAGCGAAAAGTTTTTTTCGGACAGAGAACACGATTCTTGGTAACAAGAAGGACTCTGCATTGGATTTATGCAAAATGCACTATTAAAAGTGTTCGAATCGATCTACCGGAAGAACAAACACAGTAGCTCCGCCTACTTGAACTTCAACAGGTAGCGGCAGGTAAGAGTCGGTCGTTCCGCTCATCGGAGTGACTGGAGTCACGAGCTGTTCACGAACCTTACAGCTGCTGCGAATGACGTTCATTACGGATTCGACCTGACCATCATCGACACCGATCATAAACGTCGTGTTGCCTGCCTTCAAAAATCCACCGGTACTGGCCAATTTCGTAGCCCGAAAATTTGCTTTGACCAATGCGCTGGATAATCGGTTGCTGTCTTTATCCTGTATAATCGCAACAATCAGTTTCATCCTGCATAACCTCCTTCAGATAATAAGCACCTTGTGAAATGCCCTGTCTATATATTAGACAATTACTCGTCAAAATCCTTCAAAATCCCTGTCTCAAGCGACAAAATCATCGCTGCGAAGACCTCTTCTTGCTTTTGAGAAGCATCAATGACCCTGATCCTGTCCGGAAACTGTTCCTTTAACAGAAAATAGCCTTCACGCACTTTGCGGTGGAACTCCAGACTTTCGAGATCCAGACGGTTAACTTCACGTCCATCGTGGGCATCAATACGAGCGAGACCAGCTTCGGGCTCGATATCCAGATAGAGTGTGACGTCCGGCATCAGTTCACCTATTGCAAACCGATTGATGGCCCAAACATTCTCTACGCCAAGACCACGAGCGTATCCTTGATAGGCCAGACTGCTGTCGACAAATCGGTCACAGATAACAGTCTTCCCTGCCTTCAATGCAGGCTCCACTTTCTCCGCCAGATGCTGGCTGCGTGCAGCTGCATAGAGCAGCGCTTCGGTTCGTGCATCCATTGCCGTATGAAGAGGATTGAGGATGATGGCACGTATTTTCTCCGCAATTTCAATCCCGCCAGGTTCCCGAGTAATTACATATGGTATACCCTGTTCTTCAAAGTAAGAACCTAGCTTACTGATCATCGTGGTTTTGCCGGACCCTTCTCCCCCTTCCAACGTAATGAATTTACCTCTGCCCTGCATATGCTTCCCTGCTTTCTATATCGATAATTGCTCCTAATTGTGCTGCGATAATTACAACCTCGATCCTTTCATACTCCAGACTATGAATTAGCCCGCCCAGAGGTGTATGTTCACAACCACTCCGTAGATTGGTTCGAGGTTGGTACAAGCTTCTTATTATAATACTATACATGATCCCGCGTTAGCGGTCAGCTATTCTCCAATATTTTCGCTAAGGCACATAGCCTGATCAGCCGTAAATCAACCATACCCATAGAGGGAGCATGACAGAGCCGGCAATAGCACTGACAATCATGGATACGGAACTCAGCGCTACCGCATTTTCTCCATACTCAAAGGATCTTGCCATGCCCAGTGCATGGGAAGCCGATCCGAGTCCGATCCCATACGCATTTTTGCTGCTTACTCTGGCCCATTTCAAAATCATGGGTCCCAATAATATCCCCGAAAATCCGGCTATCATCACAAATAACGAAGTGAAGGATGAATTTCCTCCCACCTGATCAGCCAGTTGAATGGCTACGGGTGTCGTAATGGATTTAGGTAATAATGCGATAACGATATCTTGCGGATAACCGAGCAGCAGTGATATGGCTGCCCCTGTGGACATGCCAACGATGCTCCCACCCAAGGTACCGCCCAAAATCGGAATTATATTCCGTTTCAGTACATCAAGGTGTTTCGCCAAAGGGAATGCCAGGGAAACTACGGCCGGCCCCAATAATTCCTGTATCCATTTGCCACCAAGCATGTACGTATCGAGCTTAATGCCGGAAATGAGCAAAATCAGTACGATTACAGCTGTTGCCGTCAATACAGGCATAAGAATCGGCCACTTCACCCTTCTATATAAATGAGTCGCCGGAATATATATAGCCACGGTCAAGGCAATCATTCCGATTCCGAGGATGAATGCGAGCATGAGATCGCCTCCTTCTTGCCTTGATGCGTCGATCTCCACGCCATGAGCCATTCACTGATTTTTGCGGACAACAGACAGGTAACCAACGTACTAACGATTAACCCCAGAACAAGCAGCACCGTATTGGCTCTAAAAAAATCAAAATGATTAATAATACCCACCGTGGGAGGGATAAACAATAATTGCAAATTCGATTGAAGCCAGGATGATCCTTCTTCGCCCCAACGTATTCTGATCCAGCCCAGTTGAATGACGATAAATAGAAGCAGCATCCCAACAATACTTCCTGTTAACGGCAGATGCAGTACAGCCTGAATCAGGTTTCCTATCCAATAAAAACCGTACATCAGTATGACTTGCAGGACTATTCCCGTATATTTTTTTAGCGGAATATCCAAGGTTTATTCCCTTCTTTCTTTATGTCCAGACAACAATAATGTCCTACTTGTTTGAGCATTTTGCATGAATCCAAAGAGCGTCTTTCAATCAACAAGCTATATACCCGAAATGCTTATTCGTCTATAGATTGTACCCGTGGTTGAATCGAATCAAATGAAGCAAAACGCTCGTTTTAATGCTGGTTGACTCCTCAAGTTCCTTGGCATGCTAAACTCCATTATTCCCGGATGATTTTCAACGACTGCAGCGAAGTATCCGATACACCGTGGAACCTTGCTCCTTCGTCTCTCAGCAGCTTCATGCGTGCTACCACAGACGCGCTTATTCGCTCGCCAGCGTACACAAGAGGAATGCCGGGTGGATACGGAATGACCATCTCCGCAGAGCGAAGACCAATACAGTTTTCGATGGAAACCTCTATTGTCTCCTCCTCCATAATCGGCTGCAGTGAGAACGGGATAGGCTCCGAAAAAGGAGTTCCTTCATGAACATTGTTCCACGTGGAAATATAATTTGCAGCCTCTTTTGTTAAACGCTGTGAGGCTGAAGGCAGTGAATGAGCCTGCTCATTTGCAAGGCTGATTTGATGTAAAGCCTGCAACAGGTGCTCGGCATCGCGCAGCGTCGAGCCCAAGGTAAAGAGCAGGACGACGTATCGCTCGTCGCTCATTTCGGGCACGCAGCCGCGCGCTTCCAGCTGCTGCTGCAGCCCATAACCGCTCAGCACCCCTGTGCCGTCATAGATGACGGCCTTGAACGGGTCCTGAGCGGTGTACCCCGCGGCTGAAGGCAACGCCGCCGCGGGCAGAGCTTCAGGCCGCCCCGGTGAACCAGCGGCGGCCTCGGACTTACCGCCAGCTGCCGGCTTCGCCCCGGCTGGCGGCTCTTGCTGCAGCAGCTGCCCCGGCTGCAGCAACCGAAAGCGCGGCAGCTCCGCAAGGCCGCGCTTAAAGGCGTCCACGGCGGCAAGTCCCGCCGTGAAGGCATTCGCGCCCTGCGTATGCAGCAGGCGGCGCGCCAGATCAAGCGAAGCCATCACCGGGTATGATGGGCTTGAGCTTTGCACCATGGCCAGACGCTGACGCAGCAGGGACCGGCTTAACCGTGGTCCCTGAACGTGCAGCATGGCTCCCATGGTGAATGCAGACAGCATCTTGTGGGTCGACTGCACCACACCGTCTGCTCCGCAGGACAGTGCAGAGGCTGGCAGCTCCGGATGCTGCCCATAATGCGCGCCATGCGCTTCATCCACGAGCAGCGGCAGGCCTGCCTCATGGCACACCTCAGCAATGGGCTTCAGATCAGCGCCCATGCCGTAATAATTGGGCAAAGTCACAATTACTGCCTTTGCCTCAGGATATGCCTGGACAGCCGCCTGCACCGTCTCAAGCGACGGCATCACCGCAAGTCCACTCGCAGGATCAACCCATGGCTCCAGGAATACAGCCCTTGCACCTGCCAGCATCAATCCGTGAATGACAGACTTATGCACATTACGTTGTACAAGTACAAGACTATTAGGTTCATTACATACAGTCAGCAGCAAAGACAAATTCCCCGCCGTACTACCTCCGACAAGAAAGAAGCTCTCTTCTGCTCCAAAACAATCCGCTGCCAGCTGCTGCGCCTCCAATATAACCCCTTCTGGATGATGCAAGTCGTCCGTACCCGAGATTTCCGTTACATCCAGCTGCATCATCTCCAGAAACGCACTCACCGGTACAATATCTACCGCAGTTCCGTCAGTTCCATTCCCAACATGATTCGTGAGCCCATTTTCATCTCCATGCCCTTGTTCCTCAGCTTGTCTGAAGCACTCTTCCCCATCAGTTAATGGACGTCCCAAACTTTGTTTTCCCTTTGTCTCACCCTTATTCAGGTGACTGTCACCCAATCCTCCATCTGACTGCTGCTGGCCCACTTGCTCCAGTAACCTGCGATAGACTTGTCCATTTTTGTGCCCAGGTACATGAAAAGAACGCTGCCCTGAATCACGATACGCAAGCAACGCCTCATATAAAGGTGCGGTATTTGATTTATGCTCCATTGAATAATCATCCTGTACATTCATAAATTTTGATACGGTCCGTAGTCTTGCTCCTCTATAACAACAAAGACTTACGCTCATGTTTCTTTCCTGCGATCTCTGTATTCAAAACATGTAGCCGAAGCACTTCTCCTTTCATTATATCAGGAATTGTCCAGCACCCGTGTAAATCAGCGTTTCCACCGACACAGCAGCATCATATCCAGTCACCCCAAGGGCCTATCATGTCCATCTCCCCCTTCTTATTTAGCTGATTGAAACAAAAAAAGGCCACTAAGGGCCTCTATGCACATCGATACAATTCAATGTGATGTTTCACTAATATGATTTAACGCTCTTTATGCGTTCTTTTGCACCCATATCTGCTTCATCTGATGGATAAAATAATTGTACTTGGCATCCTGTGCATCCGTATGAACCATTTCTGCTTCGCAAGCGTCACATATAAATTCAGATACAATAAAAATGCCTTCTCTTTTGGTCTGTTCGCAGATAATGCATGTGTGTTCGGCGTGTCCTTCCATCAACCATCCCACCTTGTTTTACGTATTACTATCAGTATTGCACAGTTTCTATTATTTTAAACCTTTTCATAGTGCTTTCTTTCTATAAAATATATATATTCGCCTGCCCCTCTATGGGTGTCTGTACCGAAAACAAACATAAGAAAAATGCCTTTGGTTCTATAATTCAGCGAAACAGCCCGCATTTGTTAGCCATTCTCCTTACCTTATAACGTATCTATAACCTCGCAGACCTGCAATTTCTTCTATTATATGAAAACCATGATTGGACAGCCATTACAAGAAACATCGCTGCGCTCCATTGTATTTTTCATGTGATTATCTGCTCCCCCTCCTATGACTATAAAAACTTATATTCTATATTCTTAAAAAATCTTGGATTTTCAGCCGATATATAATACATCACCATTCAGAACCTGACAGCCAGATCGTTCGAAGGTATACTTGTATATGATTAACCTACTTCCATATCTTGTACATCATTCTGGAGTACATACAAGGTTTAGATGTGCAACTCAGCGTCATCCATTTCCTTATTTATGAAAACGAATACCTTTTACAAATGAACGTGATCCCAGAAGGAGGATTTGTAATCGTATGATCGCCGAACCGGAGAATAAAGCAACCTTTTATCAATACCGGCTTCTGAAAAAAAAGGCCATTGCCCGCAGCGTGATCTTCAGCTATCTGTCTTTGCCTGTAATTATGCTTTTGTTTAATCTGTTAGCATTCTCCTGGACTGGCCTCTTTTATTTTATCTTGGCAGGCCCGGTTACATTATGGATTCATTATGTGATCGCCAGAACCATATTACTGCTGGTCCGTACCTCCTATGCACGTCGTTGGCGATGGAATCTCAAAATGCCTTGGTTCGGCTATATTCCAGACCAACATTTTAGCTACCGCATGTTTGTTAGGGTCCACCTCAATATGAGCTGGATTGGGTTATGTATCATTACCGTCTGTTTAATCTGGTCACCCTTGTCCTTCACCCTATCGTTGATTTTCTGGCATCTGTGGCTGCTTGTACCACGTCTATATGTTGTACTTGTTCTTTCACGCGAACGTAAGGACGGGCTTATCAAATTAAATGAACAAGATGTCTCCTACTACCTGCAGTAATTGTTCTTCTATTCTTTATCTATAACCTTGCCTACACGCAATGTATAGTTGAAACCAAGTAATACATAAATCGCTAAAGCTCATCCATACTTTCTATTCAAACTGACGCAACCACTCCTATGAAACTCATCCTTGATTACTCGTCAAGCTTCCAAACCTTAAAGGTTATCCACAGTGGATAACCTTTATTCATTCCCCCTCCCTTTCCCCCTTATCCACAGCAGGGGTATAGTTAAAATGGTTATCCCCAACGCAATACATCCATTTCCGTTCTGTCACGTCGAGCTTGTTGAATATCGTTTCTGATATTGAGTATGTACTAGGCTCATTATCGACCTGCTTTCGCTGTCTTCTCCCCTCTTCTATATTTAGTTACTCTACAGCCAGCGTACTGAAACCAGCCTCTACAGGCACCATACTATCCATGCCTCATGTCTCCTGTGTGAGTGCTATAAGCTTTCCTCTCTACAGCTCCTGGTTAAGTCACCGCCAAAAGAAACCGCCGAACGATCCATTGCTCATCTCCCATAGTTCATGACATACAAAAAGCCCCCGATCACAGATCGGGAGCTTTACTATCATACGGACCATTACACCGTTAATTGTCGAACCATTACATCCAAGCACAACTCATTCAATCATCATCATCAAGTGATTTTACTGTCGTCTGAGCAGCTTCACTTTTCGGAACCATTACCGTGAAGAACCCATCATGTACAGCTAGATGTACAGTATGCCCTTCTTTAGCAAATACACGTAGGGAACTTGAGTCATTGGATGTACTCTTGGCTTGCTTTTCTGTCCAGCCCCAGCTCTTAATCTCGTCTAGATACACCTCAGGAATACTAGTGCTCTCACTAATACCAGATAGCGTATATCGAACATAATCCATATCCGAATTGTTTTCAGACTGGTCAGATTTATTCGCCACTTTAGGAACCGGGAAACCCTTCTCGTTTACCGCTCCTTCATAAGAAGTCCATGCAGATCCTGCTTCACCGCATCCTGCAAGCACGCCTATCAGGCTGAGCAAGAGAAACGAATGAAGAATTAGTCTTCGCCAACTTGTCACACACACCCTCCTTTTCACAGCTGCACATTCCAGCTCTGTGGTCAGGTACTTTTAGCATATTTAACATAGTCCTATTATACTGGTTTCGAATGCGTTTTCCGTAACAAAAATGTTACCTTCATTTCAAGACTTTTTAAGGCATTCCTTTGCCCTCTTTTGAAAGTCAATCCACCCTCTAGTTGTATCAGCTTCCAAAGCCAGAGTTCCATCCACCTTAAACTAGCGATTCCTTCATTTTTGTTTATAGACAAATAAAAACCACCACCGAATAACATCGGCAGTGGTTCTTTGCTTGGCGGCGTCCTACTCTCCCAGGACCCTGCGGTCCAAGTACCATCGGCGCTAGAGGGCTTAACGGTCGTGTTCGGGATGGGTACGTGTGGAA
>NZ_FOCH01000002.1:0-883432 GCF_900110055.1 Paenibacillus sp. OK076
CTTCAGGAGAAGAAAACAACTATTCGGTATTAGCTACCGTTTCCGGTAGTTGTCCCAAGCTTGAGGGCAGGTTGCCTACGTGTTACTCACCCGTCCGCCGCTAACCATCCGAGAAGCAAGCTTCTCATCAAGTCCGCTCGACTTGCATGTATTAGGCATGCCGCCAGCGTTCGTCCTGAGCCAGGATCAAACTCTCCAATAAAGTATTGAAAAGAGCGATAAGCTCATTTTGAAACTGACGAGATTAAAAATCTCATTTTATGCTCCAGTCGATCCAAGCCAAGGCTTGTCTCAAACTTTCGCGTTCACTCTGCAAGCAGAATGTTTACTCACTCGTTGTTCAGTTTTCAAAGATCAAACTTGTTTCATTGCCGTGTGTTGTTCACCTCAGCAACTTTTATATCTTATCACATCCGAACCAACTTTGCAAGCTTTTTTTAAAGTTTCTTTCGAAGCTTATTTCATTTGCTTGCCGCACCGTGTTTCTCGTGTTTTCTTGGCCGGAATTAGAATATACCATGTACAGATTTAGAATGCAAGCATTAATTTGAATAAAGTTATTTCTGTCTACTACTCCCTCTAATATGTCTCCCATATTCGGCTGATCATCTATACATTACACTGTCTAAGGCTTCTCTAAAGAATATCTCTCCACCTATACTTACTATTCTCATACTCTACATTAAGTTCAATAAAAAGAGCCTCTCCATATTGGAAAGGCTCTATTCTTATATATGAACTGAAGATTCAGCTAGCCAATGACTTCCTGGATATGTAGCTGCCTTTGCTGCATCAGATTGATGATTGTTCCTTCTACCGATACCATCGGCCGTGTAGGATGATCCCGATCTGAGAATACGATCTCACCAATTTGATTATTGCTGAGCTTCACTCGAATACCATTATGGATCTGTGTGGAACGCTGAACGAATACATTCACGATCGCAGGATCCAATTTGCCAAAAGCCTCACTCTGAATTTGTTCAAGTACCAGGTACGGTGACTGTGCCTTACGATAGATCTTTTCCAGAGTCATAGCGTGGAAGATATCAGCGATAGCTACAATTTTGGCATAGATATGAATCTGCGTGCCGCTGAGCTGCAGCGGGTAACCCGACCCATCCACTTTTTCATGATGCTGCAATGCTGCAAGTCTAGCTCCCTCATTGATGGCCTTCGCCTGTTTCAGTACCTGGTAGCCATATTTCGTATGCTGTCGGATCTCAGCCTGCTCTGACGCAGTTAAAGTAGAGGGTTTATGGAGAATCTGTGGATCTACTTTGTTATTACCAATATCATGGAACAATCCTGCAAAAGCTACCTGCATCCAGTCTTTGGACGGAAGATCAATCCACTGGGCCAACTGATAAGACGTAATGGCACTCAAGACGGCATGATGATACACATAATCATGTTCCTGCATCACTCGTGGACTGAAGGTAAGCACATTATACTGTTTAAGATGAACAAACAAAGCTTCCAACTGTGTACGCAACTCATATACAGGTAATTCAGCCGCCAAGGAGGATAGGAAAGCATTTTTGGTCAGTCCCACCATCTTTTCATACTCTTCATGCAGAGACGGTACTGCGGGTGCTGAGACTGCGCTGCTGCCTTTCCCTGCCCGTTCTCCGTTCTTCTCATTAGCTGCATGGACTGAAGAGGCCGATGAAGCCTTAGAACCCGAACTGCTTGTCCCTGCTCTCTCTTGCTCGATGTCCACTTGATGAATCATAAAGGCTCTGAGTACTTCCACATCCTTAGGCAAAATGACTTTGCCCTTCTGAAACAGCACATTACCACGAAGCGTTTGCACGTCATTTCCCAGTTTCAGTCCTGGTTTGACTTCAGACAGGGTAATTAATCCCATGTTTATTCCCCTCACTCATCGTTCTTCTATAATGATATCAAGACCATAGTCCCGGTTTTTCACGTTAATTCCCATTATATTACTCAAAAATCAGGCTGTACATCCCAGATTTCGAGGAGAATGGTCCTGGAGCCGTGAAAATAACAAAGGGCCCCCATATGGGAGCCCTCCAATTTCATTGAAATCATGAAATGATTTTCGTTATAGAAAATTAATTCTATACTTCCGAACCTGAATCATCGCCCTCAACTTCAGCATCGGAAACCGCACCCTCATCAAGAGTTGACTCTAGACCTTCAGAATCAGCAGCTTCTGCACCTTCAAGCAATTCTTCGTCTTCTGGTTCTTCCTCATTCTTGTCAATTCGGCTGACGGTAGCTACGGCATCTTCATCCCGAATATGAATCAGCTTCACGCCTTGCGTGTATCGACCCATGGTGGATATGCCTTCCATGCTCATCCGAATTAACGTACCGCTGGAAGTGATAATCATCAGATCTTCTTCTGTCTTAACCATTTTCAGGCTGACTACCGCACCGTTCTTATCTGTGACGTTAATGGTTTTAATCCCTTTACCGCCACGAGTTTGCATCCGATAATCGCTGACAGGCGTACGTTTACCGTATCCTTTGGCTGTAACAATCAGAACATCCAGTTCCTGATCAACTACGTCCATACCGATTACGACATCCTGCTCATCCAGTGTGATCCCTTTAACCCCGGTTGCACTCCGTCCCATGGAACGGACATTTCCTTCCGAGAAACGGATGGACATCCCGTGAGCTGTACCCATAATGATCTCTTGCTGTCCATCTGTCAGCTTAACATCAATAAGAGCATCATCATCACGTAGGGAAATCCCGATCAGACCGCCTTTGCGAATATTCGTGTAATCCTCAAGTGGTGTCTTCTTCACAACCCCTTGACGGGTAGCAAAGAACAGATACTTGTCACTTTCGAATTCCTGAACGGGAATCACGGCATTGACCGATTCACCCTGCTCGATCTGAATCAGGTTGATAATCGGCGTTCCTCGTGCTGTACGTCCAAGTTCTGGAATCTCATAAGCTTTGAGACGGTACACTTTACCTTTGTCAGTAAAGAACATGAGGTAATTGTGAGAGTTGGTCACAAACAGATGCTCAACAAAGTCGGTATCTTTGGTGTCCATTCCCACAACCCCACGTCCGCCACGCTTTTGACTGCGGTATGTGGATACCGGCAGACGTTTCACATAGCCTGTATGGGTAATGGTGATGATAACCTCTTCGCGCGGAATCAGATCCTCGTCCAGAATGCTCTCTTCACCTACAGTGATTTCGGTACGACGATCATCGCTGAAGCGATCACGGATTTCTTGCAGCTCCGTGCTGATAATTTCGAGCACCAGATGCTCGTTGGCCAAAATTTCACGATATTCATTAATTTTGACCATCAGTTCGTTATACTCATTTTCGATGCGCTCGCGTTCCAGACCTGTGAGGCGTTGCAGACGCATATCGAGAATAGCTTGAGCCTGATCATGACTGAGCGAGAAACGCTCGATCAGACCTTCTCTGGCTGCATCTGTATTGCTGGATGAACGAATCAACGCAATGATTTCGTCGATATGATCCAGCGCGATACGCAAGCCTTCCAGAATGTGTGCGCGTGCTTCGGCTTTTTTCAGCTCGAACTGTGTACGTCTGCGTATAACCTCAATCTGATGCTGCAAGTAGTGATACAACACTTCGCGCAGATTCAGAATCTTAGGTTCTTTATTTACAATCGCGAGCATGTTAATCCCGAATGTGGATTGCATCGCTGTATGCTTGTACAGGTTGTTCAGCACTACACCGGGGTTCACGTCTCTGCGAAGCTCAATCACAATCCGCATACCGTTACGGTCAGATTCATCACGGAGATCCGTAATACCATCAATCTTTTTATCACGTACCAACTCAGCAATTTTCTCAACGAGTCTTGCCTTGTTCACCTGATAAGGAAGTTCCGTAACGATAATCCGTGCTTTGTTATTGTTTTCTTCGATGTTGGTTTTGGCCCGCATCGTTACTGAACCACGTCCGGTTTGATACGCCTGGCGAATTCCGGAGCGTCCCAAAATATAACCGGAAGTTGGGAAGTCTGGCCCGTGAATATAATCCATCAATTCCATCGAAGTGATGTCTGGATTTTTGATCATAGCCTGTACGCCGTCAATGACCTCTCCCAGGTTATGGGGAGGAATGTTGGTCGCCATACCTACCGCAATCCCGCCGACACCATTGACAAGCAAGTTAGGGAAACGAGCTGGCAGAACGATAGGTTCACTTTCTTCACCGTCATAGTTCGGCTGGAAGTCAATCGTATCCTTGTTGATGTCTCTGAGCATTTCCATAGCAATCTTGGACAACCGGGCTTCCGTATAACGCATGGCTGCTGCCATATCGCCATCCACCGATCCAAAGTTGCCATGTCCATCTACGTGCATGTAGCGCAGGGAGAAGTCCTGTGCCATCCGTACCATCGTTTCGTATACGGCAGAGTCACCGTGTGGGTGATACTTACCGATAACTTCGCCGACGATTCTGGCTGATTTTTTATGTGGTTTATCGGGTGTCATGCCTAGCTCGGACATTGCGTACAGAATACGCCGGTGAACCGGCTTCAATCCGTCACGCACGTCAGGTAAGGCACGGCTCACAATAATGCTCATCGCATAATCCATAAACGATTCACGCATCTCGACGCCAATATCCCGATCTTTAATCTGCGAGTTCATTTCTTCCGCCATGCTGGACCTCCTTCTTGTCCTTCAACAAACATTCCATTCAGTCTTTCAAAAATTAATTGTATGTGAAAAGCCTAACAAGGCTAAAACCGCACAAGGACGCTACTCTTTATTATATTACTTTCACAAAAGGTAAACAATTAAACGTCCGCTGGGCAATAGCCTTTCTTCCGGGAACTTCAGAGAGTCTGGGGGTTCGCCCTGCCTTCCTCCCCATTTGCACATACAATGCTAGAAAAAGCGGCAAATGTACTGTGTATATTCAGGCTTAGACCGTTCCCGTTCTACGATCAAACTACATCTGTGCAACAAAACCGCACAAAACGCCATATTTCTCTATTATACCACTGAAATCATCTCTTGTCCTTTGATTTCTCTGCGTCTGCCACTCTTGTAAACCCCATTAAAACACGAAAGGACTGATGGCTCTTGGGCATCCAGCGTGTCTCCAGCAAATGGACCAAGACAGCTGTGTTACAACGCAGCCGTAATGTGAATGAATATATACCAGTAACACGACAATATAATCGCCAGACCCTGGAACGGATGACTGAATTATTCGAGTCAAACTATATCAAACCGGATCGGGGAACTTACGGCAATGGCGTCATGCGGGTAAAAACCATCCGCATAAAACCACACCCGATTACCGATGCAAACACATCGGAAAACGCTGTTGATCCGCTCCCCCCATCTGAAGCTGAAGTCGGTGCCGAGATCTCTGTTGAAGTCCCTCTGACAACGTATGAACTTCGATATGGGACGGAGGAAAAACATTTTCATTCCCTCGATGAGCTGGATCTGGCGCTCACTGAACGTATCCAGAATCGCGAATACATCATTCAGCAAGGTATTCCGCTGATGAAACATGATGGATTACCTTTCGACCTGCGGGTACTGACCCAGAAGAATCTACAACGCAACTGGGAAACGACAGGTATCCTGGGAAGAATTGCTGCACCGGGCAAGATCATTACCAACATTCATGGCGGCGGACGATTGGCCACCTTTAATGAGTTGGTACGCCCTCATTTTGATCAGGATCGGTTCCAGCAACTACGCAGTGAGCTATATCGTTTAGGCATTCATACGGCGGTACAGTTACAGAGGTCATTTCCAAGACTCAAAGAGATTGGTATCGATATCGCACTGGATGAAGATGGACGGCCATGGATTATTGAAGTCAACACATTGCCAGGTATCTATGCTTTTGGCCTATTGCCTGATAAGGAAACGTACCGAAAGATTAAGCGTTATGCGAGAGCGTATGGCAGATTACCCTCCAAAAAAGGGAAAACATCTCGTACCTCCCTCAAAGCCCAGGCCTCCTCTGCCAAAAGCCGCACACACCGATAACAGGCACACCAGAGTCCAATCTAAAATCTCTATGCTATAACCCCATAATGTAAAAGAGGCGCCCTCGCAGGCGCCTCTTCGAATATCGTTAGATGTCGAGGTTTTTCACGTATTTTGCATTTTCCTGAATAAAGTCACGACGAGGTTCAACATTATCTCCCATCAGGGTGTCGAACATGGCATCGGCCAGCATCGCATCGTTAATCGATACTTGAAGCATGGTCCGGCTCTCAGGGTCCATCGTCGTTTCCCACAATTGTCCGGCATTCATCTCACCCAGACCTTTATAACGCTGGACATTGAACTTCGCATTTTCGCCGAGCGTTGCAATAATTTCATCGCGTTCCTTCTCGGAGCCCGCATAACGAATTACTTTATTGCGCTCAATCTTGAACAATGGCGGTTGGGCAATGTATACATAACCGGCCTCAATGATTTTGCGCATATAGCGATAGAGGAATGTCAGAAGCAATGTCCGAATATGGGCGCCATCGACGTCGGCATCCGTCATCAGAATGATTTTGTGATAACGAGCTTTGGCAATATCGAAGTCATCACCAATACCCGTACCCATTGCAGTAATGATTGCTCTGATCTCCGCATTACCCAAAATCCGGTCAAGACGTGCTTTTTCCACGTTCAGGATCTTACCACGCAGTGGCAAAATCGCTTGGAAATGACGATCTCGTCCTTGCTTCGCTGATCCACCGGCGGAGTCACCTTCGACGATGTACAATTCGCTGATTGAAGCATCCTTGGATGAACAGTCGGCCAATTTACCTGGCAAAGAGCTGACTTCGAGTGCACCTTTACGACGTGTCAGTTCACGAGCTTTACGAGCTGCTTCACGTGCACGGGCTGCTTGAAGACCTTTTTCCAAAATGCGACGGGATACGGAAGGATTCTCTTCCAGGAATTCCTGCAGCTTCTCAGCAAACAGGGATTCGACAATTCCTCGCACTTCACTGTTACCCAGCTTGGTCTTGGTCTGTCCCTCAAATTGCGGATCAGGGATCTTGACCGAGATGATCGCTGTCAGACCTTCACGTACATCATCCCCGGACAGGTTGCCTGTGCTGTCTTTGATTACGCCCGCTTTACGTGCATAATCATTTATAATCCGGGTAAGGGCACTCTTGAAGCCGGATTCGTGCGTTCCGCCCTCATGTGTGTTGATGTTGTTGGCAAAAGAATAAATATTCTCGGTGTAGCTGTCATTGTATTGCAACGCAACTTCCACCTGAATGTTGTCTCTTGATCCCTCCACATAAATCGGGTTTTCGTGCAACGCTTCGCGCTTCTGGTTCAGGAAGGAGACATACTCGATAATACCGCCCTCATACAGGAAAGAGTTGGTTACACCTGTACGTTCATCGGTTAAGGTCATGCCAATTCCCTTGTTCAGGAACGCGAGCTCACGAATACGAGTCAGCAAAGTTTCATAGTCATAAACAGTTGTTTCCGTGAAAATCTCCGGATCCGGATGGAACGTAACCGTTGTTCCCGTTTCCTCCGTGGTACCGATCGTTTTCAGATCATACTGGGGAGCACCGCGACGGTATTCCTGTTGATACACATGGCCGTCAACCTTAACTGTAACAACAACTTTCGCTGATAGAGCATTGACAACAGATACACCTACCCCATGTAGACCACCGGATACTTTGTACCCGCCACCGCCAAATTTACCGCCCGCATGCAGAACAGTCATTACAACCTCAAGCGCAGGACGTTTCATTTTGGCATGTTCGCCGACAGGGATCCCCCGCCCGTTATCGACTACAGTGACGCTGTTATCTTCATGAATAGTAACTTCGATATGATCACAATAACCTGCGAGTGCTTCGTCAATACTGTTGTCCACTACTTCCCAAACGAGATGATGCAGACCTTTGGCACTGGTGGAACCAATATACATCCCCGGTCGTTTACGTACGGCTTCCAGCCCTTCAAGTACCTGAATTTCATCTGCACCATATGACGGTTGATTCATAGACATGCCTTTCACCTACTTCTATAGATTCAATATCGTAAATATGCGTTAACTAAGAATGCATGCTGAAATGAACATATGCCCTTAATTCCAGTAAGCAATCTAAATAAAGACAAGCAGCAAAAGGTACAATAACTCGTACCGCCGATAGGCTAGAGATCAGGAAAAATGTGAGCTCGCTTCTTGAGCGTAGCTGAGGAAATAGGCGAGTAGTACACAATGTTTTTAGTCACTACAATGGACTTGGCTTCCTCTTCACCAATATGCTCCACTGTTTTTTCCTGCTCGGCATGCGTGACATACTGCTTGGAGATTTTTGAGGATTTTTCAATCGATATATCAAAAATAGCAACCAATTCGGAAGAACGGATAATCTTCTCACCGCCCAGATGAATGTACATAAGCCCTCACTCCTTAGCGTTCAACCTGTCCGGCATGAACGTGATAAATACTGGCATCTTTGAGTTTGTCAACGTTCAGACTCTCGATGCCGGTAGCCGTAATAAAGGTCTGCACCTTGCTCTGGAACGTTTCGATCAGCTGCGTCTGACGAAACGGATCCAGTTCAGACAGTACATCGTCCAGCAGCAGGACCGGATATTCTCCGATTTCTTCATGAATCAGTTCAATTTCCGCAAGTTTAAGGGACAACGCCGTTGTGCGCTGCTGCCCCTGCGAGCCATACGTTTGTACTTCCCGATCGTTAATGAAAAAGGACAGGTCATCCCGATGCGGCCCACTAAGGGTTGTGCCTCGGCGAATCTCCTGCTCTTTCATTTGTGATAATTTTATCATAAATTGGTCCATTAAGACAGCTTCATCTTCCTCAGCGGCTTCACTGAAGGAAGGAAGGTAGGCCAGGCGCAGGACTTCTCCACCTCCGGTGATGCCCTGATGAATCGTTTCAGCCCACTTTTGCAGTTTCTTTATGAATTGTTTCCTTTTTTTGACGATTTTAACACCATGCTCCACCAGTTGCTCATTCCATACCTCAAGCATGGTCTGGGCTGAAGCGTTCTGCCCCCATAATTGCTTGAGCAGATTGTTACGCTGGACGAGCACTTTTTGATATTGCTGCAGATGATACAGGTAGCCTGGAGCCACCTGACCAATCTCCATGTCAAGAAACCGGCGGCGTATCCCCGGTGTGCCTTTGACAATCTCAAGATCTTCCGGTGCAAACATCACCACATTAAGCGCTCCGACAAAATCACTCAGCTTGCGCTGTTCCAGTCCGTTAATCTTTGCTTTTTTGCCTTGTTGCGACAAAGAAAGCTCGAGCTTGACCGATCCGTACTTTTTGTCGACCTCTGCTGCAAGCCTGGCACGTTCTTCACCGAAACGGATCAGTTCCTTGTCGCGGGATGTACGGTGGCTCTTGGTGAGTGCAAGCACAAAAATGGCTTCTGCGAGGTTGGTCTTGCCTTGGGCATTTTGCCCAATCAAAAGATTTACAGGACCAAAAGAATCCAGTCTCAGATGTTCATAATTGCGGAATTGCTGCAGATCTATGCTGTTTACAAACACGCGGTAACCTCCCTTTTATCCCGTCCGTCAGGAGGCAGCAGGATCTAACTGGTCTTCTTATTGTGCGACAACTTCGAACGAACCTTCTCCGTCCACCTCAACGATATCCCCAGGGTATAACTTGCGTCCCCGGCGTTCCTCAGGTTCTTTATTCACACGTACAAGTCCGTCCTGAAGCAGTGCTTTGGCCATACCTCCGGTTGGGATGCAATCGGCCAGTTTCAAAAATTGATCAAGCTTAATATATTCCGTACGAATCGCTACTTGGTTCACTATGATCTTCCTCTCGTTAGTTGGTCGTCCGGTAAGGCAATATGACGTACAAGCTGTGACTGTCGTCCAGCGGTTTCAGGATGATCGGGCTCATGACACCAGTAAAAGCGATCATCAGCTGCTCACTCTCCACCACTTTTAGCACATCCAGCATATATTTGGAGTTGAACGAGATTTTCAGCGGTTCGCCGTTAAATTCGGCAGGTTCGATCTCTTCTCTTACTTTTCCCAGCTCGGAAGAGCTTGAAGAAATTTCGATTGATCCGGATTCCATCGTTTGCATCCGCACAATGTTTGTTTTTTCTTCACGCGACAGCAAATAAGCCCGGTCGATAGATTCGCTTAATTTTTTTGTATCCAAAACGAGTTCTGTTTTGTACGAAGTCGGAATAATTCTAGAAGTATCCGGATAAGTTCCGTCCAAAATGCGCGAATAGAACAGAACACGGTCGATTTTGAACAGGACTTGATTATCAGCGACAACGATATCCACAAGTGTATTTTGATCCGGCACAATTTTGCTGAGTTCGTTCAGCGTTTTACCCGAGATCACGACATTGTTGAATCGCACACCTTCTGCATTATCCAGCATTGCTGAACGAGTAGCAAGACGGTGACGGTCAGTTGCCACAAATTTCAGTTCATTGTCACCCAAACTCCAGAGTACACCTGTCAGAATCGGCGTAGTTTCATGTGTGGAAATGGAGAATACGGTTTGTTTGATCATATTTTTGAGCAAATCTCCTGGAATGGAGACGGTTTGGTTTTCTTCGATGCTTGGCAATACTGGGAATTCTTCCGGATCAAGACCAACCAGTTGGATTTCGGTAGCTCCTGCGGAGATAAAGGTGTTGAAGTTTTCTTTTACCTCCATGTGCACTTCTTGGGAAGGCAGCTTTTTGATGATCTCCACGAAAAACTTGGCTGGCAAAACTACACTGCCGGGTTGATCTACCTGAACAACACTTTTATCACCATCTTCAAGCGGGATGAAGGATTGAATTGAAATATCGGTGTCGCTTGCTGTCAACGTCACACCTTGATGATTAACATCGAATTTGATACCGCTCAGAATTGGAATCGTCGTACGGCTCGAGATCGCTTTGGATACTTGCTGTATGGAATCGTTTAAATAGTTTTTCATTATGCTGATTTTCATGGTTTCACTCCTAGCTGATTTTTTGGGTGTTTGGGTGTTGAAAGGTGTTTTTTCAAAGGCCGAAGGCTAAGCTTCGAAATCGCTTATTTGGAGATGATATCTTTTAGATCTTTATAGTAATAATAGTAATAGGGGCACTGAATATGTGGATAAGTGGGTATAAACCCATAAGCCCAAGCCTATCCACATGTGTATACGTTGTGCACAGGCTTGGGACTTATTCAGGTTGGATTCTTAATTTTTTCGGTTAAGTTGTTAATAACTTTATAGAGATCCTGATCGACTTTAATCGCCTGGGAGATCTTTTCGTGCGCATGGATGACGGTGGTATGATCTCGCCCTCCAAATGCTTCACCGATTTTGGGCAGAGAAAAGTCTGTAAGTTCACGAGAGAGATACATAGCAATCTGTCTTGGGAACGCAACGGCCTTGGTCCGTTTCCGTGCTTTGAAATCTTCAAGCTTAAGGCTGTAATACTCGCCGACCTTTTGTTGGATGTCGTGAATAGTGATCATTTTTGGACGACTGGAAGGAATAATATCCTTCAGTGCTTCAGCTGCTAGATGAGTGGTTACATCTTGATTAGTCAGCGAAGAATAGGCAACAACCCGAATCAGTGCCCCTTCCAGTTCACGAATATTGGTATCAATCTGGTTGGCGATGTACATCATCGCCTCATTCGGAATATCCAGGTTTTCCGCACGAGCTTTTTTACGCAAAATAGCAATCCGTGTCTCCAGATCTGGAGGCTGGATATCCGTAATTAACCCCCATTCAAAACGGGAACGAAGCCGTTCTTCCAGGGTCGGAATTTCCTTCGGCGGTCTGTCGCTGGAGATGATGATCTGTTTCCGTTCCTCATGCAGCGCATTAAACGTATGGAAAAATTCCTCTTGCGTCGATTCTTTTCCAGCCAAAAACTGAATATCATCAATGAGCAGAATGTCGACACTACGGTATTTGTTACGGAAGCTCTCCCCGCGGTTATCACGGATCGAGTTAATGAATTCGTTCGTGAATTTCTCAGATGACAAATAAACAACTTTGCTGCCCGGATCATGCTCCAGAACGTAATGTCCAATCGCATGCATCAAGTGAGTTTTGCCGAGACCTACCCCTCCATAGAGAAACAGAGGATTGTATGCTTTGGCGGGCGCTTCAGCGACCGCCAGCGATGCGGCGTGGGCAAAACGGTTGCCCGGCCCAATGACAAATGTATCGAATGTATATTTCGGATTCAGCATGCTGAGTACCGCTTCTTCCTGAACAACTGTAGGCGTTGGCGCTGGCAGTTGAGGGTCCGGTTCAGCAGGCTTGTTCTCCTCGATGACAAATTTCACATCGACCTGTTTGCCAAGCAGCTCATATACCGTCGATCCGACCAGTTTGGTGTAACGGCTCTCCAGCCATTCGACGGCAAACGTGGTTGGTGCGGATATGACGATCGAACGATCATTCAGCTTGGTCGCTTTGGTTGCTTTGAACCAAGTGTCAAAGCTGGGTTTGCTGAGCTTGTTTTGTATGATTGATAAAATTTGCTGCCATAAATCAGAAGTATGGCTGTCCACAGACTGTCACTCCTTTTACATGTTCCAAGTGTGGCTTAAGCCATGATGCAGTGTCGAAATACGAGATATATTGTTGAATTTATCCCCAAACCCCCGCAGGTCGAAAACAAAAAAAGAATGAACAACGGAAAATTGTTCACAACTTTATCCACAGGCTGTTGATAATATTATGGGTCAGATCACATATTCACATCCAAAAGTAATACAATCATAGCAAAAGAAGCCCGGCATTTCAATGTATCACGTGATTTTATCCACAAATTCAATAACTTGTGTATAATTTTTAATCACAACACAATATATTGTTTATAAATTGTTTAACTTTCGACAAGAAGACCCAAAAACCTAAATTATTTTATACACAGGTTATTCGTCAAATGATGCTGAATTGTGTGTAAAAGTATTCTCTGTTTGTGAATAACCTCTCTGTGGATAACCGTAAACTGAAAATTACCGTTTTGGGGATTTACAGGAGAGTGACTCTTCATGCCCGTTTTCCTTTTTCGAAGAGAGGCATTGAGGAAATGACAAAATCAAAGGTAGAGGAGATCAAGGAGAGGGCTGTTGAACGGAAGCAGTGTTTACTGATTTATATGAGATGAATGTCGCATTTATTCCTAAAAGAGGTAGGATGGATATGGCGTACAAATAGAAGAGATGGAATGTGACTCCATTGCAGCAAATTGGTTTATGCCAAAAAGAGGTTGTTCTTGAAGACCGGAATGGTGGTCAAAGAGAACAACCTCTTTTTGGTGGTTATATAGTGATGATTTACTCGATATGTCCAGAAAATTTACGCTGGAATTCCGCGATATCTGCATATTCTTCTTCCAATTTTCGCGAAATGCGAATGAAGATGGGAAGCAGCTCCTGGTAGATTGATGCATGTTCTTTGATAGGGGTATGCTTGTGCGTTGTACCAACCATCGATGAAACGGCATGAAGCGACTTAATTCGCCCTGTAGCATAAAGACCGAGCACGACGGCCCCCAGACAGGAACTTTCGAAGCTCTCGGGCACAATGACTTCCTGGTTGAATATATCGGACATCATCTGACGCCAGAGTGGGGAACGAGCGAAACCACCCGTTGCCTGAATGGAGGTAGGTTGTCCGATCTGTTCTTCCATGGCCAGCAGTACCGTATAAAGGTTGAAAATAACCCCTTCCAAAACGGAACGAATCATATGCTCTTTCTGGTGGTGAAGGGTCAAACCAAAGAAGGAACCCCGGGCGTCCGGATTCCATAAAGGGGCGCGTTCCCCTGAAAGGTACGGATGGAATAGAAGTCCTTCCGAACCGGGGCTGACGCGTTCCGCAATCTTAGTGAGTACATCATAGGAATTGATGCCGAGCCGTTTGGCTGTTTCGACTTCCGAGGCAGCGAATTCGTCCCGTACCCAGCGGAACAGCATGCCACCGTTATTCACAGGTCCGCCGATAACCCAAAGATTCTCGGTGAGGGCGTAACAGAACGTTCTACCTTTTGGATCGGTAACCGGACGGTCAACGACGGTGCGAATCGCGCCGCTGGTGCCGATCGTAGCTGCAACAACGCCAGGTTCAATGGCGTTTACGCCCAGATTGGACAATACCCCGTCACTTGCACCGATGACGAAGGGAGTAGAGGGGGAGAGAGCCATTTTTTCAGCCCATGTGCGATCCATTCCCTCTATAATATGTGTGGTCGGGACGAGCTGCGATAGATGGTCAGCTGTAATGCCTGCAACCTCAAGGGCTTCAGCATCCCAATCCAGTCGTTCCAGATTGAGCAGGCCAGTACAGGAGGCGATGGAGTGATCTACGACATATTGACCGAACAGACGGAAGAACAAATACTCTTTAATAGAGATAAATTTGGCCGTGCGTTGAAAAAGTTCAGGTTCGTCATGGCGGAGCCACATTAATTTGGTCAGTGGCGACATGGGGTGAATCGGTGTACCTGTTCGCAAATAGATACGATGGCCTTGTCCGTTCTCTTGCAGTTTGGCAGCCCAGGCAGCACTCCGGTTGTCAGCCCAAGTGATGCAGCGGGTGAGGGGCATACCATCTTGTCCCATCGCAATGACACTGTGCATGGCAGAGCTGCAGGATACGAACATAATTTGTTCCGCAGCTACGCCGCTTTGATCCATCACGCCGCGTACGGAGCGAAGGGCAGCTTGCACAATTTGTTCCGGATCCTGCTCAGCGACATCCGGAGCTGGGGTGTATAAAGGATATTCCTGAGTCGACGTGCTTATAACTTCACCCTGTTCCGTAAAGAGTACGGATTTGGTACTGGTTGTACCGATATCCATCCCAATCATATAGTTGTTCATTTTGCATAAACCTTCTTTCTATAAAACCCGTAAAATTAAAACTCTAATGGTGTGAATTTATTTTCTTCTTCTATATAGGTATTCAATTTATACGACTGTACTCAGCAGCAAAATAAAGATCAGTCCAACAACAGATAATAGTGTTTCCATAACGGTCCACGTCTTCAGCGTCTGCGAGACACTCATATTGAAGAATTCTTTGATCATCCAGAAGCCTGCGTCGTTCACATGAGATAGTACAAGTGAACCTGCACCAGTAGCGAGTACGACAAGTTCAATATTGGCACCAGGCGTTAGTGCAAGGACCGGAGCTACAATACCAGCTGCTGTCGTCATGGCCACAGTTGCTGAACCGGTAGCAACCCGAATGAGTGCGGCTACAAGCCAGGCGAACAGGATCACATTAATATTGGCATGTGTGGCGACCTCAGCAATGGCATTACCTACACCACTATTGATCAACACCTGTTTGAATGCACCGCCACCGCCAATGATGAGAATGATGGTCGCCGTAGGCGCCAGACATTCACTGGTGAAGCGGGAGATGTCATGTTTGTTGAACCCACGTGAGAAACCGAGCGAAAAGAGGGCGAACACAACGGAGATCAGCAGGGCTATAATTTCATGGCCAATAAATTCACAGAAAACGGTAAATCCGCTTGTAGCGTCTGGGTCTACGATATTGGCGATGGAGCCAATAAGCATCAAAATGACCGGCAGCAAGATGGTAAACAGGGTTATGCCGAAACCGGGCAAGTTGTTACTTTTTTTCGTTGCGAATTGTTCAGCCAGCTCTGCAGGCGGTTCGGTATGTATTCTTTTACCGATAAATTTACCAAACAGAGGTCCAGCGATAATAGCAGTCGGGATACCTACAATAAGGGAGTACAAGATCGTTTTACCCAAATCGGCGCTGAACGCTTCGATGGCAATCATGGGAGCCGGGTGAGGTGGAACGAGACCATGTACAGTAGAGAGACCTGCCAAAATCGGAATACCGATCTGCAGCAGCGACATATTGGTTTTACGTGCAACGGTGAAAATGATCGGAATCAGCAAAATAACGCCGACTTCAAAAAATACAGGGATACCGACGATAAAACCAACAATCATCATCGCCCAGTGCACACGCTTCACACCGAAACGATCCACCAGTGTGGTAGCAATACGCTCGGCTCCGCCGGATTCAGCCATCATTTTACCTAGCATGGTGCCCAAACCAATAACAATGGCGATCGTTCCAAGTGTGCCACCAAGTCCTCCCGTAATGGAGGAAATGACATCCGCGGGTTTCATGCCTGTAAGTAAACCAAGCATTAATGCAGATATTAAAAGGGTAATGAAAGGATTCCATTTATATTTGGAGATCAACACGATCAGGAAGACAATCGCAATTAATGTCCAGACTAATAATGTTGCATTGTGGGATAACCCAAAAAGAGTGCTCATGAGGTATGCTCCTTTTTTATGATATATAACGCTTACAACCGATCCATGATCAGGCGAAGGGAAGTATCCTTACGATTCATCTAGCCGGGGAGGTTAAATTTGTTTAAGTCCCCTTTAATATGCCCCAAAAAATTGAAACAAATCGCACTTTGTATACTTGTCGACAAGTTAGGGGGCAATCATTCACAACGGATATGATTGCGGACCCCCTGCACAGCTATGCCATGAAGTGGATATAATTTTCATCAGCATGGCATTAGGAATCAAAGCTTTCGTGCAGCGTCTTGCCTGAATCCTGAAAATACGTGCGGACTCCAGCTTGGATGCGTGTCTTATCACCTGATTCAAGCGCCTCAATCAGCAAACGATGTTTACCAATTACAGCGCTTACTTTCTGCTCGCCCTGAATAAAGACCCTGCGGGTGGTGAGCAGCATGACCGTCATGACAACATAACGAATGCTTTTCCATAGATGTAAAATTCGCGAATGCTGGGCGGCTTCGATAATAGTCTCGTGAAAAGTGAGATCCTGATATGCGAATTCAACCGCATCTTGATGGCGTCCAGCCAAGTCCATTTTGTCGATCACATTGCTTAACTGGGTAATCAATTGTTCTGGGACATCCCCCGCAAGCCGCTGCTGCACAAAACTTTCAATCAGGAAACGCACATCGTACAATTCCTCGACATCTTTAATTTTTAATCCAATGACAACGACACCCATACGCTCCAGCCGAATGAGCCCTTCATTCGACAAAGTTCTTAACGCTTCACGTACAGGTGATCGACTGCTGTCAAAATCAGCGGCAATCCGATTTTCTGACAAAACTTCGCCAGGACGAAGGGCTCCGCTAATGATCCGCAGTCTTAATTCGCAGGCGATGGCTTCCCCACGGGAAGCTCCCTGAAGCCAGGATGAAGGAAACAGCATAATGGCTACGCTCCTATTATAAGTAATCAGTTCAATACTGATCATAGCACAACTATTTTGCCGATTGATCATTTTAAACTAATCCTTATAACGAGAAGGAATGGCATTATGCTCTTATGCATGTGCTGAAATTAGGAGCGTCATACGGTTTCAATAGATTTTCAAAGAGCTAGAGGAAGTATTGTCTTCCTTTAAATGAGTTAGGATCTATGCTGCACTTTCCATAAGTATACTTGTATACAAGATGTGTTTTTTTTATCCTACACCTTTCTCGAAAACTTGTAAACCATAAGAATAAAGCGGATACATTAAATTTAAAGTATGTCATTTCAAAAGCTAAAACATATGGTTCATCTAATGGATAGATGCCCCACTAAAGTTCTTCAGAAACGTAGGAATATTAACCGAAAGCAGAGGCAATGAAACCGTATATCAACGTTAAATATTCTTTATCCACATGTGAATAACTTGAAGTGGTATTAAAAGATAGAATTAAGGGGTTCGAGGGGTGTGGATAACCGTAAAAGCTGATTTTTGGTGTATGAATCGGGACTTGGGGATAACTTCTGGAACTTCTAAATGGTGCTTTAGAAAGGTTGTTAACAGGGGTAAGCATCCATGGCCGTTCAGGCAGGGTGGAATAGGCATTAAAAGGAGAAAGGAGGCAGGAGGCTCGCAGTTGACTTTTCCAGGTGTTCATGGTTAAATGTATAAAGGTGTTTTCTGTGAAGATGAAAGTGATTCATCACATAAGTATTTCCTTGTGAGGAGGTGCAATACATTGAGACCTACATTCAAACCGAACGTTAGCAAACGTAAAAAAGTTCATGGTTTCCGGAAAAGAATGAGCACGAGCAACGGACGTAAAGTTCTGGCTGCACGTCGCCTTAAAGGCCGTAAAGTCCTGAGTGCTTAATGCATGTGAAGACCACCGAGGTGGTCTTTTTTTTCTTAAAATAGGTCTTTTCAGACTGGATGCTGGTATAGGTCAGGTCTGAATCGGCTGGGCAAAAGCATAATTGCACCTATATGTTCAACGAATGAGAATGAGATGTCCGTTTTTTCGAAAACGTTCCTTATATAATGAAGTTGCCGCCAAGACGGTTTATCGTTATTCAAGAAAGCCTATACTAAATCAGTAATGAGGCATTCGTCAAATAATGTTGGTGGAAAACAGCAAGGAGAAGCGCCGTGTATAAAAGACTGCGTTTACGAAACCGGGCGGACTTTAGCCGTGTATACCGGTATGGGAAATCGTTTGCCAATCATCAGTTTGTGGTGTATGGCTGTCGTCGTAAAGATACAGAACAATTCCGAGTGGGTGTGTCCTGCAGCAAGAAAATCGGAAACGCTGTCGTACGCAACCGGATGAGACGCATGATTAAGGAAATTGTACGTCATCATGAGAAAGAGATTGTCACGCAGATGGATCTGATCTTTATCGTCAGAAAAGGTGCATTGGACATGTCCTATAAGGATATGGAAAAAAGCCTGCTGCATGCGTTGCGCAAGGGCTCTCTTTTGAAGTCGGGCAAGCGGTAAGCTTCGGTTTATTTGTCCTCCTAATTATGGTATGATTTACGGTGGAATGGAATGGTTAAGAGAGGGGTTATGAAGTGTCGCGATTGAAGACATCAAAGGGGAAGTGGATTCTCCTCATTGCAGTCATTGCAATGGTCACTGTACTCGCCGGATGTACTCCACAAGGAGCCGGGGTTACTACGGAAGATCTGAAGAATAGTGATTCTTTTTGGCAAGCCAATGTTATTTATTGGTTCTCACTGGCGCTAGACACATTTGCCAACTGGTTTAACGGTGAATATGGACTGGCCGTCCTTGTGATGGTGTTAATTGTACGGACGTTAATCTTGCCGCTGACAATGAAGCAGGTTCGCAGCTCGAAGGCGATGCAAGCTATTCAGCCGCAGTTGAAAGAAATTCAAGCCAAGTATAAAGATACACCTGAGAAAGTACAGCAAGAAACCATGAAGTTGTTTCAGGAGAACAAAGTTAATCCGATGGCGGGTTGTCTACCACTTCTGATTCAGATGCCGATTTACATCGCACTTTATAACTCCATTTACGGAAACTCGAGTCTGAGAACACATGATTTCTTGTGGCTTCAACTCGGAGCGCCGGATCACCTGTTTATTTTGCCAGTGCTTGCTGCCATCACTACATTCGTTCAAACATGGATGATGATGCGCATGAACCCTGCACAGCAGGTTGGACCGATGCAATTCATGCTGTGGGTGTACCCGATATTGATCTTCGTTATGTCGTATCAGTTCCCGGCTGCATTGCCACTGTACTGGTTCTACAGTAACATCTACACGATCGTGCAAAACTATTTCCTTTACCGGAATAATGATAAAGTCGTGGCTGAGGTCAACGTGAAGCAGACCAGCTCTTCCAAAAATGGAAATGGAGCTAAACGCAAAAACGGTGGCAAGGCAACTGTCTCTGGAAAAGGTTCGAAAGGGGCCAAAAAATCGAAATGACCAAAGTCATTGCGTCAGGAAAAACCGTTGAAGATGCTGTAAACCAAGGATTGGCTGAGCTTGGCGTGAGCCGGGACAAGGTCGAGATACAAGTGTTAGAGCAGCCGTCAAAAGGATTCCTGGGTTTGATCGGGGTTAAGGCCGCTAAAGTGGAAGTGAAACTTCTGCCTGTGCCTGAACCTGTTTCACAGCCGATCAAGCCGGCCGCACATATACCTCAGGTTGAAGCAACCCTTGAGGGTGTGGCTGCTAAAAATCCCTATGAGGAAGCGGCTGCTTTCTTAAAAGAAGTGGCAGCAGGTATGGGACTGGATGTTGAGGTGCATATCAAAAAACAGCGGGATGGACATATCTTCAATATTGCCGGTGAAGACCTGGGCATGATTATTGGCAGACGTGGACAGACGCTGGATGCCCTTCAATATTTAACGAACATTGTAGCAAATCGTTATTCGGAAAGTTTCGTTCGCATCGTACTCGATGCAGAGAATTTCCGTCAACGTCGACGCAAGACGCTGGAGGATCTGGCTGAACGTTTGGCTGGACAGGCTATTCGCACCGGCAAAGAAGTTGTGCTGGAGCCAATGCCGCCACTCGAACGCAAAGTCATTCATGCGAAATTGCAAAATCACTCGCAGATTAAGACATACAGCAAGGGCGAGGAGCCTAATCGGCGCGTGGTCATTACGACGAAATAACACGAAATTGAAGACGCAATGGCTTCCTGCCCGGTGCAGAAGCCATTGCTTTTTTCGTACAGAAGTACTTTTCCAAAACTATAGAGCGACTTCAATAAGCCATTGTGTAACTAAACAACTGAACTATATATAGAAATTAATATAGCGTCCCGAGGGGCGCAATTTTAAAATAGAGCAAGGAGAGATAACGATGATTAGTGATACGATTACAGCGATATCAACAGCGGTCGGAGAAGCGGGTATCGCTGTAATCCGGGTGAGCGGCCCGGATGCGGTGTCGGAGACGGAGAAAATTTTTCGCAGCAAAACCCCACTAACACAGGCAGCATCTCACACGGTTCATTACGGTCATATTATAGATCCGGGGACTGGCGAGAAGATCGAGGAAGTATTGGTTACGGTGATGCGGGCGCCACGTTCCTTCACAACAGAAGATGTTGTGGAGATCAGTGCGCATGGCGGAGTGGTTTCGGTTAAGCGTGTAATGGATCTGTTGTTGCAGCTCGATATTCGTCTCGCTGAACCCGGCGAGTTCACAAAGCGTGCCTTTCTCAATGGACGGATTGATCTGTCCCAGGCGGAAGGGGTCATGGATCTCATTCGTTCCAAATCCGATCGGGCGTTCTCCGTTGCACTCAAGCAAGTGGAGGGCAAATTATCGTCCAAGCTGCGCGAGCTAAGATACACACTGGTGGAGACGCTTGCTCACATCGAAGTCAATATCGATTATCCTGAGCATGATGTAGAGTCACTAACCTCTGAATTTATTAAAGAAAAATCCAGTCAGGTGATGACTGAAATTGATAAATTGCTGGTAACCGCAGAACAAGGCAAGATACTTCGTGAAGGCATCACAACCGCTATCGTAGGCCGGCCAAACGTAGGGAAGTCTTCATTGCTCAATACGTTGGCCCAGGACAACCGCGCAATTGTAACGGACATTCCAGGTACAACGCGTGACGTCATTGAGGAATTTGTTACGATTAACAATATGCCGCTCAAATTGCTCGATACGGCAGGTATCCGGGAAACGATGGATGTCGTGGAAAGAATCGGGGTGGAGCGTTCGCGCTCTGCTGTCAATGAGGCTGATCTATTATTGATGGTTATCAATGCTGCCGAGCCACTGCATGAGGACGAGATTGAATTATTGGAACAAATCCGCGGTAGACAATCCATAATTATTATGAATAAAATGGACTTAGCGCCGCAGGCGGACCGCGAAGTGCTGCTTCGTTACATCCCTGAGGAACGGCTTGTTCCGATGTCGGTGAAAGATGATTTTGGCGTGGACCGATTAGAAGATGCCATCTCGACGTTGTTCTTCAGTGGCAAGCTGGAGTCGGCCGACCTGACGTATGTCAGCAATGTGCGTCATATTGCTTTGCTCAAAAAAGCGAAGCAGTCACTTATTGATGCTTATGAAGCGGCAGAGCAGCTGATTCCTATTGATATGATCCAGATTGATGTTCGTCTGGCATGGGAGCAGCTGGGTGAGATTGTGGGCGATACAGCACATGATGCATTGATTGATCAAATTTTCTCTCAATTCTGCCTCGGAAAATAACACCTGACAAACATACCGGCTCTGAAAAGTAGTATGATAATAAAGTCCATCTGTGGGTGGTCAAAGAATCCGCGAATATGTCTGAAGTACTTATAGACTTGATGGCTTAATATAGATCGAAATGCTTTCCGTGTAGCGCGGAGAGTGTTTCATCATTTTTACAAAAAATTGATCGTTTGCATGAATTCAGGCGTGCGGCGGCAAAAAGGAGGTAAACTGGAATGGCTTTTGATGGCGGCAGTTATGATGTAATCGTCGTTGGGGCAGGACATGCTGGTGTGGAATCGGCACTGGCTGCAGCTCGTATGGGTTCGAAAACATTGATGATTACCATCAATCTGGATATGGTGGCCTTCATGCCTTGTAACCCATCTATTGGGGGACCGGCAAAAGGACATGTGGTACGTGAGATTGATGCACTTGGTGGAGAGATGGGACGGAACATCGATAAGACCTTTATTCAGATGCGAATGCTCAACACGGGTAAAGGACCTGCCGTGCATGCACTTCGTGCTCAGGCGGATAAATTCTCTTACCAGCATACGATGAAAGAAACGATGGAGAATGAACGCAACCTGACGATGCGTCAGGGCATGGTTGATCGCCTGATCGTTGAAGATGGACATTGTGTAGGTGTGGTTACTCAGACGGGTACAGAGTATCGGGCCAAAGCTGTTGTTTTGACAACAGGTACGTATCTGCGCGGTAAAGTAATTATGGGTGAGTTGATGTACGAGAGTGGTCCAAATAATCAGCAGCCTTCACTTAAGTTATCCGAACATCTGCGTGAGCTTGGTTTCGACTTGGTTCGTTTTAAAACAGGTACACCACCGCGTGTGCATAAGGATACGATTGATTTTAGCAAAACGGAAATTCAGCCAGGTGATGACGAGCCGAAGTTCTTTTCTTATGAAACGGAATCTTCCGATAATGAGCAGCTGCCCTGCTGGTTGACGTATACGTCTGTGGAGACACACCAGATTATTAATGATAATCTTCACCGTGCTCCAATGTTCTCAGGTGTTATTGAAGGTACCGGACCGCGTTATTGCCCATCGATCGAGGACAAAATTGTGCGTTTCAGCGACAAGCCGAAGCATCAGATTTTCCTGGAGCCAGAAGGCAAAAATACATCCGAATACTATGTACAAGGTCTGTCCACGAGTCTGCCAGAGGATGTTCAATTGGCGGTCCTTCGTTCAATTCCGGGTATGGAAAAAGTAGAAATGATGCGTAACGGCTACGCTATTGAATATGATGCGATGGTGCCTACACAGTTGTGGCCTTCATTGGAAACGAAACGTCTGCCAGGTCTGTTCACAGCAGGGCAGATTAATGGTACCTCCGGGTATGAAGAAGCGGCAGGACAAGGCGTAATGGCAGGCATCAATGCTGCACGTAAAGTACAGGGTAAAGAGCCTGTCGTACTTGATCGCTCCCAAGGGTACATTGGTGTACTGATTGATGATCTCGTAACCAAAGGTACGAATGAACCTTATCGTCTGCTGACTTCCCGTGCAGAATACCGTTTGTTGCTTCGTCATGATAATGCCGATATGCGTTTGACGGAAATTGGTCATGATATTGGATTGATTTCTGAAGAGCGTTACGCCAAATTCCTTGATAAAAAGGCAAAAGTAGAGCAGGAAGTCGCTCGTCTGAAGGCAGCAAAGGTTCGCCCTGTCGAAGTAAATTCGAAGCTGGAAGAGAACGGTTCTACACCGATTCAGGATGGCAGCACACTTCTGACATTGATGCGTCGCCCAGAAATTGGGTATGACTTTATTGAGCAGATCTCCCCATCCGAGGTGGCACTGACTGCAGATATGAAAGAGCAAGTGGAAATTCAAATTAAATATGCGGGTTATATTGAGAAACAATTGATCCACGTGGAACGTTTGCAAAAAATGGAGAAAAAGAAAATTCCGGATACGATTATATATGACGAAATTCATGGCCTTGCTATGGAAGCAAAGCAGAAGCTCGCTACGATTCGTCCAATCTCGATAGGACAGGCGTCCCGTATTGCCGGGGTTACACCTGCGGATATCTCCATTCTGCTGGTTTACCTGGAGCATTATAACCGTGTAACCGCAGCAAGGGGACAATAATGGACGATATTCAACAGCAGCTACAACGGCGCCTGAAGAAACATGGACTAGAGCTGGATGAACGCCAGTTGGAGCAATTCGAGTTGTATTTTCAGGAGCTGGTAGCTTGGAATGAGAAGATGAATCTAACCGGGATTACCGAACGTGAACAAGTATATACAAAGCATTTCTATGATTCGGTATCGCTGGCATTCTATACAGATATGTCGAAGGTAAACAAACTTGCAGACATTGGTTCAGGGGCTGGTTTCCCAGGACTACCGCTTAAAATTTGTTTTCCGCATATCAAGCTGACCATCATTGACTCGCTAAATAAACGTATCGGCTTTCTGCAGCATGTTGTGGATACGCTTGGCTTGACCGATGTGGAATTGATTCATGGACGTGCGGAGGAGCTTGGACGCAAAGAAGGATATCGTGACAGCTACGACCTCGTTACTGCGCGTGCAGTAGCTAAGCTAGCGGTGCTTAACGAATTCTGTCTGCCATTTGTTCGCAAAAGTGGATTATTCGCTGCCATGAAGGGCGGAGACCCGCGCGAAGAAATGAAGGAAGCTGAATTCAGCTTTAACCAGCTGAAAGGACGGGTAAAAGCAGTTCATCCGTTCCAGCTGCCTGTTGAAGAGTCGGCACGTCATATCATTTTGATTCAGAAGTTTGATAAGACACCTTTTAAATATCCACGTAAACCAGGAACACCACTAAAAACACCGTTGGTATAGTTCATGGTGTAACATCGTATATATTAAAAAGGTAAGAGGATCATTCTTCGTTTAATTTAATGAAGAACTTAGAATAAGAGGGAAGAGGATGTTTCACGTGAAACATCCTCTTTTTTGTTTTTTTATCTAGGCTTAGATAGCATCTACATTATTCCGATCACATAGAGCAGAGAAAAACGGAATCGATAATAATTATTTTGACGCAGAATTTTTTTGATGAATAACCAATGTTTCTTGTTACAGCTATACTTGAAAGAATGGTGCAATGCCTTTAAAGAGAGGAAGAGCAATAAGGATAGAAGTAGAATAGGAAGACACGAAGGAAGGGGTTTTTCTGCTACTGAGTTTGTTATGTGAAAAACCATTTTACATGGTATCAAACAAGTACATAACGTAGCTACTATGAGCAGGTCCTGTTCTACAGAGATTCTCTATTATCTTATTGTGTACAAGCAGTCATATGGCTAATGTTCATGAAGAAAAAGCAGGAAAATTAGGAGAGTTTAAAGAATAGGTAAACATAGGATTATGGAACAAAAGATGATAGAATAGAAGTATCCGGTCCTGGATTACAGCGATCATAGATTATATGTATAGATAGATTTTTTGAGCATGATTGTATAGGCTACAGAAAGCGTCATGGAAGGCAAAACTTATTCGAAGAACGACAGCATTTGGACGGGTCGCATATTGAATAAGAAGCACCTGCACCTTGCGGGAGCTATTACGAAACTAGGTGGTAATATACGGAATGAAAGAACAATTTTCGAAGTTGTTTGGTTTGGCGGAGCGCAATAACGGAGATGAGATTAAACAAATTCCGGTCAATGAAATTGTGAGCAGCCCATATCAGCCCCGTACTATTTTTGATGATGATAAAATTGATGAGTTGTTGCAGACGATCAAGACACATGGCGTAATACAGCCGATTGTCGTCCGCGTACGAAATGGATCATATGAGATTATCGCCGGGGAACGTCGCTGGCGTGCAGTTCGAAAACTTGGTTTGGATCATATCCCGGCCATTGTACGTGAATTCAACGACTCTCAGGCAGCGTCCATCGCATTGATCGAAAACCTGCAGCGTGAGGGACTCACTTCCATTGAAGAGGCTGTTGCTTATCAGAAATTGATTGACCTGCACCAACTTACACAGGAAAGTCTTGCGCAGCGATTAGGCAAAAGCCAGTCGACGATCGCCAACAAAATCCGGTTGTTACAGCTTCCGGAGGGCATTAAGACAGCTTTGATGGAACGTAAGATTTCGGAGCGTCATGCCAGAGCTTTGCTTTCGTTGGATACGGAAGAGTTGCAAATGAAATTGCTCGGCGAGATTATTGATAAAGAGTTGAATGTAAAACAAACGGAAGCGCGGGTTGCCTTTTACAAGGAAGCCTCGAAGATCAAAAAATCCAGACGTATCTCCTTCACGAAGGACGTTAGACTTGCACTTAATACGATTCGTCAATCTATTGATATGGTATCGGGCTCCGGTCTAGACATCAAAACCAAGGAAGCGGACCATGAGGACCATTACGAGATCGTTATCCATATCCCGAAACGCAAATGATTGAAGCTTAAGGCGGCAATGGGCCGCTTTTTCTGTCTATAAAGTTGAGAGTGGCATGAACAGCGTAGAATAGCACCATGAAGAAACGGTAGTTGATGTTTGTGTGGATGATAGCCACCTGCTTTTTGTTAACTGTAGCTCACAACCTACAAGAAAAGACTCCTATTTTATTTGAGGTGAAGTAATTGTCTAAGATTATGGCCGTAGCAAATCAAAAGGGCGGTGTGGGGAAAACGACGACATCTGTTAACTTGGGTGCAGGACTGGCTTCGCTCGGGAAAAGGGTGCTGCTAGTCGATATTGACCCCCAGGGGAATACAACCAGCGGAGTCGGAATCAACAAAGCAGATGTGGCCAATTGTATATATGATGTCATCATTAATGAAGTTCCCCCTCAGGAAGCGATTGTGGAAACTCAGATTGAAGGCCTTCATATCATACCTGCAACGATTCAGCTTGCCGGAGCCGAGATTGAACTGGTATCCACGATATCACGGGAAGTTCGCCTGAAAAAATCACTCGCCATGGTGAAAAAAAACTATGATTACATACTGATCGATTGTCCACCTTCCCTAGGCATGTTAACGATCAACTCGTTGACAGCTTCCGATTCGGTGATCATTCCGATACAGTGTGAGTATTATGCGCTCGAAGGGTTGAGCCAATTGCTCAACACGGTTCGTTTGGTGCAGAAGCATCTGAATACATCCCTGCAGATTGAAGGGGTATTGCTAACGATGTTTGACGCTCGTACGAATCTGGGCATTCAAGTCATTGAAGAAGTGAAGAAGTATTTTCAACAAAAGGTGTATCAGACCATTATTCCGCGCAATGTGCGGCTTAGTGAGGCACCTTCTCATGGTCAGTCTATCATTACGTATGATCCTCGATCCCGAGGGGCTGAAGTTTATTTAGAGCTCGCAAAGGAAGTGATTTCTTATGAGTAAGCGGCTTGGAAAAGGCCTTGATGCCCTCATTCCTTCGCTTTCAATTAATGACGATGATAAAGTCGTAGAAATCCCGATAAGTCAACTGCGGGCTAACCCTTACCAACCTCGTAAAGTATTTGATGAGGATGCAATACATGAACTCGCTGAATCCATCCGTCAACATGGTGTTATACAACCTATTATTGTACGTCCTGTTTTGAGAGGTTATGAGATCATTGCTGGTGAACGGCGTTTCAGAGCTTCCCAATATTGCGGTAATGCCACTGTGCCTGCCGTCGTTCGTAATTTCAGTGATCAGCAGGTTATGGAGATTGCTTTAATCGAGAACCTGCAGCGGGAGAATCTGAATGCGATGGAGGTTGCAGTTGCTTATCAGGGACTGATGGACCAATTCGGATTAACCCAAGAAGAACTCTCCGTAAAGGTAGGTAAGTCACGTTCTCACATCGCTAACTTCCTCCGTTTGTTATCATTGCCGGAAGAAGTGAAGGATCATGTTTCACGTGGAACATTGTCAATGGGACATGCACGTGCTATCGTCGGTGTTAAAGATGAGAGCCTTGTGAAGCAGCTGGCAAAACAAACCATTGATCAGCAATGGAGTGTACGTGAACTGGAAGAGGCTGTTCAACAATTGGATCGTTCCAAAACGGGTGAAGCGAAAGCCAAATCCAAGTTAAAGAAAAAAGATCCATTTATTGACACATTGGAAGAATCTTTACGTGAACGGTTCAAAACAACGGTGAAAATTAAGCATAACAAAGATAAAGGCAAAATTGAGCTCAACTACTACAGCAAACAAGATCTGGAGCGACTGTTGGAACTGTTACAATAATAGTCATGATTCCAAGATCGATGAACAACATGCGGGGCTTTTTCATGTGATGACATATCGCCTCTGTACCATGGAGAAACGATATGTCATTGTTTGTTTATAGGGATGTTTATAGGGAATTCACTCAGACAGAACGATCAATTAGGGACAGAGGTGGTCATGAGGTGGAGGGAGTTATCTATCTGGATCATGCAGCGACATCTTGGCCTAAGCCACCTGCTGTCGGGGAAGCCATGATGAAGGCTCTGGATGTGGCAGGGGCGAACCCGGGCAGAGGCAGTCATCGAATGGCTGTACAGGCGAGCCGAGTTTTATTTGGTGCCAGAAAAGCGATATCCACTCTTTTGGGTGTTCGTAATGCCAATGATATTGCTTTGGGTTCTAATACCACAGAAGCTTTGAATCTAGCTATTCAAGGGTGGTTAAGAGAAGGCGACCACGTCATTGCTACGATGGCTGAACATAATTCAGTAAGACGGCCTCTGGAGTACATGCGCAGATCTCGTAATGTAGAGGTTGATTATGTACCTGTTAATGCTGCCGGGCAGATCGATCTGGTCCAATTCGCACGGTTGTTTCGTTCCAATACAAGATTGGTTGTCTGCACGCATAGTTCGAACCTGCTGGGGAGTATTCTGCCCATTGGTGAAATTGCGCTGATGTGTCAAAAACATCAGGTGACGTTGCTTGTTGACGCTGCTCAAAGTGCTGGAATTATTCCTGTGGATGTGAAGCAGCTTGGGATCGATATGCTTGCCTTTCCAGGGCATAAAGGACTGTTGGGACCGCAGGGAACGGGTGGGCTGTACATCGCTCCTGAGCTGGATGTGCAACCACTGCTTCACGGAGGGACAGGAAGCCAATCCGAGGCGATTGAGCAGCCTCTTGTTCGTCCTGATCGTTATGAGGCGGGTACGCCGAATACCGTGGGTATAGCAGGTTTGGCAGCGGGAGTGCAGCATGTGCTTGAACTGACGCCTGAATTCATATATAAACAGGAGTGGGATTTGACTCAGCATATGATGGATGGGTTATCATCAGTACATGGGATTCGAATGCTTGGTCCTGAAATTGGACAGGCGCGTACCGGATTGTTATCCTTTACTGTTGAAGGATATGATTCGGCTCAACTCGCATTTCAATTAGATCGAAATTATGGCATTGCTGTGCGTTCAGGTTTTCATTGCACACCTCTTGCACATGAGTCGGCTGGAACCACGGCAAGTGGGGCTGTCAGAGCGAGTGTGGGGTATAGTACATCAAGAGAAGATGTCGATGCGTTGATCGAAGCGGTTATCGAGTTAACAGCATCGAAATCGGTATAAATCAGCTCGAATAAAACATGAATTTCAATGGCTTGAAGAAGCAAAAAGCAAAAGAGGCAAGAGGCCAAAACGAGTGATTAACCGTATGGGTTACCTGGTGAATAATAAGGGTATGCTTGAGGGTTACATTAGAGTGTTTGGATGATTTTAATTGGCTGAAATGGATCGATGATTGGAGTACGTTTGAAGCTACAAACGTTAACCTGAACAAACCAACAGAGGGGTAGTTGCACTACATGGCTGAATTAAATGAGCTGATTCTGGAACAGCTGATATGGATTATTGGCGGCATGGCATTACTTTTGGTGATTTTGCTTATCATAAGTATTGCTCAGGCCGCAAAGCTACGGAAGTTTAAACGGAAATATGAGGCCATGATGGCTGGCAGTGGAGTGGAAGATCTGGAGTCGCTGTTAATCAATCTGAAAATTCAGATGGACAGCATTGAGGATGAGCATACACTGCAAACGGATCAGTTACAGGCTGTCATGCAGAAGCTGACCCGTATTCAGGGGAAAGTGGGCGTGAAACGGTACAACGCTTATGGGGAGCTTGGCAGTGACCTAAGTTTCTCCATGGCGATGGTTAACGATAGCCAGGACGGTATGGTACTCACCGGTATCTATAATCGAGATGGTTCCTATGTATATGCCAAACCTCTTAAAGGGGGAGAGTCCACGTATACTCTTTCCCCTGAGGAAAAGGAAGCCATTACTCTGGCACAGCAAGCAGAGTAGAACGGGTATGCCATTCGCGAATGGCGGAGTAGAGACTGCTGGATATAATCTCGGACATGCGCATGACGAGACTGAGACGTGTGTTCTGCAAAACAAAGTATTCCATAAAGCCGCCGACGTTAACGATACCTGTAAGATGGATATCGCCGACCGGCGGTAATTCTTTATTTACACCCGCTCCTGGTTTGAGCGGTCCATTCACGACCTGGATACATCCAACACTCGAAGACTGTCCGAGACAGGCATCAATGCCGATCACATAAGGGTTGTGATGTGTGGTGTGTATTTTGTGTAGGGTGTCCTGCAGGTTCATTGCATGTACGGGTTCATCCAATGTGCCATAGAGATGGAATAGAGGGCTGTCCCACTTGGCAAGCGACGAGCCGACGAGTGGACCAAGACAGTCCCCCGTAGAGCGATCTGTACCGATACAGACGACAACTACATTTTGCAAAGAATGGGCTTTATAGAGATGAAACATTAAACGATGAATAATGGCTGAGTGAATGCCTGGATCTGTATGTGGGATTTTCAGGCTAGCCATGTCTTGAGATGAGAAGGAATGTGAAATGGGATTCATAGGATCTATCCTTTCCCTTGGAGATAGTAGTAACAGTATATGGAAGGATAGAACGTTTTATACTTCGTGGGGACAAGCTTTTTCAAAGGGATGAATGTAATGTGAAAGGGGCCGGACATGGACGAGTGGATTGATGATTGGATGCTGATTGCTTTTGATTCCACCCAGCAGGCGCTGCGGGCAGAAATGCTGCTGGAGTTTGCCGAGATTGAGATCGACTTATTTCCTACCCCAAAAGAGATCACAGCGGGCTGTGCTCTATGTATTCAGTTTCCAAAAGAAGATCTGGAGAGAGTGAAGCAGATCATTCGTAACGAATTTGTGGAGATCCGTGGCCTCTATTTAAAAACCGCTGACAGCTATGATAACATACCCATGTAGAGGAGGTTTGATCTATGTTGCCATTTAAGTTTGCTCAGAATGATACTAGCCCGGATGTGAAAGAAACAATAAATAGTGCAGTTCGCTGGACAGATAAATTATGGGATAAAGTCGCCGATGCAGATATGTGGTTTAATATTCTGTTCAGCTCGATCCGTATCGTTATTATTTTCATTATTACACGTATTGTGATCAAGATTGTATCACGCATTATAGATCGCACGATGGCACGTAAGCAGGAAGGCAAGATTCGCGTCAATCCGCGGAGATTTATAACGGTTGGAGAGTTGATGAAAAATGCGACCTCCATAACATGCAATTTTATTATGATTCTGTTACTGTTATCTGAGATCAATGTCAAAGTTGGACCATTGTTAGCGAGTGCGGGAGTACTTGGACTGGCTATCGGTTTTGGTGCTCAGGGCTTGGTAAAGGATGTTATTACCGGTTTCTTCATTATATTGGAGGATCAATTCGCGGTAGGCGATGTTATTCAAACAGGTACCTATAAAGGAACGGTTGAGGTCATTGGCCTGAGAACGACCAAACTGGTTAGCTGGCAAGGTGAGGTGCACATCATTCCAAATGGTACGATTGCAAGTGTAACCAATTTCTCAATGTCGAATTCCCTTGCAGTTGTGGATATTCCGATGAAGGGTGAGCAGACCCTGGACGAGTCAGTGCATTTGGTGAAAAGAGCATTGACTGGAATTGAGGATCGTGATCTGAACATCGTTAAAGTACCTGACGTGCTTGGTATCCAGTCGATGTCTACCTCGGAATATGTGGTTCGCATTGTTGCTGAGTGCTTGCCGAACTCCAGAGCATCTGTAGAGCGTCAAATTCAGAGTGATGTGAAGAAAACACTGGAGTATCATGAGATGAGCAATCGGGCAGCATTAGAGCAAGCAGCAGCTCAGGAGAAGGATGAGGGGGATGGCATAGGTGGAGCGTAAAATTTTCCAGCTTGGGGACATTGTGCAGATGAAGAAGCAGCATCCATGTGGTAGCAATGAAATGGAGATTATCCGGATGGGTATGGATATTCGCATCAAGTGTGTAGGGTGTAAACACAGCGTATTAATTCCCAGAGCGAAATTCGAGAAAAACATGAAAAAAGTGCTTCGTTCGGCAGAGGATTCGACTGAATCCTAATGGAATAATGCGGCTAATGTTTCCTCTTTTCGCACTCCATAATAACGTTTACATGTAAGCATAGCTGAGGTATTGCGTTCTGTAAATGATCATGCTATAATCATTATTGCTGCGGAAAGGTACCCAAGAGGCCCAAGGGGGCTGACTCGAAATCAGTTAGGCGTGTCACAGCGTGCGTGGGTTCGAATCCCACCCTTTCCGCCACTAATAGATCTTGCCTGAAATTGTAATTGAACAACTTACTCAACGTGTGTTGAGCTCTATACATGCAAAAAGGCCTTCCAGATGGAAGGTCTTTTATTTTTAATTTTGTTGTCTAATAATCATTTGTAATTAAAAAAACAAAGAGCCCCTAAGGGCTCTTCATCCGGCGATGCATTCGGTTTGTTAGGAAACAATCGGTCGTAACGATCAGAAACTTGGTGTACTGCAGGTAGCAATACTCGTGCTTCAGACAAAGCCTTACACACAACCATCTTGCTTCTTAAATTACGTGATGAATCTCCAACAGTGAATGTTCGGCTTCGTTGTCCAACGGAACCACACCTCTCTCGTGCATCGCCTGATTGTATTATGTGCATTAGTACGTTTTATATACAGCAGTCTGAAAAAAAACTTTACGCTTTAGTGGACGCGGGCTTTGGTAAGCTTTTTCCACTTGCGATTCTGATTGCTTGTTTCAGGGAAAGCTTCACCCTTTTGGAGAGTTACCCGTTTCGGATTGTTAATCTCCGTATGAAAGCTCTTCTCACCAACCTCGGTGTATTCGCCATCGTTTGGAGCTTTGTCTCCTGGTTCAAACTCGGTTTTTTCACCCATGATAAAACCTCCTTGGCATAATGGATTTCAATGTTGCTTCTGTAGTGTGCTCCATTGGAGTTATGATCATGTGTAATAAGAAGAGGGAACGTTTGCTTGCATTGAGACGCCATTTTTGTTATATTAATATAGTTCGAGTTTGTGCTCGTTCCTTGCTCTCAACCTAGATTGAGGGCCAGAGTCCATAAGGAGGTGAAAATTATGCGCAAATATGAAGTGATGTACATTATTCGTCCTGACGTTGAGCAAGAAGTTGTTCAAGCTACAGTCGATAAATTCCAAGGCATCATCTCCAACGGCGGTGGTGAAGTTACAGCTCACGACGTTATGGGTAAACGCCGTCTTGCGTATGAGATCAAGAAATTCCGTGATGGTGTTTATGTATTGGTACACTTCACTGCTGAACCAGCAGTAGTTACTGAACTTGAGCGTCTCATGAAGATTTCTGACGAAGTAATTCGTTATCTCATTACAAACGACGTTAAGTCTGCTTAAGACGATAACTCGTGATCAACGCACCAATACGCTCTGAAGGAGGGGATTACATTGTTGAACCGTGTCATTCTGATCGGCCGGTTAACCCGGGATCCTGAGTTGCGTTATACTCCAGCTGGAGTAGCTGTAACGCAATTTACTTTGGCAGTGGACAGACCGTTTACAAGCCAAGGGGGAGAACGGGAAGCGGATTTCATTCCGGTCGTAACCTGGAGACAGCTTGCTGAGACTTGTGCAAACTATTTGCGCAAAGGACGCCTAGCTGCAGTCGAAGGACGCATTCAAGTACGGAATTACGAGAATAACGAAGGAAAACGTGTATACGTGACCGAAGTCATTGCCGATAACGTCCGTTTCTTGGAGTCAGCTAACCGTGATAATAACGGTGGCGGCGGTGGGCAACCAATGCGTGAAGAGCCTTCTTACGGAGGCGGCGGGCGCGCGAACAATAACAACAATTCGCGTAGCAACAATCAGGATCCTTTTTCCGATGACGGAAAACCGATTGATATATCGGATGATGATTTGCCATTTTAACGTGAGCCGACACTCTTAGAGTGATTGGCTAAACGATAGGAAAGGACTGAAAAGCATGAGCTTCAAGCAAAGAGAAGGCGGAGACAACGATAAAAGACCGGCTCGCCGTGGCGGCCGTAACAAACGTCGTAAAGTGTGCTTCTTCACAGCTAACAAAATTACTCACATCGATTATAAAGATACGGACTTGCTTCGTAAATTTATCAGCGAGCGCGGAAAAATTTTGCCACGCCGTGTAACAGGTACTAGCGCTAAATATCAACGCATGCTGACGATTGCCATCAAACGCTCCCGTCAAATCGCATTGCTGCCATACACAACTGAGTAGTCTTACTCAGCATGGATACAAAGCAGTCGGCTTATAGCCGGCTGCTTTTTTGCATCCTAGAATACATTCAGGTAGTTCTCTCCTAGTAATTGGATAACGTAAGGAGCTGCGGCGATAGAGAAGCAATTCGGGCGTAAATGATTTATAATAGAGTCTATTATTGCTGATATCAGATAGCGTGAGTATGAACGAATACAGATTCCACCATCAGGAGAGAGCATGAATACATCCAAACGTAAAGTAAAACAGAGACGCAAGAGTAGTCTGCGATTTTGGATCGCAGCTACGTTGTTGCTTTCCATTATATATGTATGGTTACAGCAAAAAGGAGATACCTATGATCTATGGCCACAAACCAACGAACAAGAAACAGTGCCGATCACAGGGTTGCACCCGTTAGTTGCGGAAAGTGAGAAGTTGTTGGTTCGAAAGGCGGCTAGACGAGGAATTGAAGTCGTGATTACACATGATTTTCGCAGCATGGAGGAACAAGATGCCCTCTATAATCAAGGACGTTCCATTGCCGGAAATATCGTTACCAACGCCAAAGGGGGAGAGTCCTATCACAACTATGGTTTGGCTATTGATTTTGCACTGCGGACTCCTGAAGGAGATGTAGTGTGGGATATGGAACGTGATGATAATGGCAATGGAAAGGCCGATTGGCTGGAAGTTGTGGAGCTTGCCAAAGAACTAGGGTTTACGTGGGGCGGAGATTGGGCTAACTTCCCGGATTATCCTCACTTGCAGATGGACTTTGATTTAAGTATCAACGATTTGAAGCGTGGGAAAAGACCACCGGACACACAGTAAATAGGATATTATATATACATCTATATGTATAAATATTAGAAAAGCCTTGCATTTTGCAGGGCTTTTTGCTTGCATTTGTAAAATAAATGATAAAAGATGACAATTTGTTCTTTACATGAGCGATTAAATGAAACTATACTATAATAACTAGAAATTTAACTCCAATCCTTTAGTAGTATCTAATTTAGACCTCTAAAAGTACAGAATTTGGATAGAAATCAATTTCACTTCCAAACGAAATAAGACCTCCACAATTCCCTCATACCTAACATAATAGTTTGTTATATCTACATTTCTAACATATAACTACACAACATGTGTAATGATAATGTCATGTATTTAGATAATCGGTATTTTTAAGATTCAAACTCTACCATCAAAAGCATCCAATTGGCTCTAAAATCCCTTGATTTATTCCCTTTAACGTATAACAATACCCAAAACTGTGCTATAAAAAACATTTATACCATAAATCTCAAATTAAGCATTGACGTCACCTAAATTTACACGTATGATTACATTAATTATTTTGCGTTATAATCCCGCTAGGAATTGTCAGTATTAATTGACCATCGGTCTAAATCCATCATTCCTAGATAGTTTACATCAAGATTTCACAGCATGAGCCAATATGCGTAATTATTCATGGATATTTATATCCAGATAATTTATTAGAAGTGAGAAATCAGAAAACTTTCGAGGGGGATTTTCATGAAGAAGAGATTTTCTTTAATGCTGGTCATCATGCTAATGTTGGTAACTGTACTGGCAGCATGTTCTAGTGGAGAGAGCGCTGAACCAACTCCAGGAGACACACCGAAAACAGAAACGCAGACTGAGAATCCGACTCCGGAAGATTCGACTCAAAACGATGGTCTATTTGAAGCAACTGACATGTCGCTGAATCCATCAACCGCTACAAACCGTAAAGACACATTAGTTGTAGGTACCACCTCACCTAAAGGGGTCTTTAACCCTTTATTTCAGGACTCAGCTTACGATGATATGATCAACCTGCTGGTGTTTGACAGTTTTGAGACCATTAATGGTGACGGGACATATTCGCCGTACCTTGCTGAAAGCATCGATGTCAGTGATGACGGTCTAAAGTACACCTTTAAGCTGAAGCCAGGCGTAACTTACACAGATGGTACACCTGCGACGGTTAAAGATTTCTACTTCGCATTGAAAGTTCTCCATGACAAGAGCTATGACGGCTCTTCTGATCCATTGTCCTATTCAATTAAAGGTGGACAAGAGTATTACGATGGAAAATCAAATGAAATTTCTGGTGTAAAAATCATTGATGATAATACAGTGGAAGTTGAAGTCACTGAAGTGACTGCCTTGACCAAAGATTTTTTGGGTGGCATAGCTTTCCTCCCAGAACATTACTATGGAAAGGACTATAAACAAGGTAACGTAGAGACGGTTAAAGCTCTGAATGATAAACCACTGGGTACGGGTCAATATATTTTGACTTCTTTCAAACCAGGTCAAGAAGTAACAATGGTGGCCAATGAGAATTATTTTGCTGGTGCCCCAAAAATCAAAAATGTCATCTTCAAGTCCACTACAGACGAGACTAAACTGGCTATGCTCGAAACTGGTGAAATCGATATGGATATGGTCACTGTAGATGAAGATAACGTAGAAGCTTTGCAAGCACTCGGGTTCCTGGACATCAATATCTTCCCTACTAATGGATATGGCTACATTGGTATGAACCATGAAAAAGAAAAATTTAAAGATCCTAAAGTAAGACAAGCCCTTGTATACGGTTTGAATCGTGCCGAGATTGTAGAAGCCGTTTATGGTAAATTCGCAGATGTTATCAACGTTCCTCAATCGAAGCAATCCTGGGCTTATACAGATGAAGGTATCGAGAAATATGAATTCGATATCGAAAAAGCAAAATCTCTGCTGGATGAAGCTGGATGGACTGTAGGAAGCGACGGTATTCGTGAGAAAAACGGAGAGAAATTTAAAATTGACTTTTCCGGTACATCCGAGAACCCTGTTGTAGATGCTATCCTGCCAATTATGACAGCAAACTATAAAGAACTTGGAATTGATATTGTAGCAGAAACACTAGATTTTAACGCAATCTTGGATAAAACAGACAAAGGCGATTTCGATATGTACTTTATGGCATGGGGGTTGACGCCTGATCCCGACTCGACAGTTTATTTGTCAAATGGAGCACAAAATCGTATTAAATACTCCAATACAACTTATGATGATCTAATGAAACAAGGTAAAAGAGAACTTGACCTTGAGAAACGTAAAGAAATTTATGCAAAAGCCTATCAAGAGTTGAATAAGGATATTGCAGACATTCTGATGTATCAAAGAAGAGATGGCTGGGCAATCAACGGTCGTGTGAACGGCTTGGATATTACTCCTTATAAAAAGTTTGTAGTAGATCTGTACAAAGCAGAACTGGAACAATAAGAATATCAACATGAAATCGATAAGCTCAGCTCTCGCCAGAGCTGAGCTTATCCACTTCTGACCCAGGAGGAATATTATGAAGCAGTACATTATCCGGCGGCTGCTGCAAATGATTCCGACAATGCTCGGAATTACAATCATTGTCTTCGCGATCACAACATTGGTTCCAGGTGATTATATTACGGCTCAGCAAAACCCGAGTATGACAGCAGAAAAGGCAGCGCAGTTAAGAGAAATTTACGGACTAGATAAGGGCCCTGTAGAGAGGTACTTTATTTGGGTGGGTAACATGCTTACCGGTAACATGGGCGATTCGTTACAACACAAACGTCCGGTCACGGACGTTATCGGGGATTATGTGTGGAATTCATTTATCATCGCTTTTCTGAGCTTGATTCTCTCATGGATCATAGCAATCTTTACCGGTGTATTTTCAGCTAAATTTCAATACTCGTTTTTCGATAAAATAGTCACCATGGCTGTATTTTTATGTATGTCTCTTCCATCCTTTTTTATAGGATTGGTTCTAATCAAGTTCCTTGCAATTGATCTCAGGTTGATGCCTGTCGGAGGAATGACTACAGCTGGTCAAACAGGATCTACATGGGACATGATTATGGACATCGGTTATCATGCTATTATGCCGGTACTGGTCTTAACAATGTTAAGTACAGGAAGCCTTACTCGCTATTTCAGAACGAGTATGCTTGAGGTCATCCGTCAGGATTATATTCGTACAGCCCGTGCAAAAGGATTGAAGGAAAGAACAGTTATTTTTAAACATGCACTTCGCAATGCCATGCTTCCTGCCATCACTCTTATGGGATTTGAATTGCCAGCTCTGTTCGGTGGAGCTATTATCCTTGAGAAAATCTTTGTATGGCCAGGCGTAGGACAGGTCTATCTGGAGTCCATAACGATGCGTGATTATCCGTTTATGCTTGGATTCACTATCTTTATGGCTGCGTTGACCCTTCTAGGTACGCTTTTGTCGGATGTTCTCTATGGGGTAGCAGATCCCAGAATTAGATTGAAGTAGGAGGAGATATCATTGTCACTTGAGGCTGCACCACTAAAATCGAAAGCACAGGTTCCTGTCCAGCAGCCCGATTCTCCTTGGCGGATTGCAGTACGACGCTTTTCCCGGAATCGGCTCGCATTAGCAGGACTTTTAATACTTGTATTGATGGTTCTCATTTGTTTCTTTGGACCGTGGATCTCTCCGTATAACATAAACGATTATAAGGTAATAGATAAAAACCAATCACCGAGCAGCGCGCACTGGTTGGGAACAGACAAGTTGGGTCGCGATGTGTTACTGCGCGTAATGTTGGCTGGCCGGATCTCGATTATGGTCGGAGTGGTCGCTACCGTTATTTCAGTTGTTTTAGGCGCCACACTCGGTGCCTTGGCGGGATTTTACAGAAAATTTATTGATTCATTTATCATGCGTATTGCTGAGATCTTTATGTCGATTCCTACGCTGCCTCTTCTAATCATTTTAGGGGCGTTGTTGTCTGATTTGAAGGTACCTCCACAGGACCGGATTTATTTTCTGATGCTGATTCTGGGTGTTCTGTCGTGGCCGGGTCTATCAAGACTGGTTCGTGGACAGATTCTAACGCTTCGGGAGCAAGAGTTTATGCAAGCTACTGAGGCACTAGGATTACGCGATCGGCGTAAAATATTTAGACATTTACTTCCCAATACTGTTCCAATTATTATTGTATCCGCTACGCTGGGTGTGGCTTCTGCAATTTTGGCTGAATCTGCGCTAAGTTATTTGGGACTTGGGGTAGTTCCACCAACTCCATCCTGGGGGAATATGATTTCTGAGGCGAACGGTATTATCGAATTCCGTAAAAGACCATGGCTCTGGATTCCTCCGGGAATATGCATATTAATAACGGTTGTAGCGATTAACTTGATTGGTGACGGACTGCGTGATGCGCTTGATCCAAAAATGAAGAAGTAGGAGATGCGATATGGCAAAAAACTTAGTTGAATTCCGTAATCTCAAAACGCATTTTCATACCTCTGCTGGAGTCGTGAAAGCCGTCGATGACGTGAGTTTCAATATCCGTGAAGGAGAGACTCTCTGTGTTGTGGGTGAATCAGGTTGCGGAAAAAGTGTTACAGCGATGTCTCTGATGCGCCTCGTGGATACCCCTCCTGCGGGCGGGGAAATATTGTTTGAAGGCAAGGATCTTCTGAAGCTTAGCAAAGGTGATATGAGTCAAATTCGTGGTAATGATATATCTGTAATTTTCCAGGAACCGATGTCCTCTCTGAATCCGGTACTGACGATTGGAGAGCAAATTACCGAACCCATATTGCTCCATACACTGTTGAGCCGTAAGGAAGCAAAGGCGCGCGCGATCGAGTTAATTACATTGGTGGGAATTCCTCGCCCTGAGAAAATATATGATTCTTATCCGCATGAACTCAGTGGTGGCATGAGGCAACGAATTATGATTGCAATTGCGCTGAGTTGCAATCCTAAACTCTTAATTGCTGATGAGCCGACAACTGCATTGGATGTTACGATTCAGGCTCAGATTCTGGACTTGATGCGTGACATCAAAGATAAAATAAATACGTCCATTATGCTAATTACTCATGATCTAGGAGTCGTTGCAGAAATGGCCGATTATGTGGTTGTCATGTATGCAGGTAAAGTGATTGAAGAGGCTTCGGTTTACGAGCTGTTCAAGTCACCCAAGCATCCATACACACAGGGCTTGTTAAAAGCCAAGCCAGTGATCAATCAGAAGCAGGATAGACTGTATTCCATCCCGGGTCAGGTTCCTAATCCTATTGAATTGGGACAGAATTGCCACTTCCACGACAGATGTGAGTTTTGTATGAATGTATGCCGTGAGAAGGAACCACCTCTACATACTGACGCTACTGGCCATAAAGTTGCTTGCTGGTTGTATGAAGAGGGGGCGAAATAATATGGCTGAGGCATTGATCGAGATACAAAATCTCAAAAAATATTTTCCAATCACTGGCGGAGTATTTAAACGGGTAGTTGGAAACGTAAGAGCCGTAGATGACGTCTCTTTTCAGATTAATAAAGGTGAATCTTTCGGACTTGTAGGCGAGTCCGGTTGCGGTAAAAGTACGATTGGTCGTACAATCCTCCGTTTGTTGGATAAGACGGATGGCAAGGTTGTGTTTAAGGGTGAGGACATACATGCATTGGATAAAACGAAGCTGCGTTCCCTTCGACCAAAAATGCAGATTGTGTTCCAGGACCCATTTAGTTCGCTTAATCCAAGAATCAAGGTAGGCGAAGCCATTGGTGAGGCTCTTATTGACCATGGCCTATGTAGCCGGAGTGAAGTGAAGGACAGAGTCATTGAGACACTAAAAATTTGCGGGCTTGCGGCCTATCATTATGATCGTTATCCACATGAATTTTCCGGCGGACAACGACAGCGTATCGGTATTGCTCGGGCATTGATTATGAATCCTGATTTTATCGTAGCGGACGAGCCTGTATCCGCCCTGGATGTATCTATTCAGGCTCAAATTATAAATCTATTGAGTGATCTGCAACAGGAGAAACAGCTTACCTATCTTTTCATTTCCCATGACCTTAGTGTGGTGGAGCATTTGTGTGACCGTATCGGGGTTATGTATCTTGGTTCCATGGTAGAGATGGCAAGCAAGGAAGAAATGTTTCGCAATCCGCTTCATCCATATACCAAGGCGCTGCTGTCTGCAGTTCCTATACCGGATCCAACGTTGCGTCGTGAGCGAATTGTCCTGAAAGGGGACATTCCGAGTCCAGCCAATCCACCGTCCGGCTGCAAATTTCATACGCGATGTCCGCTGGCGACTGATATTTGCAAACAACAAGTACCAGAATATCGTGATGTTGGATCTCAACATTTTGTAGCTTGTCACCTGGTCTAACGAGTAAAGAGTTAAATATGGGCATGTCCAGCTTAAGGAATTGGGGTTCTGAACGAGTTGGAAAGCCATCTTAAAAAAGCACAAGTGATTGGCAATATTGCCGTCAGTTGTGCTTTTTTTGTTTTTAACACAATAAAAGGGGAACTTTATATAAAAGTTATTTAGATAAAATCATAATTTTAGTTTCACATGACTTAAATGTATTGTATACATCCCCACGTACGGAGATAGAAAACATCATAATTTACAGAACGTTATTTTTAGGAAGGGTCGACATATGAAAAAAATTCTATCATATAACAACGGGGTCGAGCAGGTATTGAACAAAAGAAAAGATAAAAATTTAAGCAATTTTTAGGAAAAATAAGGGTATACAGAATCGGATCAGCATGATAATCTAATTATGCAGATCGTCAATCTATAAAATCAGATCGTTAATGTGATTACTTTTGAAGAGGAGGTAACATGAATGAGCGGCGATGAATCTTTTAACATTTCTATTGAGCAAGCGAAGCTGTTGGGGCATTCGCTTCGAGTACGAATTATTAAACAGTTGCTACATACTCCAAGGACGGCAAAACAAGTAGCGGATATGCTCGGAGAATCAGGGGGGAATGTCCATTACCATATGATGAAATTGTATGATGGTGGACTGATTAAGATGGTGGAGGAAAAGAAAGTTGGCGGAGTTACTGAAAAGTATTACCTGTCCCGCTCTAAATGGTTCAATACGATAGGATCTGGAGCTGTCGATCCCGTGTTGGCTGATGAGTTTGACTCGAGTAATGTAACCAAATTGATCCTTCGTTTGGATCTTACCAACGATCAAAAGGATGAATTACATGAAGAATTTAAACAGCTGCTTGAGAGGTGGGTGGATAAAACGTCAATGCATATGACGGATAAGGATTTAACAATAAGTCAGGAGTATAGCGTAGGAATCCAGATTAAGTCAACAAAGGAGAAAAAAGAAACAGGTGACAATACGGAGGTGTAACAATGAGTATGCTGCGTAACCGTAATTTTTTACTCATGTTTCTTGGGAGAGTGGTCACGAATATCGGAGATTCCCTTTATGCCGTAGCAGCGATGTGGTTGGTCTCTGAATTGGGAGGATCTACTTTTTATACAGGATTAGCTGGGTTTCTTACGATAATTCCTAGGTTTATTCAATTTTTTTCAGGTCCTATAATCGATCGGGTTAATATCCGTTCTCTTCTAATCTATACACAGTTAATACAGGCGGTATTGCTTTTATTAATTCCCATTGCTCACTACATGGGTTTCCTAACTGTGGGTCTTGTTCTTATCGTCTCTCCCATTATCTCCACGTTCAACATGTTTGTCTATCCGGCCCAGATGTCCTCCCTACCACAATTTGTTGAGGATCGAAATCTCTCCAAGGCTAATTCCATGTTCACCTTTGCCAATCAAGGCATTGAAACAGGCTGCAACGCTCTCGCAGGAATACTGTTGGTATCTATTGGGGCAATTTCCATCTATCTTCTTGATTCGGTTATGTTCATGATGAGTACGCTCCTCTTTGCTATGATTAAAGTCTCCAGGGTCAAGCACCTTGAGTCAAGGGGAGAGGAACCTAACAATCTAATACAGATTGTCAAGAAATATGGTTCTGAACTCACAGAAGGTATTCAAATCTTATTTAACAAAACAGTTTCACGCCTTCTTTTTGGAATAATCCTGATTAATTTGGTGGGCGGTGCAACATTTGTCGTTTTGCCGCAATTCAGTAAGGGATATGGAGGTGCAGAGATATATGGCTTATTGCTAATGGCCCAAGCGTTGGGAAGTTTATTAGGAGCTTTGTCGGCACCTTATCTTAGGTTAGAATCAATAGGAATGGGGAAAATTTATGCCGTAGCTTTCATGCTTAGTGGCTTGCTGTGGACGCTCTCTGTTTTTTGTCCCTATCCGTGGTTGATGATATTCGTATACGGATTAGCTTGGTTTCCTGGTGGTGTAACCAACATTTTGATTAATACTTATCTGCAAAAGGGTATACCTACGAATCTGCTAGGAAGAGTTTTTTCAGCTGCTTATAGCCTGAGTGGAATTGCTATGCCTATTGGTTCCTTAATAGGAGGAATTGTGGGTCAGATGGTGGATGGAAGGGAGGTTATTGGATGGAGTGGTTTTGTAGTTATAATGGTCGGAATCTATTGGATGTTGGACTATAAAACACGTTCGCTTCCGAATGCTCAGAATGTAACTGACAGAGCATTTATATCTTAATTACTGATACACAGGCAAACTAATGTTAGGGTAACTCACTTGTTGTCTAAATTGAGCTTTTGATTGGAAAATAGGAGATAGAATACTGCGATATTTAAAGTTATACCCTTAGAATAATTCCTTAAAAACATGGATTCCGTACACTCTGGCATGGGGGTAGGGGGTCCATGTTTTTTTTGGTAACAAAAAAATAAAAAAAATTTAACTTTTTTTCAAAAAAGTGCAGACAAAATGCCTCTTCACTTCGTCTATATCTGTAAGAGGTGATTTTCCGATGAAAAGATGGTGGATACGGGCAGGAATGCTTCTGGCTCTACTCGTTATTATATATTTGGGTGTAAAACCGGACATGCTGGTGGGCAAACCGGGGATTAAAGCTGAATCGGCTGTACTAATGGATATGAACTCCGAGCAGATTCTAATCAACTTTAACGGTTCTGAACAGATTGCACCTGCAGGAATCAGTAAACTGATGACAGAACTACTTGTAATGGAAGCTGTGATTAACGGAGAGTTGCGTTGGGACGACCCTGTAAATATCAGCCTATATGCAAGTTCAGTAGGTGGCAGCCACCTGGGTTTGAAACAAGGGGAGCAGTTCACTGTGCAGGAGCTATTCCAGATTGTAGCCGTCTATTCCGCGAATGACGCTGCTATTGCTCTGGCTGAACATATCAGTGGGACAGAGCAGACTTTTGCAAAAAAGATGAATCAGAAGGCTACAGAGATCGGACTGTCCGACAAGACAGTGTTTACCAATGCAACAGGTATAAGCGAAAAACTACTTGGTCCAAATCGTCCGAAGGAAATACAAGGCCAGACTGTAATGACCGCTGTAGATGCATGCAAGCTTGCACGTTATCTGCTGAGTAACTATCCCGAAATATTGAGAGTTTCCAGCCAAATGCAAGTTTCGATGCACCAAAAGGGAATGTACATGAGCAACACCAACTGGATGCTGTCCTCTATTGGCGGACCCTATGCTTACGATGGGAACGATGGATTGAAGACCGGATATGATGTGGATTCCGGCTATCACTTCGTTGGAACGGCGGAGCGAAATGGCAAGCGACTGATCTCCGTTGTACTGGGATCGGACAGTCGTGAGGGACGTTTTATCGAGACACGAAAGCTATTCAATTATGGATTTACCGGTTCAAAGTAAGGGGTAATGGAACTTAGGGGCTCTACCGCTGTTAACCAATGGTGTATCATGGTAAAATGATTTACGTATAATTCCAAATTATGATGTATTTCACTTTAAAGGGGGGAATAACTTGAACGCAGTGAGTAAAAAAGTATATGCTCTCACGCTTACCATGGCGATGTCAATCGCTCTGATTCAACCAGCGGTCCAGGCAGCAGAAGCGGTGAAGCCTACGTCGACAGTCGCTGAATCCATTGCTTCGAAGGCAACACAGACACTACAGCAACTGGGATACATAGATGGCATAACAGATGGAATGAAAGACTCACAAACGCCAATTACCCGTGCTCAGGCGGCAATCATCCTGCAGCGTGTACTTAAACTGGATGCTCCAGCGTCTCTTACTGGTTTCGCAGATGTGTTGGCTAAGGATGAAGCTGCTTCTGCCATTTACGCACTGAAGCAAAGTGGTCTTATTCAAGGACAAGCCAAAGGTTATTCACCAGATGCACCTCTCACAAAAGCACAGATGGCATCGTTGTTTACTCGGGCGTTTGAACTGAAGGATAATGGCATTCAGGTTGTATACAGTGATATGGCGCAGATTCCGAAGGTTCATACGGAGGATGCCATTCGTTTGAAGCAGCATTTTATTATCGAAGGCAGCGCCTTTAACGCCAAAAATTCGGTGACCCACGGTGAGTTTGCTGACGCACTGTATCTTGCTCTTGGACTTGATGTGCAGTCAGAAGGTCTCACACCTCTGGAAGACTTCTTCAAACAGCCGGCTCAAGCAGGATTCCAGATGTCTCCGGATGGTAAACATCTGGCTTACATGGAGCCTTGGAACAACCGAATGAATATCGTGGTGAAAGAGAATGGTCAGGACAAGGCAGTACGTATCACGAGTGAGACAGAGCGCAGTATAGCGGGATTTGTATGGGCGACAAAGGATAAGCTGTTGTACGTAAAGGATGAAGCAGGGGACGAGAACTATCATATTTATGTAACGGATATCGATGGGAAGAACAGCAAAGATCTGACACCATTTCCGAATACAAGAGCGATCCTGGTAGACTCGCTGGAGAACATTCCGGATGAAATTCTAGTGGGCATGAACAAACGTGATCCGCGGATCTTTGATGTGTACCGGATAAACATCAAGACAGGTGAGGCTGTGCTTGCTGCAGAGAATCCGGGCAATATTACGGGCTGGTTAACAGACCATGACGGTAAAATCCGTGTGGCCATATCGAGTGATGGTAATGTCTCTTCGTTGATGTATCGTGAATCGGAAGATAAACCATTTGAAAATTTGATGACCACCAAGCTTGGAGAAACATTTGCGCCGGTGATGTTCACGTATGATAACAAAAACATCTATGCTGTATCCAATCTGGAGCGGGATAAAACAGCGATTGTCGAATACAGCCCAAGCAGCAAAAAAGTAACAAAAACCATCTATGAAAACAAAGATGTGGACGTATCCAGTTTCGTTCCTTCTAAAGAAAAAGGCACAATCCTTGCAGCTGTCTATGAGACGGACAAGGTTAACTATGAATACTTCGATAATGATTTCAAAAAATTGATGCAGGATATCCAGGCGAAAGTTCCGGCTAAAGAAATAAGCATTTCAAACATAAGTGAAGAAGGTCAGGTTCTGTTCGTTGCCTATAGCGATAAAACCATGGGTACGTATTACTTCTACGATTCCAAGACGGGTAAGCTGGATAAATTAGCTGACGCGGCACCTTGGATTGATGAGAGTAAAATGTCGGATGTAAAACCCATTACGTACAAGTCACGTGACGGTTTAACCCTTCATGGTTATCTGACCCTCCCACAAGGAGCTGAGGCTTCCCAATTGCCATTGGTAGTTGTTCCGCATGGTGGACCTTGGGCCCGGGATTCGTGGGGCTTCAATCCGGAAATTCAATTTCTCGCAAGCCGCGGCTATGCCGTACTACAGGTGAATTTCCGTGGTTCTACTGGATACGGTAAGGAATTCCTGGATGCCGGGAACAAAGAGTGGGGTAAAGCGATGCAGGACGATCTCACAGACGGCGTAAATTGGCTGGTTAAAGAGGGAACAGTTGATGCGAAGCGTGTAGCCATCTACGGTGGATCTTATGGTGGATATGCTGCCCTGGCAGGACTGGCATTCACACCAGAAGTTTATGCTGCTGGAATTAGCTATGTTGGACCATCCAATCTGTTCACGCTGCTGGATTCACTGCCACCTTACTGGGAATCGGAGCGCAACATGTTCTATGAACGTATGGGTGATCCGGAGAAAGACAAGGAGCTGCTGACAGCTGTCTCACCACTGTTCCATATCGATCAGATGAAAGCCCCATTGTTCGTGGTTCAGGGTGCTAATGATCCGCGTGTCAAACAGGCTGAGTCTGATCAGATCGTGGAGGCTCTGCGCAAGCGTGGAGTAGATGTGCCTTATATGCTAAAAGCCAATGAGGGACATGGCTTCGGCAATGTTGAAAATCAATTGGATTTGTATCGTGCTATTGAGAAATTTCTGAACCGTCACCTGATGCAGCAATAGTAGGTTAGTTCAACAAAGAAGACCGTCCCATGGGTTTCATCCAACCTGAGGGACGGTTTTATTTGGTAGAGCAGGGAATGAGTGAATAGGAATACAAGTATATTAATAAATTGACATATGAAATCATTTTGTTTAAAATGACCAGTGAGTCATTAATGTACGATTAGGTTTAATATATATGTATCATTACAGCCTTACGCTACTGGATTGCAATCTGACGGGGAGGAAACATGTGATGCAAAAACAAATGAAATGGCCGCTTATCCTATTTGCTATCGGGGTGTTTATGGCTGCGCTGGATAACGGAATTATTACGTCGTCCCTGACGACTTTAAATGCGTCGTTTGGCGTGTCGCCGACATGGGGAGCATGGACAATCACGCTCTATACGCTCGGACTTGCGGTGAGTGTGCCCATTGCGGGTAAGCTCTCCGACCGTTATGGACGCAAGAAGCTGTTTCTGATTGAAGTAGCTTTGTTCGGAATCGGGTCTTTACTCGTTGCGTTAAGCACATCGTTTACCTTCTTCCTGATTGCTCGTGTCATCCAGGCGTTGGGTGGTGGCGGGATTTTTATCATTGCGAGCTCTTACGTATTAAGCAAGTTCCCAGCGGAGCGTCAGGGTACAGCCTTGGGTCTTCTGGGAGGCATGAACGGGGTTGCCGCGATTCTTGGGCCGAATATCGGTGCTTTTATCCTCGACATTACGGGGAATTGGCATTGGTTGTTCTTGATCAATGTACCGATCGCCATTTTGTTGTTTATTGCAGGCATCCGTTATATTCATGAAGAACAGGAGCTGCACCGTAAGGCGGTGGACTGGAGTGGTATCGCGGTCCTGACGTTGGGTGTGCTCAGTCTGATGTACAGCTTCAGCAACCTGGATGGCGTAAATATGCTGCGAAGTCTTGGATCACCGACGTTCTATGGCTTCTTCCTGGCAGGTGTGGTCATTCTGGTCGTCTTCTACTTTCTTGAAAAAAGGCTGGAAGGATCACAACGTGAACCTGTTGTATCTACACAACTTCTGGGCATTGCGTCCTTTCGTTGGACGCTGCTGATTGCCTTTTTCTCAGGAGCCATTCTGGCATCTGTGATCTTCATTCCAGGCTTTGTTGAGCAATACCTCGGGGTATCCAACACAGCCTCCGGCTACTGGTTTACACCGCTTGCTCTGGCTTCAGGCATTGGTGCGGGTGGTGGCGGTTATCTGGTTGACCGCAAAGGGCCAATCTGGACGTTATCTGTAGCAGGTTTGCTGTCGGCAATCGGCTTCCTGCTCTTCCCGCTGTGGGTAGAGCATATCTGGCAATTCGTGATTGCGAGTGTACTCGTGGGGATTGGCTTCGGTATGATGCTGGGAGCTCCAGTGAACGTGCTCGTTACTGAGCAAGCGGGAGAGAACAACAAGGGCATCGCAGTAGCGACCAGTTCCTTGTTCCGTCAGATGGCTATGGCGATCGCGCCAACCATTTTTGCCGGTTTTCTGGCTCGCTCCTTCTCCAACCTGGGATCTAATATTCAGCAGGGTCTCGCAGATAAGGGCATTCAGGTGCCGCCCGAAGCGCTTCAACAATATGCGTCTGGCGGCGGTTCGGCTTCAGGGAGCGATATCTCCAGCTTAACGGAGGGACTATCCCAAATCCCTGATCCGGGCATTCGAGATGTGCTGCTACAGGCTCTACATCAGACAACCGGCGAGGGTTATAGTGGGCTGTTCTGGTCTGCGGTTATTTTCAGTGTACTCACGCTGGTCGCTGCGTTGATTACAGGACGTCAGCGTCATAAAGAGAAGAAGAATCAGGTAGAGATAGCCTCAACAAACTGAATGGATGGACATTCCACATCAAGAGAACAGTGCACCTTTTGCCAGTAAAAAAGGAGCGCTGTTCTTTTTAATTTAACCGTATTGTAACTTTTCATCACCCAGCAATGATTACAATAGAACGAGCGTGAGCGGCGTTTTCTTTTCAGATAGAGAAAACTTCAGAGAACACCGTGTCACAAGCCATTGCGCACGTTTAATGGTAAGTATATAAGTTGTTCGATTTAATTAACACTGTACCGTTGCGGGGTCAGGACAAGTTAAATTCAACTTATATCGTAGTAGTATCGAATTTCATTTTGACAGTGAAGAAGGAATCGATGGATGACAAGCAGAACTAAAGATAAGAAGAAGAAAAGAAGAAAAGGTCTATATATAACGCTCGTATCGCTCGTTGTTTTGTTAATCGGGGGCTATTTGTTTCGTCAGCAGCTTGCTGTAGCGGCCTTCGATCTGTTTCTCGCTGGTTCAGTTGAAGATCAATTGTCCCGTTCCTATGTGCCGCAGGAGGGCAACAATACGCCTGACCCAACAGTATATCGCAAAGAACCGTTCTCGGTGTTGCTTCTAGGTTCAGACAAACGTGCCTATGAGAAAACACGTGGGCGCTCGGACACGGTCATCTATGCCGTTGTTCGTCCCAAAGAATCACGCGTGCTCCTGGTCTCCATTCCTCGTGACACCTATGTGCAGATTGTTGGGCGTGATGCCAACAAGGATGGCGAGGATGATTATGACAAGCTCGCGCATGCCTACGCCTTCGGTGGGGAGAATATGTCTATCAATACGGTGGAGAAATTTCTCGATGCGGATGTTGGTTATTATGCAACGATTAACTTTGATGGGATTAAAAAAGTCGTTGATGCACTTGGGGGCGTGAAGCTGCCGATTGATGAGGACATTGTGAACAAGAACCCTGAACATGTACAGTTCACAATAGAAGGCGGTAAGCCGATCTATGACGGTCAGGAAGCACTTTACTATGTAAGATACCGTGAGGATAGCGATTTTAATCGTACCAAGCGGCAGCAGATTTTCCTGAATGCGATGGCCAATGAGATGCTTAATCTGAACGCCATCAGCAAAATTCCGGAATTAATTCAGATTATGGGAGACAGCTTCCAGACGGATATGCAGCCTTCCTTCATTATTGATCTGGCCAAGCAGGTACTGACTCAGGAAAAACCGCAAATCTCAAGCTTCACTATTTTGGGCGAAGGGATGCGGAAAGACGGAATTTATTATGGCAAGGCAGATGAGAAAGACGTCCAATATGCCAAAGAGCTGATTAACAACTGGATGGATGAGTCGACCCCAGCCGGTGAAGTGATGATTCCTGACCGGCAGAAGATCGAGTAACCAATTCCATACAGACGTTATGTTTTAACATCGATCAGCAGTGCGTTTATTGGCGGGCTGCTGTTTTTTTTACTTTGTAGAAGGAATCCTGCCTTTTGGAACATCTTGCGATCTAATGCGTACTATGTAAGTTGAATGTAATAAGCTGAATGATGAAATTCACAAGGAGGATACGTAAGGGTATGAACATCGCATTTTTTTTGCTGCCCAAACAAGAAGTTACGTGCGTAACGTCGGATTCTACTCTGCGGCAAACGTTGGAACGGATGGAATATCATCGGTTCACGGCGGTGCCCATTTTGAATAAGGAAGGCAAGTATATTGGCACGGTTACCGAAGGTGATCTGTTGTGGTATATGAAGAACTCCGAGGGAAAGATTACATTTGAAAACGCTTCAAAATTTCTGCTCAAAGACGTTCCACTTCGGCTGGACATCAAGCCGGTATCCATTGAAGCCAACATGGAGGATTTGATCAATCTGGCCAAAGTTCAGAACTTTGTGCCGGTCGTCGATGATATGGAGCGCTTTATTGGGATCGTAAGACGGAGTCAGATTATTGAGTATTGCGAGGGCATTGTAGCTAAGGAATCGATGAAAGTGAAGTAAGTCAAAATAAATTTTGATATTGTTGCAACAGCGTGGATAATCACAGCCGTCCGGTATCATGTTAAACTTAAGAACAGCTGAACTTAAATGAATTTTCGACAAGATAAAATACGAATTCGTTGTACGGGGTCCCCGCAAAGTACCTGAGATAAGTTTCGGAGGACTTCTCCGCTTTTTGGGATAATTTTGCGGCCCCCCTTTTTATGCTATAATGGAGAATAAAGCTTTTTCGGGGGAGAGTGACTTTCGCCAATATGCCTAAGGAACTGGATGTAGCCAAACGCGCAAAAGTGATTGAATGGCTTAAAACCGAAGTGCTTGATCAGGTATCCCGATTATTCAAAGCGTTATGGGAAGGCAGTACAACCCGAATCGGGGACAGTCTCGCCAGTTTGATGATGAGTAGTTACATATTGGGCCGCAGGCTCGGTATTCCTTTCAAGGATCTGGATGCACTGCTTGTTGAGAAATTGAAAAAGCATAAACAGGAAGGTCACCAGTTGGAAGATTGGTACCAGGATATTTCCGCGCTAGAAGATCACATGCGTAAGAGGTGAATTTGTTGAAGTTTAGCTTTAAATCAGCTGTCTGGAGCGTAGTTTATCTGCTCTTGCTACTTTCGCTGTTAACTCCTTTATCGGTTTTGGCCATATTTTTCATGATGATACCTGGAGTTATTTTGTATGCTTCATTACCGGTAAAATCTTTCATATGGCATCTCGTCCCAGTGGCGATTATTTTGGTCATATTTAGTCCGATTTATTTGTTATTGCTGCTTTTGTTCACCCTGCCCGCCATTGTTATGGGCAATGCGTATAAGAAAAAGAAGTCGGCCCTGTACGCCTTAATGGCCGGAAGTGGAGCCATGCTGGCCGAATATCTGTTGCTCCTGTTGATTGGAAGTGTAATCTTCCAGTTTGATTTGTCGAGTTATATTAATGATGTGGTCAGATTGACGATTGAACCGCTGACGAATACATCCAATCAGATGGTAAATGGGTTTGTATGGACACCTGAAATGACTCAGGATGTTGCAAGACAGACGCAGCTTATGATTCCTTTTGCCCTGGTGGTCACGTCTCTGGTCATGGCTCTAATCACACATCTCATTGCACGTCCGATTCTGAACGTTATGGGCGTGGTTGTACCGAAATTTCCACCTGCGCGTGAATGGCGCATGCCGCGTGCCCTGATCTGGTATTACTTCCTGGCATTGTTGTTCGAAGTGATATCCAGGCAGAGTGACGGAACGTACTGGACCATGATTGCCATGAACCTGTCGCCTCTAATCAATTTGGGCTTCATGATTCAAGCCATCGGATTCTTCTTCTTTCTCTCACATGCAAAGAAATGGAATCCGGTTGTACCGTATTTGCTGGCGGCGGCAGTTTTCTTCATTGGACCGCTGCGGATTATCGGGATTATCGATCTGGCGTTCCCGCTTCGCGAGGCAATATCGAAACCAAAACGATAGGGTGATGAGTCATGCCTAAATTTCTGAAGAAACGCTGGCACGGCTACTATACCGTATGGGCGTTCATACTGCTGCTTCTGCTTGTTATGTTCGTGACCATTTACAACTGGACGCTTGGTTTGATTAGTCTGATACTGGCTTCGGCGCTGGGAATCGTCATGATTAAGGCGGAGCTAGCGTTCCGCCGTGAGCTTAACGACTACATTAATGGCCTCTCCATTCGGATTAAGCGGATGGAGGGGGAAGCGGTCAGTATGCTCCCATTCGGTATTGTGCTGTACAGCGAAGATCGTACCGTAGAGTGGCATAACCGCTTCGTCGCGGACATGTTCCAAGAGAAGACGATGGTTGGCAATCCGCTGCAAAATTTATTTCCCAAACTTCCTCAACCGAAGGAGAAAAAGGATGGGACCAAGGAGCCTTCCAAGGAACTTCATGACGAATTCCAACTGGATGATCGATATTATGGAGTTATCCATAACCCGCAGGAACGGTATGTATATGTATACGAGATTACGGAGCTAGCCATTCTTCGTGATAAATATGAGAATGAACGCATGGCACTAGGCATTCTGGTTCTCGATAACCTGGACGAAGCAGCCCAGGGTATGGATGATCAGCAGCGGACTGCACTGATTGCCCGCGTAACAAGTGAGATCACGTCCTGGGCGAAGCGGTACGAGGTATACCTGCGCCGCCTTTCCTCTGATCGTTATCTCATGATGCTGAACTATAAGTCTTTGCAGGAACTGGAGCAGAGCCGATTTGTCATTCTGGATGAAGTCCGGGAGATGACAGCTGATCTTAAGGTGCCGATGACACTAAGTGTTGGACTGGCATTTGGTTCGGATACCATCAGTGAGATGGGAGAACTGGCTCAGTCCAGTCTGGATATGGCACTTGGCCGTGGTGGTGATCAGGCTGCCGTAAAATCTGGACAACGGCTGTCCTTTTACGGTGGGAAGTCCAACGCTGTGGAGAAACGTACACGGGTAAGAGCCCGGGTTATCGCGCATGCATTGCGTGATCTGATGCAGGAGAGCGACCGGGTGATTATCATGGGTCACAAAATGCCCGATATGGATGCGATTGGCGCGTCCATTGGGGTATGGAAAGCGGCAAGTCTGTACAATGTGGAGGCACGAATTGTGCTGGATGGGCCAAATCCTTCCATTGAACGCATGATGGAACAGGTGAATAAGGATGAGAAGCTGTCCAAAGCCTTTGTGTCACCGGAACAGGCAACGCAGATGATGACGGAGCATACGCTGCTCGTTGTTGTCGATACGCATAAGGCATCCATGACAATGGAGCCGAAACTGGTTCAATCCGCTACACGTGTCGTGGTTGTGGATCATCACCGTCGGGGTGAAGAATTCATTAACGATGCAGTGCTGATCTATCTTGAACCCTATGCATCATCTGCAGCAGAGCTGGTAACTGAGCTTCTTCAGTATATTCATGACAAGGTACAATTCACTCCGCTGGAAGCGACGGCGTTATTAGCCGGAATTACGGTGGATACGAAGCATTTTGCACTTCACACGGGATCGAGAACGTTTGAAGCGGCAGGCTTCCTGCGTCGTAGTGGTGCAGACACCATTATGATCCAGCGGCTGATGAAACAAGATCTGTCAGAATATATTGCTAAGGCAGAAATCATAAAGCATGCTAAAATGGTATACGGGAACATTGCGCTGGCGGTCACGGACCCTGGCAACAAGATTCCACAGATGATGATCGCCCAAGTGGCGGACACATTGCTCAATATGACCGACGTGGTCGCTTCATTTGTCATTAGTGAACGCCCGGATGGACTAATTGGCATCAGCGCGAGGTCGCTGGGGCGCATGAATGTTCAGGTGGTCATGGAACGACTGGGCGGTGGCGGACATTTGACGAATGCTGCCGTGCAGCTTGAAGGAACGCTTGGAGAGGCGGAAAAACGGCTGACGAACGTACTGGCTGAAATCGAAAAGGAAGAGGGTTTGTTCGAATGAAAGTCATTTTTATAAAAGATATGAAGGGTCAAGGCAAAAAAGGACAAGTGAAGGAAGTGTCCGAGGGATATGCACAGAACTTCCTTCTGCCACGGGGAATCGCACGTCCAGCAACAGACGGAAACATGAAAACACTCGACAACCAGAAGGCAGCGGAAGACAGACGTAAGCAGGAAGAGAAAGCAGAAGCGGAAGCGCTGGCTAAAAAGCTGGAAGCTGAAGTGACTGAACTGAAGGCAAAAGCCGGCGAAGGCGGCCGTCTGTTCGGTGCAATCACAAGCAAACAAATCGCAGAAGCTCTGGCAGCGAAAGGTCTGAAAGTCGACAAACGCAAAATTGAACTGGACGAGCCTATTCGCACACTCGGCGTAACGCAAGTCACCGTCAAGGTTCACCCTGAAGTGAAGGCTACCTTGAAGGTACAGGTAACGGAGGAGTAAGATGGGCGGCGAAATGTTATTCGACCGGATTCCCCCACAGAACCTGGAAGCCGAACAGGCCGTGCTGGGTGCAATCCTGTTGCAGGGCGAAGCCCTGATTACAGCGATGGAACGGGTGCAAACCGAGGATTTCTATGATAAACCCCATCAATTAATTTTTGAAGCGATGATCCAGCTTGGCGAGGGAAATCAACCGATTGACCTCGTGACACTGACTTCGCTACTGAAGGATAAAGGTGAGCTTGAGGACATCGGCGGCGTCAGTTATCTGGCCAAGCTGGCTCATGGTGTTCCGACTGCTGCGAACGTGGATTATTACGCTCAGATTATCGAAGAGAAATCCATGCTGCGTCGCCTGATTCGTACGGCTACGCAGATCGTGAGTGAAGGATACACGGGCGGCGAGGATGTCGCGGCTATGCTTGGAGAAGCAGAGCGGCGAATTCTGGAGATTTCCAACCGACGTTCCAGTAGTGGTTTTATAGCCATACAGGATGTACTTATGGAAGTGTTCGACCGTGTGGAGACGCTGCATCAGAACCGGGGAACGACGACGGGTATTCCGTCAGGGTTTATCGATCTGGACAAGATGACCGCCGGATTCCAGCGGAGCGACTTGATTATTGTAGCGGCACGTCCATCTGTAGGTAAGACCGCTTTCGCCCTGAACATCGCTCAGAATGTAGCCATTCGTGCGCAGGAGACGGTTGCGATATTCAGTCTGGAGATGTCAGCCGCACAGCTCGTACAGCGTATGATCTGTGCAGAGGCCAATCTGGATGCGGGTGTCATGCGTATGGGTGACTTCAAAGGTGATGAGGATTGGCAGAAGCTGACGATGGGCATTGCAGCCTTGAATGAAGCAAATATCTACATTGACGATACGCCAGGGATCACCGTAGCTGACATTCGTGCGAAATGCCGTCGTCTCAAGAAAGAGAAAGGCCTTGGCATGATTCTGATTGACTACCTTCAACTAATTAGTGGACGTGGTAAAGCCGGCGAGAACCGTCAACAAGAGGTATCCGAGATTTCGCGTACACTGAAACAGATTGGTCGGGAATTGGAAGTTCCGGTTATTGCCTTGTCTCAGCTGAGCCGGGGTGTAGAGCAGCGTCAGGATAAACGTCCGATGATGAGTGACTTGCGGGAATCGGGTTCGATCGAGCAAGATGCCGACATCGTAGCGTTCCTGTACCGGGATGACTACTACAACCAGGAGACCGAGAAGAAAAACATTATCGAGATTATTATCGCCAAACAGCGTAATGGTCCGGTAGGCACGGTGGAACTGGTCTTCCTGAAAAACTTTAATAAATTCGTTAACTACGAGCGGGCACATAATGACGCCTTTGCCATGTAGGGGACAGGCACAGACTGCTTCGATCAGGAAGTGAAATCGTCTGTCCCGGCATCTATCATTAGATCATATGAACTCATAAGTACGTTGTGAATGCGACATATAGCGTTGGATTTGAATGCGTAGCGTATAACCGGGGTTAGCCGTCAAGCAAGCTTTGACTGGCTTCGCCGGTTTTTTGCGTCGGAATATGGACTCAATTCCGAACATTAGAGTTGGAGGATATCTAATTGTTCGCCATTTGATTTGACTTTGAAAAAAGGGACTGGTACACTAGTACTGCTGCGTTAAAGCAGCGAAAACCTTCCCTTGGATGTAAACCGAGGGGGATTTTCACTGTCCGTTAGCACGCTTCTCCGCTGGTAATTTCACTTCAAATTCCTGCCGAGATAGAGGACGGACAGACCAATACAAAGGTGCGCAAGGCACCCACGGAGGTATGTACTATGTCAACGGTAGTTGTAGTGGGAACGCAATGGGGAGACGAAGGTAAAGGCAAGATTACGGATTATTTGGCGGAATCCGCAGATGTGGTAGCTCGTTACCAAGGTGGTAACAATGCAGGACACACGATTCTGATCGATAACAAAAAATATAAATTGACGATGATTCCATCGGGTATCTTCTACACAGATAAAGCATGTGTAATTGGTAACGGTATGGTTATCAATCCGAAGGCACTCATCGAAGAAATTAACTATATTCATGACAATGACTTTACGACCAAAAACCTGTCTATCAGCGAACGCGCACACATCATCCTGCCATATCACATGGTACTGGATGCATTGGAAGAAGAGAGCAAAGGGCCGAACAAAATCGGTACAACAGGTAAGGGAATTGGCCCATGTTACATGGACAAATCAGCCCGTATCGGTATTCGTATGGTTGATCTGCTGGATGCGGAAGAGTTCGAACTGAAACTGCGTCATCTGGTAAAAGAAAAAAACCGTGTAATCGAGCAAGTCTATGGCGGCGAGCCTGTAGATGTAGAAGAAATTTTGAAAGATTACCTGGGATATGCAGAAATTCTGCGTCCTTATGTGCGTGATACATCCGTTGTGCTCAACGAATACATCGATGAGGACAAAAAAGTATTGTTCGAAGGTGCACAAGGTGTGATGTTGGATCTTGATCAAGGAACTTATCCATTTGTTACTTCATCCAATCCGTCCGCAGGCGGCGTATGTATCGGTTCTGGCGTTGGCCCAGCCCGTATTCAGCAGGTTATCGGTGTGGCTAAAGCCTATACAACACGTGTAGGAGATGGTCCTTTCCCGACAGAGCTGCATGATGCCGTTGGTGACCAAATTCGTGAGACCGGACATGAGTACGGTACTGTAACTGGACGTCCGCGTCGTGTGGGCTGGTTCGACAGTGTTGTTGTTCGCCACGCTCGTCGTGTCAGCGGAATTACGGGTCTGTCCCTGAACTCCCTGGATGTAATGACAGGTCTGGATACGGTGAAAATCTGCACAGGATACAAATTCCGTGGCGAGGTTATCACTCACTATCCAGCAAGCCTGAAAATGCTGGCAGAATGTGAAGCGGTATACGAAGAGCTTCCAGGCTGGAGCGAAGATATCACTTCGGCGAAGAAGCTGGAAGACCTGCCTGTGAACACACAGAACTATGTAAAACGTGTTTCCGAACTGACAGGCATTCCAATTGCCATCTTCTCTGTAGGCCGTAACCGTGAGCAAACGAATCAGGTTCTTCCTATCTACGAATAAGCAGCTAGCTTAACCTGGCAATACGAAGTTAAACGTTCATCCAAATGATATGCCTATACAGGCATCATAGAGCCCCAGATATCGCTCAAATAGCGATATCTGGGGTTTTTCGCACATCTCCCTGATATAATCCCCGAATTTCCGTCAATACTGGTTAACAGTAGACTCATAGATCCTGAACATCGAATGTGATATAGGGTCGGAAAACGGAGGGAGAGAACGGGAATGAAGTTGCTTCAATGGTTCATTAAAATATTGCTTACCGTGATGCTGGTCAGTTCACTGACCCTGCTGACAACCGGATTAATCGTTCAGTCATATGTAAAATCGCTGCTGGCGAGTTTCAATATTCAGTGGGAAGGCCAGCCCATGGGATTAACGGCCATGTTCCAGGGTGCACTGGGTGGTAAATCCAGTGAAGAGAAGAAGCCGGGAACGGGCACGACAGATCAGCCAGCAGGAGCGGAGGAGGAACACGTTCCAGAAGATGCGATCTCTGTCATGGTCAATGGAACAGAAAGTGGAGAAACAGGCGCGAATACAGGCAACAGCTCAAGACAGGGTACGGGAACAAACGAGGGCCAAGGAGCAGGTTCGGGAACGAACTCTTCTGCTACGGGATTGAGTCCAGGGGGGAGCTCAGGCACGGGAACAGACGCAGATGCTGGTTCAAATGCTGGAACCGATTCAGGGACAACAACGGGCAACAGTACAGCATCGGGCAACGGAACAGGTACGAATTCCAATGGTACGTCTTCTTCAGGAAATGATGAGATTGTAGTATCTCCCGATGACATCACAGGCAAGAAGGACAAGCTGCCGCTGGAGGAAAAAGAAAAGATTTTCAGCCTGCTGATGAACAAGCTGCCTCAGAAAGAAATGCAGCAAATCTCAGGCGCCATGGAAGGTGGCCTGACTGAGCAGGAGCTGCGCGATATTGAGCAGGTGATCTCCAAATATCTGACGAGCGAAGAATACGATAATCTGATGGAAGTCCTTCAGGCGGAATAAGCATACAATTCAACCATATGAGGCACTATATAGCAAGAGTTTAACAAAATCCTTCACCAGAGATGATCTGGCGAGGGATTTTCTATTTGTATTTTTATGAAAAAGAAAACACATTTCAGTGGGTCTTAGAACCTAGTCTTAAAAAATGATCAAAAGTACATAGTATACCTGAAGTAGAGGGTTACGGGGAAGAATATTGATCTTCCATCTTATGGATAATACAGGAAAACCAAGCGTGGCGCGGCTTTGCCCTATGACGTGTACAGTTGAAATGAGTGTAAAACCTGTGTTAAAGTATACGGGTGTGATAAAAGGTTAAAATTTTGACACTTTTATGAGCGCAGCTAAAGTCCTGATTTGCGGACACCCGAATACAAATATCGACAAGCATGGGACAGACACAATGGGTGATGTCTTGACAGAAATGCGAACTGAGAAGTGCTGAAAAGGAGAGAATCATGAAAGGTTTCAGAGGCATACGCCAACCGGGCAAGAACCGGGAACACGAACAATCCGGGGAACACCGGACGGCCGAAGACAAAAACAACATGAGCATGTCCAACTTCAGTAGTAACAAAAAGCGCGTTCTGGCCTCGCGCAAATGGATCATTACAGCAGCATGCGGTTTATTCATCGCTGCATCGATCGGATTCGCAGGCAAACAATACGTTGCTGCAAACACCGTTCCATATTATAAAGTGATGGTTAAAGGAAATGAGATTGGCACCATCACGGATGAGGCGCAATTACAGAAATTATTTGCAGACAAAACCGAGGAATTCCAAAATAAATATCCAGAAGCGGAAATGGTGCTGAACACAGACGGCATCACGACCGAAACCATTAAAGCATACAAACCCGTAGTGAACAGTGATGAGACGCTGGACAAGCTCGGCGACATGCTTACCGCCTATGCTAAGGGTGTAGAGCTCAAGGTAGACGGTGAAGTGATCGGCATTGTGAAGGATCAGGCAACAGCAGACGCGATTCTGGAACAAGTGCAGAACAAGTACATATCGGCATCGGCTGTGCGCAGTTCGCTCAAGACGAAGTCGGTATCGGCCAACTCATCGAAGAAAGCCGAGGGGCCGAGTACTACGCTGAAGTCGGTAGGCATCAAGGAAGATGTAGCGACAGATGTGGTGAAGGCTGATCCAAACAAAATATGGGATGTGTCCGAGGCGGTTAAAGCTTTAACCGTTGGTAAAGACGCGCCTGTAACCTATGTCGTGCGTGAAGGAGATACGATCTCTTCCATTGCTGCCAAATACGAAATTACGCAAAGCGAGATTCGCAAACATAATCCGGGCATCAAAGAAACGTCGCTGCAAATTGGGGACGAGCTTACGCTGACGGTGCCAAAGCCAGCCGTTACGGTTAAATCGGTTGAGCAGGTGGTTGAACAGATTGAGATTAAACCGCAGGTGGAAGTACGCAAAAGTGCTGAGCTCAAAGCAGGCACAACCAAAGTGGTGCGTCCAGGTCAAAGCGGTCTGAAGAGCATGCAATATCGGATAACGAAGGAAAATGGAGAAGTCGTTCAGGAAGAATGGCTTGGCCAGGAAGTCATCAAAGCAGCGGTTACTGAAGTAGTCCTGAGTGGAACCAAAGTGGTCGGTGAAGGTACAGGCGAATTTGCTTGGCCAGTATCGAACGCTACGATGAGCAGCAGCTTTGGACAACGCTGGGGTCGCCAGCACAAAGGTGTGGATCTTGTCGGTAACCGGGACGTGAAAGCGTCTGATGAGGGCGTGATTACTTTTGCAGGACAAAAGAGTGGTTATGGCAATGTGATTATTATTAACCACCGTAATGGATACGAAACACTATATGGGCACTTGAACAGCATCGGTGTTAAGGTTGGTCAAGTCGTCGAAAAAGGTGAGAGCATCGGCGTCATGGGCAACACGGGCCGTTCGACCGGAACGCATCTGCATTTTGAGATTATCAAGAACGGAACGGTGGAAAATCCGTTGACATACTTGAACTAGTTATATCGCAACCCGGGGCAAGGTTGGCAGTTGATGCTGGCCTTGTTTTTTGCTGCTGTAAAAATTTTTCAGTTTGGGCTGTACATTGGCCCTGATCGGGATGTGACGGTGCTCCAGGTATGTTAAACTATAGACTATAGGCAACAAACCATATGATATAGACATATTCAATGAAATCGTAGGAAACACAATTTATATAAGTTGAATAAGAGAGATAGACCGCTCAGGCGGATCAAGCAGGATATAGGGGTGAAGACAGCCGATGCAGGGGAAGATTTTGGTGGTGGACGATGAACAGCCCATTGCGGACATTCTGAAGTTTAATTTGGAAAAAGAGGGGTACGAGGTCATCTGCGCTTTTGATGGCATTCGTGCGGTTGAATTGGCGTTATCCGAGAAGCCGGATCTGATGCTGCTGGACCTGATGCTGCCAGGTAAGGATGGTATGGATGTGTGCCGCGAGGTGCGTGCCCATCTGGAGATGCCGATCATTATGCTGACCGCAAAGGATGGCGAGATCGACAAGGTGCTCGGTCTGGAGCTGGGCGCGGATGATTACGTGACAAAGCCTTTCAGTACGCGCGAGCTGCTCGCCCGGGTGAAAGCACAGATGCGCAGACGCCAGAAGCCTGCCATCACAGCTGAAGCGCCAGAAGACGAGGAGAAGCAGGTCATGCGTTTATTTGATCTGGCGTTTGATATGGACATGTATACAGCTTACAAAGGCGGCGAACCGCTGGATCTGACCCACCGTGAGTACGAACTTCTCTATTATATGGCGAAGCATTCCGGCAAGGTCATGACACGTGAACATCTGCTGCAGGCGGTATGGGGATATGAATATTTCGGGGATGTGCGTACCGTGGATGTTACGATTCGTCGTCTGCGTGAGAAGATTGAGGAGAACCCGAGCAAACCGGAAACGATTCTGACTCGCCGCGGGCTGGGATATCTCGTGCGCAGTCCCAAAAGCGTGGGGATATAATGGGACGTTTCTCGCGATTTTCGTTCTTTCGAACGATTCAGGCGAAACTGATTATTATCTATGTACTGCTGATTCTGATTGCGATGCAATTGATCGGTGTTTATTTTGTCAGTGCAATGAAGAACTCACTGACCAGCAACTTCACTGAGGATTTGCAGGCGCGGGCTGAGATGCTCTCTGTGCTTGTAGGGGAGACGATGGCTGGTGGGGAAGCTGAGGCCGGCGAGGACAAAACGGAAAACCTGCGTGTGTTGGTAAACAACCTGTTCAACATTAACGGCGCCGAGATTCAGGTGCTGGATGCCAGCGGCAAAGTGCTGACCACCTCGCTAAGTTCCCATTCAGACTATGTTGGGCGCAAAAACACCCAGACCGTTGTCAGCCGTGCGCTGCAAGGCATTCGGGACAATGAGGAATATATTGTGGACGAGGATAATGTTCGCAAAAAGGTCGTTGCCAAGCCGGTACTGTCCGGTGGCAAGATTGTCGGCGCGGTCTACATCGCCGCTTCGATGAATGAGTTATATGCCACAATGGAGGGCATTAACAAGATTTTTATCTCCGGCATTTTGATTGCCTTGGTATTAACCGCAGTGCTTGGTGTCATTCTGTCACATACGATAACGCAGCCGATCAAGGAAGTTACCCGAAGGGCGACGGCGGTCGCGGAAGGAAACTTTGATCAGCAGACCCCTGTATTCGGAACGGATGAGATTGGACAGCTCAGCCGGGCATTCAACTATATGACGAGCAGGCTCCGGGATGCACTCTCCCAGAACGAAGAGGAGAAGGAGAAGCTTACGTCCATTCTAACCAACATGAGTGATGGCGTGGTGGCCACGGACGAATATGGCAAAGTCATTCTGGTGAACCGCCGTGCGAGCAGCATTCTGGGCATGCGTCCGGCGGACATTGAAGGAAGGCATTTTGCGGTATTGCTGGGCATAGATCCGGAAGATGCAGAAGCGTTAGCGAGTGGATTTACAGGTTCGACGCTGCTTCAGATTGCGCCTGCGGGACAGGAAGATCCCGTTGTCATCCGCATGACGTTTACACCGGTTCATCGTCGTGAGCTAGGCATTACGGGTACGATCGCTGTGCTTCAGGACGTCACGGAGCAGGAAGAACTGGAAGCTTCACGACGTGAATTCGTGGCGAATGTCTCTCATGAGCTGCGTACACCACTGACCACCATTAAGAGCTACGCGGAAGCGCTGGATGATGGAGCTCTGGAAGATCCGCAGCTCGCTGGACGATTCGTTGGGGTAATCCAGAATGAGACGGAGCGTATGATTCGCTTGGTTACGGATTTGCTGCATCTGTCCAGGCTCGATTCCAAGGAAGCGATGCTGCGCAAACAGCCAACCGACATCATGGAGATGTTGGAAGAAGTGTCGGATCGTTTTTCGTTCCAGATGCATCAGAAGGATATTCAACCTGTGCTTTCTGTAGAGAACGGGATTCCAGCGGTTCCGCTGGATCGCGACCAAATTGATCAGGTGCTTGATAATGTTGTGTCCAACGCGCTGAAATACACGCTCGAAGGTGGCACGATTACAATTGCAGCCAGACGCAATGATGATCATACTCTCGCCATATCGGTGACCGATACGGGGATGGGAATTCCACAGCGGGATTTGGATCGCATTTTTGAACGGTTTTATCGGGTAGACAAGGCTCGTTCCCGCAGTATGGGCGGCACAGGGCTTGGGTTGTCCATTGCCCGGGAAATTGTGAAGGCCCATGATGGCAATATCTCACTGGAGTCCGAGGTGGACGTGGGGACAACGGTAACGTTCACACTGCCTATGCGTGAGGAAGGAGGTGAGCACCTTGAAAGAGCGGATTAAATCCCTGGTGCTTGCTTCCCTCGTCGTTGCCAGTTTGGTACAAAGTTACTTCCTGATCTATCGTTTGCCCGGTGGTGGTGATTCGATTGTGACATCAGAGACGAACTATGTGAAAACCGAGAATATGGGCCAGGAGCGCAATATTGAAGATTTAATATTCCCTGATCAGATGGTTATTCATCTGGGAGAGGACAAACATACGGTGTTTTATCCGGGCAATACATTCTATCAGTTGATCTATTCACGGTTGCAGGGACGTACGTTTGATGATTTCCAGCGTCGGAGCGTGCAATCGGTCAACTGGGATCAGATTCGGAAGGAGAATCCTGGCTTTGAGCTGTCGTTCAAGGAAGGCATCCCTGTAGCGTTGTTGCAGCGCGTAATGCGGCTCGGGACAGACTCCCTCTTCCAAGGGGAAACGATTAACCGGATCTCGATCTATACCGCCAAAAATGAAACAAAGGCTCACGCACTGTTCTTCAGCGCCAAAGGCGATGTGGTCTACGAGGCGACGCAGGCGGATCTGACGGTACAGGACGTGCAGCAGCATGTCGACTTCGGCAGCAGCTGGACACCTTATATGCTGATGGACGGCGGGTATTATATCCCGGCAGAACCACTGGAAACGATTGAGGCTGACGTGCCTACAGGCCAGTTCACTGTCGAGCAAATGCAGCGCAGCTTATTCTTTGATCCAAGCATGACCCGAAACATTCGGGAAAAGGATGGATCGGAGATCTATACAGACAGCAAACGCAGTCTGCAAGTGAAGCAAGAACAGCGCTGGATTAGCTACACCGATCCGGCGGCGCCGCCTGCGGGACAGATTGATGCAGCGAAGGATGCGCTGTCCGCGGTTGATTTTGTGAATCAGCACGGTGGCTGGAAAGGTCGTTCGCGCATGATGCTGGATACAACCGATACGAAGACGAAGCTTCAGTTCCAGCAATATTACAGCAGCTTCCCGATTATGGACTCGATGCAGTTCAGGTTCGGTACGATCAGCATGGAGATGCAGCAGGAAACGGTATCCAGCTATGAACGTTCGCTCGAATATCTGAATGAAGGCGCGGAGACGAAGAAATCAGTCACCCTGCCCGGCGGGGACAAGCTGAAGGCGCTCATCCAGAAGGTGGCGGGAACCAATCGGAAGGTTGTAGACGTGTATCCGGCGTACCGTCCGTCCAGCATTGAGGATGGGCTGAAGCTGATCCCGGTATGGGTAATCCGTTTCGGAAATGGGGAGGAGACCACTGTTTCTTGATGGGTTATAGTCATTAAACATAAGGTGGGCTGCACTATCGCACTCCGCGGTCAGAACAACCTTTCGATGGCTGTTGTGGGCTTTTTGAAAGGCAGGTTCGCCGGGTCGGAGATCTAACGAATCTGACAAGCCTTAAATCGCGGATTAGCATCAAACTCGAAATCTAACGAACTTCAGCGACGTTATTCCATCGAAAATGAGTGAAAACGGATGGGAAACCTATAAATAATTGAGATAACTTCTCTCAGATTCGTTAGATTACAAACTTGTGGAAAATAGCGCAAATAGGGCGTGTACAGTTCGTTAGTCGGAAATAACGTTATAAGCGTGTCATCTTCATGTTGACGCTCCAAGCTCATGTTACGTAAATACGATGAGTTTCCCAACGCATGGTGTAACGCTGTATGTCCACAGGTGTTCAGCCATTTGTACGTACCTGTGATATTGTTGGTGAAGCGTATTATTTGAGGTGGACATTCTACCGTGTGGAACAAATAGCGCTAACGTGGACATACGGCTGTATTTTGTGTGAGTTGTAGAGAATATTTCAGTCAGTTAACTTCTAGGGAGGTGGATGTTTTGGATTGGGGACGGGCGAAAAATGTATTGATCTATGCCTTCCTGCTGCTCAATCTGGTGCTGGGATACCAGATCTGGATGGATGCACGGGAGACAGCCGGAGCCAATCTGGACTTCACCTCGCTGGCGGATAATACACAGCAGGCGATGGAGGAGAAGGGCATTCAGGTGCTGGCTCCTATTCCGAATGAGACGCCGAAGCTGCCGAAGCTGTCGTATGAGTTCATTGAAGATAACAAGACAGGCATTGAGGTTGAATTGGAAAAGCCTGTGGACAGCAAGCTGATTTTCTCGCAAAGCGAGCTGGAGGATGCACTGCAGGACGAGATTCCCCAGATTGGTACGTATCGATGGGATCAGCTGATGGCGGAGGATGGGGCATTTGTGCTTCATCCGTTGGTGGATGGCAAATGGCCGCTCTTTAATGTTAGTCTGGAGCTATTCTACAGCGATCAGAAAATTACGGGTTACCGTCAGACTCCGGTGCGGATTACGACAGCGGAGGAAAGCGATCAGCAGGTGCTTCCCGCGTCGAAGGCGCTGGGTACGCTGATCGAGAACTTTTTGCCAAATGATGCGATTGTCAAAGATATTCAGTTGGGCTATTACGGCCAGTTGTTCAATTCAGATATGCAGGTGGCGATGCCGGCATGGCGGTTCGTGCTGGAAAGTGGCGAAGTGTTGTACGTGCAGGGCATCAGCGGGGATGTATTCAGTCCCAAGACAGACAAACCAGGGGAGTAATGCGTTATGGGGATTTATTTTACCGTGTTATCCAGCGGTTCGACAGGCAATGCCACGGTTATACAGCATGGGGGCACGTCCCTCATGATTGATGCAGGTCTCAGTGCGAAGCGGCTGGAGGCATTGTTCCTGGAACGGGAGATTTCGGGAACAGAGCTGGACGGGATTCTGGTTACACATGAACATTCCGATCATATTAAAGGACTAGGCGCGATGTCTCGGAAATATAATTTACCAATCTATGCAAATACGAATACGTGGGCGGCACTGGAGAAGTCCGTTGGGGCGATTCCAGAGGAAAACCGGAGGGTGTTTGAGACGGGAGAGAAGCATGATTTTGGCTCCCTTCGCGTGGAATCCTTTGGCATCTCCCATGATGCGGCGGAGCCGGTAGGGTACACATTCGATGATGGCAGTGAGAAGTTGTCCGTCGCGACCGATCTCGGGTATATGAGCGACAAGGTTCGCGATGCAATCTCGGATTCGGATGTACTTGTACTGGAGGCGAATCATGATGTCGAATTGCTGCGTATGGGGCGGTATCCATGGAACACCAAGCGCCGCATCCTGAGCGACATTGGGCATTTGTCGAACGAAGCGGCGGGAGCAGCGCTTAGTGAACTGATGAACGGACGCATCAAGCGTACGTATCTGGCACATTTGAGCCGGGATCATAATATGATGGACTTGGCGAAAATGACGGTGCGTGATGCGATGGAGAGTCGTGGTTGCTTTTATCGGGATCATGAGTTCAAGCTCTGTGATACGTATTATGATCGGCCTACGCCATGGGATAGGGTGGGTGAGCCATAAAGCTGTCGAGTTCGGCAGCTTTGCGCTCCACTTCCTCGCGGGTCAGAATGCCTTTGTCGACGAGCAGTTCAATAATCGTGCTTAGGGCAAGGGTATTGCGGTAATGCTCTTCCTTGAGATCGGCCAGCTTGGCCGCCATATGAACTTCATCCATGGCTGTGAGTGTACGCGTGCGATCCATCATGTGAATCCTCCTTCTATGAAGCTTCGAATTGTCTTTTACTATTATTGTAGTCAGGCTTGATGGAAAACATTCCTCTTTTTGCCGCTATAATTACACGTAAGGGACGTGTATGCTGAACCAGGGGCCGCATTTTGCTTAAGAAGATGAAAAAGTTCACGGGAATAGGCAAAATTGCGCTTAACGAACTGGATTTTGTGGTGATAGATACTATGGACCTTTATTGTTAAGCGCGTTATAGCGGAAATTTCCGATAATCTTCGTAATTATGCAACTTTTTAAGATTTGGCGTGTTTAGTATATAAGGAGCTTTTAATAGTAGAGGCTGTTTTGCGCGCAAAAAGGCATGTCGTAGAATGCGAGAGCATTTCTGATAGAGTCACAGGCAGAATGGGATGTCCGTTCTGTTGTACATAGACGCTTCATTTCGAGTTAGTAGGGATGGTAGCGATATGCAAAACGATTTTTTATGCAGGAACGCATGGAAGAATGAGTTGGTGTTTACGGTAACCGCGTAACGGAGGACACAGAACGAAGCTGGAGAAGCGAAGCGTTCGCCTGAAAGCTTTCTGAAAGAAAGCTGCTTCGGAAGGATACGCTATCACCGATTTCACCCTGTGGAAAGGGATCGAGGAAATCTGGGGATAACAGCGATCGGAAGCTCGGCTGTGGCCGGAGTGGGGTAACGTAAGGACACAGTCGTTGGCCATGCGGCAACGATCGGGCGGCAGTCAGGGTCTTGATGCGTGACAACGAAGGGGAGAGGATCACGATGGGATTGTTTGGAGACGATTTTTATTCAACCAAAGTATCAAGACGCGCCGAACCTGAACAGAAAGGTAAACTTCAGATCATTCGCCCTGGAGGCAGGGGCAGGGGACGGGACCGCTGGCAGAATCCACGCAAGTCACGCTCGGGCTTTAGCTCCACGGTTAAGGTAGCCGTGATCAGTTCGGTAATCAGCTCCATCGTGACCGTTACGCTGTTCAGCTTTATCATGCAGCCTGCATCATTACCTCTGGCGAACGCTGCAGGGAACGGCGGAGGCGGTACACAAACAGCGCAGGCGGCTGATCCGTACGACCGGATTATCCAGGCAGCGGCGAAGGTCCGCCCTTCCGTGGTGAGCATTGTGAATCATAAGACGGGCAGCAGCCTGTCGATGGAAGATTCCGCGTTGGGATCAGGGGTCATTTTCAAGAAGGAAGATGGCAAAGCCTACATCATGACCAACCATCACGTTGTGGAAGGCGCGAGTGATCTGGAGATTGTAACGGTGGATGGGGAAACGCATAAGGCGAAGTTGGTGGGCAAAGACCGAGTGAGTGACATTGCCGTATTGTCTGTGCAAGATGATAAGGGCATCGGTCCAGCGGCAGAGCTTGGTGATTCCAGCAAACTTCAGCGTGGTCAAACGGTGCTGGCGATCGGTAATCCGCTCGGTCTGGGTGGTACGCTAACATCCGGTATTGTCAGTTACACAGATCGTATTCTGCCGGTATCCATTAATCAGGATGGTGTGTACGACTGGGAACAAAACGTGATTCAGACGGATGCGGCGATTAACGAAGGCAACAGTGGTGGGGCGTTGGCCGATCTTAACGGCAAATTGGTCGGCATCAACACGATGAAGATCTCGGATACAGGCGTTGAAGGCCTCGGCTTTGCGATTCCGATGAACGAAGTGATGAAAACAGTCGATTCCCTGCTGCTGAATGGTAAAGTATCTCGCCCATATCTGGGTGTGTATACCGTCGATCTGAGCAATCCGTACGCCCCACTGGATGACGAGCAGCGTAAAGACCTGAAGCTGCCATCCCACGTGGACAGCGGTGTGGTTGTACTGGAGGCGTCCGGTCCAGCATCCGAAGCGGGCATGAAGCTGAATGATGTCATTACGGAATTTGATGGGCAAAAAATTACCTCTACGCTTGATCTGCGGAAATATCTGTACGATAAGAAGAAGATCGGCGATATGATTGAAATCACCTTTTACCGGGACGGCAACGCCGAGAAGGTATCGGTGAAGCTCACGGATAAACCGGAGTAAGAGAATTGCTCTCATGTTCATGGCACACAGAGATAGGGTATTAAAAGAGAGTCGATCAACTCGTTGATCCGCTCTTTTTTATTGCACTAATCTTGATTTACATATAAACCAAATTCATGAGGTTACAGGGGGGATTTTGTCGTTTCCCTATGATAGTTAGGACCAGAGCCAAAGTCTCTATTATAGAGGGTTTCATTTATGGTAAACTGTTGGGAATGTGTTGGTGATGGGCGGCTGTGCGAGTAACATCTGTTTGTCGATCGGTATTCTCAATCTGGAGTGGAAGGGGTTAATTCAATGAAACGTTTGACGAAAACCATGTTGGGGGGAACAGGCCTGGTATCTGCGCTGTTTGTTTTGTCCGCATGTACTTCTGAGGTGTCCCCGTCAGGGACTGCTGATGTTAGTGGTTTACAGGAGAAGATTACAGGTCTGGAGAAGAAGCTTGCGGACCAGAGCGAGAAGAATAGTGAGCAGAACAAAAAGATCGCGGATCTGGAGAAAAAGCTGGAGGAGCTGAGCTCCACCGTGATTGCGGTGAATGAGCCTGGAGGTAAAGCACCTGTTAGCTCGGGAAACAACGGATCGGCTGGAAAGGGCGATGGGGTGCTGATTACGTTTGCCCAGTATGAAAAGCTAGAGGTTGGCATGGCGGTAGAGGAAGTTATCGATATCCTTGGCGGTGAAGGCGAGGCATTGAGCGAGGCGGAAAATATGGTGGTCTACAATTATAAAGGCACCGGCGGTTCGGGAGCCAATGCAGTAATCGCGTTCCAGGGTGGCAAGCTGCTGACGAAGGCGCAGTCGGGGCTGGAGTAAGATCGATATTCATTGAGTATGGATTCGAATACAATAGATATGATGATTGCTTTCATGTGTCCGTTAATCTGAATAGTAACGACCGCATGGAATAGATTCGGAATTTGGAGAAGTGTTACTTTGGGATGCCGACCGGGTGTCGAGAAGTGACGCTTTTTTGGTTTTGTTTGTGCTGAAATGAGAGGACTGGTGGAAGTTGGACACGATAAATGGGGGCTAGGGGTTTCTTTTCCGCGGCAGGTGTGATAGAACAGAGAAGTGGCTATCCTGTATGGATAAGCGGTTGTGAATCGGGAGCATAGCTGGATACAGAAAGGATGCTTGAACGGATGTACGTTGTATGCAAAGAACACGTGGACATCGCCATTGACATGTTTGTTGATGAGTATGAGGACGCTCCGGATATCGTTGATCTGAAGGAGACGGAATTTGCCGATTGGGACCCGCCTGCGAAGTGCGCCGAGTGCGAACAGCACGCAGAATTCCTTGTCGTTTAGCGTACTGTAGGAAATGGATGGCTGGAGGTGTGACTTTAGGTGGCGCTTCGAGCTAGAAATCACTTTCCATCCGGTATGAACATCACAGCAAGAAGCCAAGGAGAGCGTGATGAGCGCTCTTTTTGTGTTTGTTGGGGAGTGGTGGGGTTGGTAGGCAGCGTGGAGTTGGGCTTGGATCGTAGGGGCTAATGTGGAATTAGGCGAGAGTAGGAGTTAAAGTTAGGTAGGTGCCAAGTTCCGAGATGGGAGCCAGCTAGGTTGTAGCAACGGTGCAAGGTGCAGGTAATCGAAGCCTGGGCATGGGAGAAAGTGACGTTGGGTAACCTTGATGTGGGTAGGGACGTGGATGTAGACGAGCCTAGTAGCTCTAATGAACCTGATACTTCTTATTCGTGGCAAATACCGTCTGGTTAAAATCTAACGAATCGTAGACACGTTACATTACTGAAAAGGCCTCGAGACAGGTGGGAAGAGCTCGTTTTGAATGGGATAGCGTGTTTCAGATTCGTTAGATTTTAAAGGAGCCGAAATGAGGCTGAGTAAGGTGTGTGGGGTTCGTTAGAATTGGAGAGATATGTAGTAAAGGTAACACAGTTGGAACGAATGATGCTGTGAAGCATCTACTTATAGATTATTGCGAAAAAAAGATAATTTAGGAGGAATGAATCTTCATGTTGATTCAGATTATTGGCGTAGGCAAACTGAAGGAAAAATATTTGACGCTGGGCATTCAGGAATATGCCAAGCGGCTCGCCCCGTACATCAAATTTCAGATGATCGAGGTCGCAGACGAAAAAGCGCCCGACACCCTGAGCGAAGCTGAGGTGCGGGCGGTGAAGGAGCGCGAGGGTGAACGCATCCTCGCGCATGTGAAGAGCGAGGCGCATGTCGTCGCGCTCGCGTTGGACGGCCAGCTCTGGAGTTCCGAGGAGCTGGCAACAGAGATCGACAAGCTCGGCACGTATGGGACGAGCCATGTCGTGTTTGTCATCGGAGGAAGCCATGGGCTCTCCGATGAGGTGCTGCGCCGCGCGAAGCAGCGCTTGAGCTTCGGGCGCATGACCCTGCCGCATCAGCTCATGAGGCTGGTGCTGGTGGAGCAGATTTATCGCGCAGTGAAGATTAATCGGAATGAACCGTATCATAAGTGACGGCGAAAAATGGCTGCAAAAATCCTCTTTCTGAAGGTTCAGCTTTAGCTTTCTGCTCATAATGTAAAAACAGTACAGTGGCATACTCTTATTGGCGTCGCGCTAAATAACTTAGCTAGTTTTCACATCCTTCAATAATGGATTAAAGCTCTTCTGTGCATATTCCATAGCATCGATATACTTTTGCTGTTTTGAACGCTCCACCATTTCTTCAGGACTAACGTCCTCTATTTTAGATGTTATCCACCATATGTTTCCAAATGGATCAACCACTCTTCCCCCCCGCTCCCCCCATGCCTGGGTTATCACTTTCGTCATGGATGTAGCGCCGGCTTTTATGGCCTGATCATAAAATTCATCGCTATCATCTACGTACAGACGAATAAAGCAAGGAAACGACGGCCATTCGGCAGGAGAATCGAACATTAGAATTTTTGAATCGCCGATGCGTACCTCTGCATGCCCTATACTTCCGTCAGCATTGTATACCCGGCCAAGTTCCTGTGCATTAAATGCGGAAACTAAAAAGGCAATCAATTTTTCTGTGCTTTTTGTAGTGATCCAAGGGGTAATGGTACGGTTCTCAGTTTGCGACATTTGGTTCTCGCTCATTCGGCTCAACCTCCAATGATTGAATTCGATTGGATTGTACCATGGGTAACTTGACAACATTATGTCATATTCTTAAAGAAAGAGGAGTAATAGGATGAGATCGACTGATGAATCTCCATTATTATGCTTTTCATGCAACCCGTTCGAGTAATGGGGGTGAACCTTATCATAAATAAGGGCAAGTTTAGGTGAATTTACATTTTCCATTTCAAATGCTATCATGCAAACATGACGTTAACGTCATATTATGTCTTGAAAGGAGTGTTCATCATGAACCGCATGCGCATTGGAGATTTGACAGAACGAGCAGGGGTAACCCAGCGCACGGTTCGCTATTACGAGAGCATCGGATTGCTTCCTTCAGGCGAGCGCGAAGGCAATGGTCATCATTACTATACGGAAGAAACGGTTGCTCGTCTGCGTAAGATTGATCAGTTGAAGAAGCTTGGCCTAAGTTTGGAGGAAATTCGGGACGTAATTGAGCTTTACTTTACGGATACGAGCGGGGTGCTGCCGAAGCGGAAAGTCCTCGGCATACTGCGCCAACATCTGGACGACACGGATCAAAGGCTTGAAGCGCTCGGGCAGTTCCGCAGCGATTTGCAGTCACATATAGAACGTTTCGAGCGATGGCTCGAGGCCAATGATAGCGATTAATTTTTTTTGCTCTAAACATGACGTTAACGTAATGTTTAGCATTTAAGGAGGTTAAATTCATGAGAGAAAACATTGGATTTATCGGACTCGGACTGCTCGGTGTTCCAGTCGCTTCCAATCTGCTCCAAGCAGGATATGCATTGACCGTATACAACCGCACCCCAGAAAAAGCGGAGCCGCTCGTGGCCCAAGGTGCGCTGCAGGCGGTCCGTCCAGCTGACACCATGACAACCGGCGGCATCGTCGTCACCTTGGTTTGGGACGATGAAGCATTGGAAGACGTCGTCAAAAGCGAAGATTTCCTAGAACGCCTGGGCATAGGCGGTATTCATGTATCAATGAGTACGGTGTCGCCGGATACGGGCAGGAAGCTGGCGGATCTGCACGCGCGGCATGGCTCCTTCTATGTTGAGGCGCCTATCTTTGGACGGCCGGAAGCAGCCGCTGCCAGGCAATTGTGGATTCCAATAGCGGGTCCCAAGGAAGCAAAGGAGCGGATCCGGCCGATGCTGGATGCGATGGGAGCTAAGGGGATTTTTGACTTTGGCGAGGAAGCCGGTTCGGCTGTAATCATCAAACTGATCGGTAACTTCCTTATTGTCTCCGCCGCACGCTCAATGGAAGAAGCACTAGGAATAGCTGAGCGCAGCGGTGTTGATCCCACTGCGGCGGTTAATATGCTTACGAGCACACTGTTTACCGCCCCAATCTATCAAAGCTACGGCAAAATGATTGCCGAAAAGTCAGCATCTTTATCCGAAAGCAAAATTCCGCAGAAGGATGTCGGTCTCTTTCTGTCGGCGGCGCATAGCGCACAATTCCAGGCTCCGCTTGCCAGCCTGCTGTTTGATATGCTAGAGAACGGAGATCGGAGCAGACCCTAAGGAAGCGGTCGATATTATTCCTAATCTCAGCCAATGAACAAAACAATGAGGAAGTTAATCTGAAAGAAAAATGCTCAGTACATTTATTGGCTACAGGGATAATGGTCACCGATGTACAACCTTCGTCATGGACATCCGCATATAGCACTGCTATAATGGGCGTATGAACACATATGATAAAATATTGGCAGCTGCTCTTCAGGTACTCGAAGAGGAGGGCGGAGCTCAGTTCTCGACGCGAGCCGTAACTGCGATCGCGCAGGTTACGGCTCCTACGCTCTACCACCATTTCGGCAATGCCGATGGACTTCTAAGTGCAGCTATAGTGGAAGCATTCAAACAGTTATTTGAAAGCAAGATTGCCGCAGTGGAGTCCACCATTCCAGAGATGGCTCTTCGTCAAGGATGGGATGACTATGTCCGCTTCGCGGCAGCCCGTCCTCGGATTTATGCAGCGATGATGGGGCGGTTGCTGGAGGGCGCCCATATCGAGGCGGCAGATCATTCGTACCAAACACTGGTGCAAAATATTCAGAGAGTTGCCGCCGAAGGTAAACTGGCTGTGTCAGCTCAGGCTGCGGCAGATCTGGTCTGGGCTTCCGCCAATACGGCCTCTTGGCTCTATGTGACGGCCCAGATCCGTAAGGCACCCCCACCCCAACCCGACGTCGTTGATCTCATTCGGGAAAGCGTAATGCAGATCATTTTGATCCAAAGGCCGGACGCCGATTTAAAATGAGGGATTCGATGACAGAGCCTGGAGACTCCAGGCAAAGCCCCAATTTAGAAGACGCATAATAAAGATCGCCTATCCAACTGGACCTCCAGAGGATGGCGATCTTTTTATGTTTGGAGGATGCGAGCTTTAGTTCGCTCGGATTTGTGTTGTGTGATAAGTGAAATGTAGTACGCCGAGTGCATCACGCACCGCCCGCTAAAACGATGTTCAGGCCGCAGGGCAACAATTTAGAAAATATATAGCACCGCTATATACAACTTTGTATAGCGGTGCTATAATACCTGTATAGCGGTGCTATAACGTGATCCATATCTTATCAAACCTAGGAGGGATACTATGTCATTCAAAACTCAAGAACTGGTCGTCGTCACAGGTACGTCCAGCGGTATCGGCAGGGCTACCGCCGAGCAGCTCGCCGATGAAGGATTTCACGTTTTGGCCGGGGTTCGTCGTCAGGAAGACGCTGACAAAATCAGACGCAAAAATATCGAGCCGGTGATCGTCGATGTTACCAACATCGACACACTAAAGGCACTGGCCGAAAGGGTGGAGCAAGATCCGCTTGGTCGCCCTTTGCGGGCAGTGGTCAACAATGCCGGCATCGCCGTTAATGCACCTCTTGAGATGGTTCCGCTCGATGAATTTCGCCGCCAGATCGAAGTCAGCGTGATCGGACAGGTCGCGGTTATTCAGGCGCTCACCCCGGCCTTGCTGAACAGCGGCGGGCGCGTAGTTAATATTGGTTCAGTTGGCGGCAAGGTCTCCATGCCTGGTTTCGGGATATATTCGGCAGCAAAGTATGCTATGGAAGCGATCAATGACAGTCTCCGGAGGGAGATGTCCTCGTTTGGCCTCAAGGTAATCATGATCACCCCGGGTGGCGTAAGCACTGGCTTGTCGGAGCACGGGATTACGACAGCGGAGCGGCTGGCCAAGTTGATGACGCCGGACCAGCATCGACGCCATGATCGTCTTTTTGACGCCGTGAAGGCTCAGGCTGAAACGTGGGCAACGGACGGTATCCGCCCTGAGAAAGTGGCAGCAGTGATTTCACGCGCAATCCACGCAAGAAAGCCACGAACCCGCTATACGGTCGGTCGCGATTCGGCACTGCTGACCCGACTGGTCCGCATTCTCCCAGACAAACTCCTCGACCGGATGCTCCGCAGCCAGATGAAGCTGCAGTAACGGCAGTTTCAGGAATCCTCTTGGACAGAAAGCTAAAATGGGGGAATGAAATATGCCACAAAACAAGTTTGAACATGCCATCATTGTAGGTGGATCTTTAGGTGGTCTAATGATGGGGCTTGCGTTATCTCGTTCTGGTTATACAGTTACCATTCTTGAACGTGCAGATTCATCATTAAGAAATGGTGCTTTTATTCGTTTGCAAACAAAGCCTTATAGTAATAGTGAAATTGAACGAGAATTAAGACACTTGGCATCCAATGGTAACAACAATGTCGAAGCCTGGTCAGCCATTCAAGAACGTTTGCGCAATGCGGTTGCTAAAGAACCGGGTATTACCCTTCGGCATAATACACGAATTGTTAGTGTTGGGCAAAATGAATCATCTGCTTGGGCTACCAGTGAAGAGGAGCAGACGTTTAAAGGTGACTTTTTGATTGGCGCAGATGGATATCGCAGTATTGTCCGCCGCTATTTAAACCCTGACAAACCATTTGCAGATTATGCTGGTCATCTGGTTTGGGTAGGGAAGGTGGACGAAGAACTGCTGCCAAAGAAAGACTGGAAAAAACGGAAACTTTCGAGTGCTTATTTTAAAAATAGTGCTGCTGGTACATTAACAACTGCGGTGATGCCAGGTATAGAAGGGGGAACTAATCCTGGCCAGCGATGGATTGGCTTTTGCTGGTTTGATCATTCGCATAATCATTTGCTGTCTGAATTAGGTGTATTAAAGGGAGGGATTGCCCAGCATTCCTTATACGGTGAAGATATTCCGGATTCGCTACTAGAAGAACTATCACAAACCAGCCAAGCCAATTGGAATAAAGAAGATGATGCAATTTTGCAAATCGCGATTAAGGACCGCAGTTTGATCGGGGCACCTGTTAATGAATACATCCCTAATATATTGTCAAAAGGAAGAATAGCCATAATCGGCGATGCAGCTCATACCATGTCACCAATGACTGGCGCAGGCTTTAATGATTCACTTGATGATACGGTTGCCATCATGGACTCCATTAAACAGTATCCGAATTCGATAACCAAAGCTTTGGGTGAATACCAAACACGGCGTTTAGATGTGGTTCGTCAAGATTTTCAAGCATAAACGGGGAATTCCCCCATTTGAGAAAACGGTAAAGCAAAAAATACGAAGTATTTATAAATTAGGAGGAATTAGTATGAACGATACAAAGAACCGTTACGTTACTGTACTCTGGGAGGCGAGAGCTAAGGCAGGGAGAGAAGCCGAGATGAAGGCCTTCATGACTGCTGCTGTCACCCCGTCTCGCAACGACCTGGGCAACATTGACTACGAGGCTCACGAGGTAGAAGGCCAGCCTGGCACATTCATCATCTACGAGCGCTGGGAAAACCGGGATGCCCTCGATCGGCACCTGAGCGCCCCCCGGATGCAGGAACTGGTGCCCCAGCTCTTAGAACTGATGGAGGGATCCATTGAGGAAGGGATTCGACTCCTGCAGCCGTTCCGCCCAGCGCAGTAAACGCAACACCGAGCGGAACTCATTAAGTTCTGCCGGAAAGCGTGAGAGATATTTTCGTGAGCGGTTAAAGACTTTAGTGGAGGAGGCAAAACGTTGGCAACGATTGATGATTTCGCAGCACTGGATATTCGTGTCGGAACGATTAAGGAAGCGGAGTTTTTTGAAGAAGCAAAGGTCCCTGCGATAAAGCTTAAGATTGATTTTGGACCGGAGATCGGGATGAAATCCTCAAGTGCACAAATAACTAAGCGTTACAAGGTTGAGGAAATTGTAGGGAAGCAAATTATAGGAATCGTCAATTTTCCTCCTCGGCGCATTGCGGGATTCAAATCGGAGGTATTAGTTTTGGGAGGAGTCCCGGAAAAAGGAGATGTTATTCTATTGAAGCCGGATACTGAAATACCTAATGGTACTCCTATTGCGTAAAAATAAGGCTGTAACCTAAATTGGGCGATGTAGGTAGTTGTAAAGTCGATCTTTTAACTGAGTATGGGGCCTTTGTAAAGTTTGGGAAGAGTAGTGCTTTTGTAAGTCTACAGCAATAGCTGGAGAACTTATTGCCCCATTATTTCTATCTATATAAATAGTCATGTAGTGGGTAAAGCGTAAGGTGGAATTAACGGTGAGTTTGACTAGTAGTTAACAAAGATACGACAGGAGCGCAGTACACTAAATCCGGTCGTATCTTTGTAACAATCATTCAGCTAAAGGGCAGTTTAGCCCAATAGCAACGTTTGTAAATCATATTGTATAATATTACATATGTATACTATAATCGATCTTGTCCCGGTGCCGTAGAGATACGGATGATTCCGATCGGCACTCACGGGACTGTTGCAGACCGATTTGCATCGATCCGTCGGCCATTGTATACTTTATTTATTATTGATCAATCACTATCGACAGGAGGAATTAAAGGATGGCTAAATCCGAAGCAACGTCAGTCAATCGCAAATCGGACATTATATCCGCAGCGATCGAAGTGTTCGCGGAAGCCGGATATTACCGAGCTACGACAGCGCAGGTGGCGGAACGGGCGAACATCTCGCAGCCCTACGTATTCCGATTCTTCGCGACCAAGGAGCAATTGCTGCTGGCCGCGTTGGAGGTCTCTTGGTCTCGGGTGATCGAATCGTTCCGCCAGGTGGTGGAGACGACTTCGCTGGAATTGCTGGAAGCGAAGCTTATTCAAGAGTACGAGAACATTCAGGCGATGTACCAAAACGAAATGTTCTTGCAGATGCAAGCACAGACCATTCGGGAGGAAGCAATCCAGGACACGATGCGCAACGGGCTTAAGGGTGTTCGCGATATGGTGCTGACCGCTTTCCGTGAAGCCGGTATCGAGAAGCCCGAAGAGCGGACGATGCTGTTCCTCGCGCGCGGAATGCTGTGCAACGTCGCCGTCGCGATTAACTTGCCTGAATTGATGAAAGGGTGAGGGGTGAAATTTTTCTAAAATTGTTATTGATCAATTACTAACATTCTGATATAGTGAAATCAACAAGTTAGTAATTGATCAATCACTACCAGAGAAAGCGAGGGATCAAGCACGATCCACCTGTTGGTCACGAGTCGAGCAACAGTGGGTAAAGGGACTCTAATAAATACGGATAAGCGGTTTGGCGGGTCGAATATTTTTTTGAAAAAGTGTAAGTGATTAATCAATAATAGGAGGGGATTCTTATGAGTTTCATGGTTCAATCGGCAATCGCGAATTCTCGCGCTGTTTCACTACGATGGTGGGCGCTGATCGCGCTGGCGTTCGCGCAATTCCTGGTCGTGCTTGATGCATCCATCGTCAATATCGCGCTTCCCTCTCTCGGATCAGAGCTTCACCTCAGCACAACTACTCTGAGCTGGGTTATTACGGCTTATGTATTGCCCTTCGGGGGCCTGTTGCTTTTCGGAGGAAGGCTGTCAGATCGGTTCGGACATCGAAGGTTGTTCATGACCGGAGTCGCCGGATTCGCGCTTGCTTCGGCCGCAGCCGGAATGGCAAACTCGGGAGCCTGGCTGCTCATGGCGAGAGCGATTCAAGGCGCATCGGCTGCTCTGCTGGCCCCGGCCGCGCTTGCTCTCGTCACGAAGCTGTTCGCGGATCCGAAGGATCGGGCGAAGGCGCTCGGCATCTGGGGCGCGGTTGCGGGTATCGGCAGCGCGGCGGGCGTCTTGTTGGGAGGCGTGCTGACGGCTTCGCTTGGCTGGTCCGCGGTGTTCTATGTGAATGTTCCTGTAGCCGCATTGGTTCTGGTGGCTGTTCCCTTCCTCATCGCCAAGGATTCGTTAGGCGAACGCCTTAGCCTGGATATCTCGGGCTCGGCTACTGTAACAGCCGGCATCGTAGCGCTCGTAGCTGCGCTCTCCGGGACAGAGCGGGTCGGCTGGACGGCTCCACAGACGCTGATTCTCGCAGGCTTGGCGGTGGTGCTGCTCGGATTGTTTCTCTTCCTCGAGAAGCGTGCTTCGAACCCGCTTATGCCGTTCGGCATCTTCCGCAACAAGTCGGTTACAGGCGGCAATCTAGCCATGTTCCTCATCGGAGGAGCGACGACGGGATTGTTCTTCGCGCTCTCGGTTTACATGCAGCAAGTGCTTCATTATGATGCGTTAAAAGCAGGCCTCACCCAGCTCCCGCTCGCCGGAGCGCTGGTCGCCATCGCCGGAGTCGTTCCTGCAGCGATCAAGGCAATCGGTACGAGCAAGACTCTGGCGGCATCGCTGCTTCTGTTAGCCGCAGGGTTAATATGGCTATCCTTTTCGCCTAGCGACGCTACATTCGCAGCTAATCTGCTGGGGCCATCTATTTTGATCGGGGTCGGACTGGGAGGCGCCTTCATCTCCGGAACGGAGCTTGCGGTTCACGGCGTGGCGGATGGGGAAGCGGGGCTTGCCAGCGGCTTGGTCAATACGAGCCAACAGATCGGCGGAGCCATTGGACTTGCGGTGCTGACAACGGCGGCGTCGGGTCGAATCGATCGCTTGATGGGCCGCGGCGTAGCCGAAGCGCAAGCATTGACCGGAGGATTCTCCTGGGTGTTCCTTGGAGCGGCCGCGTTCTCGATTATCGGAGCGATAGTGGTTCTAGCGATTGTGCGGAAACCTCGTCTTCCAAAGTAAGTGACTAATCAATCACAAGCTAATTGCAGTCGTATCGGCTAGGAACCAAGTCAACATGATTTAGAATCTCTAGATACCTTAACCTAGGAGTGATCAGAATGCTTAAAGCAATGGTAGTGAGAGCAGGCAGCGGGTGGGGAAAGGCGCTTGTTAAGCAATTAATCGGGGCTAATGTCGAAGTCGTTGCCTATTCGGGATCGCAAAGGAAGCTGGAAGCGCTGAAGGAGGCCTTTTCATCCTCATCGCTTCTGCGAACGGCGAGAGGAGAGGCCGGGAATCGGAGCAAGCTGCTGGCTGCCGCGGAAGGCGTTGACGTGATTTTCTGCGGGGTTTACTTGACCTACGATGATAACCCGGAGAAGGTACGGCGCATGCTGGAAGCCGTTCGAAGCGTCGCAGCGGCGACCGGAGCCAAGACGGTTACCCTCGAAGGGGTATATCTTCCCGCCGATGAGGAGGAACCGATGAACCCGAACCTTCCCGGCGCGACTTCCATGCGAATCTTCAGCCCGGAGTTGTACGGCGACGCCGTCTCCAACACGCTCATTCATTATGCGCTTCGCAAAATCGTTCAAGGGAAACCCGTCAAGCTCCTCATCGATCCGTCCGTCAGAAGAGACTACCTTTACGTGGACGATGCCGCCCGGTATGTTCTGGAATTGGCTTCGATGGAGTCCGCATATGGGGGGGATTGGCATCTGCGCGGCACAGGCCAGATCTCGCAAGCGGAGCTCTTTGACTTCACGAGCCCAGTCGTCCAAGCGGCACCGCGGTTCGAGCCAATCGGAGGGTGGCAGCGGCGACTGCTTCAGTTGTATGAGCCGAAGGTCAAGGGAATGTTGGATCGCTACGAGAAGCGCTGGGACGCTCTTGGAACATATGGCAAAGGTTATGGCGGCGTATCGATTTCTTATCAAGAAGGTATAGCATCAACGGTAAAACGCATGTTGGCGAAGTACAAAGTACAATCATTCAATTCCAAATCCAGCGAAATGAGGTCGTTGAAAATGAAAAAATCGAAAGAGGCAGTCGGCGTGACGGGATCAGAGAACACGGAAGGAATGTCTGTACGGGGGGGAGCAATCGATGTTGACCGGAACGCCCAGGTCATCGTCGACCTGTCCATTGAGATCGAGGCCTCGCAGGAGACCGTATGGGGGATACAGACTGGCATCGAGCAGTGGCCGACTTGGCAGAAGGACATCGCACAAGTGCGATTATCCGGACCGATCGCGATTGGCAGCACGTTCCGGTGGGAGACTCATGGGTTACAGATCGTCTCCACCATCCTTGAGGTTGACCCCATGAATCGTATCGTATGGGGAGGTCCGGCACACGGTATCGAAGGCGTCCATGTATGGAGCATCACCCCTACGCCTAAAGGAGTACTCGTGCACACCACGGAGTCTTGGGACGGCCCGCCCGTTGCCGCCGACCCCGACGGAATGAGCGCTGCACTCGAGGCCTCGCTTAGCGCCTGGCTCGCCGCTCTCAAAACGGCAGCCGAGAGCTTGCAGCTGACTTCGGGAGACAAGTAATTGACTAATCAATCATCGTGTGAGGTGGAAGAACTCTTGAAGAATAAAAGAAAAATCGGCAAACGCCTGATTTATATCGGACTTCCTTTGACTTTGGTGCTTCTGCTCGGAGCGGCGCTAAGCACTTATTTCTGGCAAATGAGGCTTCAGAAGCCAGAAGAGATCAACATGGCTCACCATCAGATGGCGGCTGGCATGGCCAGTATGACAAGCATGGCCGATATGACGGGCATGGAGCATATGGAGGGCAGGGAGTCTTCTTCTTCCGAAGAAGGCGGGGTATCTTGTGCTTCTATCACAATCCCGGAGTCATCGGCTCCGATCCGCAAGTTCGATCTGACGGCCGCCAAGACGACATTGAAGCTGGACAACGGCAAGACCGTCGAAGCTTGGACCTTCAACGGCATATCCCCGGGGCCGGAACTCCGCGTCACGGAGGGCGATCGGATAGTTGTTACTCTGCATAACAAGGACATCGAGGACGGCGTGACGATTCATTGGCACGGACTTGCGGTCCCGTGCTCGCAAGACGGCATTTCGGGAGTAACGCAAGACGCCGTGCCGCCGGGGGAACAGTTCACGTATTCGTTTATCGCGACGACTCCAGGTACGTACTGGTACCATTCCCACCAGATGAGCTCGATTCAGGTGAGCAAGGGACTGCTAGGTGCGCTCATCGTCGAGCCCAAGAAAGGTTCCGAATCCGATCCTTCAACATCTGAGGCAACGGCTCTCTATCAACAGCTAGGCTCTTCCATGCTGGTGAACGGAAGCGTGATCGGACTGTCGATCCCGGGCAAACCGGGCGAACAGGTCAGGCTAAGGCTGATCAATTCGGGCAATGAAACGATGGAATTCGGCGTCGACGGTGCACCCTTCCGGGTCATGGCGATGGATGGCCACGATTTGCATGAACCCGGACTACTGGAAGGGAAGATAGTTCCGATAGGAGCGGGCCAGCGTTATGATCTGCTTATCCAAGTTCCGGAGTCGGGCAAAGTCGTCGTCAGCAGCCCTTCGGCTAAAGGCTTGCCGGTTACGATAGGCAGCGGAAGCCAGCCGCAGCATAAGGAAGGGGGGCAGCTGTTCTCGTTCGTCCATTACGGCACCCCATTGCCTAACGACCCCGTCTTGCAAATCAAACCCGATCGGCACTATGAGCTTAAGCTCGGCCAAACTCTTTTCACCAAGTCAATTAACGGGAAGTCCTTCCATGAGATTCCTCCGATGACCGTGAAGAAGGGAGACCATGTTCTCATTACCGTAACCAACGAAGGCGGAGGAGACCATCCCTTCCACCTGCACGGGCACGTGTTCCGAGTCTTGAGTAAGAACGGCTCTGCCTTGCAAGGCAGCCCGGTTTATCTCGATACGCTTCTGACGAAGGAAGGCGAGACCTACGAGCTGTACCTGGAAGCAGACAATCCGGGCCTCTGGATGATCCATTGCCACAACCTCAAGCATGCCTCGATGGGCATGAGCATGATGCTGAATTACGAAGGCATTACGACGCCATACCGGGTAGGAACCAAGTCAGGCAATCTACCCGATCTATAACTAAAGACTTTCGTTATTCGCAAAGGAGCTTCATGTCATGACCAAAGACGCGAAGATATCCATCAACCGCCGAATCGACATCATCTCTGCGGCGATTGAAGTGTTTGCCGAGACCGGTTACTACAGAGCCACTACGGCACAAGTCGCGCAGAGGGCACAAATCTCGCAGCCTTACGTGTTCCGTTTCTTCGCCACGAAGGAACAGCTGCTGCTGTCAGCGCTTGAGGTATCTTGGCTGCGAATCATCAAGTCCTTCCGCCAAGTAATCGAGTCCGCGACTTCGGAGCGGCTGCAAGCCGAATTCATTGAAACCTACGAGAAAATCTCGGAGAGCCACCGTAATGAAATGCGCCTGCAGATGCAGGCGCAGACGATTCAAGAAGTCCCGATTCAAGATGCCATGCGTTATGGGTTCCGGGAGGTGCACCGAATGGTGCTTGAAGCATTCCGCCAAGCGGAGATCTCGAATCCCGAAGAGAGTACGATGCTGTTCCTAGCTCGAGGGATGCTGTGCAACATTGCCGAGGCTATCCACTTGCCGGAACTGAAGGATAGTTAAAGAGAGCGGGCAGTGCTTTAATCCAGTTAGTAATCAATCAATAATTAGTCAATAACCAATGATATAAAGGAGCAGTGATGAAATGACGATGACAAAGGCAATGGTGATTGGAGCAACGGGCGGAACGGGAGCCGCGATTACGGAAGAGCTGGTAAGAAGAGGGGTCGATACGATTGCATTCGGGCGCTCACGTCAGAAATTAGAACAGTTCGCAGCTCGGCTAGGCAACCCTGGGCATCTGACGCTTGTCGTAGGGGACGCGATGCGACCCGAGGATATTGCTTCTCAAGCAGGCGGCGCGGACGTATGGTTCCATTGCGCGAATGTTCCTTACCATGAGATGGCGAGCAAGTTGATTCCGCTGGGCGTGTCGGTGATGGAGGCGGCTGAGCGCATGGCTGTCCGAGTCGTCGCGATTGACGGTATTTACCCTTACGGCAGGAGACAGGCTAACCCGGTGACCGAGGAGCATCCCAAGCAACCGCATACTCGAAAAGGCAAAGTTCGCTTGGAATATGAACGGATGTTATTCAGCAAGCGGTGGAACCGGGCCAAGGTTCTGATCGCCCGTCTGCCCGATTATTACGGACCTACGGCCAACGAAGCTTCTTATTTGGGCTCGACTCTGGAAGCAATCGCGGCCGGCAAGATGGCGTTCCACATCGGCAATATGCATACTCCTCGCGAGTTCATCTATCTGCCGGACGCAGCGGCAATGATTGTCGAGTTGGCCGGCAAAGACTTCGCCTACGAGCAAAATTGGAATATACCGGGGGCCGGGTCGATCGCTGGAAGAGAAATCGTGAAGATCGCGCAATCGGCGAGTGGCAGCGTCAAACCGGTCATTCCGTTGAAGAAGCTGGGCTTGTCCCTGCTCGGAATCGGCTTGCCCGTCATGAAGGAAGTCGTGGAGATGCTTTACTTGACCGAAGAACCGTTGACTCTAAGTCGAGACAAGTACGAACGACTCATCGGTCCGGTCATTGCAACCCCTTTCCAGGAGGGAATCGCCTCAACGATAAAAGCACTGCAGAGGAAATAAAGGGTTGCAGAATTGTGATTAATTGATCACTTTTGACCTGAAGCCAATTTTGTTGCGAAAAGCTTGGAGAATGTTGAAGAAGCAATTCTTCACAGCGCTAATCGACGGCATCCTGCTGCCTGCCCTCAAAAACCCGCAAAGGCAGGCAGGATCACAGCCCTGGAACCGGGTATAAAGGATTGGCGGTTAAGCGCTTCGGCTAATGATTCGCCGATAGACCCGTTAGACTGAACCGTATCATAAGTAAGGCGAAAATTTGAAATAATTATCGGAGCTTGCAATTGAAGGATTCATACAATACGGCAAACAAAAACTGTTGACACACCCCCCCTCAATCGATTGAGGGGGGGATGATACCCAGAAAAAGAAGGTACCGGACAAACTTGTTTTTTATATCATTGTTTGCCTATGGTTTACATGCTTAGCGATAATCTCCCCATTGAAGGCGAAATTCTTGACAACGGATATGGTTGCAACCATTTGTCTCTTTTGCTTTCTCCTCAATTCCCACATGATGACCCTATAGGATCAACTCCGCAAGACGATGAACCCCCTGCTCAATCGATGCTTCATCTACTTTTGCAAACCCCAACACCCATCCTTTTCGTTTGCTTTCCAAACAATAAGGTCGAAGAGGGTATACACGTATTCCCTTTTGAAGAGCTAACTTAGTTACAGTGTCTTCGTCGTATGACTCTTCAGCTTCAAGGAGCATATGCAATCCCGTTTCTACCCCACTTAGTGTGAAACGCTCTCCCAAACCACTTGCCACTATAGCTTTTGTCATGGCTTCATGTCTTCGTCGGTACACATTTCTGACTCTTCTCATATGGCGCATAAAATGCCCATTCTGGATGAAGTGGGTTAGAGTCAACTGGTCCATAATCGGAAGATGGCGGTAAATCAGCTCCTGTACCCTGGCTAGTTGAGCAATGGCCTCCACAGAGCCAACGATAGCCGAAATACGAATGCCTGGAGCAATCATTTTAGAAAAACTCATGAGGTACAAGGTATTATTAGGTGCCTGGCTAAACAGCGTTGGAAGTGGTTCGCCGCGATATCGAAATTCACTATCATAATCGTCCTCAATAATCCAGAATTGTTCTTGAGCAGCCTTATGTAACAATTGTTGCCTACGCGGCTCCGACATAACGACTCCGACCGCGCACTGGTGTGAAGGGGTTGTAAAGATCAGTTTGGATTGCGGGTGAATATGCTCAACCACTAGACCATACTTATCCACGGGAACGGGCACCACATTCATACGCCGGTATTTCATCGCCATCCAGGCAGCTGGAAAACCGGGATCTTCTACAGAGACAGTGTCTCCGTCAGCTAAAAGCGATTGTGCGATTAAGTCAATGCTATGCTGAGCTCCTGAGGTCAACAGAATCTGATTGGTTTGGATATGGATGCCTCGTTCAAGTGATAAATAACGCTGAATCTGCTCACGTAATGGTGTGAAACCACAGGGATTACCGTAAGACCAGTTGGATAAATCCATTGCAGCGGATGCGTGCAGAAGCGATTGTCGCCAGTTCTTTTGAAATTGTCCGTCTACATAGGGTTCATGGGGACTAAAATCAATATCCACGTCAGGATGTTCTTGGCCTTCGAACCAGTCGTGTAATTGATCGACAGCCGAGTTCAACAAAGGAAGTGAGGGGGGAATGGGGCCATCTGCTATTATTTCCTTTGTTGATTCAGTGACTTGTTGCCATTTACTAACCCGCGTCCCTCCTCGGCGAGATGTAACCGTATAGCCTCGACTTAGCAATTCCTCATAGACGATCTGTATTGTTGAGCGAGAGACACCTACCATATGAGCAAGTTCGCGGGAAGGAATCAGCAATTCCCCTGGCGCCCAGATCCCGCTCATAATATTATGAATCGCTTGATCAAGCAATTGCTGCCAGATTGGTCTCTTGTCATTACGATTCACTTTCATCATCGTATACACCTCCAGATAGAAGTTCCAATTATAAATGCTCATTATGGATTGCTTATAACCTATATCTTTGGATGTTTTAATGCAATCCATTCACTGATATACTACCGTAATAACCCTGATATTTGCAATCTAGTCGTAGCTGCACTCTAGAAGAGTATCGGGGTTTAGAGTGGGATGAGTGTGTTATGAGTGAAAGGAGAGGTTTAGAAATGAATTCGGTTCGTTACAAGATCAGGGAATGCCGGGATCAAGAGAAAATTGAATGTTTCCTTCATCAGGCGAGAATTGGGTATCTTGGGTTGGTTGATGGGACCCTGCCCTATGTTGTACCGCTTAATTATGTGTGGGCTGAGGAGAAGCTCTATTTTCACGGGGCTGGAGATGGAAGGCGTAATCATGTCATGAGTGAAAATCCAGAGGTATGTTTTACGGTATGTGAGGAATATGGGACCATCACTGACCCGGTACCTGCCAAAACGGATACGGCTTATATGAGCGTAATGGTATTTGGGCAAGCAGAGCCAATCACTGATTTGGATGAAGCCACCCATGTACTTCAGGAAATGATCAATAAATACGTACCTGGCTATTATAACCGCCCCTTGTCGAAGCAGCATGTGGACAAGTATAGGTCGGCCGTATTCGGCGGACCGGTTCAAGTGTACCGTGTTATTCCGCACCATATGACGGCAAAAGAAAGCCCAATTGAAGCAGAAAAAATGTATAGAACGGTTATGAATGGCGGACGAGGGATTTAACGACAAGATACCGTTACGACTTGCGTTAAGCTAACGTGTGCGGTAGTTCAATGAAAAGTGAACACGTAAGAGGTCACCTGGGCATAGCATTCTGGCTATGGAAAAGAAAGAATCTTCGCTATGGGGTAAAGAACAAAGTGCGACCTCAAATGAAAGGTGAGGATTACCAGGAGCTTCGATTATTTAAAAAAATTGAAAAAGACGATAGCTGGGAGCTGTCGCCTTTAGACCAACTTTCATTTCATTTTCTCCAACTCCGCCTTTAATCTTGCATTCTCTTCCAACAGCTTTTGGACTTCCGGGACATTCTTGCCAGAAAGCCAGCCATACAAATCCTCTCTTGCTGCATACTCCGGCAATTGATCATGAAGTACCATTTTAATGTGCCGTACATCTTCAACATAATAGATAGGGATTTGTTCCATGACGGATTGCTTAAATTCTTGAAACTTCTGATAGTATTCAATTGCTGCGAAGTCGTATGGCTTTTGTCTTAATGCTTCATCTGTGACAACAAAAGCAAATCTAGGTTTGCCCGCTTCTCCGGCATACTCATACTCCCAATGGGTATAGCTCTTGGATTCATCTTCAGGAAGTGTTAAACCATAGAATCCTCCGAGAATCAGGACATATACATCGGACTCGTCGATCCATCTCTTCCTAATTTTCATTGGACTTTCCTTGAAAAATTGCTCGATTCCCGCAGGGATATGACCAGCTTGAAGTACGGCTTCAACAGCGGTATGTCTTTCCTCAATAAGATCGTAGTAAGTAGACGATATGTAAATTTGTAGTTTTTTTCTCATAGGCCCACCCCATTTAAAGAATGAATATAATTAGAATCTAGCACTCTCTCACTTTATTTGTCAAAATGAACTGGGGTTGAAATGGCCGAAGGTTTTGGTTTCTTCTTTGTCACTGGGGAGTTCGTCTTTAAGTGTTGGAATCATTGATTGATATGAGTCAGGATAAAGATCCAATCATTTAGAATGACTGGATCCTCAATCATAAATTAAATTTCAAAATCAATCGTACCCTTTTCGGTTAATTCAAAGGGACCAGGTGTGACAACTGCATCGGGTCTCTTTGTTCCGAAAAAGTCGGAGTCAAAATGATATGGGCTGCTGTCCGGCTCCTCAAACTTCATGTTGGCATGATAAGTCTTTCCAAGCAGATCCGTGGTAACTAACATTGCAGAGGTTCCCCGAAGCAATTCGGGATCATGGATCTGAATGTGCACTTTGCCTAGTGCAGGATTCATCTCAATTTTTACGCCCTTCTGTGCAACTATCTTCGCTTGGGATTCGTGACGACTTGGAACCGCATCGTTAAGAAATACATTGCCACCCATAGCCACCGGAAGAACGGCATTGCCTATAAAGAGATCCTTCGCGGCATCGCCAAGCTCCATAAGCTCCTCTTTGGTGTATTCCCACCATTTCTTATCTTTCACATCAGGATGTTGATCGTAGCCGCCAAGTCCCACAGCATGCAGATAGCATATGGAATTGTCCGGAACCCCGTCCATGACCGTCTTCCCGTCCTCTCCAACTTCATCCCTTGGTTTAAGTGGAAGATGCTCAAAAAAGGTGATGGGCACAGGTTCCTTATTAGGATCATTGTCACCAATAAATATATTGTTGTAGTACCTGTCATCGCCCCCAGTGATATTGGAGTATCCGGCCATGGCCGTCTCGTGAGGGAAGTGATATGGCGTAATACGAGTAATTTCAGAACGGACTACAAATCGGCCTGCAAACAAATTATGAGCAAATGCCCCGCCCTGAGCCATATTTCTGAAATTCATCGGAGAGAGAAATAGATTGTGATCGACCATATACGGACCATGGCAAACCTCAACGAAGAGATCTTCCGAAAGGTTGTCAAAAAATACATTACGGCTGATGCGAGTGCCCTGTGCCTGCCAGTCCAGCCAAAGCGCACGGTAACAGCTATACATTATATTTTCGCTAATCTGAGTATCCAGTGAAGCATGCAGTTTAATTCCGGCTACTTCGGCACCATGTCTGAGTCGTTTGTGGTGAATATTATAAATACGGTTCTGAACAATGTGGCTGAAGGCTGCTCCCATATGACCCACAATACCTGCCTGTTCGCAATCATGAATCACATTACCTCGAACAATGTGACTGCCGACGCGATCTTTATGCCAGCCGGAGCGTAATGCTCGTAAAATAACCTCCTGCTCGCGTTGAGTGCCGCCTTTACTATGCTTCTCCAAAGACTTGGTGTGCCCTGTGCCGATTTCGGTACCCAGGCTAATACCAACGCATTTGGATTCACTGATGATATTGTTTTCAATAATCCAGCCCTTGCTCCAGTGAGGTCCAATCAATCCTTCCTGGTAGTCTGTAGGTGGCGCCCATTGGGGGGAGGCTTGACGAAGAGTAAAACCGCTTACGGTGATGTAGTTAATTCCCGCTTTCTCAGGCCAGAAGCAATAAGGACGTACATTAATTTCTACATTTTCCGTACGAGGGTCTTTTCCACCAAAGTTGGCCCAGATTTTGGTTGTTGTAGAACCAACCTCGGCATACCATTTTAACAATGAATCTTTGGGATACTTGGCTTCGGACCAAATTCCAGGGTTGTTAACGCTTTCAATGTTATCGCATTCATACAATGATTTGCCATCCAAATAGACATCGCCGAGATGAATCGGGAAGGGCCCGTCAAACAACCAGTCTCCACTGAGTTCAACTTCAAAGGGATTGCGAACAGAAAAGATGGAATTGAGTACTTCTGTACGCCAAACATCGTCTCCTTCAGACTTCCAGTTGGTAACCCGTTCAGCTCCTGTAATGACGACTTCGCCGTCTCCTGCGGATCGATAGACGATTCTATGCTCCGCTGTTCCTCCATTAGCCGGGTTAACCCATTCCCTGTATATTCCCGCACGAACAATAACTGTATCACCAGCCATGGCATGAGCCGCAGCGCGTGATATGGTACGAAGGGGTTGATCCGCTGTTCCTTTTCCTTGATCATTCCCATGTATGGATACATGATATTCCATAACAACTCTCCTTCTATTTTAAAATTATTGTTGTATCCAGTTATTATACTAGAAAATAAATATAATGGGAGAGATAGGAAGGTGAATGTTAGGCTAAATTGATACTGATATAAGGTAAACCACATCCACTACCCTATGAGGTTGTGTTTTTTGCTTTTGGGGTCTTTTAGCTATTGTTAAAAGCTATGACCAGTCATGCATTTTTCATATAACATGCTATCATTCCAATCATGCTATACTCAGTGAACCAAAAAGCTAGAAGGAGAAATAGTTATGATACCATTTCGTAATGATCATGTAGGTAGCTTTCTACGTCCTGCAAATTTAAGTCAGGCACGTGAACAATATAAATCAGGCAATATCACATATGAGGAATTAAGAGCTGTGGAAGATAAAGAGATTATTCGAATTATTGAAAAGCAAAAGGAAAATGGCGTATTGGCCGTTACCGATGGTGAATTCCGCAGAAGCTGGTGGCATTTTGATTTTCTGGATGGCTTGGATGGCGTAGAGTTATATGAGCAAATAGATGGACCAAAATTCCATAACATGCAAACTCGCAAGGGTGGGATTCGTGTTGTTGGTAAAGTTGATTTCTCGAGTCATCCCTTTGTTGAGGATTTTGTGTTTTTGAAAAAGCATGCAGGTGACGCAGTGGTGAAACAGACCATTCCAAGTCCCAACATGCTTCTATATCGGTTGGAAAATGGTGCCAATACCTATACGGATCGGGAGCAATTCCTTCAGGATACGATTGCGGCGTATCAAAAAGCCATTCAAGCCTTCTATGATGCGGGATGTCGATACCTGCAATTGGATGATACCGCTTGGGCAGATCTATTCTCAGAAGCTGGTCACGATAAGCTGCGTGCTAAAGGTCTGGAACCGGCGGAAGAGTTGAAAACGATGCAGCGAATGATTAATGAATCCTTGGCTCATAAACCGGCAGATTTAGTTGTGACGATGCATATTTGTCGTGGTAACTATAAATCGAACTATTTCTCAACGGGTGGTTACGAGTACGCTTCTGAAGTTATTTTTGGAGGCTTAAACGTAGATGGATTATTCTTAGAGTTTGATGATGAGCGCTCAGGTGGTTTCGAGCCATTACAATATGTGAATCGAAAAGATTTGAAAATCGTACTTGGTTTACTCACATCGAAATCAGGCGAGTTAGAGGATAAAGAACAAATTAAGGCTCGGATTGCAGAGGCGGCAACCTATGTATCACTTGAGCAACTTTGTTTGAGCCCACAATGTGGTTTTTCGTCTACAGAAGAAGGCAATATTTTAACGGAAGAACAACAATGGCGTAAACTTCGTTATGTAAAGGAAATTGCAGAAGAAGTTTGGAATTAATCCATACGCTCTAACTTATTTCTGGTGGAAATCAAAATAATAAGAAATAAAGAAGCCACTCCATTTTTTGGAGTGGCTTTGTACTCAGCTATTATACGGTAACGGCGGCTATCTTCTACCTAGTGTCTCCCAAATTCCATGGAGCCAGGAGTCGAACTCAGCATCTTTGTCGCCCTCGTAAGTATCATAGATATCCAGACGTGTCTTTTGCAGTTTTTCCTTAAATTGCTCAAATGTGTGACCTTCGGGAAGGCTTTTTTTAATCCGCAGCAAAATTTTGTTAAGACCTTTAAACAAATCGCCTTTGTTTTTGGCAGGCATTTGTACATCTTCATCCATCTGCTTAAGCTTAAGATATGCGGCTTCGCGCACTTGAAACACTTGATCATTTTTCAAAACATAATGTAGTAACTGTATGGTAGGGGCTGTATCCCAGTTTCCCAATTCGTTCACTGCATTCAGTCGGTCTCTCCAGCTTGCCGAACGATTAGCCGCTCGTTTGAGCTCTTCAAAGTTTTCCGGTAGTTCGTTAATTGCTCCAATATCATGGTTGTTCGTCAAAGTTCAATCTCCTTAATCATCGCCATCTCGGCAGAATGATGAATGTTAATCAGGTAAACACCATTATACCACGAACCTGGCTAAACTACTTCATATAAGCCGATTGGTTAATCAAAAACCCGAAAGATGCAACCAGGTTTTTAAATAAAACCTTCCAGTACAATTTTACCAATCGTCCTATTGCTCTCCAAAAATTTGTGGGCTTGCCGGAGATTCTCTGCTGAGATGGGTCCAAGGACCTGGGCCAGTGTTGTCTTTAATTTTTGGTTATCCACAGCATCAGCAATACGATTAAGCAATAAATGCTGCTCAATCATATCATCTGTTTCGTAAACAGCGCGAGTAAACATAAACTCCCACACGAAGGTGACGCTTTTTTGCTTAAGCAATGTGAGGTCCAGCGGAGAGGTCGGATCATCAATTGCGCATACAACTCCTTGCGGAGAAATAGCTTCACTAATACCGGTCCAGTGTTTTTCCAAAGCATTCAGGCAAAAAATATAGGGAACGCTTGTAAATCCAATTGATTGAAGTTGTGGAAGGAGTGGCTCATGGTGATTAATGGTATAGTCCGCGCCCATTGATTTAACCCAGCTAACCGTCTCCGATCGGGAAGCAGTCCCGATTACAGTAAGCCCCGCTTGTTTTGAAAGCTGAGTGGCAATGGAACCTACACCCCCGGCTGCACCAATAATCAGCAGAGCCTTTCCTTTGTTGAAACCCGGATCTTGGGAAATAGACATTCGGGTAAATAATGCTTCCCAGGCTGTAATGGAGGTTAGGGGAAGAGCTGCGGCTTCCACAAAACTTAAGGAAACAGGTTTGCGCCCAACGATTCGTTCATCGACCAGATGGTATTCACTGTTTCCGCCTTGTCGTGCAATACTGCCAGCATAAAAAACTTCATCTCCCGGACGAAACAATGAACAGTCTGGCCCTGTCTCTTCGACGACTCCTGCCACATCCCAACCTAGAATTTTAGGAACTTCCTCAACTTTTTCCTTAGGCGCTCGTACCTTTGTATCAACAGGATTGATCGATATAGCTGTAACTTTGACCAAAATGTCACGACCTGTTGCTTTTGGTTTTTCAACAACTATGTCCACCAGGCTTTGGGGATTGTCAATTGGAAGGTAACGAGTTAATCCTACCGCCTTCATTGTAGTCACGATGAACCACATCCTTTCCTTATTAGTATGCCCTTTAATTAGTACTATATTGACATGATCACTATTAGACTTAAGGTCTTAAGCATAAGTGAATTTTAGTTTAATATAGAGGTGAATGAAGTGTTAATAGTATAGAAGATATCACCTTAAGTTCACTGCTAGAGTTCATTAGTAATTTTCGGATGAAATTTCGATTGCTGTTCTAATACAAAAGAATATATTCACTATTGGACAAGTAGCCAAATTGATTTGAAAAGTAGCGCCCGAGATCCTGTAAAGGAAGGAACGATTGCTCATAAAGCAAGGGTAACGAAGCAAAAGGTCTCAGAGTGTATTCAAGAAGCTGTCGAAGAGTAAGGGATTATTTGTTTGATTCCGGTATATCCATTTCTTTTATGATTTCTGCTATCCGATTTTTTCCCCATTCATACATCATTTCAACGATAGGAAGTAAAGTCATCCCCAATTCAGTCATGGAATATTCCACTTTGGGTGGAACTTCTGGATAAACCTCGCGATGAACTATTCCATCTTCCATCAGTTCTCTTAATTGATTCGTTAATATTTTATGAGATATTTTTGGAAAAAGCCTTTGGAGATCACTGAATCGATACGGTCCTTCTACACCTAAATGCCATAAAATAACAATTTTCCATTTACCACTTAGAATGGATAAGGTAAGTTCTTTTTCACAATTATAATCACCATTTATGATCTTTTCTTTAACTTCATCTCTAAACGTATCTGGCATAAGCTCTTACCTCCCTACTCGTATCAATTGTAACCTGTAGGTAACCTTCTTACACAAAAGTGCATACTTCACAGTGAAGAAAACAAGCAGTAGACTAAAATAGTCGTCTGACCGACAATCTTTTTCACTAATTAGGAGGAACTACAAATGAGTAAAAAAGCACTCTTTATTATACCACCAGAACGTTTCAATGAGGATGAATTATCTCAACCAAAAGCCGAATTGGAAAGCAACGGAATTGATGTGACCATTGCAAGTACAAAAACAGGTGAAATCATAGGGGATTATGAAGGCAAAGCAACTGCTGAGGTCATTTTCTCTGACGTTATTGCTTCTGATTATGATGTTGTATCAGTGATTGGTGGATCTGGTACGAACGATCATCTATGGGGGAATCAAGAATTACAAGATTACTTGAAACAAGCGTATACTGATAAAGTTCTGGTAACAGGAATTTGTGCAGGTGCGGTTACTGTAGCTAAAACCGGTTTACTTACCGGAAGAGAGGCTACTTGCTATCCAGTAGATGTACAAAAAGACCAATTAAAAGCGAATAAAGTAACATATGTTGAAAAACATGTTGTTGCTCATGAAGATATTATCACTGGCGATGGTCCGGATGGCGCTAAAGAATTTGGAGAAGCTTTAGTAAAAGCATTAAGCTAATTCTACATTTCCTCCTTGAATTTATATAATCGAAAGCCTACGGGATTCATTCCGTAGGCTTTTGGCACTTCAAAATCAACCTGAGTATGATCAAGCTAATCTATCACCTCGTGAAGAAAATCCGCTAGAGCCCCGATTGGTTAGCCTTTTCCTTAATGAAGTCTACCATAAACACCCAACCAATTAGTCCACATAAGACAAAACCAAACGCATGCAGAGATCCATAGATAGGAATAAAATCGAGTATGGTTAAGGAGTACATATTTTTCAGTAACGGATAGAAGATGGAAATGACAACAACCGTGTAAAAGGCTAGGCAAGAAAGGCCTAAGAAGAAGGCTGCCTTAATATCCAAAGCATTTTTCCTCAAGTAAGCAAGGAGATAAGCGGTGTATACCACAATATTGCAGGCGAACAAACTGACACCAATGTATTCAATCGGCTTGGAGAAAATCATACCAATAGCAATCAAGATGGGTCCGATGATATCGATGGCAACAACCCAGGGATACCAGCTTTTCTTCGTCATGATGCGTCCCAGTGCACCAATAAAAATTGGAACGATAGCAGATGAGAAATGGAAGTGGAGCGAGCTTAACGCGTGCGTTGCAGGATTAGCCTGGAAGAGGTTCAATTGATATTGATATAAGGTAAACCAAATGCCCCCGACAAAAAAATAAACGAGCCCCGCTCCAATCGCTACTTCCGCTGCTTTTCCTTTAGAGATCACGATAGTGGTCAAGCCATAGATACCAAGCAGCAGGGTAAACAGTAGCCATCCAAGGGACAGAATCCCTGGGATTGCCGTACTTTCTAACCCCCACATCTTACTACTCATTACCGAGGCCAGGGTAAAAAGCGCAGCGGGAAATTGAAGCCATTTCATAGCAGCATATATCATTCGTTGATGTTTATTCTTTTCGTCATGGTTCAAAAGTAAAATCACAAGAGGTACAATGACGAAAGCCGCAAACAGTAGAAATTTCTCAACAAGTTCGAATTGAAAGTAATCAAGATAAAATATCAGAATGGTTATGATTCCACCGGGAAACACTGGTGCTAATAATGATTTCATTAGTTGCTTCAAGGAACTATTCATGGGGTTTCCTTTCTAACTACGTTTATCGTAATAACTGCCTGCATCCAGTTGAGCAGCGTTCTTTAGTATTAAATATAATGACAATACTAATCACTATAATTTGTTTGAAACCAATTTTTTAACTCTTCACTCATTATCTTATACTCCATCTCGGGAGCCTTCGAATGCAATTCGATTCCTCCAGATGGTCCGAAAATAACGATGTCTAGGCTCGTTTCATCTGTAAATGTAATTTTCCCAGCATTGTTCGATCCAACAACATCACCTGCATCAAAAGGTCTAAGTTCTGCATCTTGTATCATTTGGATAACCGTATTTTTTTCTTCCTCGCTTAATATGGTGGGATTAATCATGCCGATACTGATTTCTTTTACTTGCCCTGTATCAAGTTTTTCTTTAAATTGTTCTGCCCATTTGCTGTCCGCTCCGCTTCCTGTGGAGCAACTTGAAACGATTAGTATAAAACCGACAATCACTAAGACAATACCTAAGATCCGTCCAGCATTTAATGCTAAGTCACTTGGCTCCGCATCTTTAAAGTTCCATCCCAGTCGTAAATACCAAGCAAAGTAAGGCCAAATCGCCATAATTAATCCTATTATTAAGACTAAAACACCTATAATTCCTGTCAAACTATCACATCCTGTATATGTTAATTAGTCTATTTAATACGAAAAATACTCGTTAAAGTTCCTTGTATGTAAATATCCCTCGCTACATGTAAGTAATCTATCAACTTCCTTGGGGAAACAAAAAAAGAGCCGCACATCATGCGGCTCTCGATCTAAATTTAGCGCCCGCCCGTATTGGAAGCCCAAACAGGAATCCAACTGTTAGGATAATAGTCATTGGTCAGGGTTGTGTTATAGAGAACTAAATTCCCATCACTTTGCATGACCAGTGTATCACCTGTTGTGTTAGCCGGTAAGCTGCTCCCGTGATGACCTGGAATCCATGAGGTGGTATTGGGAGACCAAGCAGCTATCTGTACAGAAGTATCAATCATCAAAACTTTATCCCATCCCCAACCAGTGTAATATTCGAATTTACCTGTAGCCGGGTTGAAACCATAACGATAACCATATTGGTAAACATCTTGATATTTCATGCCATATTTATAGATGACAGGTTTCCCGTATTGTGGTTCAAATTTGAACGAAAGAGCCCCACTGTTACTGGTACCGCTACTCCAAAGAGAAGAACCATTCTGATAGATAACGAAATTCCCGTCATTCTGCCAAATGGCTGAGAACCTGCCATCTTGGGAGGTGAGATAGTCACCCTTGGCCATACTTTGGCCGATCGTGAGCTTATCTCCAATATAGCCAGCAGAAGCAGTTGCTGGTACGGCAAATGCAAGAATCAACAAGCAAGCCATAAGAATTCGAAAAGATCTGGGGAAAAGTTGTCTGTTCATTGGACACGCTCCTATGTTCTTTATAATGGTTAACGCTAGCCCCAATTGGTGGAAGACGGGAACGAAGATCTAAAATGCTCCCAACGGTCACCTCCTTTTAAAGAAAGTGTGAAAATTTTTGATACATATTATGTAATGGAATGTGTGCTTTTTAGGAGATGGAAGCTAAGTGTTCTTTAGTAGAGGAGTCGCATCATCAGGCGAGAATACATACTTTATTTTCCATTATAGCAACAAAAAATATAAAATCCATATTTTTCTATATAAAATTCTGAATCTATCACTCATGTCCATTGTGTCATAACCTCTTGTCTCCTGAACTAGATTAAACCTAGCATTCGCGTCAATAAAATGAAGCCAACACTAATTTTGGTGCAGCTCGAGATACAGGTTTGCATCTCCTCTATCAATCTTCTAAATTTTTTACATCCATTTTATATTTTTTATGATTTTTATGAATTGAACTATGGTAAAATATTTCAGGATCGAAAATTGGAGAGGGGTTTTGTTAATTCATGTATTGGAAAAAAGTTTTGGGCCAAAGCACAATTCGTGTGGCAACTGCTGCACTATTACTCACCCAACTATTGGGCGCAGCAGGTTCTGTCTCTGCCGCAGGCAACGATGTAGAAGTACACTTAATTGGTATCAATGACTTCCACGGTCAGTTAGATACCACATCGATCGTTAGTGATAAAAAGGCAGGAACGGCTCCAATTCTAGCAACCTACTTAAAAGAAGCACAAGCAAAATATGAACATTCCCTTCTCTTCCATAATGGAGACTCTGTGGGTGCATCTGCTCCAGTCTCATCTCTCGATCGGGACGAGCCTACCATGGAATGGATGAATATGATGGGCTTCGATGTAGCATCTCTGGGCAATCATGAATTCGACCAAGGTATCGCTGCTTTGAAGGCACAAATCTTCGGTGGTCTTGATCCAAAAGAAGGCAAAGTAACTCATGCGGGTGCTAAATTTGATTACGTCAATGCAAACGTCATTGAAACTGCCACTGGCAAAACATTGATTAAACCCTATGTTATTAAAGAAGTGGGCGGAGTCAAAATTGGATTCATCGGGTTAGTGACGAAATCCACACCTGCCAAAGTATCCCCATCTGGGACAGCTGGCGTGCGTTTCCTAAGTGCAGAAGAAGAAGTTGAAGCCGTTAATAAATATGCAAAAGAGTTGCAAGATCAAGGTGTAGAAACGATCATCGTTTTGGCGCATGATCCAGCAACAACCAAAGAAGGCGTAACCACTGGAGAAGCGGCTGATTTGGCAAAAGCTTTGCCAGCAGATTCCCCTGTTGACGTTATCGTCGCAGGTGACAACCATGCTTTAGCTAACGGTGAAGTGAATGGAAAATTGATCGTTCAAGCGTATTCTTATGGTACGGCATTTGAAGATATTAAATTGATGATTGACCCTGCTACTGGGGATGTAACTGAGAAATCAGCTAGCGTTACAACGACTTTCCAAGAGGGTGTAAAAGAAGACCCTGAATCTTTAGCTATTATTAAAAAATCATTAGACAAGCATCCTGAGCTGACGAAGCCAGTAGGTACAACGGATGGTTCTGTTACCCGTACAGATGCTTATAATAACGAAGCCGCTCTTGGCAACCTCATTGCAGATTCAATGCGTCATGCAGATTTTGGAGATAAGGCAAGCGCTGCTGACTTTGCATTTATGAATCCAGGTGGTATTCGTGCGGATCTGCCAAAAGGCGATGTGACCTTTGCTGATCTTGCTAAAATCCAACCGTTTGGTAACACTCTAGTGAAACTGGAGCTGACTGGCGAACAAATTAAAACCTTGTTGCAGCAACAATGGGGTACCAACGCTGACGGTACACCAAACACCAAAACTCTACAGATCTCTGGCTTGAAATATACTGCCGATTTCAATAAGCCAGTGGCAGAACGTGTTACTGGTCTCACTCTTGAAGATGGCACACCTGTTGATCCTGCAAAAACATATACGGCTGTAGTTAACAACTTTATGGCTGCAGGTGGAGATAACTATAAAGTGCTAGTAGATGCTAAATCATCCTTGGCTGGTCCTATCGATCTGGATGTATTCTACCAGTACATTGTAGATACGTATAAAGGCGCTGACATTGTGGCTAAAACGGAAGGACGTATCACGAATCTAGCTGCATCTACAGAGGAAACAGAAACACCTGTAAGCACAGAATTCATTTCCCGTGCTGAATTTGTAAGTGCTCTTGTAGACCTGTTGAAACTGAACGAAGTAGCGACAGCACCTGCATTCAAGGATGTTGCTGCTAACGCTGCATATGCAGATGCAATTGCTGAAGCGACTCATGCTGGATTCATTCAAGGCTACGGTGGTAACTTTAATCCTGATCGTGATATCACACGTGAAGAAGCGGCTACCATTCTTGCTAAATTGGTAAAAGACCAATCCTCTGATAAAAATGCAGCTACAATCATTGCAGGCTTTGAAGATGGCAAAACCGTTTCTACCTATGCGGTAAAATCGATGGCAAAACTGATTGACAAAGGTATTCTTAGTGCAGCAGAGAAGAACCTGCTTCAACCTAAACAAGGTCTTTCTGCTAACGATGCCAAAGCTTTAATTCAAAAAGCTGTTGCAGCAAAAGCTTCATAATGTAGAACTGATTCAAACCTTATATTAAAACAGGAAAACACATCCTATTGGGTAAATAAGCTTTCCAGGTGAAAGCTATATCCCAATTTAGGATGTGTTTTTTATGTTTACATGCAGTAGATTTTAACTTGGCTGAGCAAGCCGAAATGGACTATCTAGCTGCTCGCCAGCAGTTTATGGACGTGTTTGGCGTTTTTTTTTACATTTGCCCAGTCGCCCTTTCCGCGAATGCATATGATGATTATGCCTACTCATTGAAAGGAGCGATCACATATGGGATTTTTTCCAATGCCGGGGCCTGGTGGAGGGTTTCCAGGTGGACCAGTCGGACCGGGAGGGCCGAGTTTTCCAGGGGGTGCACCCGGAGGCGTTCAACCGCCGACGGCTCCTCCACCGCAGTTCATACCACAAATGCAGACCGCCACATATGCTATCGACCCTGGCGGGATCAGACGCTGCATGTTCCGCAACACATACATTTGGCTGAACAATGGCGAGCAATTCTGGTTCTTCCCGGTATTCGTCGGGCGTAATTCTGTTGCAGGGTTCAGATGGTTCGGTTTCTTCTGGGGATACTTCGGTATTGATTTGAATCGGATTAGCTCGTTCACATGCTTTTAAGACAGACTTCGAAAGAGAACAGCCTGGGGGCTGTTCTCTTTGTTGTGTAACGTATCATAAATAAAGTATGGGAACCATGTTATAACACAACATGGCTCGCCTGGCGAATTGCTTATCCTGTTACTTATGGAAAAGTCGAGTTTCCATCACAGGGGAAAGTTTTTTCTTGGGAGAAACGCAGCCATACGATCGAAGTTAGCTTGGTTCTATGGAATAAAGAAACAACACGTTATGCGCTATGCACCCGTGTTGTTTCGTTGTTAGATGGAGTTCATGAATGTCGCAGGAAAAACATTTTGAAGCCAACCGTTACGAATTTTATAGTCAAGTGGAATGACTGCAGCATACACGATGCGAACGAGCACTTCGTCCACTTGCGGTTGAGGGCGTTCAACGATGGCTCCCTTCAAAATGTTTGGGCCACTTGTTTTGGGAAATGCTCATAAACATATGCTAAACTGATAATAAATAAGAGCAGAGATAGGACTCATTTTAAATTTACAATATCAAACTATTAGGTGAAGATAGCTAATAAAACAGATCTTAAATGATAAAAAGGAAGAGATTCAATGGGAAGAAAACAATCTTTTACGGAGACAGAGCTACTTGATACGACAAAAAAATTAGTGCTTGAGCATGGATACGACGGTTTTCATCTCAAGTTGCTCTCACAGCATCTGTCAGGAGCCCGAAGCACTATTTATCAATATTACTCTAATAAAGAAGAGATCGTGGCTGCTTGTATGAAGCGCGTAATGGTAACGGTATTAGAAAATGCGTTAGCTATTGATGAGACTGATCCTATGGACGCTCTCGAACAGTTACTTCTCGTTTACGTAGAAGAATCTACACTTCATCAACTTCTGGGAAATGCCAGTAAAATTAATACTACTAATTCTTCGGCGGCAGCAAGAGATCTTGAATATATTGAGGAAGCACATACGACTCTTAAAATTCAATTATCACGATTGTTTGAACGCGCACAACAGGATAAAAGCTTGCGACAAGATATGCCACTTCCTGTACTTATTAGTGTTTTTTTTAACTTGATTGATACGCCAAATATGCTGAATATCCCTGCACCTGATTGGGGGAAGCTGTTGTTTCAAATGTGGATCGGAGGAGCCAAGAGCTAACATCGGTCTTGGATTTAATTTGACACTAGTGTCATTTATATTGTTTAATGAAGTAGCTAGCAAAGTGTAATAGCCGCTTAAATATGACACAAGTGTCAGAAAAATAAAGGCAAGGAGTTGGGAATAGGAATGTTTTTAGCTATGAAGGAATTGATGCATAGTAAAACAAGGTTTTTAATGATCATCATCATTTTTGTACTAATAGCTTGGTTGGTATTTATCTTATCCGGTTTGGGAAATGGTTTATCTACGTTAGCTGCGTCAACATTCAAGACGATGAAGGCGGATTATGTCATTTTTGAAGAAGGGTCGCAGTCATCAATGAGCAAGTCGCTACTATCGGATCAATTAATGGCGGAAGTGGAGCTGCTACCAAATGTGAGTGCTGCCACACCTATGGGAAGCACGATGGCAACGGCGTTGAAGGAACAAAGCATCAAAAATGAGGAGAAGTTGGATATTGCGATTATAGGCATCAACCCAGGCAGCTTCTTGGAACCTGCTGTCGTGGAAGGGGAAAGTCTATCCTCTGCGAACCCTACTGGTGTCGTGGTGAATTCGACCATGAAGGATGAGGGCTATAACATTGGTGATACTTTTCAATTAGATGGCACGACAGAATCATTGACAATTATCGGATTTGTCGAGAATCAGACATATAACCATGTAGCGTCGGTATTTACTCCGATGGCTGAATGGCGAAAGATCACCTTTGCGGCCCCGGGTTCGGATAAGGGAGTTGCAGGGCCCGTTAATGCAATTATGTTACAAGGCAAGGATATCGATCCAAACGTAATGAATAACATGCTAACAAGTACGGACACGGTGACTAGAACGGCAGCAGTTCAAGGAATGCCAGGGTACAAAGAAGAGAATGGTACGATTTTAATGATGCTTGCATTTCTGCTCGCTATCTCCGCCTTCGTGCTTGGGGTATTCTTTTATGTAATGACGATGCAGAAGACTAACCAGTTCGGCATTATGAAAGCGATAGGCGCTAGTAACCGATTTTTGAGCAAATCCATTGTATCTCAAGTGTTTGTGCTTTCGCTGACCAGTATTGTCGTTGGAATCTTGCTTACTTATGGGACAGCAGCCATTATGCCTAAGGGCATGCCATTCAAGCTGGAAACCAGTCTTGTCGTCACGTATTCTGTTATCTTGCTGATTATCGCTATGTTAAGTTCGATGATATCTGTTCGAAAGATTACAAAGATTGATCCCCTCAAGGCGCTCGGGAGGGTTGAATAATGACTAAGGGATTGCAAATGAGTAAAGTCACAAAGTATTATGCCGAAGGAAGCAATCGGATCGCAGCACTTGATCATGTGTCCATTTCAGTGGAGCCGGGTGAATTTGTGGCTGTAGTTGGACCGTCGGGTTCTGGTAAAAGTACGTTTTTGTCTATTGCTGGAGCGCTACTTCAAGCCTCAGAAGGAGAAGTTAAGCTAAATGGACATCATATTTCTACACTTACTGCCAAAGAGCTGGCGAATGTAAGGCTACAAGAAATCGGATTTATTATGCAATCCTCGAATTTGGTTCCTTATCTAAATGTTCTGGATCAATTGCTCATCATAAAAAGGATGTCGGGAAAGGTTGAAAGGGAGGATAAGGTTTTCGCCACGAAGTTGCTGGAAGAGCTGGGTCTGGGCTCGAAGTTGAGAAGCTTCCCAGAGGAGCTATCGGGTGGTGAGAAGCAGCGGACAGCGATTGCTCGTGCTCTAATTAATAATCCCAACATCATCTTGGCGGATGAGCCGACAGCAAGTTTGGATACCAAACGTGCCCATGAAGTGGTCAGTCTCATCGCCCAAGAGGTGAATTCACGTCAGAAAGCAGCGATTATGGTTACTCATGATGAACGTATGCTTGAATATTGCGACAAGGTATACCGGATGGAAGATGGAAAATTGTCTTTGCAGTAGGGAATAGGGCGGCGTATTCGTATCCAGCAGGAAATGTAAAGGTAGAGGGGCCTGAGTCAGTCCGACATCAGATTTACGAGGAAATTATAAAATGCTGGAATGCAAAAACGCTACTGACATTACGTTGTCAGTAGCGTTTTTATATATTAACGGTATGCGAATAACGCAGTGTTTTGGAGATAGGGTAACCTTTCTCATAATATGATTATCGAGGTGGAATTTATTTATGAACAGTATCCAATGGGAAGTAGATCCTGATCACAGCTCCGTCGAGTTTTCGGTGGCGCATTTAATGATCAATAAAATCAAAGGTGTATTCGAGCAATTCGAAGCGGTTTTAAGTTTTGACCCCAACGATGTAACAACCCTGGGTATTCGGGCTTCCATCGACGCAAATAGTGTCACTACTCGCCAGCGGCAACGCGATGAACACCTGAGGAGCGAAGAATTCTTTGATGCCGCCAACTATCCAGCGATTACGTTTCAAAGCACCAACTGCGTTCTTACTGGCGAACGGCAATATGAACTTGCAGGCAATCTAACGCTCCATGGCGTAACAAAACCTATCACTTTTCATACCGTTTTTGAAGGGTTTAATAAAGACCCTCGTGGCCGGGAACGTGCAGGATTTCATTCGAATGCCAGTATCGATCGTAATGAATTTGGTTTGAGCTTCAACTCGCCTCTGGAAACGGGCGGAATTGTCGTTGGAAATGAAGTAAACATCGAGCTTTATATCGAGGCAATTCGAATAGATTAGCATGGTTACATGATACCTGAACATCCACTCGCCCATAATCGTGGCGAGTTTTTCGTTGTGTATACCACAGTCCTATTCCTAGTATTTTTTGCCTATACACTAATGCGAATGTGTATACAACTTTTTTACCAAAATATATACAGTTTGTTCGTTTACTGTCTACTCTTTCGATGTTATACTCTCAGTATTCAAAAAGAATTTGTGAAAATATGTCGAATTGAGGCTTAACTAGGATGATTATAGATAAAAGTGAAGACGGCAAAACGATCATCCTTATTCCATCGCTTGAGCCAGATGAGAGACTTCTAGCCTATGTACGGCAATTGCGAGAATATGGCTTGACTAATATTGTCATTGTGGACGATGGGTCTGGTGAAGCGTATCAGTCGATTTTCGAAGAGCTGAGTGTGAACGGGTGTGTTTTGCTGCGGCATGTGGAAAATCTGGGAAAGGGTGCTGCACTTAAGACTGGGTTTAAGTATATCGGAGAGCAGTTCGATGCGTCTTCTTACGTCGTCACAGCGGATTCAGATGGGCAGCATGCAGCCGAGGATGTTTACAGACTTGCGAAAGAAGCCAGACAGCATCCTGATGCATTGGTTCTCGGGGTAAGGAACTTCAGCGAGGGAGGCATACCGCCGAAATCTTTGCTGGGTAATCGGATGACGTCCTTTATTTTTGCTATGCTTTACGGCAAAAAACTGTCAGATACCCAAACCGGGCTTCGAGCCTTTGGCCCCGGGCTGCTGGCTTTCATGCAAGATGTTCGCGGCACTCGTTTCGAATACGAGCTGCAGATGCTCATCTCATGTATTCAATCCGGTATACCGATTCATACCATGCCGATTCAAGTTATCTATGAGAATGGAAATGCAGGGACACACTTTAAAGCGATTCAGGACAGCGCTCGGGTAATGGGTGTACTGTTCTCTAACTTCCTGCGGTTTATTTCCTCTTCCGTGGCGAGTTCGGTCGTCGATTTGGGAATTGCGTGGTTTTTGATCGACTTTTTGCGGCCCATGTTGGGTCAGCAGGATTATCTAAGAATTCTGCTCGCAACCGTGATTGCGAGAATTATTTCGATTGTCGTTAACTATGTACTGAATAGGCACTTTGTATTCCGCAAAGAGGATAGTCAGGGCAGTCTATGGCGCTATTTGACGTTGTGCGGATTCGTGATTGTGCTTTCCAGTACGGGGGTATATTTGTTCCATACGATTTTCTTCGTGGATGAAAAAATTGCGAAATTTGTCTGTGATGCCTTGCTGTTCCTGCTCAGTTTTCAATTGCAGCGAAGATGGGTATTTGCAGCAAGGAGGAAGCAGCTGTAGTGCAAAACGAAAAAAGGCAGAATATTTTCTTTGTCATCACCATGATCCTGATGTCCATTTATTTGCTATGGCGGATGTTCTTTACCCTGCCATGGGGGGAAGGCGTACTGAACGTCATCTTCGGCATTCTGCTCATTGTGGCTGAGATGGTAACCGTACTGACCACTTTTGAATTGTTTTTTCAAAAGATGCAAAAGGAACGTACGCAACTCGACTTCCCCATCGTCCCTCCCGAATATTACCCGGATGTGGATGTGTTCATTGCCACCCATAATGAGCCGGTCGATCTGTTGTATAAAACCGTCAATGCCTGTACGTTCATGGATTATCCGGACAAGCAGAAGGTTCACATCTATCTGTGTGATGATGGAGCACGACCTGAGGTGGAGGAGCTTGCGAAGCAGTTTGGCGTTGGATATCTGGGTTTCCCCGGCAACAAGCATGCCAAATCAGGGAACCTGAATAATGCCCTGAGCAAAACCACTTCTCCACTCATTGCAACCTTTGATGCAGACATGATCCCGCAGCACACCTTCTTGATGAAAACCATACCGTATTTCCTGCTCTCCACATTTATAGAAGAGAACGGGCAATGGCGGCTTCGCCGTGAGGATGAAATGGACAAGAAGTTCAAGCTGGGGCTCGTACAGACCCCTCAAAGCTTCTACAATCCGGATCTGTTCCAGTTTAACCTGTATGCGGAGCAAGGCATTCCGAATGAGCAGGATTTCTTCTCCAGAGAAGTGAACATCCTGCGTAATGCCTCCAATGCAGTAGCCTATACGGGAAGTAATACGATCATTTCCCGTCAAGGCATGGAAGATATCGGCGGTTTCCCGCTGAACACGATCACTGAGGACTTTGAGACAAGCATCCGCTTACAGCAGGAAGGCTATATTACCTATGCGACTCAAGAGGTTCAAGCTGCCGGGCAGACGACAACAACAGTTCCGAGCATGATTAAGCAGCGAATTCGCTGGGCAAGAGGTATTATCCAGAGTCTGCAGAATACGCGTGCTCCTTTATCCGAAAAGCTTCCTTTCTGGACGAGAGTAACCTATTTAAGCAGTTTCTTATACTGGTGGTCCTTCTTTAACCGGTTGATTTTCATTTTGGCACCCATTTTGTTTGCACTATTCGATTTTAAGATTGTAAACACAACCTTCTGGCAAATCTTAATATTCTGGCTTCCGTCCTATTTCTTCTACAGTCTATCGATGCGTTATCTGTCGAGCAATATTCGGAATCAGCGCTGGAGTCAGGTTATTGATACGATATTTATGCCTTATCTGATATGGCCGGTTCTCCTTGAAACGTTGGGTATCCGCGAGAAAAAATTCAAGGTTACGAACAAAAGCAGAGCGAAAGGCCGGAAATGGATGTCTGCTCTGTTATACGCACTTCCGCATATCTTTTTGCTTTTGCTTTCGATTGCGGCTGTGATTCGGTACGTTAATGGCAAGTATGGCATCGCGCTGTTCTTCAGCAGTATCATTATTTTCTGGCTCGTTCATAATATGATTGCGCTGTGTTATGCTCTGTTCTTCATGATCGGCCGTCGTGCGTATCGGGAGACAGAGCGGATTCGGGCACAGGAAGATGTCACGATCCACGATCAGGACACGAATCTGCGCTATGAGGCCAAGACAGTAGATGTATCCGAACAAGGTATTGCCTTTTATGTCCCGTATCCCATTTATCTACCTGAACAGAAGACGATCTCTCTGGTCGTAAAATCCGAGCGGTACGAGGCCAATCTCAATGCGGTCATCGTTTATGTGAAGCAGGATGGGGAAGGCTGGCGTTATTCCGCGACGGTTCAGCCGATTGATGAGACGGATAACCGTCAATACATGCAAATTATCTACGACCGTAAACACTCGTTGCCAGAGCAGATGAATCTGTGGGATACGGCATACGACGATATGCTTCGCAATGTGAAAAAACGTATTGTTCAACCTAGATCGGATCAGCGAAAAATGCCGAGGCTTTCTCTTCAGCTTCCAATTCATTTCACCAATAATGCGGGCTGTACGCTGCGCAGCTTCAATTATCGTTTCTTTTCCGCTACGGGTCTCCATGGTGACATTACGGCAGGAGCGATCGTTACTTTTTATACGAAGAGTAATATTGAAGTCATTTTGCAGCATACAGGGAGAACAACAGCCAATCGTCACGAAGTGCTTCTCTCGGTGGAGAATATGGATGATATCGTGGAGCGCGGTTTGATAGATCAATTGCTGAGTGATTTGACCCATCCACATGCCGATCGTTTCACCAGAGAGGGTTAGGAGAGATAGATATGCTGTATATGCTTCAATTTGTGATGGGAGTTTTATTGATATTCTCCTTTATTGGTTACATGCAGTTTGTTCGAAAGGCACTATCTATACGTTGGGAGTTCATCCCTGTATTTGTGTTTTCCTCCATAGCATGTATTGTCTTTCTTAGCGGCTTGGTAGGTCAGCTCTACGTTGGCAGCCTTATCCTGCTTCTCGTCGGATTACTATTGTATGGGAGAATGGTGTTTCTCGGAATGCGCCGAGGGGCATCCTTTCGCATTTCTTTTTCCTTATTCCAATTTTCATTCCTGGCAGGCGCGTTCATTTTCTTGCTGGTCCTCTTCCAAAATCAATTGACGCACTACGATAATTTTTCCCACTGGGCGATTGTTTTGAAGCAGATGCTCAGCACAGATGCTTTTCCGACACCGGATTCGAATCTAATTGATTTTAAAAATTATCCACTAGGGACCTCGTCGTTTATTTATTACGTCTGTCGCTTCATGGGGCATGACCAGTCCGTGATGCTTCTGGCACAAGGTTTGCTGATCTTTTCCTGTTTTTACGCCATGTTTGGCATCGTTTCCGAGAAGAAACGTTTTCTGCTGTATGCATTTCTCGGACTTGGGTTATCTACACTGTCTTTCTTCAACCTTACGATTCGGATTACCAACCTGCTCGTGGATTTCTTGCTTCCGATCTATGCGCTCGCTATCCTGGCGGTGATATATCAATATCGTCATGACATCAAGCGAGCATGTATAATCATGCTCCCACTTGCAGGTGTGCTGACAGTCATTAAAAGTATAGGCATTATTTTTGCAGCTATCGGCCTGATTTTCCTGGTGTATACATGGCTTAAACACAGACAAAAGTCCAGTTGGAAAGATGCACTCCCCGTAGTGGGCACCATCTGCGGTACATTGATTCCATACTTCGGCTGGAGCTGGCGGATGGCAACGGTGTTTCAGGGTGTCGATAACAAATTCGATGTGGCCACTTCCGGGATTCAATCCGGCAAAACGGCGGAGCAGATGCATGAGATTCTCTGGCTGTTCTTAAAATCGAGTACGGATATTACGACCCGGCCGGTCATCGGTATAGTCATTTTCCAGCTTGTAGCGATTGCGGCTTCGATATTTGCCTATGTGGTGCTCAAGAAGAAGTGGAATTTGTGGAAAGCACTGATTGCGCTGGATGTTGTATTGTTGCTGTATTATGCAGGCATTCTGGCGTTGTATCTCTTCTCCATGCCGCTGGATGAGGCCGTCAGACTGGCAGGATTCGAGCGTTATGCGTCGAGTATCGTGGTGCTGTTCGCAGGTGGCCTGGTGCTGTGCGCTGCAATTGACCTGGAGCGTTCATTCCATTATCGGATTGGTGAGGTGCCTGATTATCAAGCTTTCAAGACGGTCAAGACGAAGGGGCATTATCAAAAAGGAATTATTGGCTGTATGGCGATTGCGGCGACCATTCTTTTATCGGAATACAACGGGATTGTCTCGATTGCCAGAACCTACGATACGACGCTCCCTTACAAAATCCATGCGGTTACCGGTGATCGCTGGTATAAAGATGGTCAGGAGGACAACAACAGATATCTGTTCTACGCCTCGGACAGGGACCAGCAGGTCACGAATTACTACATGCAGTATGTCGGGAAGTATTTCTTGTATGCTCCGCATGTGGACGGGATCGTGCTGTTCTATGAGGATAATATGGATAATCTCCTGAGCGGATACGATTATCTGGTCGTCGTGGAGACGGATCGTAACGCAAAGTGGTTGCTGAAAAAGCACTATGGCATTGACATGAAGGAAGGTATCTACAAGATTACCCGTTCCGGAGAACAGATCATTCTTACGCTGACTTGAGATCATTAGATTGGATTCTGATTAGGTCAAAATTCTTGGTATAATGTAAATAGCCTGAAAATGAAGGGACTGAACTATGCGCAGATATCAATATCTTAAACCTAACTATTAAATCCTAATGGAGGTAAAAGAATTGATTACAGAGTTACACACAGAACGTTTACAATTGAGAAAAATGAAGGTGTCGGATTCTTCGAGCTTGTTCACCGTTTGGTCTGATCCTGATGTTACTAAATTTATGAATGTTAGTTGTTTTACTGACGTAGAGCAAGCGAAAGAAATGATCAAACTTCTGGATGATCTCTCTCAAGATCGTAAGGCTATTCGTTTCTCCATAATAAAAAAAGAGTCCAACGAAATTATAGGTTCTTGCGGTTATAATTCTTTGGATTTTGACAACTTAAAAGCAGAAATTGGATATGATATTGCTAAATCATCGTGGGGAAGAGGATATGCTTCAGAGGCGGTCTCTACTTTGGTAGATCATGCATTCTCATCTTTAAAACTGAACCGAGTCGAAGCCAAGGTTGATCCCGAAAATGTGAATTCGATAAAGCTCTTACAAAAGCTCCGTTTCACATTAGAAGGAACATTTAACGATCTCCATATGTATTCAAGGTTAGTAGATGCATGAGTTTTATATAAAATTTAAAGAGGCCGTTCCGTAGCTGGAATGGCCTCTTTATTAATATACAGCGAAACGGGTGAGTCGCACGTGTCTCGTAGGCGAGTTATTCAATTAGACTTTTCGTTGCGTTATACATAGTTTCTGCGTATTCATCGACTTCATCTCGGGACATGCGCAAACGAGCGATAGAGGTACCATAGCCAATTTCCTTATGACCCTCCTGTAATCCTTCGAAAATTCCATCTGCAAAGGCATCCAATGGTTCTCCATGCGTATGCAATCCTGCTCCACCCAGATCTGTACTTACTGCAGGAGGAGCAACTTCAATGACCTCTACAGACGTATCCGAAAGCTGGTGTCTCAGGCTGATTGTAAAGGAGTGAAGTGCGGCTTTGGTTGCTGAGTATATCGGAGCAATGGCAAACGGTGTAAAGGCTAATCCGGAGGTCACGTTAATCATTGTGGCTTCTTCTTTGGTTGAAAGGTAAGGAGCGAACAGCATGGACAGATGAAAAGGAGCTTCAATATTCGTTGTAATTTCTTTGGCAAAATAACTCCAATCATTCTTCGCATCCGCTGTCAGCATATTAAAACGTTGTTGGATACCAGCATTGTTGACTAACACATTCACTTTCGGATAGTTTGTGGTTACCCAATCAAACAACGCTACCCGCTCGGATTCAATATTCAGATCATTCACATACGTAATAAGGCCCGGGTGTGTTTCTTTTGCGTTTTGAAGTACAGCTTCACGTCGTCCAGTAACAATAACTGTATTTCCAGCTCTTAAGAAGCGTTCTGCAAATGCTAATCCGATCCCGGAGCTTCCGCCAGTAATAAGTACTGTATTTCCCGAAAGTTTCATTATAGTATCTCTCCTCTTAGGTATCTTTTTCTTCGTTTCTTTCCTGTATTTGACGGGTGTAACGTGTAATTTTAAAATCAATGCCCTTTAGGGATTCCTGCATCAACAAAATTTCATCCAGTACTGCTTGCTTGTGATTTTGCATCATTTCAAGCCTGTCCTCGAGCGTACAGTTCCCTTCGATGATCCAGTCCATATATTGCTTAATCTGACTAATGGGCATATGCGTGTTTTTTAAACAAACAAGGGTTTCCAATAAGGCCATCTGAACTTCTGAAAATAATCTCCTGCCAGCATCATCACGTTCAATCAAGGGTAGAAGTCCTTTTTTCTCATAAAAACGTAACGTTGAATCTGGAATATTCAATTGGGCTGATGCTTCGCTAATGGAAAAATACTTCATGTTGGAGACCTCCAAATAGGTGTTAACTCTGTCGACAGGAATAGCATACGACTTAAACTATGGTTTAAGTCAATAAGGTAAATAAATTTATCTTTTGGATGGAAGAGACCTCATGGGTAAAGGAAAGTTGGATTCAGCTATAGCTTATAACTATAACCTGCTATAGCTCTTTCATAGAACAGTAAATCCGATCGGATATGTTATATTTAATCTTATAATTAATTTACGGGGAGATTAAAATATGAGCATTCAAACCAAACCTAAACAGCGGACCGTCACTCCATTTCGATATGATATTGTAGGCAGTTTCTTGCGCCCAAGCGCGTTGAAAGAGGCCAGAGCGAAATACCAAAACGGTGAAATGACTTCTGGGCAACTAGAGGAAGTAGAAAACGCTGAAATTGTGAAGCTCGTGCAAAAACAAAAAGAAGTTGGCCTTCAAGCTGTAACCGACGGGGAATTCCGTCGTTCTTGGTGGCATCTGGACTTCTTCTGGGGACTTGACGGTGTTGACCGGACTATCATTGATCAAGGTTACGAGTTTAACGGTGCCAAATCCAGACCCGAAACAGCACGTCTGACCGGCAAAGTAAGCTTCAGCAGCCATCCGTTCGTTTCGCATTATGCATTCTTAAAAGGTGTTGCTGGCGATGACGTCGTTGCGCGTCAATCCATTCCTGCTGCTGCACAGTTCCTGTTTGAATTGGACCGGGCAGAAAATAAGGAAAGTACGGAAGCCATCTACCCGAACCGGGAAGAGCTGCTTTCGGATATTGCCAAAGCGTACAAAGAGGCGATTCTGGCTTTGTATGACGCGGGCTGCCGCAGCGTTCAAATTGACGATTGCACGTGGGGTGCACTTTGCGACCAGCAGTTCATGGCATTCATGGAGCAGATTGGCGTTAATGTGGCCGATTATGCAAACGAACTTGCGAAATTGAACGAGCAAGTTGTATCCGGTTTGCCGGAGGACCTCGTAGTAACGACACATGTATGCCGTGGGAATTACGTATCAACATATGCAGGTGTTGGTGGAGGTTATGAGCCGATCGCCCAAACGCTCCTGAACATTGATAACTACTCCGGCTACTATCTGGAGTTTGATACCGAACGGGCAGGCGATTTCAAGCCACTTCGATTCCTGAAAGACAACCAACAGGTTGTGCTTGGTTTGTTCTCTTCCAAATTTGGTGAGCTTGAAAGCAAGGAAGATATTCTGAAGCGTATCGAAGAAGCGAAGCAATATGTTGATCTGGATCGGATTTGCCTGAGCCCGCAATGCGGATTCGCTTCCACGGAAGAAGGCAACCATCTGACAGAAGAGCAGCAATGGCAGAAGCTTGCTTTTATCAAAGAAATTGCTGAAGAGATCTGGAAATAATTCGTAAGCTAAAAGCATTTTTTACCCGAGAGTAGCCGTACGGGCAGTGATCCGTACGGCTACTTGGCATTCCGAGCCTTGCCTTAGTTTGACCAATGTTGGCCTTTATGGTGTTGGGAATCGTTTATTTCAAATTTTCATATTGTATAGCAAGTTAAATGAGATACAATGCTATTATAGATATGGGCATCCAGTTGGATGCCTTTAAATATAGGAAAGAAAAGAGCTAATACATACCGAGGTGTCGACATTAATTTAAAGTGGTGAGCGGATGAAAGAATTGTACAGTCAGGTGAACCGAAAAACATATTATATTTCCATGTTAACGCTCATTGCTCTTATGTTATCTGGACTAATCCTATCGACGACAGAATTAAGCGGAATTACCGTGGGATATGTTATCCATTTTTTGTGTGTGGCTATTCTAGCGGTTTGTTTGTTGATCTACCCCAAGCATGAAACCTATGTTTTCAGAAAGATCATCATCCTGTTTGCCTTTGCTTATTTCTATAACCTGTTCTTCTTATATCCAGAGACCTGGACTACGTACATTCTCATTTGCCTGATTCCCTCACTTGCCATTCTGTTCTTTGATTTAAAATTGTTTTATTTCTCCATCATTATGAATGGAGTTTTAATTTTGCTCACGTTTGGCTACATCATCCTGATTGATCAAGGCAATATATATGCGTACTTACATCATGATATCCTGGGGAACCTCATTAATATTATAGCGAGCCAGATACTATTATTTCTTATTTTCCATTTGTCCTTTAGTCGTATGAAAAAGCAGCAGCTTTATCATGAGCAATTACAACAATCGGAGCGACTGAAGATGATAGCCCATTTGACGGCGGCTGTGGCGCATGAGATTAGAAATCCAGTCACCGTTGTTCGAGGTTTTTTGCAGTTATACAGAGAAGATCCTGCATTTGATGATCCAGTCAAAAACAAGTTCAAATTAATGATTGATGAATTAAATACTGTTGAACAGATTACCTCTCAGTTTCTAACCCTTTCCAAGCCTAATCGAGATCAGAAGCCAGAAAAGGTGGATGTGAAGGATGCTCTTCAGAGCGTAACAGGGCTGGTCCGTTCCTATGCGATGTTATCTGATAATCAGATGCATATCGAGGCAGAGGAGGGTTGCTTCATTTTTATTAATCCAATTGAGTTTAAGCAGCTGCTGATGAATTTAATTAAAAACGCTTTGGAAGCCTCGAATATGGGTACTCCCGTCACTGTAATAGCCAAACGAAATCAACATTATATCGAGATCAAAATCATGGATGAAGGAAGCGGAATGTCAGAGGATGAGGTGAAATCGCTTGGGATGCCGTTTTATTCATTAAAAAGTAATGGTACCGGATTAGGATTAATGATCTGCTTTAATATTGTAGAAAAATATGACGGGGAAATTCATTATGACAGTAAGAAAGGTGTAGGAACAACCGTTACGATTCGCTTTTTGGCGACGGATGGGGCTTTTTTTGTTGAATGTGGTCAAGTGGCTGACATTAAATTCAAATAGGAGAAAAATGGTGTAAAGCATGACATCACTGAGAATCAATTATAGGCATATACAGCATGCTTATCTTGATTCTCAGTGGCATGCTTATCACTCATGTTGGTGAATCTTCTCTATATTCCATTGGATTTCGGCATTACCAAAGTTCGCATAAATGCTTCTATATTGTTTGTCAGAAAATCGCTATTTTCTAAGCCAGCATGGGCAATCATGTTCTTGATATCTTCGACAAACTCAGACAAGCTGGAAGTAGAGGCTTTTTCGAATCTGTTCTCCCCAGCGATATTCCCGGTCGATTTGGCTACGTCCTCTTTGTATTCCTTCAACCAGTCCTGGTTAGTCGATACATTTTTGGCGAAGCTCTGCAGGATGCTGTTCCAGTCTTTTCCGTTCACAATTGCATCCTGGAGCTTGTCCAGCGTTTTCGGTTCAAATTTCTTCATCATATAAGTTAGATCGATATAATCATCTGGAGCCCCAACAGGTCTCTGAGGAGGAGTCTCGTAATGGATTTCTTTCGTCTCAGGGTCTATCGTTCTGGTTGTGGAGATGGCGGCGATTTGACCAATCGTATTCATGAATTCCGTCGCTTGATCCCCTTTCATATAGTTATCCGCGATATACTTTGCTTGAGTGAGACCCAATTCCAGCAATGCTGATCTGTCCTCTTCCCCGGTTACGTTAGTAATGAAATTGGATTGAATGATGCCATAGACAGCTTCCTTCACCTCTGAGGGTTGATCTGTGAGGAGGCGATTTAAGGAATCATTGATTTGAACGGTTCCAAAATATGTAGCGGCATGATTTACAATATCGGATGCTGCTAACTGTCTGGAAGCCTGACTGATCTCCACTGTGTCGTTGTTATGTGACAGTCCGGGTATCGTTCCTGTGACCAAAGATGGCTTATCCGCCTGCTGTCTCGAGTTGATCTTGGCATTGAAGTCAAGCTGGGGCGAGCTTTGAATTTTCATCATGAACACACTCCTGTTCGTTTTGATATATTCCAAATATTCTCTTCTCATCATAGTATCGGAATAATATTCCATATTTTTAATATGATTGGACAAAAAAAGCAACAGGCATGTTGACGAATCGCCCATTGCTTCTTCTCGTTCTGTTTTAACCTCCGTAAATACTGTAGGCAAAGTGATACACAATATCCGTATCATTTGCACTCGGACGACTCGTTACCCTCGCCAGCACACCACAAATATCATAGTAGTGCGTGAAGCTTATGGCTCCCGGCAAGTATTGACTTATGCTCCCGGTTGAAGGAGGAAGGGACAACGTAGCAGTGAATTGACCGCTGCTGTTTGTCATCACCTTGGCGCTCCGAAATCTGTTGTTGCTGCCTTCGGACCAATAATCATTCTCCCAAATGACTTCTACTTCCGCATTGGCCACCGCATAGTTATCTGAAGTTGCCGCAACGCCAGTCACCGTAAAACTGGTTCCCGTTATCCGGTAGTAGCGACCATAGGCATATGTGGGGTAGTCATTCGGACCACCATTGGAATTATAACCTGTAATCACGACTTTATCGGCTCGTAACACGGGCTGGAGGTGTAATAAATAGTTGTTATCCGAATAATTACTTGTGGTATACACCCGCAAATAATATGTGCCCGTGCCTAGAGACACATTGCCGTTGGCGGAGGGCATTAATGCCATTCGATTGTTGCTTAATGCACCATACAATTCAGCTTTATAGCCATTACCTACAGAGGCTTGATCCAGATCGATACGCATGGCGTCATAATTTCTGCTTTCGGGAACCGTGATCTTATACCAATCCTGATCGACCTCCGAATTAATGGAGCGGCTTGAAAGAGTAGAGCCACCAGTTGCCACCGTGAAAGGATAAGCATGAAGCGCATTCTCATCCGTCTCGTACGAATCATAGGTTGAGCTAGTTGAGACGGTTAGCGTGAATGGTTCATTGATGCTGCCTCCAACTGCGCCGTAGGCTTCAATGAAGTAGGCTTTGGAACTGGCCGTGCTATTTTTCGTGCCGACATTTTCAGACAAGGTTCTTGATCCATTTCCGTAGTTATTCAGATACGTGCCATATATTGAATAGTCAATTGGAGTTGGGTTCAATTCCCCAGTGGACATGTCAAATTCGTAGAGATATAGATCGTAATCTAGCTGCGCCGAAGCAGGATTATCCATTTGTACTTGCAGTATGCTCCCCGGTTGTACATAGATAGGGTATAAAAAGCTGGACGTACCTTCTTGTTGGATGTAGCCCGTGTATGTATTAGTCTCTGCTGTGGCTGTAGCGATAACCGATTGCGGAGCCGAAATGAGTCCCTTTTGTAATTCTGAAGACGCGGTAGCCGATTCCAAATTTACAGATGCCTTTACCCGATGCTTTTTCAGTTTGGACGAATCCAACTCAGAAGCATCCTTGGTAAGTTCGGGTATCATTTCCCCACTTGGCTGCAGTATCTGTTCTGTGACATGGGCATCAGGGTGAACTCCCGATTCGGCCATGCCATCGTCTGCAAACGCTTGAAAGGCGAAGGCAAAACTGAGAAATAAATTCACGACGACAACCATTGAAAGCGTCTTTTTCAAGTATAAAATCTCCTCTCGAATACAATAAAATTTTGCTACAATTGTATAATATACCAGTTATGAAGGTTTGTTAAGAGGTTATTATATGATGTTTCGAAGTTTATTTGAACAAAATAGCTATATTGCATTCCACCTGTGCTACTGATGATAGAATGACAGGATCTTATGGACAAAGGTATAGAAAGGAAGTACCATCGTAAAAGATATACTTTTCTGGGAATTTCATATATACATATGACAAATAATCTAAGATGCTTAAAGGAGACTCGAAATGCCCTCTCAATTCGTAAAAAATATGATTGTATTTTGTTTGGTTCTCTTAGTATTACCGGCAACAACCATGTCGGCTGCACCTGTTATTAAAGATGTGGCTCTGGCAAAAGTTATTCGGACCACATTGAAGATATCATCTAAAAAAGAAGTGAAGACGAGCGATCTGAAGAAATTAAAATCGTTATATGCCGAGGATACCAAAAACAAGATTTCCAATTTGCAAGGGCTTGAACATGCCGTTAACCTGGTGGACCTAATTATGCCTGGGCATAAAATAAAAAATATTGCATCGCTCAGCAAGTTGAAAAAACTAGAGTTCTTAGTTCTTGAAGGGAATCAGATCTCAGATCTATCCCCACTCTCTGGGTTAAGTAATCTAGAAAGTCTATTGATTAGTGATAATCAAATTAAAAATCTAACGCCATTGAAAAATTTACATAAGTTGACCAGTTTGCTTGCCAGCGGCAACCAGGTAGCAGACCTAAGCCCTCTTCAGAAATTGAATCTAGAATGGATCATTATGGCTGGAAATAAAATTCAAGATTTAAGTCCGTTAAAGAACCATCCGACATTGGAGTATCTTTATGTGGAGGATAACCTCATTCAAGATATTGCAGTGCTCGAAACCATACCCCATTTAATAGAGGTATCGTTGGCCGGCAATCCGTTGAATGAACAGGCGGAGCAGGTTATAAAAAAACTGGAGAAGAAAGGTGTTATCGTGAGTTTGGAAGATGACGATGAAGCTGAAACGAAGTAGAATAGGTTTCTCTTCGGTGGGAGTAAGTTAGTCACTTAAATATGGATAGAAGGCCGTTGAACAATTCAACGGCCCTTTTTTCATGCGTAGTCCCAATACTATTCCAACTCAATCTCTTTTACGGTCTCGCCCTCAACCAGCACAGGCTGGTAGTAGGTGTTGGTGGGCAGATCCTTTTTGCCTTGCAGTTTCTTGATGACCCAATCTGCTGCATCACGGCCCATTTGCTCTTGGGGATGAGTTAACGTCGTGAGTTTGATGTTCGCGTTCTTGGCGATGTACGAATTGTCCTGACCGATAATGGATAACTCGTCTGGAATGGAAATGCCCAACTTTCTACATGCATGTACGACCTCCAACCCCACCTCATCGTTGTAACAGACAAGGGATGTCAGCGCATCTCTGTTATCCTCCAGGAACACCTCCAGATTGGTGGAGAGGTCTGGCTTCGATGCCGTATCGAACGAAAGCACCTGCTCGGGATGAAACCGCAGCTTGGCTTCGCCCAAAGCTTTGATATATCCCTTCATCCGGTATTTCCCTTGTAAATCATCCATTTTCGCGATAATGCCGATCTGGCTATGTCCTTTGGCGATCAGTTCACGGGTAGCGAGATAGCTGGACTGTACGTCATCCAGACAGAAGAAAGGCACCTCCAGCTCTTCATAAAAGGCATTAATCATCGTAAATGGTACATCCTGCTCCTTAAAGGAAAGGTAATAAGCAATGTTGGGATTGTACAGATTGCTCTTGGTCGGTTCGACAATCAGGCCATCCACACCGTAGGACAGCATCATTTCGAGCGCCTTTTTCTCTTGTGCGACATCGTTATTGGTGCTGGCTAACAGCAACGAATAATTATCTTCATTCAACCGGCCTTCAATGCCGCGGATAATGGAAGGGAAGATGTAATCGGAGATGTACGTCGTGATAACGCCGATTGTTTTTTTCATCGTGTTCCCGCCGGTTCTGGATCGATACAGATTGCTTACATAGGTGCCGGAACCTTTCTCACTTCTCAAAAATCCTTCGTTCGATAGCTCCAAAATAGCCTTCCGCACCGTCTGGCGGCTCACAGTGTAGCTGTCCTGCAATGCGGATTCGGTAGGGATTTGTTCGCCTACGCTATAGGTTCCGGATAGGATATTGCTTTTGATATCGTCAATGATGACCTGATACTTTGGCTTCACGCATTCCACTTCTTTCATCGTTACTTATCTATAAGAAAACATCGTTATATCCATAGTTGTACGTACATATTTTATCATGAATCGATCTGAATGGAAATAAAGCAGCCAGTTTTACAAAATAAACCGTACAAATCCCGTCATAAAATAGAGATGTGTACCCTACAACATCACCTTTTGAGCACAGAAATGAGATCGTGTAGACGTTATATTATGACTAATGTAAGTATAACTATTATATATTATTGACAAATGTACGTACAAAAAATATACTAAGGCTGTCAGAAAAGGAAAGCGCATTCTTTTCAATGAACCGAAATATGAATCCAATTTAATCATCTTTAAGGCAATTATATTGTTACTTTACCTACTGTGGTCAGAGAGGGGACTACGTGATCATGAGTCATGTGGATATGAAAGAAGCGATTACCAAGGGAGCGACTTCACTAGGCATCGAATTTGGATCGACAAGGATCAAGGCTGTGTTGATTGATGAACGTTTTGAGACCATCGCGTCAGGCAGTTATGAGTGGGAGAACCTCCTGAAAGACGGATATTGGACGTACAACCAGAAGGATATTATTACAGGTCTTCAGACTGCGTATCGTGAGATGAAGCAAGACGTAGAGCGGAAATACGGAATCACGCTGCAAACGGTAGGTTCTATCGGATTCTCCGCCATGATGCATGGATATATCGCATTGGATAGCGCGGGAGAACTGCTGGTACCTTTCCGGACGTGGCGTAACGCGACTACTGGGAAGGCTGCGAGAGAACTGACGGATCTTCTACAGTTCAATATCCCGGAACGCTGGAGCATCGCTCATTTGTACCAAGCGATCTTGAACGAAGAGGCGCATGTGCCTCGCATTGATCATCTGACAACTTTGGCCGGGTACATACACTTGCTGCTGACGGGCAATAAAGCCATCGGTATCGGCGATGCTTCGGGCATTTTCCCAATCGACGAGTCTACGCATAATTATCACCCGTCCATGATCAAGCAGTTCGATGAACTCATTGCAAGTAAAGGTTATCCGTGGAAGGTCGAGGATCTTCTTCCCAAGGTATATCTCGCAGGTGAGAACGCTGGTGAGTTAACCGAAGCGGGAGCCAAGCTGCTCGACCCTTCGAATGATTTGCAGTCAGGCATTCCGCTCTGTCCGCCAGAAGGCGATGCCGGAACGGGTATGGTAGCAACGAATAGCGTGAAGAAACGTACGGGGAACATCTCGGTCGGCACCTCGGTATTTGCCATGATCGTACTGGAGAAGGAACTATCCAAAGTGTATCCGGAGATCGATATGGTCACCACACCGGATGGAAGCCCAGTAGGGATGGTGCATGCCAACAACTGTTCCAGTGATATCAACGCATGGGTGGGACTGTTCCGTGAGTTTTCTCAAGCGATGGGATATGAAGTGGATAGCGGAAAGTTGTTCAGCGTGTTGTTCAATAAGGCTTTGGAGGCAGACCCTGATGGTGGCGGCTTGCTCAGCTACGGTTACTACTCAGGTGAGAATATTACGGGACTTGAGAAAGGCCGTCCATTGTTCGTCCGCTCCCCGGAAAGCAACTTCAATCTGGCGAACTTCATGCGGACACATCTGTTCAGTGCATTCGGTGCACTTAAGCTGGGTATGGACATCCTGACGGAGGAAGAGGATGTAGCCATTGATAGCATTTTGGCTCACGGTGGCCTGTTCAAGACCCCTGTTGTCGGACAACGGATTGTAGCTGCTGCGATGAACGTACCGGTCTCGGTCATGTCTACCGCTGGTGAAGGCGGCGCATGGGGCATGGCACTTCTGGCTTCGTACATGATCAACAAGGATCAAGAGGAGAGCTTGGATGTGTTCCTGGAGCAGAAGGTCTTTAACGATGTTGAGGGAGTCGAAGTGGCGCCGGATGCATCGGATGTCAAAGGGTTTGAAGCATTTATCGAACGCTACCGGAATGGGCTCACAATTGAGCAATCTGCTGTAGATCATCTGGTAGAGGATGTTCAAAAAGACCGCTTTTGATTACGAAGGATGCCTAGTGGCATCATCAACATCGAATATGGAATTCAGCCGAAATGTCCGTTGCTCACGTAGCTCTATCTACGCTCCGCTACTCCATTTCTAGCTTCATCCCATCTTCTCGGTACTGAAAACTGACTTTTTGAACACGCACTATTAGAGAACGGGAGGGAATAACATTGTTAGAACAACTGAAAGAAGAGGTATTCCAGGCGAATCTGGAACTGCCAAAGCATGGACTTGTGAAATTCACTTGGGGTAACGTCAGTGCAATTGATCGGGAAAGCGGTCTGTTCGTCATTAAACCAAGTGGCGTTAGCTACGATACGATGAAAGCAAGCGACATGGTTGTAGTTGATCTGGACGGTAACGTGGTGGAGGGTGAGATGAGACCTTCCTCGGACACTGCAACACATGCCGTACTATATAAGCATTACTCGGAGATTGGTGGCATTGTGCACACACACTCCACATGGGCAACCATCTGGGCGCAAGCCGGGCTTGATGTTCCTGTAATGGGAACCACACATGCGGACACGTTCTATGGGGCGGTGCCTTGCGCACGTTTCCTGAACCAGGACGAGGTTGATCGCGGATACGAAGCGGAGACAGGACGTGTCATTATTGAAACGTTTGAACAGCGCGGGATTGATGTTATGGCTGTTCCGGCAGTGTTGCTCCATGGTCACGCACCATTTACGTGGGGGAAAGATGCCAAGTCAGCGGTGGTAAACAGTGTCGTACTGGAGGAAGTGTGCAAAATGAACCTGTACGCGCGCCAATTGAATAACTTCGCGAAGGAACTGCCGCAAGGCATTTTGGATAAACACTATCTGCGTAAACACGGCAAAGACGCGTATTACGGACAGAAGTAATTAGGTTATAACAGTGACTGGAAGCATGTTCTGGCTTCCAAGTGGTTTAGTGTTGGAATGACTTGTTCAACTATACTTTTTACACGATAACGGAGAAGACAGAAGAAAGCTGGAGAAGCGGAGCGTTCGCCTTTATCACTGGATTTTCCCTTAAGATAAGGGATTCAAAAAAATCCAGGGATAACAGCGATCGAAAGATTATTCTGGCTTCGCAGTGTTCTAGTGTAAACCCATATTGTTCAACTATAAAAAAATGAAATGAGGATGATTATATGTCAGCAGCAAAAGAATTCTGGTTTGTGGTCGGTTCACAGCACTTGTACGGGGAAGAAGCACTGGGCGAAGTAAAAGCTAACGCACAGAAAATCACGGATGCCCTTAATGCAAGCGGCGTTCTGCCGTACCCGCTCGTATTGCAGGATTTGGCGGTAAGCGCAGATAAAATCACGAGCATCATGAAAGAAGTGAACTACCGCGACGAAGTGGCGGGTGTAATCACCTGGATGCATACATTCTCCCCGGCAAAAATGTGGATTCGGGGTACAAAATTGCTGCAAAAACCATTGCTGCACTTGGCAACCCAATTCAATGAAAGCATTCCGTGGGCAACCATCGATATGGACTTCATGAACCTGAACCAAGCGGCTCACGGTGACCGCGAATATGGCTTCATCAATGCACGCCTGAGAAAACAAAACAAAATCGTCGTTGGTTACTGGGAGCGTCCAGAAGTGCAGCAGCAGGTTGCGGATTGGATGGACGTAGCGGTAGCCTACAACGAAAGCTTCAACATCAAGGTTGCGCGTTTTGGCGACAACATGCGCAACGTGGGTGTAACCGAAGGTGATAAAGTAGAGGCACAGATCCAATTCGGATGGACCGTTGATTACTTCGGCATTGGCGACCTCGTGCAGTACGTGAATGCCGTAACGGAGCAAGAAATCGATGATTTGATCGCTCAGTATGCAGACCTGTATGAATTCGATTATGGCACAAACAGCAAGGAAGCTTGGGAAGCCAGCGTACGTGTGCAAGCAAGTTATGAGATTGCGATCAAACGTTTCCTGGACGAAGGTGGGTACAGTGCCTTCACTACCAACTTCGAAGATCTGCATGGCATGAAGCAGCTTCCGGGTCTGGCTGTACAACGCCTGATGGCTCAAGGGTACGGATTTGCCGGTGAGGGTGACTGGAAAACGGCTGCGCTGGATCGCTTGCTGAAAATCATGGCCCATAACGAGAACACGGGCTTCATGGAAGATTACACCTACGAGATGGCTGCTGGACAGGAAGCAATCCTGCAATCCCACATGCTTGAAGTAGATCCAACACTGGCTAGCACGAAACCAAGAATCATCGTGTCCCCACTGGGCATTGGCGATCGCGAAGATCCGGCGCGTCTTGTATTCGATGGCAAAGCAGGCGAAGGTGTTGTGGTATCCATGGCAGACTTCGGTACCCACTATAAACTGCTGATCAACGAAGTATCCGCATTTGAGCCAACCGTTCCAGCACCTAACCTGCCGGTAGCACGTGTTCTGTGGAGCGTGAAGCCTAACTTCCAAGATGGAGTGAAAGCATGGATCGAAAATGGTGGTGGTCACCATACGGTTGTATCCTTGAACCTGACTACGGATCAAATCGTAACCTATGCGAAATTGGTGAACCTGGAGTATGTTGTGATTAAATAGTTTTGTTATTCATGAACTTATACAAATTCTTTCCTTATGGCCGGGGGGTTCCCCGGCCATTTTGTCTTGCTGTGAGACACTGGGTCTGTGATCTGAAATGGGGCACCAAATTTAAAATCCTTCTTATTACAAGTACCCGCCGATCATCGTGAAGATCTAAAACAGGAGCTCTTATGTCAAAATGATTGAGGTAATACAAACTTTTGGCACTAGTGAATTGAAATAAAATTTGAAGAGTGGTTGTAATCCGAGACTCATTTCTCTTTATATCATGAGAGGCCGGTAAATCCACAAAATAGCTTAATGGAGGTAATATTTATGGCAATTGGTGAAGCATTAACTTCAAAATCTCAGCTTTACGGACGTGACAGCGTGGACTTGTTGGCCCGAACTCTTTGGGGAGAAACCAGGGGCGATTCAGATTCTCGTGTAGGCGTTGCTTATGTCATCAGCAACCGTAAAAATAATTCCACTTACAACGAATTTAAAAATCTCAACTCGGATTGAAGCAGTCGTGCTTGCTCCATAAGCTTTTAGTTGCTTTAACGAAGGTAATCCTAACCTGGCTGAATGTCTGAAACCTGATAAAGACAGTGCAGCTTGGAAAAACATTGTTAGCCTCGCATCAAACCTAAGTAGCTACTCAAATCCAATCGGCGGTAAGTGTTTTTACACTGCTAATACTAGATTTTCAGAACTGAGTTACACTTCAGGTAACAAACTCTATTATAAGTTTCCAGGTGGAAGCACGGTGCAAGTCAGCGCTAAAATCGTAGTCGGTGGACACACATTTTTTGATTATGTCGTTTAATTTAATTACCCACCAAAAAAGGCTGACCAATTGTGGTCAGCCTTTTTTTATTTTTCAATAGGTTTAACTTCAATTTGATCAGCAAGAAATTCATTCTTAGCACTATCGAATATGTATGTGATATTGAAATCACATACATATGTGGGAGACACACCTACAGATCCTCCAAGGTTCAATTTTATTTTTTGATTCTCCAATGAATAAATATTTACACCACCAAAAGCAAGGCTGTCTTGCTTGTAATCCGGCGCTGGATCAAACCCATAATTGAAATCATATTCTCTTCCTTGTGCTTTAACGGAGATCGCTAATGTACTGTCGCCATTTTTAGCAACATGCGTCTCAATCTGATCAGCAACAATCTCCTCATAGCTTTGTACTTTAATTTCGGATAGGTCCTCGGCGCTAACGACATGAATATCATAATTGTTTAAACCTGTTCCTCGTCCAGTCTGGATAATAATTACGGCCTCTTCTTTTCCATCGCCTGTAACATCCGTATAAAATACCTGTGGGGCAGTTCCAGTATCACCAGGGACATTCCAAGAAAAGTCTTTTTTATTACCGTTAATGTCCAGTGTTACCCCGTCGGTTTGTTTATAAAATTTTACTTTTTCATCCTCTGAAGATCCCAGCAATTTTTCATTCGTACCGCGCACTGGCTGTGTTGTTACTTGTTTACTGGGAGACTCACCCGAACCTTGCGGATCGGCTGTGGGCTTATCTGATCCACATCCTGAAAGCAAAACGACACTCAACACCATCAATACACCAAGCTCTTTTTGCAACCCTATAATCTCCTTTCGTCTACCTAGCAGAAATTATATCAGAGCAAATAAACATATTAGTGACACAGAATTAACATTATTTATGATTTAAGTAAAATTTATGTTATATAATAGCAAACATTACATGGTATAACAGGATAACGTTAGTACCGTCGTCTGCGTTCTATTTTGCTATAATAGCCCAAAGGAGGTTATCCAATAATGATGCATACCCAAGAAAGTTTGCTCCACCAACTGCGCCAGCTTGGCATTGACGACCAAGGGACGCTGCTCGTTCACTCTTCCATGAAAAGCATGGGCGAAGTCGAAGGCGGTGCGGATACGGTGTTGGATGCGTTGACTGAGTATATGAAGGACGGGCTGTTGGTGTTGCCAACGCATACGTGGTCCACGATCAATGCGGACAATCCGATGTTCCACGTGGAATCCTCGCCATGCTGCGTCGGTATTCTGCCTGAGCTATTTCGCAAACGACCGGGCGTGGTTCGTTCGTGGCACCCTACGCATTCGGTAGCTGCTCTAGGACGGGATGCCGAAGCATTTACGAAGGATGATCATCTTTTCGATACACCTTGTGCGAGAGGCTCAGCCTGGGGGAAGCTGCTTGATCGGAAGGCTACCATCCTTTTGGTCGGCGTTGATCTGAAACGGAACACGTTTATCCATGGTATTGAAGAATGGGTGGACATCCCGGGTAGATTAACGGACAGCCATGAGATGTTAAAGACGGTTTTACCCGATGGAACCGAAATTTCGGTGCCTTCCCGGAGACATTGCGGATTGTCGTGGTCGGAGCATTTTTGGAAAGTGGATGACGTTCTTGAACGTAAGGGAGCGATGCGTAAGGGGATGTTTGGCGATGCGGTTGTCAGAGTGTGTGATGCCGCCTTGTTGACGGAAGTGATGACGGGCATGCTCCAAGATAATCCCGATTTGTTCTCAGACAATTTGCCTTTGGCTGCTGTACACGAATGAGGAGAGGGCCGTCCGGCGACGGAGGGCTCTACCTACGTACTCTTTGCCTTCTTACGACAGCTAACAAGGTCTTTTTCCCTCCCTTTTTGCATCCAAACGTTCAATTTCATTCACAAAAACGCAAAAATAGAGCAGAATTCAATCAGAGGTTGGTTGGACTTCCATTGTATGGGCTACTCACTCCATTAGCGGTGTGATAAGATATGGTTAATTTAACCAACAGCAATAGTATAGGAATATCTTTATAGGTTTATTGAAGGTTCACATAGCGTTAAGGAATAATTTCAGTTCAATACTATCTTCGTTGTCGCATGCAAAAAGGAGAAGATTCGTGAGCCCATTAGTATGGTATGATCTCTTTCTATTCGTCCTATTGTTTGGTGTATACGTATATGTTTTTGCTACGGTTAGAATTACGAACTTACATAAGGTTTACTTTTCGTTTCATGGGTTGATGATGCTCTGGCCATTCTGTCAATTTGCGAGTACGTTGACGGATGATCCCGGCTTGCAGCTGTTCTATGTTACGTTATCTTTTGTCGCCGTTTCCTTGCTCGGGAGTGGGTGGCTACTGCTTACGATCTTCATTACGGGTGAGGCAGAGCGATTAGGCCAAAAAAGATCCTTCCTCTTGTTCATCCCTGCGGTTATTGGAGCCGTTGGCGTGATCCTGAACCCGTGGAGCTGGTTTGTAACTCCGCTGGAAGGCGGTTATGTCGAGCGGGCATATGGACCTTGGTTCTGGGTTGTCATGGCTATACTCGTGAGTTACTTTGTAACGTCCCTCTTTATTTTATTTCGGGCACTTTATTCTTCGCGAACGTCCTCCATGATTAAAAATCAGGTGAAAGTTACGCTATGGGGCATATTTGTGCTGGCTGTTTTTGCAACAATCGACGCTCTGCTTAATGTGGTTCTACGAGCGTATTTACCGTTCATCATTCCCGGACTGACTTCGCTGGGGATTTTCGTGTCCGACCTTTTCTTCGTCTATGTCATCAAAAGGTACAATGTGTTCGATCTGGTTTCTATCGCCCATGAGGATGTGATCAATACCATTCCTTACGGCATCCTTGTACTGGATGAGAATGAGATGATTATTGAATTGAACAAAGCCTCCCGATCCTTCATGGATCTGCATGTGGGGGATACTTTTGATATGGAGGCATTTCTGGGTTCTGTTCGTGTAGAGGGCAGCCGCCAGAAGTTTCTTAAGGCGTATAAGCAAAAAGACAATACCTTGTCTCAAATTGAAGTGATTGTAGGGCGGGATGACATCCGTCATTATATCCTCCAAGCGTCTCCCATTGTGGATGCTGCTCGTGCGCCTATTGGACATATCCTTACGTTCCAGGATGTCTCTCAAGAGCGCTTCTATGTCAAAGAAATGAATAGGCAGAATGAGACGCTTCAGGAGCGTAATCATGCCCTGGATCGCATTCGCCTGGAGTTGTCCGAGGCCAATCGGAAGCTGGAAGAACTCGCCCTGACGGACAGTCTGACGAACTGCTACAACCGCCGCTATCTGACCCAACACCTGAATCACGAGGTTATCACCAACATTCAATATAAAACGCCTTTTTCACTCATACTGCTGGATATTGACTACTTCAAAGCGATCAATGATCGCTACGGACATGTTATCGGGGATGAAGTGCTGCATCGCACGGCTCAGGCTGTGAAAGAATCCATTCGGAGTACCGATATTCTAACGCGATATGGCGGGGAGGAATTCATGATCTACCTTCCACACACGGAGCGCGAGTTAGCCCAACAAATAGCGGAGCGTGTGAGATTAGCGGTGGAGACGAACCTTATTGTGGTGGATCATGAGATCGAACAGGTTTCTATTACGATTAGCATAGGAATTCTGTCCATTGAGGATTTTGAAGTTGATCATGTACCGGAGAATCCAGAAGGGTATTTGACTCAACTGTTCGCTGCGGTGGATAAGGCGTTGTATCAGGCGAAGCAGAATGGGCGTAATCGGATTGAGTTTGCGGCGTTTGAGCGGGGAGTTGTTTGAAAAGGAATATAAAAAAGAGTGGGGGCGTTACTCCACTCTTTTTGGTGTTAGCGCATGATTCTGTTGTAGATATATTTTAATCGGAATTTTTATGTGATTCCTCGATAGCAATTAAAACTTCTTTGCTAATTTTAGTCAATGATACGATTTCATCTGTACTTTTGCCGCTTATTAAAGTTATATGTTCATCCAAGGCTCTTTTGTACTCAGAGTCTTCTTTGAATTTAAAGATTTCTTCAGCAGTGACCTGCAATCCATTAATTATTTTCTCAAGAGTCTCCAAAGAAATGTTACGATCTCCCCGTTCAACGCCACCAATATAGCTGTAATGAAGACCTGCTGCTTCCGCCAGTTGTTCTTGAGTCCAACCCTTTGCCTTTCTTAACTCGCGTATCCGATTTCCGACACTTTCTGGTAAATTCATGTGATCACCTCCACTTAAGGTTAGAAGAGGTTATAGAATCCTTACAGACTAATATGTACAAACTGTGTTAACGAATAATAGTACTTATAAGTACAATTTAGATTGACCACCTTGTGGTTTATCTATACAATTATATATAAATGGATAATTAAGGGGGCTCACCTTTGCGAAAATCTATCCTAAAATCACTCAAACCGGACATCATTGTTGAAATGTTGGACATGGCTGTGGCTTTTGAAAATTGGAACAAGGTGATGGAGAGGGCGGACATGTTGTATCAATGTGTGCAGTGCATTCATGAAGAGCGACAGGAGCACCGTACCAAGGGATTACCTTTATCATACATCCATACTGAGCATCCGTTGATCTATTATCACGGGTTCAGCCTCCAGATGCGGGGGATGGCTCACCAGAAGATGGGGGAAGCCGATCAGGCGCGGGCATGTATAGAACAGTATGCAGAACTGGGATGGATGAAGGAACTGGATGAGGTAGGTATGCAGGTGGTGCAGGAGTTCAGGCATAAGGCACAGGTGAATCGGTATGCTCTTGAGATTGAAGCCGGGCAGGTGCAATTCCTGGAGGAGTTTGTGAACTTTTTGCTTGAGTATCCGGAGGAATGGCTGACAGGTCTGAAAGTGATTACGGAAGCAGCAGTGCGGTATAGGTGGAAGGTTGATCGGGTTTTACATATGTTTGGGGATCAGATAAAGGGCGATGGCAGAGAAATAGATTCTTCAAACAACGATGATATGTACCGTTACTGTTATCAGCGGGCTTTGTATGAACAGTGGATGGGAAGGCCACAGGAGGCCGTGGAGTTCATTTTGCAGGCGATTCGGTTAGCGTATAAGCTTGAGATGGATCGGTATTTTATAAGGTGCACGGCATTGTTGGAATCATTGCGGGAAGAGGCGACAGGGGAGCAGATTGGGCGGTATAGGATGATGTTGGAGGAAATGAAGTAGGGGAGGTGTTTACTGAAAATGGTAGGATATGCCTTGAAGTGGGTATATGCATATAGGACCATAGCACTGATGAGGAGCACAGCTTTTGTCTTACCATGGTGAAATCAGGATGTTAGCCGGATAGTTTACATATTACACTTCTGCTAACATAGGATAATCCTATTTCGAATGAGCGGAGAAACGTATGAGTACAATCAAAGTTACCCCTGAACAACTACATCACGTATCGAATCAGGTGGATCAAGCCAGACAACAGTTGGAGAGTATACGAAATGATCTGACGAGACAGATCATGTTCGTTCAGATGATGTGGATGGGCGCGACGCAGGAGCGATTTTACTATGAGTTCGAGCAGTCACGACCTATACTGGATAAAGCGCTGGAGAGTATGGTGAATACATCCAAGGAATTGAAGGATATCGCCACGCGATTCCAGGATGCCGATGCCCAGAAGGGAAGTCTGGGTGGTGCGTTTGGAGCAGTCGGTGCCGCAGCTATGATGACCAAATCATCAGGTGATTCAAATTCGGGTGATAAGGGCTATCGGATGGCGCAAGTCAATATGTTTGGTAAATTGGTATGGATGCCTGTCAACGAGAATGGTGTTGCGGATCAGGCTGCCCTTCAAGCTTATCAGAGGGATCAGGGAAATCTGGACTTTAATCGCATGCAAGCTGTGAACGTTGAACCGCCTGGGGAAGATATTTTTGCTTTACAGATCAAGGCGTTTGAGATGGGCATTCATCCTACGACAGGAGAGCCTGTATCAGATAAATATGCCCGGATGATGGTGACCTCTCTGAAATTTAGTCAAGTTTTCATGGCAATTCAGATGATTCGTGGGAGTATGCCGGGACGTTCAGGCCCATTTAAAACGTCGTCATCTGGTTTGGCATCTAAGATTCAGAATAATATAAAGAAGGCTGAATCGGAAGCGAAATTGGTTAATAAGCCAGCGGAGAAAACAGTTGAGGGAACACCAAGCTCTCCTATTGTCGAGGATCTTTCTAGAGCGCAACAAAGGAACCTTACAACATTGGATAATATAGTTGATAAGCATCTTACTGAGATGGATTTTTCCGGTACTTTACGTGATTTGCAAGGAAACCCAGTGCCGAACAAAAAAACAGGCGGGTATTGGAATCATTTACAAGAGATGCAGGACTCATACAAAGGATTAAGTAAAATAAAACGCGGATTGGAAGGTTCTCTACAGAACCCTAATCTATCGCCTTCACTGAAAAGTACATTGGAGGGGGCCTTGGACAAGGCCAATACTAATTTGAAAAAAATCGAGGATTTATTTGAACCATTTGGAGGAATAAAATAAATGAGTAAATTAATTAAAGAAATATATTCAATAGATCAAAATATCCAGACTGATAACTCTGATTCACCTTTGGATCATTGGTACGATAGACTTATAAATAAAAAAGTGGATGAGCTTGACTTAGAAGATGTTAGTAGAATGTTGGGCCAACATGTATTTATAGATCTTGGTATAGAAAAGGCTATAGAAATTTTATCAGAAGATCCCCTTGCTGGGGAGATGTATGATGGACATCTGTTGAAGCTTCTTTGTTCTATTGAAACGAGTAATTTTAGAGACTTATTACAACTGAAAAAATTACTCCAGACTATCAAGAGTAATCTTTCTCAGTTCGAATGGGCTGATGAAGAAGATCAGGAAGAGTACGCTGAGTTATTAGAACGTTTTCTGAAGAAGGTTAGCCTTTAAAATTGTGATAACAACATCGAAGGTTACTGATCACATCTGCTGGAAGACTACGAAACTGGATTGTAACTCTTCGAGTAATCTTGCATGGTTCTACATGTAAACAATCGCGGATCGCAAAGGAAATGCCCACTAATTACACCCTCATATGTAACAAAAAACATGAAGAATCCGCTCTCATCCGAGAGTCGGATTTTTTCTCGTTTCACCACCAACATAACTCTTGTCAAAACGTAATCATTACGATATGATAATACTCATTGTTCAAATGATAATGATTACGATTAAGAGAGAGGGGCATTACCTTGAATAAAAAGACGCCACTGCTAGCGCTGGTCTCCTTGGCCTTGAGCGCTGGACTGTTGAGCGCCTGCGGATCATCTGAATCCAGTCCCGCTGCGCAGCCATCCACCGATAATAAAAATGTTCACTTCCTATATAACTTCTCCACCAGTTCACTAGATCCACATGTGGATTCCAGCTATGTGCCGCTGCGCGCGGGCATTACGGAGACGTTGGTGCGTCTCGATGAAGAGAATCTGACGGTTGCTCCATGGCTCGCTGAGAGCTGGGAAAGCGAAGACGGGCAGCACTGGACGATCGACCTGCGAGATGATGTGACCTTCCAGAACGGCAAGCCAATGACAGGTGAATCCGTTAAGGCATCCCTTGAGCGGGCACTGGAAGAGAATGTAGCGATCCAGAACGCGCTGAAGATCGATACAATTGAAGCCGAGGGCGACAAGCTGGAGATTACCACAACTCAGCCGTTCCCGGAGTTCGCTTCCGAACTGGTGAACCCCAACACGGCGATTATCGACGTGAGTGAGCCGGACGTTGTGAACAAGCCCATTGGTACAGGCCCGTTCAAGCTGACTTCTTTTACCCCAGGCAGCAAGCTGGAATTGGATCGCTATGATGAATACTGGGATGGAGCATCGCCACTGGATTCCATCACGTTCTCATTCAATGAAGATGCCAATGCCCGCACACTCGCGCTCAAATCTGGACAGGTTGATATCGTATACCGTCCTGAGGTTGAGAGCCTCGAATCGCTCAAAGCGATGGACGGCATGAAGGTTGAGTCCACGTCGACGTTCCGCGTACATCAGCTAACGATGAACATGCAGCGGGAGAGCATGAAGGACCTCAATGTTCGTCGTGCACTGGATGCGCTGATTGATCGTCAGGGTATCGTGGACACGATCCTGCTCGGTTATGGTGAACCGGCCATTGGACCGTTTCTGCCATCACTTCCATTCGCGCCAACCTATACGGATATGTCAACGGAATCCGGAGCCGATGTCGCTGTAAAATATCTTGGCGAAGCAGGTTACACGCAGCAAAACGGCGTGATGACCAAGGACGGTAAACCGTTGCAGCTGACGCTGCTGACCTATTCGGCTCGTGCCGATCTGCCGCTGATTGCTCAAGTGTTCCAGTCTGATGCGAAGAAAATCGGTATCGACGTGCAGATCCGCCAGATCGACACACCGGAAGATTACATGGCGTCCAACCGCGATTGGGATATTGCGACCTACAGTAATCTGACAGCCCCTCGTGGGGATGCAGGATATTACCTGAATGCAACGTACCATCCGAAGGGTGCCCTTAACTTCAGTGGATCGGAAGATCCGGAGCTGACCAAGATCATCGACGAACTGAATCTCACAGTTGCACCGGAGAAGCGCGCAGAGCTTGCCGAGAAGGCAGCCAACTATGTGCATGACAATGTGCTGAATTCATTCGTGCTGCATCCAGGTACGATCGTTGCTTATAACGGTAAGAAGATCAAGAACTGGGTTACCACCCGTAGTGAATATTACATGATTACCAATAAGCTGGATGTGATGTAATGTTTCGCATTTTGCTTCGGAAATTCCTTGAGGTATTTATCTTTCTGTTGTTCATTATGTTTGTGAGCTTTCTGTTCATTCGTCTTGCTCCTGGAGATCCGGTACTGACGATCCTGAACGTGGACGAACTGTCTGTTAGTCAGGAGCAGGTCGAAGCTGTACGCGAGGAGATGGGCTTCAACGATTCGCTTCCTGTCCAGTTCGGCAGCTGGTTGCTCGATTTCGTTCGGCTCGACTTCGGCGTATCGTATTCGACAGGTCAGCCCGTCATGCAGACCCTGATGCGTGCGCTGCCTGCCACAGCTGAACTGACCATTGGTGCACTGCTGGTCATGCTCGTCATAGCGATCCCGCTCGGCTCGCTGTCGGCGCTCCATCGTGGCAGTTGGATTGACCGCGGCAGCCGCATGCTCTCCATTGTGGGTGCGGCGGTGCCGAGTTTCTGGCTGGGGTTGATCCTGATCGACATGTTCGGCGTACGCTTCGGTAATCTGCCGACCATGGGCCGGGATGGATTCATCTCGCTTATTCTGCCATCTCTGACGCTGGGACTTGCCATCTCCAGCGTCTATGTGCGTCTTTTGCGCTCCAGCCTGCTAGATTCTCTAAGTCAGGAGTTCGTTCGGTCCGCCCGCGCAAGAGGGTTATCCGAAGGTCGGATCTTCATGTTACACGCGTTTCGGCACAGTCTGCCGCCTGTCATTACGGTATTCGGTGTCAGTCTTGGCAGCCTGATTGGCGGAGTTGTCGTGATTGAAGTGTTGTTCGCTTATCCGGGCATCGGCAAGCTCGTCGTGGACGCCATCCGCCAGCGTGATTATCCACTGATTCAGGGTTACATTCTCATCATGGCTATCGTGGTGTTCCTCGTGAATACGGCGGTAGATCTGTCGTACCGTTATTTGAATCCCGAAATGAAACTGAAGGAAAAGGAGGCCCACCGATGAAATTCATGCCCCTGCCCATTCCAACTAGAAAATCTAAAAAACATAGCTGGCAGGCGATTATTGGTTTGTTATTTGCCCTGCTGGTCATCGGGGCCTCCGTATATGCCTTTGTAGTTCTGAAACATGATCACACCTTAACCGATCTGCGCGGACGATTACAGGGCGCTAGTGCTCTCCATCCGTTCGGTACGGACCACCTGGGCCGCGATGTACTGACACGTCTGCTGCTCGGCGGCGGCCAAACGCTGGGTTATAGCCTGCTGGCACTTGGTGCTGCACTGTTAATCGGCATTCCGTTTGGCTTGATCGCGGGTTACAAACGTGGCTGGGTCGATAAGCTGTTCATGCGGATTGCGGACGCCTTTCTTGCCTTTCCTGATACCATCGTCGCCATCGTGCTAAGTGGCCTGCTAGGGGCTGGAATCGGTAATCTGGTGTTGGCGATCGTGATCGTGAAGTGGGTTAGTTATGCGCGTCTCGTTCGAAGTACGGTTTTATCGGAGTCACAAAAGGATTACATTCGCATTGCCCGCACCAACGGACTATCCGACGGTCGTATCATGAGAAAACATCTGCTTCCACATATCGCAGGCCATGTGCTCGTGTTGGCCAGTCTTGATCTGGGCAAAATCATTCTGCTCATCTCGTCACTGTCTTACATCGGCCTTGGCGCACAACCGCCAACACCTGAATGGGGAGCGATGCTGAACGACTCACGGCCTTACTTCCAGTCTCGGCCGGAGCTGATGATCTACCCGGGTCTCGCTATTGTCTCGGTAGTCCTACTTGCCAACATGCTGGGCGACTATCTGCGAGACCGGTTCGATGTGAAGAAGGAGGTGCAGCCGTGATTCTCTCCATTGAGGAACTGAGCATCTCCAGCCGGGATCGCACTATTGTAGATCGAGTCTCTCTGGCTGTTCGCGAAGGTGAATTCATGGCACTCGTTGGACAGAGCGGTAGCGGCAAAAGCTTGCTCTCGCAAGCCATTGGTCGTCTGCTACCGCCCAACCTGCATGCGTCGGGGCGAGTCATGTTCGAGGGCAGCAATCTGCTCGAACGGAAGCCAAAGGAGATGCGAGCCCTGCGGGGAAGCCGCATCTCATATATTTTTCAAGACTATCAGGGAGCATTTACGCCATTTCGCAGTATTGGTGGGCACTTTGATGAATACCAGAAGGTACATGGGGAAAAGTCCTCTGCCATCCGTAAGAAACGGGCGGAGGAAGCATTGGAGTCGGTTGGGCTTGGTGCTGAATTGCTGCGTCGCTATCCGTTTCAGTTGAGCGGTGGACAGCTTCAGCGGGCTTCGATTGCCACATCGCTGATGCTCTCCCCTCGTCTGCTGATCGCTGACGAAGCAACAACGGCGCTCGACAGTGTGTCCGGGCATCGGGTGTTGGAGTTGCTGGCACGCAAACAAGCGGAGACAGGCTGTGCGATTCTGTTTATCACACACGATTGGCGTCATGTACGCCGCTATGCCAACCGTTTGGCAGTCATGAAGGAAGGACAGATCGTCGAATCGGGCGGCAAGCATCGCATTCTTGACCATCCTCAGCATGAATATACACGCCAGTTAATCGAAGCAGCTCCCGTTCTGAGCCGCTCACTGAAGTCGGGATTGAAGGAGGCAGGAACGGAATGAAGACAACCGCAAATGATGAACGCCGTGGACTAGTGCAGTCCGAAGAATCCGGTGTGCCCGTGCTTCGCGTGGAACATCTCAGCCGAACGTATGCAGGTGCAGACCGACCGGCAGTGAATGATATTTCCTTCACCCTGAACCGCGGCGAATGTCTTGGCCTGGTTGGCGAGAGCGGCTGTGGCAAGAGTACGCTCGCCCGCTGCCTGCTGAGAATCGAAGATGCAGATACAGGCTCGATTACACTGGGCGGACAGGATATCGCGCGGATGAGCGGCGGAAGGTTGCGACCTCATCGGCGGAAGGTTCAGATTGTATTCCAGAACCCGATGGCTGCCCTGAATCCGAAGCTCAAGATTGCCGATTCGCTAATCGATCCGTACGAACAACTTGGACGGAACGCCGAGCTGTCCCACTTTACCTACACGTCGAAGGATGCTTACGTCCAAAAGCTGCTTGAAGCTGTCGAGCTGCCAAGCGATTTGGCTGGAAGATATCCGCACGAGTTAAGTGGTGGACAGCGTCAGCGCGTCACGATCGCACGTGCCATTGGGATTGAACCAGACGTTGTCGTGCTGGATGAACCGACGGCCAGCCTGGACGTAATCTCGCAAGGTGCAGTTTTGCAGTTGCTCACCGATCTGCGGACATCGCTTGGTCTGTCATACGTGTTCATCTCGCATGATCTGGCTGCGGTACATCGTATGAGCCAGCGCATCATCGTCATGCGGGAAGGTCGGATCGTTGACCGCTTTGGCGCAGATGCGTTGTTCGCTGAAGAACGCCATCCGTATACGAAGGAACTGATTTCGATCTTCTGAGTACTCCCGGAAACGCCGCCGTGGGTGGTAAGGGTCACTCTTAAATATAAAGCCGCCTTGCGAAGCGATTCCAAAGCGGCTTTTGGTGCATCCATTTGATCACTCAAGTTCAACTAGAACCGGGCTCCTTTCTTTTTAATGAACAAATTAATCTTTCAGCCCTATAACCGGGTTATCTATCTGACATAAACTAGCGTATACTGATGGAATAGCAAATATCTTCAAATTGCATATTTAAATTAACCCATATTATTGATACACTAGATCAAGGTTATATCATTCAGAGAAGGGGCGGGCCTATTCAAGAATGGGGCTTGCTGCAATGCCAAATCGATAACGCTTACATCCTTTTGGCAAATATAGGATATAAGGACGGTAGACATGAGCCAGGGACAAACGAGTACAGATGTTATCTTGATTGGTGCCGGAATTATGAGTGCAACTTTGGGAACTTTGCTTAAACAATTGGCACCAGACTGGAATATTAAGGTTTTTGAGAAGCTCGTCAGTGCGGGGGAGGAAAGCTCCAACGAATGGAATAATGCCGGAACCGGGCATTCAGCATTGTGCGAACTTAACTATACCGTTGAACGACCAGACGGATCCGTAGATATTAGCAAAGCGATTAAGGTGAATGAGCATTTTCAAATCTCAAGGCAATTTTGGTCCTATCTCGTCAAAAGCAATCTGATTCGTAATCCGCGGGACTTCATTATGCCGCTCCCTCATTTGAGTTATGTGCATGGAGAGCAGAATGTCCAGTTTCTAAAAAGACGCTTTGAAGCGTTATCGAAGCATCCGTTATTTGTTGGCATGGAATTCTCGGATGATAAGAAAAAACTGGCGGAATGGATTCCGCTGATGATGAAAAACCGCACGGGCAATGAACCGATTGCAGCCACCAAAATTGACTCCGGTACGGACGTTAACTTTGGTGCTTTAACGCGTATGCTAATGGAACACTTAAAGAGCCAAAACGTGGATATCCACTACCAACATAGCGTGAAGAATATGAAACGCACAAGCAATGGATCTTGGGAATTAACAGTGAAAGATCTGGGCAGTGGTGCAGTCAAACGCCATACGGCGAAATTCGTCTTTATCGGTGCAGGGGGCGGCAGCTTGCATTTGCTGCAAAAATCCGGCATTCCTGAAGGCAAACATATCGGCGGCTTCCCGGTTAGCGGCATCTTTATGGTGTGCAAAAATCCGAAAGTCGTGGAACAGCATCATGCCAAAGTATATGGAAAAGCTTCGGTCGGTGCTCCGCCAATGTCTGTTCCGCATTTGGACACCCGATTTATTGAAAATCAGAAGTCGCTGCTATTCGGACCGTTTGCCGGATTCTCACCAAAATTCTTAAAAACGGGCTCCAATGCCGATCTAATTACGTCCGTGAAGCTGCACAACTTGCTCACGATGCTCGCGGCAGGTGTCAAAGAAATCTCACTAACCAAATACCTGATCCAACAACTCATGTTATCCAAAGAACAACGCATGGCCGAATTGCGTGACTTTGTTCCGGATGCGAAGAGCGAGGATTGGGATATGGTACTGGCGGGCCAGCGTGTGCAGGTGATTAAGGATACGGCTCAAGGCGGCAAAGGAACGCTTCAATTCGGCACAGAGGTAGTCACGGCGGCGGATGGCTCGATTGCGGCACTGCTCGGAGCTTCACCGGGGGCTTCAACTGCGGTTCACGTGATGCTGGAGATCCTCCAAAAGTGCTTCCCGCAGCACATGGATGCCTGGGAACCGAAGATCAAGGAAATGGTTCCTTCGTATGGCGAATCACTGGTTGACAATCTTAGTCTACTGAACCAGGTACATGCTTCAACCGCTCGGGTGCTTGGGCTGACGGCTGAGAAATCAGTCGTTCGGATGTAACGAGATATATGCAGCCTGCTCTATAGCAGGTGTGATAAAGAGCTAAGCCGGCTAAAACCCGCGCTTAGCTCTTTTTTTATTCCGAATTACAGATAAAACTTTCTCGATTCCTCGTTAAAGAACTCCATGACATCCGGATAATCTGTAATCTCAATAGCGCTCGTCCTCATAATCTTATGAGTAAAGATAGCATCCGTAAAGATTTTATTGATGACGATCCCGCACCATTCTGGCGTGTCTCTGAAATCATCCACCAATGCATGAATCTCATCAAAGTTAAAATACAGGATATATGAAACATAATTCTGAAGCAGCGTCGTGAAGCAATGATCCCGATAGGGGCTAGTGTGGGGTGTAGCGAGAAAGTTCCTCATGACATCAAACAGCAAAGTCTTATTTTTCGCGTACATATGCAGCATCTGATCCACGTTATTAATTAATTCGACTACAGCCTCTAATCCTTCTTCCATGGGCATGATTAGCTTGGGAGATTTACCCTCGATGGTTCGTATCAGCTCCAATGTAAGATGTTTGCAAGCCTGTATTTCATGTGGGGAGATGAGGATTTGCTCTCCATATTTATCTTGATTTTCAATGTAGTATTCGTGGAACGCCGAGAAGTAGTGCTCCAGCTTGATATTGGTTTTGGTATGTATAAGGTCCTGCCCGCTAAACGAACAGGCGTAAAGGGTTTCCTCGTTAACCGGATGCGTATAAAGATAAAAAAAGAAGAAAAAGTCTCTCAGTTCACGCTTCTGTTCATCCTTTAAGCTGGACAGTCCATTCAGTTGGGCAAGCTGAAAGAAGCTATAGTTTTTCATAAAATCATTCATCGCGCTGTAGGAGTTATGCGTATGAATGGACATGGTGGTATTCAAGGTAAAGAGCAGATAATACAAAACGAGTTCGTCGTATACATCCAATTGGTTGAAAACTTCAGCGAGAACGGGCTTCCCCATTGGTTTGCTGCCATAGTATGGATCTTCTGGACGGAGCTCACTCATCCAGTTCGTAAAGGTTTCTTCAGAATGACCGGAAAGGAATAAGCCTGCGCTATCGTCTTCATATAAGCCATATTCAAAAGGCTCCGAATGGACAGGCGTTAGCCCTCTTTTCCACTTTATATTGAGATAATCGTTATATAGGGTTTGAAGTTTTGCCTTCATCTTCTTATCCATCCTTTAATCGTGTTTTAGATTCCTGAACGTCCGTTAGTTACAGATCTCTCTCTTCCATCTATTCGACGCATAGCTGAGCAATCCCCCTTAACGGTGGTGTTCAGCAACGAGCTAACAGGAACTTGTAAACACATAATTTATTTCGTGATTTAACCAGTCGTAATACTTTCGCCCTGTTGGGAGATCGTGGAATCTGAGATGATGGGTTCATCAAAGGTTCGGGTCACAAGCTTCGGACCTTTGGCCTTCAGGCTATGGCGATCCTTCCTTCTAACTCATTGGCGAAATTAGGGTCGCCGCTCTCCTGAAGATCTCAATTCAGAGAGGAGGCGTCCAGGCTATCATATTCCTTCCTTCTACATCAGACCAAGCTATTAGGGATATGGCTTTCCTGGACTCTTTTATCATGAACAATACCATCTATTTGCGAAGAGCGAACAAACTCATGATCGAGCAAGAACAAGGGGAGAATCAGCTGCCGAAGGTTTATTTGGCGACTGCCCTTAAAAATATAGAAACACTTGGATACACCTTCTCGGATGAGTTGATGCAAGCCGTGCGAATGTTATCCAAGGAATCATTTGAAGCATTGGTGGCCCAGGTTGTGGTTGATCTGAGAACCATGGTCGGCGCGCATGTGGACTACAAACCGATGTACCCTGGATTCCCGGCGCAGGTGATGGAGGAAGATGAGGTGGAGCTTTACCTGAATGCCATCCTTCATTATCTGACCTGGGTATATCCGAATCATGAATCCGTGGAAAGAGTACCTTTGCTGGATAAAATAAATCTAAAAGTCATTGGCCTTGGCAACAAAGCAGACTTTCAGACGCTCATGCGCCAACTGATCGAAGCCAAGGGCTCCATCTCGGAGACAGACAAAGCAGATATCGATACGGTGCTTGAACATGCGGAACCGGATGAAGTAGATGCGCTGCTGCCAGCCGAGATTCCTTTCAAGGAAAATGTGGGGTTCGTGGTAGCTTCGTTATTAACGTATGAAAAAGCCAATATCGACCGAATCGGCCCGTATTTCAGAACGGCAACGGATGTCCTTCGTCTTGCTGTGGCCTGGTCGGATGGCGATGTCAGCCTGGCTCTGGCTTCGCCTTTCCGTAAATTCAAGCGGCGGGAGAGACGCCTGCTGCTTGGTCTTCTGGAGCAGTGCGGTTCGATTACAGAAGATATGCTCCGTTACAAGGAGCGCTGGATTCGTCTGGGCGAAATTCTGCATCCATCTGAATATAAGCTGCGGTACCCGCGATGCGAGGAAGCTTTTGATATTTTGCGTAATAACAAGCCGTTTACGACCTTTAACGGGAGTGTGGAGCTTGCCTTCCAATACCAGAATGTATGGAGTTTGATTGAGCTGTTGAAGCAGCGCCCTGGTGAATTTGCGAGAAGATTGGATCATTTGTTGCGCTCTACCACGGATAAGGAGTATGTATTGCTGGCGTTCGGAGAAATTCTGGAGCACGTATCGACCCCGGTTTTGTTGCAGGTGAAGCAGCATTTTGCCCGGCGTAATGAGCCGCAGGATCTGCGTGTATTTTTCCCGAAAGGCAACGTAGCGAAGGCTTTCGCCATTCCGAATCAGCTTCCCGAGATGGACGATGACACTTGTCGTGCCGTCGTGCAGATGTGTGAACAGGCGCTGGTGCAGCGTTTCGCTGCCCTTCCTTCGCTTGGGAAGACGTATGTCGATCCACAGCTCCAGGATTATCTGGTTCCCTTTTCCCAAAGATCGGCGAGCAAGGCCCTTCATACGATTGTTCGGGGAAGCCGTGTGCCGATGGCGGAGGGAGATACGATTCGTTTCTTCAACTGGTGGAAGGAAGGGACTGTGAACGGTCAAGCAACGGGGCGTGTAGATATTGATCTGTCTGCGGTGATGTACGATGAGAACTGGAACTATGTGGAGCATATCTCCTATACGAATCTGCGTTCGTCCAAATACCGGGCCGCTCACAGCGGAGATATTGTGACAGCCCCTCATGGTGCGAGCGAGTTCATTGACCTGCATATTCCGTCGATTGTTGATTATGGCGGACGTTATGTGGTGGCGAGTCTGCTTTCCTTCACGAGTCATCCATATTGCGATTTGCCGGAATGCTTTGTAGGCTGGATGATGCGGAAGAAGCCGGGTTCTGGCGAGATCTTCGAGCCGTCCACGGTGGCGAACAAGATTGATATCACGGCAGATACACAGATCGCGATTCCCGTCATTATGGATCTAGTAGATCGTACAGTCATCTGGACCGATTTGGCGCTGACTAGGCACCCGGATTATTACAATAATGTCGAAGGAAATCAAAAAGGGATGGTCCTGATGGGCAAAGCCCTGACCACACTACGCAAACCGGATCTATACGACTTGTTCATGCTGCACGCCAAGGCCCGGGGTGAACTGGTGGATACGAAGGAGCAGGCCGATACCATCTATGCGGTCGATGAAGGCGTGACCCCGTATGATATCGAGCAGATTATGGCGGAGTATTTGGCTTGAGTCCATCACATGTGAATATGGAGGCCGAGACAGGAAAGAGCAGCGGTGAGCTGCTCTTTTTTTGGTTCATTCACTCATTCGCTTCCTTCACCACTTCCGCACCTCCTGCGGACATGAACTCCTGTACAAACTCATCGAACTCACTGATCGGCCGCTCCCCTGAGATAAAAGCGATATAGGCTTTATTTTTCAATCGGATCAACAAATCACTGTATTTGGCCAAAGCGGGGGTAGCGACCTCCAGCGCATTATAAATACCGTCCTGATCGAGGTGCAGTGTGGCCGCCCATTGTTCCCGTTCTCCCGTCTGTTTCAGCGGCACAGTCATGCCGATATTGGCGCCAATCGTATTCTGATACCCGAACATGGTGTCATATGGCGGCATGATGACGATGTTTCGGGGTTCCGCTGGTGTCCAGACCCAGTGTTTATTTTTTACCCCGTAGGTCATACGTGCTGCTTTATCTGGATCTGGGCTTGCACTGACTTCGTCCAGAATGCGCAGTATCATCTCCAGCTTGCCGGGTTCTTTGACCGCATCGGCTCCAATCGCGGTGAAGCTCATTAACATGTCATTTCCTTTGGAGCCGCGTTGTCCGTGGGGTCCGGTGAACGGTTTACCGAAAACAACCCGTGCTTCAGGGAACTTGGCCGTTAATTCTTTCACATTAAACACAGCTTGTGCGGGACTTTGTACCACTTGACCGTCACGCTCAACACGCCAATCCTCATAATCGCCATCCTGAATCCAGTGGTAGTAGTTGCCCATCGAGGTCATCCCAATTTTACCGTTAATGAATGCATGAGACAGGTGTTTGTAGCCGCCTTTATTCTCGCCTGTGACAAACTCAGGATCGATCACGCCATCCTTGTACCATTTACGCAGGTAAGTCAGCGCCTCTTTCATCTCGGGCTCGAGAGCACCGATGACCTTCTTCCCATCCTTTGAGCCAAAGTACAGCTGATCTGCAAAAACAATCTGACCGAAGGCACCAAATACAACGTTCATGCCTTCACTGGACAAGCCGTACGTATCCTGGATGCCGTTGCCGTCGGGATCATCAAAGGTAAATGCATAGATGACTTTCTCGAATTCCGCCAGTGTCTGCGGAACAGACAACCCCAGCTTGTGCAGCCAATCCTGCCGATACACCACAGGTGTACGGTAGATGTTGGTCGGATTAATGACAGGAATTCCGTAATATCTGCCGTCAATTACACCCGTTTGCTCATAAGCAGGCGCCTGTTCATGGATGATGCGCATCAGATTCGGGGCATATGTGTTCAGCGTCTCTACAGGAATATCGGCAAGCACCCCTTGCTGCTGGTACTTTAGCAGGTCCTGTGGCTGACGAATGCGAAACAGGTCGGGAATGTTACCTTGAGCTAGCTTCATGTCGAGAAGTGACTCGTATTTATTGTTTTCCATATTCCAAATGTCCAGATCCACACCGAATTGATCCTCCACCACCTTCAACATCTCGGCATCTTGCGGTACAGGCAAATTCTGATGCATCGTCCACGAGATATGGTATTTGGCTTTCGGCGTGAGGGGGGATAACGCGCTGCCTTGCTTCGATTCTACAATGGCACTGGGCGCGGTCAGCAGATTGCAGCCGCCAAGAACAACGCCCATCATTGTCAGCAGTGCAGTAGTCAGGAACAGCTGATAGCCATAAGGCGTCTTCGCCTTCGGTTCCTTCATATTCATCCCGCCCATCCTCCTCATACTCATGATCCGGCCTCTGGCATCACTGCCGAAGAGAGGTTGCGTACATAATGACCCGGTGTGCAGCCGTACATTTCCTTGAAGCGTTTTATAAAGTAGGCTGTGGTGCCATACCCGACGGAGCTTGCGATCCGATCAATGGTCATATTGTTGTTCTCCATCAATACCTTTGCCTGTTCCATTCGGCGGGATGTCACATAGTCGGTATAGGTAACACCCATCTCTTCCTTAAAGAGCTTGCTCAGATATTTTGGACTAAGAAATACCTTCGTTCCAACAGCTTCCAACGAGAGGTCTTCGGACAGATTGGCTTCAATATACTGCTTCGCCAGTTCAATGGTCGATACGGCCCGCTCACTGTTGCGCTTCTCGGTTTCTTTAACAAATGTTGTGACCGACTCCACCAGCCAGCTGCGGTACGCGAGAACATCATGGAGATTCGTGTATTCATGATACAGATCAGGGTGGCCGAACTGAAGGGGGTGCTTGTAGCGTACGTTTTTCACCACATCCGAATAGATAAATACCATGTTCGACAGGATAAAATGGCAATAGTCAGCGGGATATTGCCCTTCCTGCATATGTTCAACCACCTGTTCAACAGTCACTATCACTTCATCCATCTGCCTGCTCTGGAGTTTGTCCCTGAACTTGGCTAGCATCGCCTGAGGAATTTCATCCATATTGTGCTCCCGCTGGAGAATGCTGCGGTCCTTCAGAATATGGAGCTCGGGCATGAAATACGCATATTTCATCAACGCCTGGGCCTCGCTGAAGCTTCTGTGCACATCGGCCAGCTCCTGCACCCAGGAGCCTGACGACAGCTGGAGATCAAGCTGGAACTGCTGTCGTGCCTCTGACAATAGAAGCTGGGACAGCTTGTCCAGCAGCGGTTCAGACGCTATATCCGTACACAGAATAACCGCCAGCTTCTTGTCCGGCAGTTCCTCGGCAATCAGGCGGCTGTCCGGTAAGGACAGGGACTCCAGCCCATGGATAAATCTCGATATGACGGATGGCAGGTTCTCCGAGCTAAGTCCGATGTGGGATACTCCGGTATTTAGAAGCAAACAGCTGTATGCATGATATGGGTGTAAGATGCCCAGTGCAGTCCGTTCTTCTGCCCACTGTTCTCGGCTATAGCCGCCATGCAGCAGATTCAGTACAGCGTTGTGCTTGATTGCCGGACTGTTCGCCAGCAGCGTTTCCTCAAGGCTGCTCACCTTATCGTTTAATTGCATGAAGGCATTGTCGATCAGCCGGTATTCATTCGTAATCTCCGTTGCTGCCGCACCGGATAGGTCCTTAATCCGGCTGACGAGGCGTTTGATCGGGCTGTAGTTGGCTCTGAGCAAAACGGCTGACAGCGCCAGACCGATCACGATGGCGATCATGCAGATGCCGAGGATGAGCTTCTGTACCATGATCGACTGCTCATAATAGAAGCTGGACGGCATTGCGCTATAGATAGTCCATCCTGTCAAAGGCAGGGTCTGGTAGGACACAACAACCGATGTATTGCCAATCTTATCGTCAAAGCTGCCCTTGGCGTTTCCGGACTGCAGTGCTTTCCTGATACTGGCATCGTATTCCCGCGGCTGCCCAAGAGTATCTGCATTGGCATTGCTAATGGTGTTACCCATCGGATTAACGATAAATGTGCTTTTGTATTGTGAGGGCATCATATTCTCGATGATGCTGCTAATCGCGCTTTCTTTAACATCTATTGCAATATAGACATCTCCGGTCTCGCCAGTGGACTGAAAAGGATAGCTGTGCGTGTACGTCAACAGGGCGTTGCTGCCGCCACTTGTGCCACCTGGCACACTGGAGAAAATGTCCTGCGGCACCTGGCGTGAAGCCGTCCACAGGCTATTTTGCTTGCTGGTGCGCATGTCCTGAAGCCAATCTGAATAATAAGCCGAGCCTTCCCCTTGATCGGCGTTGTAGCGCAGGCCGTAAAGCGAGGAAAGCATAATGTTATGTCCAGGATAATAAAGATGTATGGCCTGAATCATGTCCGCGTTGCCGGCAACCTTGGACTTAAGTAACTCCTGTAGGTCAATGACGCTGTCCAGCCCGCTCCGGGTAGATGGTTCCGCGAACAGTCGAATATCCACAGACTTGTCGAGTGACAGATCTACATACATTTGCTGCACCCTTTGCAGGATCGTTCCTTCAATGGTTCGTGTTGTATTTTCCAGAATCAGCTGATTCTTGTTCTGCAATTCCTCATTGTAACTGCGCGAGAAATAGATATAGAAGAAAGAGCAGACGAGCAGCACAATGACGACCACGATGGAACCGTACGAAATCGCCAAACCCGCCCATGCGGAGCTCCATTTTTTCATGAGGCATTCCTCCCGGCGACGATTATACACTACCTGATTCCATCAAAGTTCACGATTTATATTAAGTGAATGTTAAATGTCGAAAATAGGCGATATTTCTCCGAAATTGATACAATCGCGAAATTGTTTTATTGCTGGTTAAGCGTGCCGGGTGCTACATTGAGACCGATTCGAGACCAACTACAAAACGATGGGAGTCGAAAAGATTTGAAAACGAAAGCCAACAAAAACAAAAAGAAAATGTTGACCGCTGCTATGGGTGTCGTGCTCATATCCAATTCAATTGCATCAAGTGCTGCGCTTGCGGCGCCAAGTGATTCGCAAGTTCCATTACCGCAGGAGCCGGCTTGGGGTTATTTTGTAGATACGTATAAGAGCAACAGCAATTCAAATACAACCGTTGAAACGAATGCGGCTGTTGGTACATTGTCCAAGTTTTTGGATCTATGGACACCGGGTAATTCCTGGGATAACGGGACCAAGATTAGAGCGGATATCCTGGATTATAACATTCAGTATGTAGCCGATCGTGCTGCAACCCGAACCAAGGCAGACGAAGAGGCCGCTTATTATACAGATCGTACTAACCAATCGTATGGTGCTGTAGATGGTTTGGGTTCACTTGCCAACGTCTATCGTGAGATATCAGGTACATTTACTTCCATTAAAAGTATTCCGGAAGATGCCACAACAACCAAGTATACGGATGAAAACGGAACGAATAAGGCCGGAGATTCAGATTCCAGGCTTGGCAAAATGGTTGACTTGATCGGAGCCGTGCGTGGCAACTCAGCTTCCTCCAACCCTTCAAAAAATTTCTTCCAGTACATGCGTCCATTTCGCTGGTTGAAGACTGACGAGGTTGTTGTGCCTACGCTGAGACCATTAATTAAACCAGACACAGAGGCTGCATCAGATGGAGGCTTCCCTAGTGGACATACCAATGCCTCCTATCTTGCTGCACTTGCACTGGCGTATTCCGTTCCTGAGCGATTCCAAGAACTTGTGACCCGTGCTTCAGAAATGGGCGATGACCGGATCGTAGCTGGAATGCACTCCCCGCTTGATGTAATCGGCGGCCGCGTTCTGGCAACTGCACTTGCTGCGGCAGCCCTGAATGATCCGGAAAATCAGCAATTGAAACAAGAGGCTTACCAACAGGCGCATGACGTGTTATTGAAGGAGACCGGAACAGCAGAAGACCGATTTACCGACTATGAGAAAAATAAGGCTGAGTATACCGAGCGTCTGACCTATGGCTTCCCGCAGATCGGTTCCACAACGGAGCCTATGCCAGTCCCTAAAGGCGCAGAAGTGCTGCTTGAGACCAGACAGCCTTACCTGAGTGCGGATCAGCGTCGTGCGGTACTGGCGACAACCGGAATTGCCTCAGGCTATCCTGTACTGGATGATCCCGAGGGCTGGGGACGCCTCAATCTGTTCGCTGCGGCAGATGGATATGGTGCATTTAACAGCGATGTAACGGTAGTGATGGATGCGAGCAAGGGTGGTTTTAACGCGGTGGACGTTTGGCGGAATAACATCTCCGGTACCGGCAAGCTGACCAAGGAAGGCAGCGGTACATTGAAACTGCGGGGGGCGAATACGTACTCTGGTGGTACTCAGGTTAGCGCGGGTACATTGGAAGGCGATACAGCTACTGCGTTTGGTAGTGGCGATGTGGTCAACAACGGGGGTACGGTTACCGAGAGCGTAACTGGCAAATGGAACATCGAGGGCAACTTCGCGCAGGCTGCTGACGGTACGCTGGAGCTGAACGTAGCTTCCGCAAATGACGTGCTCGACATTAAAGGTACAGTGAACACCGCCGGAACACTGCATGTGAATTTTGCCAGCAGCTATGTACCTGGTGCGGGTGAGATTACGCTTGTAAGCCATGGCGCTAATCAGCAAAGCGGAAAATTCACCTCTGTTCAGGTGGATGGCCTGCCAAGCAAATATAATGCCCAGGTGAAGTATGAGAGCAACCGCATCGCCCTGGCGATTACGGATACAACAAGTCCGGGCACAACGCCGACAACCCCAACTACACCGGGTACAGGTGGTGGCTCGGTCACTACACCAACACCGTCCACACCATCAACGGGTCCTGGAACGGATTCGGGTACGGTGACCACGCCTCCTACAACAGAACCAACGGTACCGCCAGCAACACAGGTGAATCCGTTCAAATCAGGTGTTGTGAGCCAGGAAACAGTACTGAAGACGGTTAATGAAGCCATTGCCGCAACGAAAAATGAACAAAAGACATTCAGCGATATTTCTGGTCACTGGGCCAACCGAAGCATTGGGGCTGCCGTGAAATTACGTATGTTGGAGGGTTACGAGAATGGTTCGTTCCGGCCCAATGCGTCCGTTACCCGAGCTGAATTTACCGCAATGATTGCCCGGGCATTTGGTCTTGGCGAGAATTCGGCTTCGGCTAGCTTCAAAGATACGAAGTCAAGCTGGGCTGCCGGATATATCAGCGCACTGGCTGACAAGGGAGTCATTACTGGCTATGCGGACGGCAGCTTCAAACCAAATGCGACGATTTCCCGCGCCGAGATGGTGACGATTATTGCTCGTGTGCTTGATCTGAACGTACTTGCTACTAATGCTCCGACAAGCTTCAGTGATGTGGACAGCAGTAACTGGGCAGCGGAGGCAATTACGCAGGCTTCATCGGCCAATCTGGTGCAAGGGTTATCCTCTTCCGTGTTCTCACCGAGCGGCAAAGCTACACGGGCTGAAGCCGTGACGATTATTATCCGCGCACTGGAGAGCGACAGCTCAATCAAGGCACTTATCGAAGGATTGTAAACTTCGTGGTTGAAAGATTGTGTATGCTCTGAGCGAGAGTGGAAGACTTAACTGAAGAGAAAAGTGTTTCCTCAAAAATGGAAAGGGCAGGATGGTTCGTGTAATGCGAACCATCCTGCCCTTTTTGATATGTTTTGGAGATATATTCATCATGTCTGAGCGGTACAAACGATGAAAATATATGGTTTTAGATGCTGCTCTCTTCGGGGGGAAATTAAAGAGCAACATTTCAAAAATGGCTCCGTGATATAACTGTTCTTGAAATTAGGATAGAGGAGATGAGCACATGAACAGCTTGAAAGGTAAAATGGCTTTAGTTACTGGGGCGAGCCGAGGGATCGGCAGAAGCATCGCGCTCCGATTGGCACAGGAGGGCGCATATGTGGCAGTCCATTATGGAAACAGACAGGATGATGCGGCAGCCGTTGTTCGCCAGATTGAGCAAGAGGGAGGCAACGCCTGCATGATTGGTGCTGACCTAAGAACGATGGACGGTATTGATCACTTATTTGCTGAGCTGGATGAGACCATCCGGAATCAGACAGGGGCCAGCGGATTCGATATTCTGGTTAACAATGCGGGGATTGGGCAGATCGTTGGGATCGAGGAGACGACAGAAGCATCCTACGAGGAGGTCATGAATCTGAATGTAAAAGCACCACTTTTTGTGACGCAGCAGGCTCTGTCCCGAATCAATGATGGGGGTCGTATCATTAACATTTCGTCTTTTGTGACCAGGGTTGCTTCCCCGGGAGTATTTACTTACAGCATGTCAAAAGGAGCAATTGATACGTTTACGCTGCTTCTTGCCAAGCAGTTAGGGAGCCGCAATATTACGGTGAACGCCATCCAGCCGGGAATTATTAATACCGAGATGAATGCTGGGACGTTACAGAATACCGAGGGACAAAAATATGCGGCTGGCCTTTCCGCCTTTGGCCGATGGGGTGAGCCAGAGGATATTGCAGATATTGCTGCATTTCTGGCCTCGCCGGACAGTCGCTGGGTCACGGGACAACTGCTTGATGCAAGCGGCGGGTCGCATCTATAACTGGTGGATAAGCCGCTTACGTAGTAATTGAGGATACCGTGCGCCGCTATGCGTTTCAGCATCTTCGACGTCGCGAGCCATATGCCGCTCGTGCCGCGAATGATCACCGCCCGCTTCGCTTTGTACCGTTCCATGCGTACTCTCCTTGCGACGCCAGCGGCGCCTAGCTGATTGTGAACTTTTTGGTACGCTAAGACAAGTCGACGCCGGAGACACTGACGACGGCCTGCCACGCGGCTTCCTGGTTGGCGCGATCGTGGAGGTGGGGCTCGAGCTGCACCACGATTGGGCCTGAGAACTTCCCTTTGGCCGAGGCGAAGAATTGCCCTGAGACGTCGGTTCCGAACTCCGACGCCTGGATATAGCGATTGGCCGCGGTCTCCGGCGTCTGGTTCATTCCGGGAATGAGGTTCACGATTGGTATAAACACATACTTCAACAGCGGGTTAGCGCTTCGCTTCACGTTGGTGGCGGTCGCCCCACCGGGCGATACAGCGTACACAGCCATGCCGGACGGCAGCCGGCGCGCCAGCGCCGCGACCCACCAAGCGATGATCAGCTTCGCGTCGGCATACGCATTGTTGGGCACGTACTTCACGTTCGGCCCGTTGCGAATCAGGGCTTCAACAGCGGCGGTTCTGTCACCTTGATGGTATTTGGCCGCGAAGGCGGGCAGATCGGTGTATTTGAACATGGGCACGCCCCCTCGGGCAGGCTCCGCGCCGGCGATAACAATCCGCGCGTCGGGACTCAGTAGGTTGGCATTGAGCAACCCGACAGTCAGTTCATGATGACCAATGAGCGGGGCCTGAGATGCCTCGACGCCCGTCGCAGTAATATCGCGCTGCTTGAAGGGAACCAGCCCCGCATTGAGCAGCAAGAAATCAACCGGCTGACCTCGTTTGACCAGCTCGGCGAGGGCGGATTGAACGCTGGTCGGAGCGTCCAGATCCAGCTCCAGCGGAATGAAAACCTGTGTCTTGGTCTCAGCCGCGAGTTGAGCGGCCGTTTCTTGAACCCGGGCCAGGCTGCGCCCGGTGATGATGACCTGGCGGTAGCCCTCGATGGCGAGCTTGCGGGCTGCCGCATAACCTAGCCCAGAGGTGGTGCCGGTGACGAGTGCGATCGAATGTTTCATGCGTATTCTCCTCCTGAGGTTAGGGTTGATTTGCAGATTATAAACTGTGTGTGATACAAACTGGACTAGTTAGTCCATAGTAACATTTGTGGAACGAATAGTCCAGTACATGGTATAATATTGGTGAAAATTCGCGGTCCTATACTTTCAGGATAGGAGATTACTGCAAAAAGAATGAAAAAGAAAGAGAGGAGAAAGCTTATGCCAAACAACGGGTCTTTAACTTCACGCGGGCAGAACAGTAGAGAGCGTATTCTGACTCAGGCAGCCCAACTTGTTTACGAAAAGGGCGTCCGGGGTACCAGTCTGGACGATATGCGGGTCGCAGCTTCCGCCAGTAAAAGCCAGATATATCACTATTTTGCTAATAAGGAAGATTTGATCCTTGCGGTTATTGAGCGGCAAACCGTCAATGTGCTGGGTGTGCAACGGCCTCTCCTGGAACATCTGGACAGATGGGAAAACTTGGAAAAATGGATTAATATGATTATAGAATCACAGGAAAGCCGCGAGTGCGGGGGAGGATGCCCGCTCGGTTCACTGGCTAGCGAACTAGCCGACCAGGACGAGGCAGCCAGGGTGGCCCTGGTGCATTCTTTTGACGAATGGGAGCAGTACTTTATTGATGGATTTAGCAAGATGAAAGAGCGGGGTGATCTTCGGGCCGAGACTGACCCAGCTGAACTGGCTTGTGCAATTATGACCAGTCTACAGGGAGGGCAGCTCTTAACCAAGACCCGCAAATCGACCCGTCCTATCAAAATTGCCCTTCAAATGGCCTACGCTTATGTATTGTCATTTGCGACCAACCCGCAGGACGTGGAAATGGCAAAAAAGGGACGGAGCCAAGCTAACCCATAAAAACGGTACGCTCTCAAGCGAGCTGCCAAAACCCTATAGTAATCGACAAAGGTTAGTTCTGTCCCGTTGTTTTAGGCCAATTTTAGGTGTCAGAACCTCTTAAAACTCCGATTGCGGCACCATAGTCAAACGTGAGCGTAAAGATAGCCCCCGCCTTGAAACAAAGAGAGGACTCTAATATGCTTATTTCTTGGGGGGGTTACATATCTCAGGCAGGATTAAATAAGCATACTTACAAGATGAACATTGATGGAAGAATATTGGGGCGCTTACCTTTCCGGTGGCGCTCTTATTTCTTTTTTAGCTGAGTGGACCAATCTTGCCAAGGTGTGCAAAAAGAGATATTTTGAGAGTAAATGAAGTTCGTCGTTGCAAGGGTTAGCCTGGATAAAAAGAGACTGTGTCAAAACACGTTGAACCGTGCCAGATGAAAGGGGTATAAATGAAAAGCATACTGTTCAAATATATGAGTCAATTCACATCTCTTAACGAGCAGGAACAGCAGGCTATTGTTGAAGATATCCTCGTGAAGGATTATAAAAAGGGAACCGTGCTCCTTAGACAAGGGGAGGTTCCCGCCAAATGTTATTTTGTGCTTAAGGGATGTGTGCGGCAGTACGCGATAGATCAAGCGGGCAAAGAAGTGACCTCCAATTTCTATACTGAGGAACAAGCAGTCTCCATTTTCAATCGTCATCAGCACAATCAACCATCGGCCTATACCTTAACCTGCCTGGAGGACTGTGTATTGGTTGTTGGTGATTTTCAAGCTGAGAACGACATTATTCTGCAATATCCCCCACTGGAAACGATGATACGCAAGATGGTAGAGGAAAACCTGGGCCAGGTTCAGGATGAATGGACATCATTTATTGCGTCTTCACCAGAAGAGCGATATCAAGCGTTATTGCGAAAACGACCCCATCTTGTCGATCGTGTACCCCAACATCAATTAGCCAGTTATCTGGGAATCACCCCAGAGTCATTAAGCAGAATTAAGAAGCGAGTTCATAGCCGTGATGATAGATGAAAATGTGTTTCGTGGATAAACAGGTCATCATGCTCTTTGGGATTGCGTTCCGCCTTTAATCAGCATCCAGATGCCCAACCCCAGTTCTCCTGCAACCATGGGTATAGCAAATACCAATTGAAGCACTGTAATCAGGGCATCATATGGGGAAAGAAACGTTTTGCATAGGTGAATGACAATATAGCCTACAGCAGCGAGCAGTACCAAAATACTGATTGTTTTGGGAATACGGTTTGATTTTAAAGCAACATAGCCCACGATCAACAGATGTGCACCAAAAACGATAAGGCCCACCGACCAGATCCGTTCAAATGCTTCCAGACAGAGCAACATCAGTGCTTGTGTCTGCTCTATTGGAAGCAAGGCTTGATCAGAATTTCCCGTGAGCAGCATGACGTTGAGCAGGTTCAGAATAGCGATGCCCAATAGCGATGAATAGGTGAGACGAAGGCAAGCTCCGAGCAGGGACAGGTATTTATGAATAGGCTTCAGGAAAATATACAGCCCCCACGAAACGACAACATCGCTAATCAGGATAATGACCCATCCCAAAATCTCGGCCTTGAACAGGCCATATGATGCAGTAATTTGGTTGAATGTAGTGCTGGCATCGCCGGGTACAACCAGTTTTCCGTGGATATAACTATAGGAAAAAAATGCAGCCAGGGCCATAATAATGAGCGTAATTCCTGTAGATACAGCAGCTTTTCGCTCGTAACAATGTTCTTGTATGGATGTAGACATAAGTAGATTGCCTCCTGTGCAATAGGGTTGATGTTTATTTTAATCAGGAGCGGCCTGAGGGGCATTGACTTAAATCAAGACACACAAAATGATATAATTTCTACAACGAATAAGAGAGGGAGGCAAGATCAATGAATGATGAACTCTTGGAACGGCTAGAGGATTGGCATGAACAGGATGAATATGAAGAGATTGTGGATGCGATTACAGAGGTTCCGGAAGAGGAGCGGGATTATATTCTGGTCAACCATCTGGGTAGAGCGTTGAATAATTTGGAGCGTTACCAGGAGGCTGTGGAGCAATTCCTGTCGGTTGAAGCAGAGGGACAGAATGACCCGCTTTGGCATTACCGCATTGGTCTGGCATATTATTATTTGGAGCAATATGAGAACGCGCGTGAAGCTTTCGAAGCAGCGGACCGATTAGAGCCGGGAGATGAGGATACACAGGAGTTCCTGGAATGGATTCGGAATAAAACAGCAGGCGAGCTCACAGAGGAAGTGGTAGAGGAGCCCGTGGATACAGTCCACTCTGTTACTGGAATCACCATCGAAGCTGCACCTGGTATCCATCCAGAATCGACGAGCTTTTGGAATGACAGTCGAGCAAACGTCGATCAATATGTATTATCCCCGCCTACCGATGAGCAAATTGAAGCAGTGGAAGAGCAGCTGGTGTTCAAGCTGCCGGCATTCTATATAAACATGATGAAACTACATAATGGTGGTGTGCCCCACTATCGCTATTTTCCGGTTAGTCAGGCGGAGAGTGATGAGAAGATTCTTGTTGAAATTAGGAATATTCTGGGTGTTGGACGGGACAAGGCCCGTTCATTGTGTGGAGCAGCGGGCAGTCGAGTGATTATTGAGCAGGGGGGTTACCCCGAAATTGGTGTCATTCTGTGTGAGTGCCCTTCCGATTCAGAGGTCGTGATGCTGGATTATCGCGAATCCGGCAATGCCGGTGAGCCCGAGGTGGTTCATGTGAATAAAGCAGAAGGCCATAAAATCACTTGGCTCGCACCCAATGTGGAGACCTTTATTCAAGGCCTGGTGAATGAGGAAAATCAACCTGCAAACCTTGAGGGTTCAGTGTAAAAGAAGGTTATAGCTTCCTGTTATATAAAATATTGAAGAGCTGCATCCGTAACAAAGGGTGCAGCTTCTTCAGTTGGAAAACCTCTCATTCCGTGTGGTAAAAGAAGCAAGTCATGTTGAGGGCCAGATCATCGTCTGTTTTGTTTGGCTGCGTTCAGGAGCTCTGTCGTCGAATCTTCCCCATAAAGCTCGTCCAAATGATCGATGTGACCCTCGCCCCAGTCATTCATGGCCTTTAATAAAGGGGTCATTTATTGACCGTACTCCGTGATGGAGTACTCGAATTTGGGAGGAATCTGCTGATAGGTAGATAGCTATTTTCATTGCAACATTATGTAATATAATGGTATTATTTTAATGATATTACCAGTAAGTTAGATGCAGATTATTCCTATATAGGAGGCGGTAGTATAAGCGAATGATATGGAAGAAAGTGACCCCGTGGATATGCGCATGCAGCAGAATTACCGAGATGAGACACAGGCTCGTTTGTCATACATTATAGCGTAAGCGCTTTACTTATGATTCAGATATCTATTATACGATATTTAAATCTGTTTTTGGCCCATGACGAAAACGTTAAAAAACGATTCCAGGGAGGAATTCGCTCGTGAGCAAACGTCTAATGAAAAAGGGAATCAGTTCGTTTCTATTCCTGGTGATGATGACAGCAGCGGTATTATATCCAACATCCACCGGACACGCAGCCACCATCTATGTTACGGATAACGGGTCGAGGATTGAAGTGAACACGGGAGCAGGACTGGTATACACGGTGAATAAAACCAATGGCGATATCATATCTGCCAAAATGAACGGAACGGAGCTGAACGGCTCCAGCAAGGGGTCCCATATCGGCTCTGGTTTGGGCTCAGCCAATGTAACCTGGAACACATCTCCTTCGGGATCAACCGTATTGATCACCGTATCAACCAGCACGCTTACCCACTATTATTCATCACGTGGCGGTGAGAACATTATCTATATGGCAACGTACGTCACAGCGGAACCGTCTGTGGGTGAATTGCGTTATATTTTCCGGGGCAACGGTAGCGTATTGACAGGGGTTCCGGCCAACTCGAATATTCGAAATAATACAGGGGCGATTGAGAGCCAGGATGTTTTTGGTTACGCCAACGGACAGAGCACCTCGAAGTATTACGGCAATGATCAGGCTAAGGATCTGACCATTCGAGGCGTTACGGGCAGTGGCGTGGGCGTGTTTATGGCCTATGGCAATCGAGAGAAAAGTTCGGGAGGTCCGTTCTTCCGTGATATTCAGTTCCAGAGTGGTGGAGATACGGAGGTCTACAATTACATGAATTCAGGACATGCCCAGACCGAAAATTGGCGTATGGGCCTGCATGGGCCGTATGCCTTGATTTTCACCACCGGTGCAACGCCAAGCGTACCTGATTTTAGCTGGATGTCGGGTCTGAACCTGACAGGTTGGGTGTCCAGCCGAGGTAATGTCGTGCTTAATGGACTTTCTGGCATGGATACGGGTTATGCGTATACAGTTGGTTTTGCCAACAGCAACGCCCAATATTGGGTGAATGCCTCTTCAAGCGGGGCAGCTGCCAAATACAGCATGATTCCGGGTACATACACCATGACGGTGTATAAGGGGGAACTGGCGGTCTATACGGAAAGTGTGAACGTCACTGGAGGATCAACGACAACGCTGAATACGCGTACGATCAACAATGACCCAAGTAAAGCATCCAGCATCTGGCGCATTGGGAATTGGGATGGTACGCCATCGGAGTTCCTGAATGGCCAGACGATTCCGATCCGTCATCCTTCCGATAGCCGTAATCCAAGTTGGGGCCCCGTCAGTTATGCCACTGGCAGTGCAACCAACAAGTTTCCAGCGATTCAATTCCGTGGGCAAAACTCACCGACAACCGTTACCTTTAGCCTGAACTCTTCCCAAGCGGCATCTTCGCATGTTCTTAACATCGGTATAACGGCAGCATATAACAATGGAAGACCCAGCGTAACGATTAACGGTCAAACGTTAACGAGTCCGGCAGCCTCATCCCAACCGAATTCGCGGAGCTTTACGATTGGGACCTATCGGGGCAACAATTCAACCTTTTCCTGGAATATCCCGGCATCCTATTTCGTTAATGGGTCCAACTCGATAACCATTACGCCAATCAGCGGCTCCAGCGATTTAGGCAATTGGTTAAGTGCTGGGTGGGTGTATGACTGTGTTGAATTGTTGAATTAATTTAGTAGGAGTGCTGAGGGACGTTTATCTGCATACGATTTATATATTCTAAACAAAGCCGGTGATTGTATGTCTGGCATCAAACATTGTTCAGGAATATTGCACGTAGTGAATATTCTGGCTCTGATTCTTTTCTTGACGGCATGTACTTCTTACACCAACGTCTCTTCAGAAGAAGTCAAATCTTTTCGGCAGGATATCGAGCAAGATTTTCCTGTTATTCAAAAGACGGAGATTCGTTATTCCACACCTCGGGTCGAAGTCGTATATACGGTCAAAACAGAACCGGATGAAGAAGAGATTCATCGACTTTTCACTCAAACCGCAGCATTTATGACCAGCCCTTCTTTTCAAAGTGAAATTATTGATGCACAGTACCGTAGGAAATATCCAAGCTGGGGTGACCCGGAGCTTGCCGTAACTGTAACCTTACGCGGAAAGGATATATCTGCGTACCAGTTTACTTGTAAGCCAGAGAAATCCGAATCCGATTGTGGTAACGGAACATATGCTCAATGGTACGTTCAGACACCAGATGATACGGTGGGCAAGCCTTATCCTGAATCTGGGATGGAGAATGAAAAGTGACATTATCAAAATTTTCAAAAACATGGATCAATACATTGATTAAAAAACATGATGCTATACAGCCCTCAAATCCATGAGGGCTGTATTTTTATAACACTTCACTTGCTTCGCTAAAGATATCCAAAATAAGGATACAGGACCGTATGCATTGCAGAACGACCATTCCTCTGCTATTATTTAGACATCTAATATTTAGTCATCTAAATATTAGAGCTGTTATTTATTTTCGGTTTCTTTATGAAAGGAGCTTGAGAACCATGTTGAGAATGAAAGACAAAGTAGCCCTTGTAACTGGAGGCGCTTCTGGAATAGGATTGTCCGCAGCCCAATTGATGGCGAGAGAAGGAGCAAAAGTCGTTATTGCTGATTTCAATGTCAATGGTGCAAAAGAAGCGGCAGCGGATATTCAGGCTCAAGGCGGAGAGGCAGTGGCCGTTTTTGTTGATGCCAGAGACGAATTTTCGATTAAGGAAGCTGTGGAGTTTACGGTGCAGCAATATGGTAAGCTCACGAGTCTGTTCAACAACGTTGGCCTGACCAACCTGAAGAAGGATTTGGACGTGGTTAACGTAGATCTGGACGAGTGGGATCGGCTGATGAACGTGAATCTGAAAAGCGTGCTGCTCGGCTGTAGATTCGCCATCCCTCATATGATTGAAGCGGGTGAAGGTTCCATCATTAATACAGCCTCCATGGCTGGTTTTACAGGAGATGCGGTGCGGGTTGCTTATGGTGCCTCAAAAGCAGGAGTCGTGAATCTGACAAGGTATATTGCCACCCAATATGGCAAGCATAACATTCGTTGCAATGCTGTCGCACCCGGATTGATCTTGACCCCGGCAGCCCAGAATAATATGCCTCCGGATGTATTGGATATGTTCGCAAAATATAACGCACTGCCTTATCACGGGGAACCCAATGATATTGGATACACCGTCGTATTCCTGGCCTCAGATGAGTCCAAATTCATTACGGGACAGACCATCCAGGTTGAGGGCGGCCATTATATTGCCAACCCAACCGTTCCCGATTTTGAAGAGTTTATGAAATCACACCATACGCCTAGCAATTAAAGCAGCGTTGTACAAATAAAATACGTTAGGAGCGTTTTCATATGGGAAGATTAGATAATAAAGTAGCTATTATTACTGGTGGAGCTTCAGGAATTGGTGAAGGCATGGTCGATCTCTTTGCAAAGGAAGGCGCCATCGTTATTGCTGCAGACATTAATGAGAAAGCACTGGAGAAAGCAAGCCAAAAAGAGAATGTGTACGGAATGAAGTTGAATGTTTCCTCGGATGAAGATTGGGAGATATTAGCGAAAGTAGTTAACGAACGTTTTGGTAAAATTGATATTCTGGTCAACAATGCAGGCATTTCTTCCGAGAAGCCATTTGAGGAGATTGATGCACAGGACTGGCAGAAAATGCTCTCCATTAATGGCTTTGGCCCATTTGCTGGCATGAAACATGTAGCCCCGTATATGGCAGCACAAAAGAAAGGTTCCATCGTCAATATCTCTTCATACACCGCATTGATTGGACAAGGCTTCAACCACTACTCAGCATCCAAAGGCGCGGTACGCGCGTTATCCAAAGCGGCGGCGACAACCTTTGGCCGTCAAGGTGTTCGGGTGAATGCTCTCTTCCCGGGGATTATTGAAACACCAATGACTCAAGCCTTGAACACGTCGAAGGAATTGCTAGACCGACTCGTTCAGGCAACGCCTCTTCAACGTCTGGGGCAGGCTATCGATATTGCCAACGCTGCATTGTTCCTGGCATCGGATGATTCTTCGTACATTACAGGATCTGAGCTGGTTATCGATGGTGGATACTCAGCCCAATAGCGTGTAAAATGATGACAGCCCTTAAGTTGAATGAGGGCTGTTGTTTTATTTTTGCAAGGAGGATCACATGGAAGAACAGAATATTTTTGAGCTTATACACAACATGGACAATTTCACCAATAAATTGATTATACAGTGGAACAAATCGTTTAATGAGGACCTCGGCGTCTCTCATGTGCTCGTACTCAGTCATCTCAATCAAAATGGAAAAAGCCGACCTTCGGATATTGCCAAACTATTGGGTCTGACTCCGCCTACACTCAGCTATTTAGCTGACAAGCTGGTAGCCAAGGAATTAGCTGTCAGGATTGTAGATGAAGCTGACCGCCGCATTATATACTTGAACATTACCGACAAAGGAACCGAAGTGCTTGAAAGAGCAATCTTGGAGGGGCAGAAGCTGCGCAAGAATTTATTCCAGAAACTGACCGAAGAGGATCGTGCCCAATTAGTAAACATTTTTGAGAAGATGAATCGGGAAGATTGAGCAATAGCCTGGAAGGGAGACAGAAGGTGATATGGAGGAACCGCTCAAAGTATATAACACCGCAGTTGAAGCTTTTCTTGAAGTGATCGGAGGAAAGTGGAAGCCCGTTATTCTATTCCATCTTACCTTTGGCAAGAAACGTAATGGTGAGCTGATGAAGCTGATCCCTGCAATCACCCAGAAAGTGTTGACTCAGCAACTTGGTGAACTAACGGAGGCGGGGGTCATTGTCCGTATTTCACATCACCAGGTCCCGCCTAAAGTGGAGTATGAATTAACAGAGTATGGGTGGAGTCTTAAAGAGATTCTTCATCTGATGTGTAGGTGGGGAGATATACACGTGGAGAATGTGTATGGTGATCGAGGAAAAATTCTGTTTAAGCCGCCAACTACTACGGACCGTTGAGGAACTTATATAAGCCGATTCTGGAATTCACGAATCGGCTTATTATGCATTTTATTTACTTTACGGAAGGATCTTGCGCTCACGTAGATTTCTGAAAATATCCATAAACATAGCCTCAGTGTCAATGAAATCATGAAATCCGAAGCGGCGAGCTTTGGAACCATCTGCGAAGAAGTCATAATCCCACGAGAAGACAAAGTCACCAAATACCCAGCAAGAGACATCATCATAAGGGGTGTTTACCAAACCATACTTTTCAATCATGGATTTCCAAAGATCTTCTTTATCTGCCATAACGGTTGCAAGCGAGAGAGTCAGGGGTGGTGCCGTTTCCAATTCGAAAAATGCAGCGATTCTGGGCCATAGCTCGTTCCAGCGAAACAGATCGCCATTGGTGATATTAAATGCCTGATTGGCACATCGCGGATCGGTTGCTGCCCATACGGTTGCATGAGCCAGCAATGTCGCATCAGTCATTTCAAGAAGCGAATGATACGCTCCTGGTTTCCCGGGAAATCGTAATGGCAAGCCAAGCTCTTTGGAGATAGACGCATACACGCCAATAACCATGGCAAGGTTCATTGGATTACCCAGGGCAAATCCACATACCACAGACGGGCGAAGGGCTGACCAGGTCCAGCTACTTCCGGGTTGCCGATCCTCGAGAAATTGCTGCTGGTCGACATTGAATTCAGGGGGCATATGATGTGCATCTGTTTCTTTGGCAGGTGTTTTGAATGGACCCAGATGTGCACCGTACACTTTATAACCTTGCATTAGGCTAATATGTTGGAGATTTGGAGCGATCGGTTCGATGGTATTCACCACGTTGACGAGCATAGCCAAGTTGGGCTGTACCAATTCGGCCCAGGTTGGTCGATCCTGATACGCGGCGTAGAAAATATGCGTAACGGTCGTTAAATGACTCAGTTTGTCTTGTGTGTCTGCTTCGTTCAGTAAATCAGCTGATATATAACGTAACCTGGGGACATCTTCTCCTCCGCGGCGAGATACACCAATGATATCCCATTGCGGAAGTGTCATCAGATAATCGATGAGGTTTCTTCCAATGACACCTCCAGCACCGATGACAAGCGCGGTGTAACGGTTAACCAATTGTTCGGTTTTCAATGGACATGCTCCTCTCTTCTTCTGTTCATATTGTGGGTCAGAAAAAGAAGGATGAGAAGTACGCACCTCAAAGTCATATACGTACTTTGAAGTAATATATGAGCCTGGTGCAGGATATGAGCCTTATAATCTGCATTTCAATGGATGTTACTTGCCTATAACCACAAGAAGCTGTAAAAGGAATAATCGTCCTTTCACAGCTTAGATGTGTCTGTATATTCGTTTAATAGATCTGTTGTAAATATGGTTTACGCCGGATATCCGCCACCTGGTGGTGGCCATGCGCCGTAGAAACGACGAAGCAGAACAATCTCGCCCAGATGGTACGAGTTATGGGAGGCGATATTGCGCAGCAGCCCTGCTTTGGTTTCCCCAGGGAAATAGAGCAGTGGATCATCTAATTGTGCTGTTTCTGCAATGGCTACGGCTTGATCAACCCCATCCAAGAATGCCTGAATATCTGCCTTCCACGTGGCTTCATCCTGAGGACCTTTCTCTTCAGGCCAGCTCTCACTCACGTTAGAAGGGGGCTGGGGCTTGCGCCCTTCCAAGTGTTCGAGCATGAATTGCTGCCAATAATGCATATGCTTCACCAACTGATAGATCGTATAAGGCATGGCCTCGTGCGTACGAGCAGCAAGTGTGACATCGATATCGGGTAGTGCAAGAGCGATGCGGATATGACCGCGTTCTCCCACCAATGATTTGACAAGGGCTTGTCCAAAGCTTTGATTAGCATCTGCCATGTGGAATCTTCCTTTCTTCTGGATCAGGTCGGTTGACCCGTCTCTATATAAGTATTATACAATTAAATTGTGGGAAATTAAAATAAGGTAATCTCAACCCAAAACACTTAAACTTACATGGTATAATAGTGGAAATAAATCTCAAGACTCTAGGGTCGAGGAGGAAGCTCCTGTGAAAGTGATATTGGTTGACGACGAACGTCTAGCGTTGATAGGCCTTCAAAAATTACTAGAAAAAGAAGTAAGTGGCATCGAAATTATCGCTACATATATGAACTCTACAGAGGCCATGGCAGGTATTGTGGAGAACCGCCCTGATGTTGTATTTCTGGATATTCATATGCCAGAGATGGATGGTATGGATCTGGGAAGACAGATTCAGGCAGCAACACCGGGCACCGAAATTATATTTGTGACCAGTTACGACCAATATGCGGTGCATGCCTTCGAGTTACAGGCTTTGGACTATGTGATGAAGCCCATCCAAAAAGATCGATTGATGCAGACGGTGAGCCGAGTCCGGGAGAAACTGAGCGTAAAACGCAAGCTGCGGTCAAAGGATACGGACGTACCTTTAATTTGCTGTTTTAATCAGATTCAGTTTAAGCTTCCAGGCAAGGATATCCAGGTTGCCAAATGGCGCACAAGCAAGGCGCAGGAGCTGTTTGCATATTTACTTCATCACCGGAATCACACAATTCATCGCAGTGTGTTGCTGGAGATGCTGTGGCCTGAATTAGAAGAGGACAAGACGGTGCATCAACTCTATACCGCAATGTATCATGTCCGTCAAACCCTGAAAGCATGCAATATGGATATGGTCACCATTCAGAGTGGACACTTGGAAGCGGGATATAGACTCGAATTGGGTGAAGCTCAGTTGGATAGTGAGCAGTGGGAACGGGAAATCAGGCAATGGAAAGTGGTAGACGCAAGTACCGTTCATGCGTATGAGCAAGCGCTTTATCTATATAAGGGTACCTATCTTGGCAATTATGAATACATGTGGGCTGAACCTGAGCGGGAAAGATTACGCTATCTGTGGTTGTACCATATGAGACAACTAAGTCTGTATTACCAGCAGCATGGGCTGGCGGAAAAAGTGATCGAGAGTACACAACGTATCCAGCATATGCTTCCGGATGAAGAAGAAAGTTATTTTATTCTAATGAAGTTATACGATGAAATGCACAACGATCTCGGTGTGGAGGAGCAGTATCGTCTCTTAACCACCAGAATGGAACAAGATTTGGAGATACCGATCAGTGAGAACATTACCGAATGGTATCAGGACTGGAAGCTCGGTTTAACCAAAGTCATGAAAATATAATTGATGAAATTACTTCAAACGAAACGTATGGACCGTTACAGATATATGATCATCATGCTAATCATTGTTGGCGTATTGATTGGCATGCGCTCGGCATGGTCGGCGTTTTTCCATACGATTGATGAGCATCGCGTCGTTAATGGAGTGCTTGACTTAAGGGGCGTGGATCTGGATCAGTCCCCGGTCATGTACTTGAATGGGGAATGGGAACTTTACCCGGATGAGTTGCTGACCCAACAAGATATTGCGAAGAGGAATGGCGGTGCGAAGAGTGTCCAGGTCCCAGGAGACTGGGGGACTGCACAGAATCAGGAACAAGAGAGTTCGTACGGTTACGGAACATATCGCTTGCGCATTTTGACAGATCCGCTTCAGACGCCTGTCACCTTCTGGTTTAAGGGAATCCGAAATTCATCCGAGATTGAGATGAATGGATACAACGACGGGGGTATGGGTGAGGTATCCGCGGATAGCAGTACGTATATACCCAGAAGTACTTCATATACAGCGACTTACGATCACGAAGGAACAACATCTATTGAATTATTGATCCGCGTAGCCAATTACGACAGCCCGTATATGGGCGGAATTAGTAAGCCTGTTCGCTTCGGCTCACAGGCAGCCATTGATTTTTCGCGGTGGTACTCCATTGGGTTTCAGATGGTTACCTTTCTGATTTTGCTCCTTCACGGTATATATGCCTGTATTCTCTATGCATTTAATCCGCAGGAACGCGGCTTGCTGGTTGCGGCCATATTAACTTTATCTGTGGGCGCCGCAGTTATGATGGGTCATGATAATATTTTGATGTTATGGCTTCCGATTAATTATACCTGGGGCATTAAAATTCGATTAATCTCATTGTTGTTGCAAAATATATGTATCCTTCTGTTATTCCAGAGATTAACGATGGTTCATGTACGAAAGGCATGGCTACAGTGGCATGTTGTCATGACCTTGATCTATACGGCCGTGATTGTGGTGGTGCCCATTCATATTACCTTTGCCATGATCCATTACAACGTCATTAACGTATTCTTTCTTCTATCATTAATCTGGTATTTATACATCGTCGGAACAATGATCTTCAGGAAACAGGGGGATCGGGACATTGTGTTTCTGCTGCTTACCGCAGGAGGCATTACATCCAACCTGTTATGGAGTGTGGCCGAGACTGTCAGAGATGTGACGACAGTGTACTATCCAATCGATATCATTTTTGCGATTACCGGCTTCTCAGCCTACTGGTTCAAGAAGTACTTCAGGAATGTCCGAGAGAATATGAGACTGAATACAGAATTGCAGAAGAGTGACAAAATTAAAGATCAATTCCTGGCTAATACATCCCATGAACTGCGGACTCCGCTGCACGGAATCATTAACATCGCTCACAACGTGGTCACCCGAGAGAAGAGCAGGTTGGATGAACGGAGCCAGGAGGATATGGAACTGCTCATCACGATCGGTCGACGAATGTCCCATCTGCTTGGGGACCTGCTGGATGTAGTCCGGCTGAAGGAGCATCGAATTGTGCTGCGTCAGGTCCCCCTTTCAATACAGTCAGTGGTACCTGGTATTATCGCTATGCTGCAATTCATGGCAGAACGGAAACCGGTCCGCCTTCATATGGAAATTCCAGAATCATTCCCTCTGGTCCTGGCTGATGAAGAAAGACTTGTGCAGATTTTGTATAATCTGCTGCATAACGCGCTCAAACATACGGAGGAAGGGACGATCTCCGTAAGCGCCGAAATTCGTGAAGGACATGCCCTGATCCATGTGACGGATACGGGCATTGGCATGGATGAGGATACTAGGATGAGGATATTCCTTCCATATGAACAAGGGTCGTATGGAATAAGTGATGGACAAGGCATCGGGCTTGGACTGAATATCTGCAAACAGCTCGTAGAACTGCACGGCGGGGCACTAACGGTTCACTCGGAAATCGGAAAGGGCTCGGTATTCAGCTTCGATCTGCCGCTCGCGCATGAAACCCGTCAGGCTCAGTCGCAGCTCCCCCTGATCTGGGAACAGGCGATGGAGATAATGGAAGATGCTCCTGGTGGATTTCTGCTACCTCGCCCCGGTATGGGCGACGTAGAATCTTCGGCGACAGCGGAGATGGCCCCGTTGTTAAAAGAGGGGAGAGCCACCATTCTGGCTGTGGATGATGATCCGGTGAATCTGGATGTGCTGGTCAGTATTCTTTCAACCGAACCCTACACGATAACTACGGCCCGTTCAGGCCAGGAAGCGATGGAATTGCTGGGCACACGCCAGTGGGATCTGCTCATTACGGATGTGATGATGCCCAATATGTCCGGCTATGAATTAACCCAGAAGGTGCGGGAACAATTCTCCATGTCAGAGCTTCCGGTGTTATTGTTGACTGCACGAAGCCAGCCACCGGATATATATACCGGTTTTGCATCGGGGGCAAATGATTATGTCACGAAGCCTGTAGATGCGTTGGAGCTGAAATATCGGATACGTGCATTGACCATGTTAAATCAGTCCATCCAAGAGCGCCTGCGCATGGAGGCCGCCTATTTGCAGGCTCAGATTCAGCCCCACTTCCTGTTCAATACGCTGAATTCGCTTATGGTCTTAAGTGATATTGATACAGAGCATATGCGGAAGCTCGGTGAAGCCTTTTCATCCTATTTACGGATCAGCTTCAACTATCTCAATACAGGGGAACTGGTGAAATTATCACACGAGCTGGAACTCGTGGAAGCCTATCTTTTTATTGAGAAAACGCGATTTGAAGATCGCTTGTCGGTGGTATTGAACGTAGAGCCGGATCTTTCGTTGCTTCTCCCGCCGCTATCGATTCAGCCTTTGATTGAAAATGCCGTAAGACATGGGCTATTAAGCCGAAATGTGGGCGGGACGGTATGCCTGTCCATCTCTCGCCATGAGGGTTATACCCGTATTGAGGTGAAAGATAATGGCAAAGGCATCGAACCGGAGAAGGTTGCAGAGCTGCTACATGCTACGCCAGGTGGAAAAGGCGGAATAGGCATTGTGAATACGAACCGCAGATTGCTGCAACGGTATGGTCAGGGGTTATCTATTGTAAGTGAGCCCGGTGAGGGAACAATGGTGTCATTTGATATTCCGGATGAGATATAAGGAAATGGCCGCAGAAGTGAAGACTTCCGGCCTTTTTGTTTTGCTTGCACGTCGATTCCCTAATTTTTATTATTTTCTAATGCTTCTTACATATGTTAGTATATTTAACATTAGAAGCGCAGGTTTCGGTATTGGCGCTAAACGTTGCTATAGTGGGTGAAGAGATCGATGCGCAATTGGGTCAAAAATGAGAATGTGCAGATGACGGCCATTGCCTTTGCCACAGCGGTAGGTGCGCAATTCAAGATTAATCCATTCCGAGAAGATTATTTCCGAATCGGGTTGGGGGTCAGCATCCTTTTATTTCTGCTGATGATTATGCCGCACCTGTCTTATGTGAAGACAGGAATCTTGACAGGCATCGCGAATTTGCTGTTTCAGTCGGCAGATCTCATTAATCATGTACAGACCGTGTCCATTCTGGAAAGTATGCGGGACAATCTGGGGGCAGGCGTGTATTACGTGGTCTTTGCCTATGGGCTGAGCAAGTTCAGGCATCGATTTCATGAGATGCAGCCTCTTCTGCTCGGCGGGCTGATCACATGTATCGATTTCTCATCTAATTTTGTTGAGCTGCTTCTTCGCGGAATGTTAAGTGGGACCAATATCTTTTATATGAAGGAATGGTTGTATCTGCTTGTGGTGGGCGGTCTGCGAAGTTACTTTGTGATTGGGCTCTACAACAGTTTTGCGGTGAGGCAGATGCGGCTCTTGCATGCAGAGCAGGAGAAGCGAATGGAGCAGATGCTGAGCGTGAATTCGGGTCTGTATGGCGAAGCCTTTTATCTGCAAAAAGCCATGAATACGATTGAAGGCATTGCTGTAGACAGCTACGATCTTTATCGGGATCTGAGAGAGCAGGAATTGAACCAATATAGCCAGCGGACGCTCGGCATTGCTCAACAGATTCATGAGGTCAAAAAGGACTCCCAACGTATCCTTGCAGGTCTGTTGAAATTGTATGATAGCGAAAAAGCAGTGAATATGAGTCTTTCCGAGGTATTAAACTTTGCGATCAAAGGAAACCGGAAGTATAGCGAAATGCTGAACAGAAAGATTGAGATTCGCATCGAGCAGCAGTATGACTGTGACTCGCCTTACTATATTCCTCTCTTGACTGTCATGAATAATCTGATCGCCAATGCCGTGGAAGCTATTGAAAACGACGGAACGATTCGGATTCGAGTATTGGAAGAGGGAGCCGATGTGCAATTTGTAGTCATTGATTCGGGAAAAGGTGTACCCGAGGCGAAGCGAGATGTAATCTTTGAACCCGGTTATACAACCAAATTCAATGAAGTGGGCATTGCAGCAACCGGAATTGGCCTGTCCCATGTACGTGATATCGTTCAGTCCCTGGAAGGACGAATCAGTGTGGAATCGGCTCCGCAAGGGGATAAGGGCTCCGCATTTGTCGTATCCATTCCGAAAGCAAATCTGGTCAATGGGGACGGTGCAAACCAAATGGTTCAAATGGATAAGTAAATAAATAAATACACTCAAAAAGTCGTTGCTATTCATTAGGAAACTGCGAGATATTATAAAGAGAAAGGCTCGAGAAAGGAGAAATAAATTGAATATAACTATTGATCAACAGGGCAACTCCAAGGTTGCCATCATCGAAAGTGATGACATCGTTATTAACAATACTCAAGACGCTCTGGATCTGATGGCCTCTGTGAAATACACGGATGACGCACATAAAATCTTGATTGATAAATCCAATCTCACCGAAGATTTCTTCGAACTGAAGACCAAACTTGCAGGTGATATCTTGCAGAAATACGTGAACTACCAGGTGAAAATTGCCATAGTCGGAGATTTTGACGGATACAACAGCAAAAGTCTCAGAGACTTCATCTATGAGTGCAACCATGGCAAGCATGTTTTCTTTTTGAAAAACAAAGAGGAAGCACTCCAGGCTTTACATAATATCGATTAATTCCACATTCAGAGCGGTAAGCCATCGATTAATCCTTATGGAGGAGGTACCATTATGATTGCAGATTTGAAGTCAGTACCGAATGGCACCATAGCTTGTTTTGAACGTCATTGGAAGCACGCTGCGGAGGATGTATGGTCCTTTTTGACGGATAACGAAAAGCTTGCAAAGTGGTTCTCCGAACTCGAAGTAACGGACCTGCGAGAAGGTGGAAGCATCAAGTTTAATATGCCGGATGGTACCTTTAAGGAACTCAACATTATCGAGCTTATCCCTGGCACTATTCTCGAATATACCTGGGCAGAAGACCGTGTTCGGTTTGAGTTATATCCAGAGCCGAATGGGTGTCGTCTGCTGCTGCTCGAAACCATCCATCACATCACAAGCCATACACCTAAAGATTTAGCGGGGTGGCATGTCTGCCTGAACGTCATTGAGGCATTACTGGATGGTCGTACATTGGAATCTCGTGAAGCAGAATGGAAAATCTGGTACGAGAAATACCAGCAGCATGTGGATCGTTTTCTCAAAATCTAGTTAGATGAGACTGCCCCTTTGGGGCAATAATCATGCGGGAGGAACACATCGTGGGAGTTAATGAGAGATTACAATCGTACGCGTTGTCTGATGTTAGCAATCTCAAAGTACATGGCAGAACGACAGGACAACGGCCGCCCTTAACTTTGTTTTGGACCGGAAGTGCGGTTGAACTTAATGCAAAAGCTTCTGAGTTGTGGGTGGAGATCGAGTCCGATTATGACCTGTATGAACCTTGGATCAGCATTCTGATTAACGGTGTCCCGGTGAGCAGACAGATGTTAACGGCGGGTAGGTATTGGATCTGTGTATTCCGAGGAATGAACGAGAATGTGGTGAAAAATGTACGCATCGTCAAAGATGTACAGGCCATGAATGGAGATCCGGGCTGTTCCTTGCAGATTCATGCGGTGAAGTCCGATGGTGTCTTCGTACCTGTAGAGGAAAAACCGTACAAGATTGAATTTATCGGCGACAGTATTACATCCGGAGAAGGTGCAATTGGAGCCAAGACAGAAGAGGATTGGATTCCGATGTGGTTCAGTGCCATACATAATTATACGGCTATGACAGCAGAAGCGCTGAATGCAGAATACCGCGTCATCTCGCAGAGCGGCTGGGGTGTGCTGACGAGTTGGGATAACAATCCGAATGCAAATATCCCTGATTATTACGAGCAAGTCTGTGGATTGGTGACCGGAGATAAGAACGCAGCACTTGGCGCAGGGGACAAGCATGATTTTAACTCCTGGCAGCCGGATGTAGTGGTCGTTAATCTGGGAAGCAATGATGGAGGGGCCTTTCAAACCTCGGCGTGGCAGGACCCCGTTACCGGAAAGGTGTACAAGCAACGCCTGAACGAAGACGGCACTTACCATGAAGAGGATCTGGCTGCTTTTGAGAATGCCGTGACCCGATTCTTGACCCAACTTCGAAAAAACAATCCAGAAGCGCATCTTGTATGGGCATACGGCATGCTTGGATTCCCGATGATGCCAGCGATTTATCGTGCTGTTGACGCTTATACGAGACAGTCCGGAGATACGAAAGTCTCGGTGATACAGCTTCCCAATACGACCGAGGAGACGGTAGGCGCCAGAAGTCATCCGGGTGAGTTATCTCATCGAAAGACTGCTGATGCGTTAGCGGAGTATCTAAAGGGAATTTTAAAATTTTAATTTACATTTGAAATCGGAAGAGCCAGACCTCTCTTGAATTAGAGGGGCCTGGCTCTTAATTTAGTGCGCCTTGTACATCGGAGGAGATGTTTATACTACGGTTACTCCCCTTGTACCTGATAGCGAATCGAAATGATCTGTCCCAGCGTCTGCGTATGAATCATTTTGAAATGAGTTGGTACAGTCCCTGTTGGAAACAGGGGGATTCCTTTGCCAAGAACCTTAGGAATAATGGCAATCTCAACCTCATCGAGCAGTTGCTGTTCCAGAACGGCTTGCACCAGCTGGCCTCCGCCAACAATCCAAATGTCACCGCTGGAGTCCTGCTTCAATCGGGGAATCAGGTTCTCCACAGCCTCGTCCGTAAATTGTACATGTGGTGCAGGGGCTTGTTTGGAACGGGAAAGTACATACGTCGGGCGATCCGCATAGGGGAAATCCTCTGACAGCTTGAGCACCTCTTCATACGTAAGACGTCCCATGACCACCGATCCAATCGTTGAATAGAACTCGCCATACCCGTTATCGCCACCATCGCCTTCCACATCGAACAGCCAATCCACCGAACCATCCGGTCTTGCAATGTACCCATCCAGACTCATCGCAATATATAACACGACTTTATTGTTAGACATATCAATCGCTCCCTTCTGAAATGTATGATACACTCCAACTATGACAAATGTTGACGTAGTTAGGTGGGGTGAATATGAATAATCGAAAACTCGCATTGATGCGACTCATGGATTCGAGAAAGAAATTTACGGCTCGTGAATTGGCGGAGCGTTTTCAGGTGTCGATCCGTACGATCCAGCGAGATCTGAATGATCTGCAGGAGCTGGGCTTTCCTTTGTATACGGAGGTTGGAGTGAACGGGGGTTACCGAGTACTTCCTAATCGAATTTTGCCACCTCTTCAACTCACACAGCATGAGGCTTTGGGGTTGTTTATGATGATTGAATATTTGGAGAACGTCCCGGATTTTCCGTATGGATCGATTCGTGAGCATCTCGCCGAGGAATATTATTCAACTTTGCCTCAGGATGTACAGGATCTGATTACACGGATGAGGCAGCACATTACGTTCCTTCAACATCATGCTGTACAGGCCGAGGCAGTAACAACAGAGATATTAGGCGCAGCAGTAGATAAAAGAGAGATTGAATTTATATATCATTCCCGGCAGGGACATAAAACAGTACAGGTCTTCCCCATCGGCATCTATTACGATCACGGGTATTGGTATATGCCGGCCCGGAGGAAGGATCGGGTGCTGTTGTATCGGGTGGATCGCATGCAGGAGCTGGTTATACTGGATTCCATCGACGAGTCGGTTCCTACTTTGCAAGAGTGGCTGAATTTCAAGGAAGAGAGAGAAAGCGTAGAAGTTGTGCTGCAATTCACGGATTTTGGGGCGAGACTGGCAGGATCAGATGTACTGTTCAAGTCGGTTGAAGGGAATGAATGGCGAGGACTGGTTCCGCATGAGGAGTTTCCTTTTACAGCGCGGAAGCTGCTCTCCTATGGGCCTGAAGTGAAGGTGATTGAGCCGCTGGAGCTGCAACAACAAGTGAGAGAGATGCTGGAACGGAGTTTGAATCAGTACAATACGTTGTAAAAGGATATCGCGTTCTCATATGGAACATATATATAAGAGTACCATGAAAACAGCTTATAATAGGATTTACTGAATGGGGGGCTACCATGATTCAATTCATAAGAAGTTTCACGATCCGCTCTATGCAGAGTCCATGCGATGAACAACGGCGGTTGTTTGTATAGAGCTTGAAATTCATTTCCGCCACACCCGTATAATGCGTATAACAAGTGTTCATCGGTTGACTCTGCTGCCTTAAAGATTTTAACTTTTAAGGAGCGGAGCAAATATGAAATATATTAACGCAGACACCATCTTTCCGGAATCATTGCTAAAGGAGATCCAGCGCCACATCCCTGGTGGATTGGTGTATATCCCCAAACCGAAGGAAGCCCATCAAAAGTGGGGCGAGAATTCAGGCAGCCGGATGGTTTTGAAGCAAAGGAACGATGAAATCCGCCAGCTATTCGCTGCGGGCATGTCCATTGACCAACTCATAGAGCAATTTTGTTTGTCCATCGACAGTATCAAGAAAATTGTATATTCCAAAAAGTGATTTAAGGCTTAGAGCTGCATTCGAGAAATCGAATGTGGCTTTTTGTGCAGGATTTGGATTAAATAATTTGTTGCCTATATTGTGCAGGAGAAGACCAATACAATGAGATTACAGAACGTTTACTAACAAAACAGTACACTAGCCATGGGGGGAGTTACATTTGAAAATTGACGTGCAGATAGCGCATAACAACGAGTCATATATCATCAAAAATATGTATCCTTTATACCTTCATGATTTATCTGGACATTATGGGCTGGATGCAGAACACACCCCGAATCAACACGGGATTTTTGAAATGGGTGATGATTACAAAACGTTGCAAGATCAATATGATGTCCAGAACATATGGTGGGAAAAACCGAACGTTCTCTATACATTTTTGATTAGAGTAGATGGCGTACCAGCAGGTTTTGTATTTGTGGCTACTGCGCCTCATTGTTCGGCAGACACCGATTTCTTTGTACATGAATTCTTTCTGATGCAGCCATTCAGAGGTATGGGGATTGCAGAGAACGCTGCAAAAGAGGTATTCCGGAGATTTCGGGGCCGATGGGAGTTGTTCACGAATCCTTCAGAGAAAAATAAAGTGGGTCAACACTTTTGGCGTAAAACCGTATCGAACTATACCCAGGGAAATTATAAGGAGCTGCTGGACCAAACCCATGATGGTAAAAAGGTGATCTTTAGATTTTCAAATCGTTAATCGTTATTTTAGATACTTTAGTTTTATTATGTTTAAGGGCCAAAGGAGTAATCCGGTGGGCTCTTTTTTTGTTTATGGATATTTCTACGCATTTAACCCGCAGCATTCGCAAGGTTTGTCCTATCGGAATATGATATAGCATGCCAAGGTCGCCAATCTTCATTATTCTTCATCATCGTTTCATCGACTGCTTCTTCAAATGTGGATTCTATACTGAGCTCAGAAATCAAAATTGGGGGTAGGACAGCATGGAATGGTTATCTTTTTTTAATCAGTACATCCAGGGTCCACGATGGATTGGGGCGATTGCCCCCAGCTCAAAATATTTAGCAGCGAAAATGGTGAAAGACATCGCATTTGACCGTGCATCCTGCATTGTGGAATATGGGCCGGGCACGGGGGTGTTTACGGAAATGATGCTTGCGAACATACAGTCAGGGACGCTCCTGATCCTGATTGAAAACAACGCCCGTTTCTGCCAGTTGCTGCGCAAAAAGTACGGTCATCTTCCGAATGTACACATCATTCATAATTCTGCCGTGCATGTCGATCAGCACATACGACAATACGGACTGAACAAGGTTGATTACATTGTATCCGGACTGCCTTTTGCGAGTCTGCCTACGGAGGTTTCACTGGACATTTTAGCTAAATCAAGGCAATATTTGAAACAAGATGGCAAGTTCATTACTTTTCAGTACACGTTACTTAAACGAGGATTACTCAAGCAATTTTTCGAAAACGTAAGCATGACAAGGGTCTACCGTAACCTGCCGCCTGCTTATGTATTCAGCTGCAGCCGATAACAATGACGAATAGTAGACAAAAGAGGCTACATCTTCAGTTGTGAGTTCTGAAGAAGCAGCCTCTTTTTCGAGAAGTAGATGCTCATTCTCATCTCCGAGTGCTAAACTAAAAATCGCTTCGCCCAAACGTGGCGTCACCCTTCACCGTTGCGCTGCTGGAGGCATTGATGGCATCCAGCTGCAATACATAGTCGTAATGCCGGATGTAATATCCGGGCTGGCTGTACGACTGGAGGGATACTTTGGAGCTGTCAGCCCAGCCGGGGCTGCTCAGGAAGGTGGCATCTCCTTTGTAGGTGGCGGTATCCGTGTACGCTTCAAGTACGATTTTGTTGCTGGCATTGCGCTTCAGGAAGTAGCCAGGAAAGTTGATGGACTCCAGGGAGGTGCCTGTAGAGCTGCCCAAGCCGGGCACAACGCGGAAATGGGAATCCAGTACAGGTGAGACGTTGGCGTCGATCCGTGCAGTGAAGTTGGAATGACGGATGTACCGATCCGGATAATTGAAGGAGCTGAAACGGCTGTAATTTGTCGCATCAGGTGTTGCTGGGCCTAACATTTTGACCTCATGCAGGGTTGGGATGTACCAGTTACCCGGATTGTTCCACAGGACAGCATTGACCATATTAATACGCACATAACGGGCGGTAAAATGAACAGCGTCGGTCGTAAACCCATAGGTGGTGTTGCTGGTTCGGTCCAGCGTGGAGTAGTTGACGCCATCGTTGCTGATCTCAATTTTGTACTTATAATAGCCCTCCGAGCCTTTATACATAAACCAGGAGATATCGATCTCCGTGATGGTCTTCGGTGCGCCGAAATCGACCTGCCACCAGGCTGGCCAAGTATTGGACGATGCTGCCCAAGAAGTCTGATAGTTGCTGTCATTAACATTGGATGCAGATGAGCCGGAGGCTATGGAGATGGCGGTAGCTGTTTTGCCTTGGGCGTGATTAACAAGAGAAGGTGGCGTTACCGTGCCTGTTACAGCATCGATATTCCACTCTTTGTACCATTCCAGTGAGGCGGTTCCGTTTGAATCATCTAAGGTTAAAGGAAGCCAGATATGTTTATGTTCACCAAGATTGAGTGGATTCCAGCGGTCGCCCATATAAATATAAGATGTGGTGCTGCTGCCTGTAATGGTGGCAATATCATGGATCTGGGAGCCGAAGGCCGATGGATTGCCATAAGGTGTAAGAGCGGACCATGGGCCTGTCATAGACGATGTGGTTGCATACGCGCCCTGGTTTGGATACCAGCCAGCAGCCTGGGAGGTGAAGAGGTAGTAACGATTGCCCTTTTTCACAACGGCAGGAGCTTCACGATAGGCGTTCTCGAATTGCCAACCCACAAAGGATTCCACACCGGTATAGCTGGCGTTCATTTTGAAAATAGCCATGGTATCATTAGCCCCGCCATTCTTGCGGGATGCTGTGATCAGATAACCTGTACCGTCTGTATCTATAAAAACAGTCATGTCTCGTGACTCGTAATCCAAAGGCCGAAAACTTCCCTCATACGTGTATTTACCGTTTGGTGTGCTACTCGTTGCTACCGCGACCCGTCCCAGATTGTAATCTGTACCGTTCTCGTAATGTGCCCATAGCACATACTGCTTTGTGGCGGCGTTGTAGATGACTTTGGGACGTTCGATTTTGCTGGAGGCCAGCTCGGTGGCTGAATCCTTGGTCAGGATGGCATTGCTGAACGTCCAGTTCTTCAGATCGGTTGAAGTATAGACATTAACGCTGTCAAACTTGCCGCTGACCGCATGCTCGCCATACCAGTAATACGTGCTGCCGACTTTCAGAATGTTTCCGCTATTGGCCTGAATGGGATTGCCTGCGGTATCCAGCCAATCGGAACCGTTGGTGATCGTCACGCTTGCCGCGCTGGTCCGCTCGGGATGAAGGCCAAACATGGTTAGCGTGAGCGCGAAGACCAGAAACCAGACTGCTTTCCTGTTGCCCATTACACACACCTCCTAATATCGGTCCTTTGTGAAGCGTTTACATATTTAGTGTAATTAAAATGGAATCTTGTACAAGTGAACAATGTGTACCCTGATGAACAAATGGAACTTTATCCCGAATATAGCGGGGATAGCGAGTAATTTTATCTCATTTCAATATATAAAAAAGAGGATAGTCGACTTATAAAATAAGCCACTATCCCTTATTGAATAACACTCTATTTTAACGGGTTCAAAATCTATTTATGACCTTTGCGAACCTTGAGCTGCATTTTCTTGATCGTTGTATTCTGCATTACCTCAAGCACAAGTGGTCCTTTGCCGTTCAGAATTTCCACATCGGTTACATTATCCAGAATGGTAATAATCCCGATGTCGTCTGCAGTGACGCCTTCAATCTTGGCGATGGTGCCCACGAAGTCTACCGCACGAAGTTTCTTTTTCTTGCCTCCGTTGAAGTTCAGCTTCATGATCTGTTGGTTCAACTGTTCACGCTTGTCCTTTTTGCGATCAGGCACGATTTTCAATCGCTTCTCGAACTCTTCCCGGCGACGGTCCACAGCTTCCTCGGAAGGAGCTTTAACGACAGGGATCTCAAATCCGATATACGATTCGATCTCGGCCAGGCGTCTGCCATCCTTCGGGGTAACCAAAGTAAAGGCTTTACCTGTTTTACCTGCGCGACCCGTACGGCCTGTACGGTGTACGTATCCCTCTTTTTCCAAAGGAATATCGTAGTTAATGACATGGGTAATATTCGTGATATCAATCCCGCGCGCGGCTACATCCGTTGCAATCAGATAACGGAATTGTCCTCTTCTGAATGCATTCATCACTTCGATGCGCTCATCTTGTTCCATGCCTCCGTGGATGCGATCCGCTGGATAATCGAGATCAGCCATGACCCGGAACAGTTTATCCACGTTCTCCTGCGTACGACAGAACACGATACAGCTATCTGGGTTTTCAACAATAAACAAGTCCTGAAGCAGCGCCGTTTTGTTCACCTCTGACACGTGAATCACGGCATGTTCAATCGTGGCTGTGGTAAGACCACTTGCCTTGATCTCAATCTCGACCGGATTGTTCATGTATTTGCGTGACAGCTTGGCTACATCTTCAGGGAACGTCGCGGAAAATAACATCGTCACTCGCTCACTAGGCAGTGCTTGAATAATGGATTGCACCGTCTCGATGAAGCCCATGTTCAGCATCTCATCGGCCTCGTCAATGACAAGGTATGAGATCCGATCCAGCGGCAGGGTGCCACGTTCGATATGGTCCAGTACCCGTCCAGGTGTGCCTACAGCGACATGTGTTCTTTGTTTTAACTCGGCTTTTTGAACATGAAAAGGAGACTGACCGTATAGTGCGGTTGCTTTAATACGCTTAAAGCGTCCGATATTGGTAATGTCTTCGTTCACTTGCAAAGCCAGCTCGCGGGTTGGCGTGAGAATCAAAGCCTGGGGTTTATTTTCGTTCCAATCTACCAGCTCACAGACTGGAATGCCGTAAGCGGCTGTTTTCCCGCTGCCTGTTTGGGATTTGACCACAAGATCTTTATTTTCAAGGGCGACTGGAATAACTTTGGTTTGAACCTCCGTTGGAGTTTCATAGCCCAGGCTATCCAGCGCTTTTACGATTTCTTCGCCAAGTCCATAATCTTTAAATTGTTGCTTACTCATCGTTAACCTCTTTTACGTTAGTTTTGAATACAGGGGCGTTTGGAATCGCATTTTGCGATATGCTTACATATAAGCATTGCACCGTACATTTATCGTATACCTCTTCATTATACTCCATATATAGGTGCGCTAACGGAGTAATTGCTATGAGCATCTAGTTTAATGCTGCCAAACTTCATTTTCTGAGAAAAATTATGCGGCTGTACTTATGGGAATTGCATAAATTCCTAAGGGTGAAGGTGTATCAAGTCGTTTCACGTGAAACGAAATGTATCGGACTCAATACCTTTTTTAATGAATAACCATCTTCAAGGCTGTGGTCTGCGGGGGAGAAGATTTGGCGATAGACGGACCTGTCCACACTTCAGCCCTGCGTCCAACCAATGTTGCATCCAAAGGGGCAGTGACGGTTTCACCATTAATGATAAGTTCGGCATTTGTATGAAGAGAAATCAAGACGGATCCTGATTTATTACCGTTATCTTCTTCATTATCGATGAGGACCTGTCCCTTTTCTTCAACAAAATCCGTGATCACCCCGCTAACAGGAGCTGTCCCTTCCTCCTTTTCTGCTGATTCTGAAGCGCATCCTAGCGTTAACAGAAGCAAAACGAGCGGTAATAGGGATAAGCTTCGTACAATGGACATTCGTTGCTCACCTCATTCTTTTTGTGATGTATCTATACGTAAGACGGTTGCTGAGCCACTAAAGTTCCTGCACATCGCTGAAAAAAAGTATAAATCTACATTGAAGCTGGAACTGGAAAATGGAATATGTTAACATATGGGTAACTTACGGAACGGAGGGATACGTGTGGCAAATTTTATCCGATGGAGATAGTATGGCGAAACGTTTGTTTGCGCTTGCTGTATTTCTGCCTGTGTGCAGCTCATCGGGATAGGTTTGCCTATTTACACGTATGCCGCTAGTCATTAAAGAAACGCTCTTTTAGAGTGGTTCTTTAGTGTACTACTATTTTTTGGCGAGCATTCAGGTACACCCCATATCCGCAATGAACTGCACAGGCATGGATGTCTGTGTTTTTTAATTTATTGAGGAAAAGGGGAGATCCTGAAATGACAAAATTGAACGTGAATGAGCAGTTGAAATTTCAAAAGGAACTAACATCTTTAGCTGCAAAGAATGGGCTTCATATTGCTGAGGAATCCATAAAAATCAATGAGTCCGGTATGGACTTTCGGGTAGCGTTTGCCACCGATGAACAGGGACAACAGTGGATACTGCGCCAGCCACGGCGCGAGGATGTATGGGAAAGAGCCGAAAATGAGCGCAAGGTGCTGGAGGTTGTAAAAAGCCGTCTACCGGTAGAGGTACCAGAGTGGCGGATTTGTACACCCGAACTGATCGCTTATCCTTTACTTGATGGAGAACCGATTGCGGTCGTTGATCCGGCAGGGGGAGGGTACACATGGCGATTTCCACAGGAAAACTTATCCGATAATTTCTTGGATTCGCTCGCTACTTCACTAGTGGCATTGCATAACATTGATCCTGATGAGGCGATAAAGGGCGGAGTGCGCAGCAAGACGCCTACAGAAGCTCGTAAAGCTTTTGCAGCCAATATTGAAGAGATTAAACAAAGCTTTGAGGTGCCAGTTCAACTGTCCGAGCGGTGGGAAGCGTGGCTGACAACGGACAGCTATTGGCCTGAGCACTCAACGTTCAATCACGGTGATCTGCATCCACCGCATATTATCGTCGACGATGCCCAGCGGGTTACCGGACTTATTGATTGGACAGAGGCGGAGATTGCCGACCCGGGTAAGGATTTTGTCATCTATTATGCGCTCTTCGAAGAGGAAGGCTTGCGGGATTTGCTCAATCGCTATGAGAAGGCAGGGGGAAGGACATGGACGCGGATGCTGGAGCATATTCGGGAGCAGTGGGCGGCATACCCGGCAATTGTGGCACAGTTTGCATTAATCACTGGGGAAGAATCCAATATGGAAATGGCGAGAGGTATGCTTGCGAGTTGGTACGTGAAGCGGGACTAATATAAGGCGAGAAAACGCTAGTGAGGAGAAGGGTGCATGACACAATTTCGTGTAGTGTGTTGGTTGTTTGCAATCACGTTTACAGTCGGTCTATTGGGCTGCTCGGCCCCTTTTTCTAACTCAGATGATGATCAATCAGATGTTTTAGATGTTCTCTCCCAAGATCGGTTACAGGAACTGAGGGAGGAGTACCCATTCTCGCCACAGTCTCTCGTTACTCCATGGATGAAAAAAGTGACCTATAGAGAGATTATGGACTTCGCAGATGCAGTTGTTGTGGCAGAGGTTGTGAGCGTGCTGCCGAATTTCAGTATGTTGATAACCACTGAACCGGATACACCTGAACGAACAATGACAGAAAAGCAGGAGACTACGGGAATGACTCCCTACGAAGCTGAGTTCGTCTCTTACAAAGTAAAGGTGCACGAAGTGATTACAGGAGCAGATGTAGCCAAGGAAACATTTCTGTTCTATAACGCAGCGTTTGCGGCGCTTGAGCCTAAACTTATGCCTGGTCAGAGACTAGTTACAGCGGTCAAAAAGGGGGTAGAGTCCGAGCAACGTGGAGGTTATTCCTTCTCTCGTTATGGCACGTACTATGTCGTAGATGGGGATTATGTCCTTTCTGCCTACGAGGGGTTCTCCAACGAGGCGCTTGAATTCACCAAACAAACAAATGGAATCAAGCTGGATCAGTTTGTGAAAAAGGTTCGAAGCTTGGCGCAGGAGTAAGTGAACACGTAACGTTTGGCTCTAAAATAAAAAAAAGACCTCTTCCACATGCACTGTGGAGGAGGTCTTTCTTATGAATAGATTAATTACTTAGAGTCGTCAACTGGCAATCTATTTCAGCATACTTACATATTTTCCGTAGACATAAGATACGCGTCCATCCAGTTTCACTTTGACCCAGCCATACTTATCTGTACTGATTACCTCAAGGACGGTGCCTTTCGGTACGGCAGTAACTACTTTGGCTTTGGATGAAGCGCTGGAGCGAATATTTAGGTAGGCCGCAGTAACCTTGGCTTGTTTACCTTTAACGACTGTAGCTGGTTTATCTGTACTTGGTGATGTCGATGGTTTACCGGGTTTCGATGTGTCTGGTTTCGGTACCGTTGGTGTCGTCGGCTTCTCAGGTGAAGTCTCTTCTTCACCACTGCCAGGGGACGCCTTGCGAGCTTTATTCAGCTCTTGATAGAACTCCCCTTTGGTTTTCACGCCAGAGAATTTCGCGACACTTACGTTCGCTTTGGCGGCAAGTGCAGTCATTTCTTCTTCAGTCACCGCATCCAAAATGTTAATGGACGCAATATTGGTATACTTGCCATCTTCCGTTGTCGGAACAGACAGGATACCATCATTAATCAGCTCTACGATATCTGCACGTGCAGGTGCTGTCAGATCGACACCGGTGATTTTCCAGTTGTACTGGATTTTCGGTTCATAAACGCCTTTCATCACGTCTTTGAGATAAGCAATGGACAGATTACGGATCGTACCTTGAATCTCGCCAAATGCCGAAGCATCCTTGGAGGACCACAACTGCTTGAACTTACGTCCTTCCAGCGCTCCACCTTTGGCAATCAGGGCTTCCATCCGGTAGGCATTCATGCCGAGCTTGAGTGTATCGTCTTCTTTAACCACTTTGCCATTGCTGTATTTGAGGTTCGTAATCCGACTGCCGTAAGGCTTGGTCAGGTCAATCTCATACGTCACTCCGCCGAAGAAATCGTCGGTGCTGTATTTGGAGGCACGTCGTTTCGGATCAAAACTGATCGTCACATCGCCAGGGCGTGTGGAGTTAAAATAACCCGCAGACCATTCCATGTAATCCTTCAGATCACGTCCGGTCACTTCATATACCGTTACTTCACCAAAGGTATATTGGTAGTTGAACGCAATATCCTTTTTCTTGATCGGTCCGACATCCAGCTTGGCCTTATCGTTATCGATCTGGTGCGCGACTACGTCGGCATCGCTATAATGCAGCATGACTTCAGTGAAGAAGTCAGAGAGTGGTGTCTCCTGGATCTGCACAGCAGGAATGCCTTTGATCTCATCTGCTGGTACCAGGTTGGTTCCTTTTAGTTCGGCTACTTCAATGTTGGCATCTGCACGAGCGAACTCGTGAAATGGATGCAGTGTATCTTCCAGTCCGGGATCGGACACTTCATAAGAGCCATCAGCTGCTTTTACAGCGAGTGCTTGAGCTTCCTTGCTTTTCAGTACAACCTTGTCGCCTTCTTTGGCAAACGTGAGGTCAATCCGTGAAATGTGTGAACCATATTTGTTCGGCTCGGAGATCAATACGCCGTTAACCGTTTGAGATTCAATCAGCGTATGCATGTGTCCGGCAAAAATAGCAGCCAGCTCCGGGTTGGCATTGGCGATATCCGTAACCCCGGTGCCCGGGTTCCCGTTCTCGTTATCCAGTCCCATATGCATAAGTCCAACCATGACGTCCACTTTGCCTTTCAGCTCAGCGATGGCCTTCTTGGTCTCTTCCACCGGGTCTTTGACAATGATGCCGTCCAGGTGGTCTGTACCTTTCTCGAACTCGGTAATCATAGGTGTGTTCATTCCGATGACGCCAACCTTGATACCGTCTTTCTCAATAATTGTATAAGCAGGCATGTAGCGGTCGCCGTTTTCTTTGAATATGTTACCTACCAAGGGTTGTCCCTTGAACTGTGAGGAAATCTTCTCTAATACGTCCAAACCAAAGTTAAATTCATGATTTCCCATAACCCATGCGTCATATTTCATTTCGTTCATTGCGACCATCATAGGAGATTGAGGTTGATCGTTGAACAGTTCAGCCGAGTTGTCCTGAATCATGTCGCCTGCATCCAGCAGAATCGTATTCGGATTCTCTGCACGTACTTTTTTCACGATGGTGTAGAGCTGTGTCATGCTGCCTGTCGGATTCGGACCGTCCAGAGCGTAGTCCCACGGCATAAATCGGCCATGAATGTCCGATGTTCCCAGCAACGTAATCTTGGTTTCCTTGTCTGCTTCAGCAGCCTGAGCCGGAGTGGAGGCAAAAGGTGCGAAGAGGATGGAGGCACATAAGAGGAAGGATAAGGGCCATCCGGCATAACGTTTCGGCGAAAATTTGCGCATGTTGTAATCTCCCTTGTTATCTAGTGTTATGTAAAGATATGTGTCATTGGAGTTAATACTAGATAAACATTTGGTAAATGTAAACCACAAAATGACAAATAAAAGAGACCGCTTTGGATCATTCCATAGGAATTGACTGGAAAATGATCAGAGTGGTCTCTGTACGTATTTTTATATGTTAAACTTCTTCCTCAACAACATCCAAATCATAATTAATTGTATATGAAGCTTGGCAATTCAGTATGAGAATGTTACTGATGAAGAAGGGATTTTCTCGTTATGGAAGAGAGAGCACTTTGCTCCAGAATAACGGGGCCCTTACTCTTAAACCGTCTCTATTGAACTACGACTACGAGAGGTGAAGAATTTTATTTTGACAACGATGGTTACCCAAGCAAGCAGACCAAAGATTATTCCGCTCCAGATGACCTGATGAATTCCAAGTTGGGCAATGAACCACCCGCCAATGGAGGTGCCGAGAGTAATCCCCAGATTAGAGAAAGAGACAAAGAGACTATTTCCGAATTCAGGTGCTTCCTGAGACTCCGTCGTAAGCCAAGTTTGGCTGACAATCAGACCGCCAGAGTGAATTGCACCCCAGACGAACACCATGATAATCATCGGAATGAAATAGGAGCCTGCATAGAAAACGAGTATATAAGCCGCCATGTATAGTATCGGAAAGAGGAGAACGGTCCTCGGAATATTCCGATGCAGAAGCTGTCCGAATACCAAATTTCCGGCGATCATAATAACACCAAAGGCCAAGAGCATCACACTAATCCATGAACCGCCCATACGTGTGACTTGCCCAAGATATTCGGCGAAATAACTGTATACGGAGAACATTGCTGCAAAAATAAAAATGACAGTAGCAATATTTAGCCACAGCGCAGGTTTACGCAGAATGCCAATCTGTTTCCCATAAGACATCTTCTCTTGCACAGGCATCGAGGGCAGCCAAACCCATATCCCGACGAAAGCAATGATACTGACAACCGCTCCGAACCAAAACGCAGCCTCCAGCGAGAAGTTTTCCGCAAGGTAGGAAGTTAGGGGTACGCCAAATGCAAAGCCGGCAGTGACCCCGGTAAACACTTTAGCAACCGCCTGACTGCTCTTTTCCGGCGGGACCAGTTTGGCACCCGTGACGAGAGCAACAGAGAAGAAGACCGGATGGAAAATGGCCGGGATAATCCGAAAGATCAACATCATGTCGAATCGGGTTGTGTAGGCGTAGACTACATTCGAAATGGCGAACAATAGCACAGCAGTTAACAAAATGGTTTTACGATTGATACCAGATACAAGCAAAGTCAGGAAAGGGCCAGACACGGCAACGACTAAAGCGAAAATACTTACCAGCCATCCAGCTTGTGCAGCGGTGATATTGAATTTCTGGGTGATCAGAGGAAGCACGCCAATAATACCGATTTCTGTAGTGATGATGGCGAATACACCTAGTGCCAGAATGAGAGTGAGTAATGGATTAACCTGTTGTGATGTTGATTTCATATAAAGTGTTGACCTCCAAATTTATTTACATATATAGAAAAGTAGATATAACGAACTAAAGAAACCTCCTTACCTGTATAAAAATATATGGCCGATATAATAAGTTCTCAGGATTATATTATATCTATATTTATAGATTTGTAAATATAATAGGTTTAACTTAGTGGTTAAGCCATCATGTTAGTGCCCAACATCTATACTTTTTGAGGGACAAGCTATACTTTCTACATGGATAATTACAAATTTATCCAGTAGAATGAAATTGCAAGCGCTTACTTTACATTGCGTACTATACATTTAAAGGAGGAAGATCATGTTTAAGTCCAAGTCCAAATGGTTCAAAACGGTGAGTTCGCTCGCTTTAGTGGGTTTACTTGCTGCATCAGTAGCCGTTGGTAGTGTGAGTGCCGGTCTTGCAAAAGGCAGCAAATTTCTAGGGAATATCATCGCAAGCAGTGTACCTACCAATTTCAATCCCTACTGGAATCAGGTGACTCCCGAGAATTCAACCAAATGGGATGCGGTTGAGGGTACACGCAACGTCATGAACTGGTCTCAGGCAGACATGGCATACAATCATGCCGTCAATAATGGATTTCCTTTCAAGTTCCATACTTTGGTGTGGGGAAATCAGCAGCCTGGATGGATAAATAGTCTTTCGGCTGCTGATCAGAAAGCTGAAGTCACACAGTGGATTCAGGCGGCAGGCCAACGTTACCCCAAAGCAGCATTCGTTGATGTGGTCAATGAACCGCTGCATGCCAAGCCTTCATACCGCAATGCGATCGGTGGAGATGGAGCAACCGGCTGGGACTGGGTCATCTGGTCTTTCCAACAAGCGAGACAAGCCTTTCCAAACGCCAAATTGCTGATCAACGAATACGGCATCATCGGTGATCCGGCTAAAGCGGATCAATATATACAGATTATCAATATCCTGAAAAGCAGAGGTCTTGTCGATGGCATTGGTATTCAGGCCCATTACTTTAACATGGATAACGTTTCCGTAAGCACAATGAATACGGTATTGAACAAGCTGGCTGCGACCGGTCTGCCGATTTATGTATCCGAACTGGACATGACGGGCGATGACAATACCCAATTACAACGTTATCAACAGAAATTCCCTGTACTATGGCAGCATTCCGCTGTTAAAGGTGTAACACTGTGGGGCTATAACCAGAATCAAACCTGGGTATCCGGTTCTCACTTGGTGAACAGCAACGGTACAGAGCGTCCAGCGCTCCAATGGTTGAGAAACTACCTTGCGAACAATCCGTAAGCTGTTATAATCACGCTCATCTGTTATCACTTGTATCCAAAAAATAGCGCCTGTTCCGCAGATCAAGCAGCGGAGCAGAGCGCTATTTCTTACTCATCATGTCCTGTCTACGATTAAGAAATGACAATACTGTTGAAGGAATCAGCCTCCAGCTCGAACCGGAGTGTCTGCCCTTCATATGCCAAATGCAGATCACGGTTGTCCTTGAACGGATTGTTGATGACAATGACGAGACTATTGTCAGGGTTGCGGAAAGCCACGGCTTTGCCGCTCCAGGCTCCAGACAGTCCTACTCTTCGCGCACCAGGCACGACATCATGAGCAAAATGCTTCATCACATAATACTCGGGATTCCGAATGATTCCTTTGGCATCCGGGTCTACCGTAATCATGGAGTTTTGCTCCCACCCCCATGTGCTGCGGCCTTTCGGCTCCAGAACCATATTCCAGTAAATGTACGCATTCACTCCATTGCTGAAATAGTGCTGGTACAGGTTAAATACATACTTGGCGTAGTTCCACGAGTTGTTGCCGTCACCGCACTCATTCTCGGTCTGCATGTAACGAAGCTCCGGGTAGCTCGCGGCTGTACGTTGGATGGCATTTTTGCCTGCCCACTGATAACCAACTCCCTTGATATAGGCGTACGCTTTGGGATCACTAAGCACCAGTCCGGCATATTCGTCAAAATCATTTGTTTTCTTCTTGATCAATTCTTCCCATGGATCAGGTGCGTTGATCGTTCCCAGCCAGATTTCCGTATCTAGACCATGCTGGTCAAAAGCAGGGCCCAGGTAGTCGGCGATAAACTCGCGCAGCTGCTCCCCGGTCCACATGCAGGAAGGGAATTTCTGATCCGCGATGACTTCGTTCTGTACATGGACCTGATGGATGGTAATGCCAGCGTCCTGGTAAGCTTGTACGAATTTGACGAAATACAGCGCATAAGCTTCCAGGATCTCCTTCTCCCAGCGCAGCGTTCCATAGTTATAGGCTTTTGGTGACTTCATCCAGGTAGGCGGGCTCCACGGGGAGGCGAAGAATTGCAGATTCGGATTATAGGTCAGGGCCTCTTTGATGTATGGAATCAGATATTTAAAATCACGTTCGATCGAAAAATGTTCCATGGCCACATCGCCGTCCACCTCATTGTGACTGTACCATTGCTCTGCATAATCACTCGCGCCAATAGGCAGGCGACAGATGTTGAATTTATGTTCACCTTCCGGGTGGAAGAGGGAATGAAATACGTCATGACGCTGCTCCTCATTCAAGTGGGACAGGGCAATATAACCAAGCTCGTTAAAGCAACCGCCAAATCCTTCGACAAGCTGATGCTGTTCACCTGTGAGCTTTAAGTTAGCGTCTTCATTTGTAGTTGTATAAGAGATCTCTTTCCACGCATGATCTGGTGTAGTGGAATAACCGTGTATTGTCAGGGACATTGGAATTTCCTCCTCGCTTGAATCTCAGGTATGATGTACAGTCAGTATATCAAGTCTCATTGCAAAAGAAGATACGCTGAACCGCGTAAAATTTGCCCTAATCCAAGGTGGTGAGAATCCATGATTATTCCTGAACCATACCGTTCTTATCTATCTCCGGAGAGCCGATGGCTACCTGCGACGGACTGGAACGTTAAGCTGTTTGGTGCTCACATGCAGAAGGTGAAGCAGGGCTGGCAAGTACCGCTGGAATCGCATTTGGCCTTTGAATTGATACTGATTCTGGAAGGATCGCAGACGACGATATTGGAGAACATCCGTTATGAGCTCCAAGCAGGAGATATATTGCTTATCCCGCCTGGATGCAAACATACCAATGAATGCAATCAGGAGCAGGGGCTGACCTACTTTATTGCCCATTTCAATGTAGATGAGGTTCTGTTTCGCCAGGAGATGAGTAGACATGTGCAGATGTTGTTTCCATGTGGCGGCGAGGAGAATCAGCGATTAACGGAAGTCATGATGAAATGGGTGGATCTGCTTCAGCACAAAGAAGAGTATACAACATCAGATCTGTTCCGTATGCAGGCTGGTTTGCTGGAGATTTTGGCGATATTGGCAGAGCAAAGTTCCTCCCGTTCCCAAGAAGCCGTATCGCCTACTGTGGCGCACTATGCAACACTGATTGCCGAGAAAATCAAAAGCCGTTTCAATGCCGGGAATATCCAGCGGGAAGGGCTGGGGGATAAGGAGATTCGGATTGAAGAGATTGCGGCCTCGCTTCAAATCAGCCCTGGATATGCACTGGAGACATTTCAGAAAGTATACGGCATCTCTCCGCGCAGATATTTGTCTGAACTGAAGCTCCACGAGGCCAAGCAGCTGATACACCAGCCTGATCTTAACCTCACTCGGGTAGCCACCATGCTTGGATATTCCAGTCTTGCGCATTTCAGTCGGCAGTTCAGGCGATGGACTGGCATGAGTCCCAGTGAATACAGACAGACCCTGGGCAGCATCCGTTTTTTCGATTAAACAATCGCTATTACGCCAATCCCATTCCTGCCAGCTCGTATCCAGTTTATGCTCATCAAAAATCCCCGCTGATGTTCAGACGGGGACTTCGCTGTGCATGAAACAGTCTTCATAATGGCATATGAATTGAATTGGAATTGTGCATTAAGAAAAGTTGAGATAAGTGCCTGATGCTCGATTATGAATGGCTTAATTAAGATTGTACATTCTCGGCCTGCGCTTTGATTTCGAAGATCAGAATTGTTTTGCTGCTTCCGATATACGCAACCGTCGTATTGAATTGCTCCGAAATAAAACGTACCGGGACAAACGCCTTTCCATCCTTCATCAAAAGGGGGGCATCGTTTATCGCAAGCGTATCGTCTACAAGCACCTGTTTGTTGCCCACAGTCCACCGAACCACAGTACCATTCTGCTCAATCTGAACCTCCTGTGTATCCGGATTCCAGTTCACGCTGGCATTCAATTGCTCGGAGACAAACCGGAGCGGTACATAGGTCCGTCCTTCATCGATAAAAGGTGCAGCCTCCAGTGCGTAAGCACGATCCCCGACATAGGCCGTGGTAGAGCCTTCAACAAGCCGCTGAAAGTTGCCCTGTGGAGTACGTTTCTGCTCCCGTACATTCATCTGGTTTAGCAGGCGCATCGTGTCACTGCCGCTCGCAACATCCAGATAATTATTTTGCACTGTGAGTCCAGCAGGTTCCGGTTCAGAGACCGAGGTCAGCGTACCGGAGGATGAGGAAGTGGAAGCCGAGATATCCGTTATGGTATTCGTATTCGCAGAGCTGTTTCTTGTAAAAGTAAAACCGGCAATCGGTGTCAGATCCCACACCCGGTTATTGGACAGTTTCAGTACTTCCAGCTTGGACAGCTGGTGTAACGGCTCCAGATCATAGATCTGATTGGACTCCGCATTCAGTTCTTTCAACCCTACCAGGTCTTCCAAGGGTGCCAGATGCTCAACCTGATTCCCGGAGAAGTCCAGCGCCTGCAGGCGTGTCATATGCTCCAAGGGCATCAGATCGGAGATCTCGTTACCTGCCACATTTAGCTTCTGAAGTGTATTTGGCAGATCAGCCAGTACATCCAGTGTATGAATGTGGTTGTTGGCCACATTGAGCTGTTTCAGATTTCTTTTATCCGCGAGTGGTGTCAGGTCGGTTATCGCATTGTTCGAGATTTCGAGCCATTGAAGATGATCTGCATCCGACAGTGCGGAGAGACTGGTAATCTGGTTACCGCTGGCGTGAAACGTATGTAGTCGGTTAAATCCACGTAAAACTTCTATGGAAGAAATGGAATTATTGCTGATATACAGCCGTCCCAGGTCTTTCAAATCAGCCAGTGCATCAATCGATGTAATGTAATTATTGCGAACGTCAACCTCGCGAAGCTGAGTCAGATGCGCCAGCGGTGTTAGGTCATCAATCTCATTGCCATATAACCGGAGGTGAGTCAGATTCGTGGCGTATTCCAGACCGGACAGGCTTTGAATGCCTGCATTGCTCAGATCCACCACCTTCAACTGCTCCAGATCGGAGGAGGTCAGAGGGGAATCTACCGGTTTGTTCAGGATCAGCTTCAGTCCATTCTCCAGTGCAGGATCTTTGATGATTCCTTCGCCCAAGTCTGCTGTGTTATAGGCCATCGCTTGCCCAGCCGCCCCGAGACTCAGGATGAAGACTAGAAATAGTAGAGTCATTCTTCTCATTGCATGAATTCCCTCCGATTCCGATTTTGAGGATAGGTAAGTGTACCGTTCTTATGTACTTTGTGAGTACCAATTTATGTCGATAAAATATTATAGTTACGATATGGATAGATAGAATAGAAAAACACATCTATAGTTATTAACCCATCATCAGGCAAAAGGAACAAGAAATTCATGACAGGCAGAACATCTACTTCTATTCTATATGATACAAACCCCATACTGCACTCTTCCAGCCATCTTTTTCAAAAAAATTTGTACAACTCCCCCAGATGCTATTCAACTCCATGGCAGAAAGGGTATAGATGAAGTAAGAATGCCATTTGGAGGAGAAGATGCAGGTATGCGCCAAGCCATGATCATTAGTAATCCATCGTCGGGTAAAGAAGAGGCTCAGCAATATGTGTCCCAGGTACAAGAAATTCTTGAATCACAGCAGTATGAAGTGGTGGTTAATGAGACGGCCGGTGAGGGAGATGCGACCAACTACTGTCTAAGTGCCTGCAAAGATGGCTGTGATCTCGTCATTTCCATCGGAGGGGATGGGACGCTGCATGAGACGATCAACGGCATGATGGATCAGGAACATCGTCCCAGACTGGGTGTGGTGCCGCTGGGTACGGTGAATGATTTTGCGCGTGCGCTGAATATCTCGCTTGATCCGGAGGAAGCCATTCGGCAGTTGCGTTCGGAGCAGATCCATAAGGTGGATCTTGGTAAAATCAATGATCGTCTGTTTGCCAACGTGGTGGCAGCCGGCTCATTGGCAGAGGCGTTGTTCTCGGTATCCTCGGAAGAGAAGTCGAAGCTGGGTTCCTTCGCTTATTTGAAAGAAGGATTGAAAGATCTAATGAATACACCGGCCAAGCCACTCACGATTGAGTATGACGGGCAGTTCTGGGAAGGGGAGTCTCCACTTTTTCTCGCGGCACTGACCAATTCGGTTGGAGGTTTTGAGAAATTGTCCCCGGAAGCAGCGGTGGATGATGGGTTAATTCATTGTTTTGTGATCCGCAGCATGAATGTCTTTAATACGGTAACACTCGGAACGTCCCTGTTGTTTGGCAATCTGATGAACCATAAGGATGTTGATTATTTTACGGCAAAAGAAGTTCACGTCCGTTCTACAGAAGCCATTCACACAAATGTGGATGGAGAAGAAGGGCCTTCTCTGCCCATTCAAATCAGTGTATTGCCTCGGCATATTGATGTGATAGTTCCGGAAGAAGTATAGGTGGGTGAACGATGCAGAAAAAAACCTCCATTATTCCATATAAGAATTCTAAAATGCCATTGAAACCGATTGCAGTTCTGTGTCACAATCATAGACGGAAGACAAGTATATACTAGTTGGCAGTGATCATAAGAATGAATGCACGATACTATTCGAATATGGAGGGAAATCATCTTGAGAACAATTAAACTTGGCAGCAGCGCACTCGAAATACCGGTTGTAGCCGTTGGCTGCATGCGAATTAATTCATTAAGCAGCAAAGAAGCTGAACATTTTGTTCATTCCGCCATGGAAGCAGGCGCGAACTTCTTCGATCATGCTGATATTTATGGAAACGGAGCGTGTGAGGAGATCTTTGCAGAGGCTGTGCAGATGAATCCCCAGGTTCGTGAAAATATGATTCTTCAGTCCAAATGCGGTATCCGCAAAGGCATGTTTGATTTCTCGAAAGAGCACATCTTGAATTCGGTGGATGGCATTCTGCAACGCTTGAAAACCGATTACCTGGACGTTCTGTTGCTGCATCGCCCGGATACATTGGTTGAGCCAGAAGAAGTGGCTGAAGCCTTTGACCAACTGGAACGTGAAGGCAAAGTGCGTCACTTCGGGGTATCCAACCAGAATCCGAACCAGATCGAACTGTTGAAAAAATACGTTAAACAGCCACTGGTAGCCAACCAGCTGCAGTTGAGTATTACCAATACCACGATGATTGACAGTGGAATCAACGTAAATATGGAGAACGATGCCGCGGTCAACCGTGATGGCGGAATTCTTGATTATTGTCGCCTGCACGATATCACGATTCAACCATGGTCCCCGTTCCAATACGGGTTCTTCGAAGGCGTATTCCTGGGTAGCGACAAGTTCCCGGAACTGAATGCGAAGATCGATGAAATTGCTGCAAAATATGAAGTGAGCAACACGACCATCGCAATTGCTTGGTTGCTGCGTCACCCGGCGCAAATGCAGCCCGTGACAGGTACGATGAATATCCAGCGTTTGCAGGATTGCATCAAAGCTGGTGATGTTCACCTTACACGCCAAGAGTGGTACGAAATTTATCGTGCAGCTGGCAATGTGCTGCCTTAAACTAATATCATTACCATAGCAGGATGATCTGCTGTATTGCATGTAAAACACGAGCGTATATGCCGCTCGTGTTTTTATTTTATCCTTTATTTGATGCTTATTCGTTCCCGGTATAAAATAAGGATAGGGCCTTTAATTTAACAAAAGGATTTTTTTGTAATTAATACAAATTAGTTGAATTTATTTTATTGACCCTTGCTTAATTATTACATATAATTACTTTTGCATACCGTTAATCCTGTTTATGGTTTTTTTATTTTGGAGGGTGGTGTTAGTTTGGAGCCGACAACCACGATACGCGATCATTTAGAGAGTTATCTGAAGCGTGAGCAGATGTCCATTAGTCTTTTTTCGGAAACGTCAGGAATTAACTCGGGTACACTGAGCAATATTTTGAACAAGAATCGTCCGATTGCGATGCAGCAGCTGGATCGAATCACTTCAGCTATGAGACTTGAAGAAGGTTACTTCTATGAATTGTACATAGATGAGTGTTTTGTCCATGCTGCTCCTGACTGGCGAAGACTGGGTCCATTCCTTCATCGTTGTGCTGAGTTGAATAAATTGAACTGTATTGAAGAGGTTATTCGGTTAATGATGGATAATCTGTCTTATATTCCTTTGTTATTTGATCTGGCTGAAGAATTCTACCATGCAGGTAAATTCGAACCAGCCGTTCTACTATATGAAACGATAGCCGAAAGTGAGAAAATGCAACACTCTGAACGGCTTGCACTATGTCAGTATCGACTATTCAGATTGGGGCTGAGCAATGATCAGCAACGAAATCTAATCATTGCGGCCCAATTCGAATACTATGTGGATCGGCTGGATGAACGCTATCAACTGGATGCGCTTAATGAACTGATCAATGCCTTTGGTGCCTTGCACAGATGGAATAAAGTTCAGGAGCTGTCCGAGAAGCTAAGGGTGAAAGCAACCATCCATTATGAGCTCAATGGGAGAAGGAAACAGGAAGAAACCAAAAGACCGATTGTGTTTTACATTCTGTATTCTTATTTGGCTTCAGGTAGTGCGTGCTATCAACTTAAAGACTATCCAGGCGCGCTTAAATATGTTTCTTTATACACGGACAACAGTTGGGTGAAGAACCCTAATCAAGACGAAATGGTAGTTATGAATCAGTTTCAGGAATGGGCTGAGGGCAACCGTTATATATATCAATTAATGAGCGGACAGTTTGATGTATTGCCTGAATATTTGAATTACATCTCAACAAAAGAAAATGAAATTTTCCCGGCGCTTTGTGATATTGTGACTGCTGCCAATCGCTATGATAAAAATATTGATGATGTGCTCGAACAGTATGAATCATACTTTACGTACCAGGAACAGAGCAACCGAATTGGAAAGGTCAGCAGACAGGTTACAGATGATCGATATCTACGTCTTTTAGCAGATCTCGCTGCGTATTATCTAAAGAAAGACGAGTATTTCACAGGAATACAATTTGTTCTGGATAGTTTGCGATTCTCTATTGAAATTAGCAGTGGACGAGGTATGCTTAGAGGTGTCGGACTGTTTGAGCAATATAGGGAGTTTGCAACTGAGACGGCGAAACAGCAATACAAATTGATCATTAGTGAGGTGCAGAAACTCAATGAAGAGAAAGTTGGCTTTGCTGATAGCTACATGTAGTATTATTATTTACATTGTAGCTCCTGCTACGGAACCTGTCTCAGGCAAGGAAGTTCCAGACCCCGGAATTATGAGAACTGCTGACCACGGATTCGGAACTTAAAAAATTGGTAAGGGACGCTTCTGAATATTCATTCAGAGGCGTCTTTTTTTTCGTCTGGTGGAAAAATAAGTATGTCGTACCCCTTGCGGCCTATCGATTGGCATAATAAACTAAAATATGACAAAAAGGAGGGGTACTATGGATTGCCTGGAGTTAATGTCACAGATCGAAGAAGCCAGACAACAGCTTCACCGCTTGCAGTCGGAATACGGCAGTCTGCTTCATCCTGAAGTCATCCAGCAATCTGTAGTTCTGGACGGTCTTATTAATCAATACAATCGAGTCAAAATGAAAAAGTTGATTAATTAGTGGCTCGCCTATTTACATATGGGTTTCCGTGTACTATAGTTAGTTACATAAGTAACTAACCGACTAACTAATTAACGATGGACGAAAGTTGGAATCGCATGAAATCGAATTTGGATGAATCTCAGCCCATTTTTCATCAAATATCCATGATGATCATGGATGACATTGTAGACGGCAGATTGAAGGTGGAGGAACAGGTCCCTTCAACCAATGAACTCTCTCGCTTTTACAATATTAATCCAGCCACGGCACGCAAAGGGCTTCAAACGCTCGTGGACAAAGGTATCATTTACAAACAGCGAGGTGTTGGAATGTTTGTTGCGAAGGGAGCCAGGGAAGCGTTGCTTGTTGAGCGAAAACAGCATTTCTACGAGGAATATATTAAGCCTTTACTTGAAGAGGCCAGACGGATTCACATGAATGAGGACATGATTATTGATTTGATCCGCGGCAAGAAGGATAAGGAGAGTGAGTTATGATTCAGATCGATCAGATGAACTACAGTTATCAGAAAACAAAAACGCCAGTTCTGAACAACGTTACTTTGCATGAGAGTGAGCCGATTATTAGTGCATTGTGGGGCAGAAATGGTGCAGGCAAAACAACCCTGATGAGTCTGCTCGCAGGCCATAACCGGCCTGATGCTGGAACCATCCAAGTGATGGGGCAGGACCCGTACAACAATTTGGCTGCGCAGGAGAATCTGTGTTATATCCAGGAGAACCATCCCCTGGGCAGAAATTGGACGATCAATGACATGGTTCGATTCGGTCAATACTTCCATCCTCAGTGGAATCAGGATCTTGCTGAGCAACTAATCGACATGTTCGAATTACCAGTGAAGAAGAAGATCACCAAATTCTCAAAAGGCATGAAGACCGCAGCTCAGATGATATTGGGTCTTGCCAGTAACGCAAGAGTAACGATTCTGGATGAGCCCACCAATGGACTTGATGCTGAGAAACGTAAATATTTCTACAATACTTTACTGGAGACTTATGAAGAGAACCCGCGTCTAATTCTAATATCAAGCCATCATATTGAGGAGATTCAGCCTTTATGTGAGTCCCTCATCGTTCTGCAAGCCGGCGAAGTGTTGTTTAATCAGCCGATGGAAGAGATACGCGAAAAAGGAGTTCTTCTAACAGGGAGAATTGAAGATGTCAATCGAGTCACCGCAGACGTGAAGGTCATAGAATCTTCCCAGATGGGATCTACCTTGAAAGTGATGATTGATGAGCCATACTCGAAAACGTGGAAGGACATCGCACATACGCAGGGGCTTTCCATGGAGAAGGCAACATTACAGGATTATTTGGTCAACAGGACGCGTAATCAGGAGGGGATTAAGCGATGAACTCGGTGAATGGTACGAATCGGCTGATTCTGGATGATATGCGCTGGTATTTAATGATTTTCTCGTCAATTACACTCATGCTTACAGTTGTCTATCTGGCCATTGGATTCATCTTTGATGTGACGTATACTACTCAACTATTTGGTCCAATGTACGGAGGAATCTGTGCTTTTGCGGTCGCGGGCATCATCACCTTGTTTCCAGTTGCCATAGGTATGGGTAGTACACGAATACAGTTTATGAAATCCTTTTATATCATTTCGATATGGATGGTCGTAGGAACCATTACGATACTGAATGTCATCTATTTCATTATGCATCTTCTCCATGAATATGGGACGCTTGGGGTAACCTTTTATCAACCAGGCATGCTGTACTCAAGTCAATATCAATTTTTCTCTTATCTGTGGATCGATCTGATGATTGGCTTTCTGGTGCTGGGGTTATCCATCTTCTCAACTGTTTGTTGGATTAGATTGGGGATGCGCAATTTTTTCGTCCTGTTCTTTGGGGTTAGCTTAATCGTCACGCTGGTAATTGTTCTATCAGATCTGAGCACGTGGGTCCAGTGGTTTACGAATGTCAATTTTATCGCATTGTTCACCGCACTGGGAGTCATTGGAGGTGCTTTGCTTCTGAGCACGTACCCGATGATGAAGAATGCGCCGCTTACAATGAAAGGCAGAAAAGACTGATCAGATCAGAAAAACACGAGTGCGTACATACACGCCTCGTGTTTTTTTGTATGAGTTAAGCTTGAGCTTGGGGTTTGAATCCTTCTTCTTTGAGATATTCGCCCGCTTCGCTACGAGATTCGAAAGCCATATCCAGATTAAGACCAGAATACACATACCACATGTCATCTTCATATTTCAAAGTAAGTGTATGTCCATCCTCATCGATCCATGTTCCGCCGCCAGTAGAGGTTGTAGCTAATGTAGGAGCAGTTTTTGCTGGTTCTGGTTCTTTTGATTCTACTGCGTTGGGATTGGTTGACATCGCTTTGATTGTCTCATCTAACAGCGTACGTAGATCTGCTTCGGAGTAATCACGAATATTGACGAATCCTCTATCATCGGTCTCATAGTTGGGCAGCAGCCCTGCATAGATATAACCGTTACCGTTAGGATGAATATGGAGAGCAACAATCTTTTTCTCGTACGCACTTTCTTCGTAGTGGAAATTAACACGGCCGAGAGAAACATCTTTGCGTTGCAGTTGGGGATACGATTGGAGCAATTCAAGCTTTTGTTCAACGTTAAGCATATTTTCCTCCTGTTAGTGTTGGGTAGTGGTGATTATAACATACATAGGTGAAAAGATAAGCATCAAAAAACAGGCGCAGTCTAGCACCTGTTTGAGGATTCACATCATAGATGATGCTTATAATAGTGCTTTTATTGAAATCGTGAGAAAGTACGCCTCCCTCTGGTGAAAAATGAGAAGCGCGCCTCGTGTTAATTTCTTAATTTCCACATAGAATACTTTGCCCCAGTGCTTTCAGGTGTTTTATTGCTTGCAGATAAGGATAAGGCCCATAACTTACGCGTGCTACACCCAGCACGGCAAGTTGTTTCGGTGAAGGCTCAGGGGATGTAACCATCACGTTGACCGGAAGCGACGAATGCTCACACAATTGCTGAATCAGTTGTCGATCCTGTAAGCCTGGAACGAACAGACCACTGGCGCCTGCTTCTGCATAAGCCTTGGAACGAATAAGTGCTTCTTCCAGGAGAACATGATTGTGTCGTTCAGGAGCATTTTGCAAAAAGATATCTGTGCGGGCGTTAATGAACAGCGGAATGCCTGCCTGCTCCGCAGCTTCCCTGGCAGCCGACAGTCTCAGACTTTGCTCATCCACAGCGTACAGTCCCGCGCCAGTGGGAAGCTGATCCTCGATATTGATTCCTACCGCACCGTGATGGATTACTTGGCTCACATTTCCCCTCACTTCTGACGCAAACCTGCCATACCCTCCCTCAATATCGATCGTTACGGGCAAATCCACACTCGCTGTAATCCTGGCCAGGTTGTCCAGTACCAGCTGGAATGGCATCGCTTCGCCATCTTGTTCACCGTGGGCAGCAGCTACAGACCAACTGCCAGTAGCGATTGCTGTTGCTCCAGCAGATTGGATGGCGAGTGCACTCCCGGCATCCCATACATTGACCAGCACCAATGGATTACCTTTCACATGGGATTGGTGGAATAACGCCGCCTTTTCTTGTAGGGTACTCATAAGATTTATCTCCTCCGTTACATAGCTGTAATCCTCTTCATACCACTTGCCGTTCTTCTCTTATCTCTTGAGTTATTCAGGTATCCTGCTTCTCGTGAGTCAAAAGCCAGTTTTTGCGTGTCAGGCCTCCTCCGTATCCACCCAGTTCACCGCTGGCATTGATCACACGGTGACATGGAATAACAATGGCCAGTTGATTGGCTCCGTTGGCCTGTGCTACCGCTCGACAAGCTGTGGGTTTACCCAATGCATTCGCGATATCCTGATATGATCTTGTCTCCCCCGGTGGGATCGCAATCAATTGCTCCCATACACTCTTCTGGAATGGTGTTCCTAACCAGAACAACGGGGTGTGGAATACAGTTAGCGTGCCTTCAAAATACTGCGCAAGTTCCCGTTCGATTGAACGAATCGGTTCGTTTACTCCAGGTACAATGGCTGACTTCGTCCGTTTGCGCAATCGTTCCACCTCACGCTCCAGTCCTCTGCGATCTACGAATTCGAGCAGATATAATGCTTTCTCATCGGCTACAGCCATCATGGGTCCAAGGCGTGTGTCGATCCAGGAGGCCTTCAAGACATGTTCTTCATCTACTTGTGTAGGTGCTGCGCCCATGATTCGCGAGAAGGCATCCCGGAACCCGCTGCCGGACTCGTAACCGGTGGACAGCTGGGCATCAATGACCGTGCGACCGGAGCGAATATTTTTCAGAGCCAGTCCCATACGGCGGGCACGGGCATACTCCACAAAGGTCATGCCAAATCGCTTCTTAAACTGACGTCTGGCCGTGGATTCGTCGATGGATAATGCCTTGAAATCCTGGCCTTTCCAGCGTTTCTCCGGATGGTTCTCCACGGCTTCCACCAATACGCGGACCACATCAGATACCTGATTGGGATGAGATAACGGGCGGCAGCGCTGGCAAGGGCGATACGAAGCAAGCAGTGCCTGCTGCGCCGTCTCATAGAATTCGCAATTTTCGAATTTTGGCTTTCGGGCGGGGCATGTAGGCCGGCAGAATACCCCCGTGGTCTTGACCCCGACATAGAATAGACCTTCGTATTCCGAATCCTTGGCAACCAGAGCCTGATAGTATTGTTCTTTCAGTTCAGCAGAAATCATTGGGCGCACGTCCTTATATCAGTAGAGTTTATCCTTGTTAATATTATAAAAAAACGATGCACAGGGCATCGCCGAAAATCAGGCATGAATATTTTTATTTCTTCAATACTTCCTTATATTCGCTCGTCCAGTCCAGTTTACCAGAAAGATCCCCAGGAATATGCGCATAGCCCACCCATATAGACGTAATTCCGAATAACTTCGCCAAAAAGCAGCCAGCCGGATAAGACACCGATTGCCCCACCTGCGGCACAACAACTTTTTAAAGGATAATGTTCACTATTTGACAGGGCGAAAAAAATATCTGATCTAAGCGATGTCATTAATGCCTTGTCCGAACTTTTAGTACAAGCACAGCAACACCACGATCAGGAGGCAACATTACATATCCTAGAATCTTTTATACCAAAGATCAAAGCCTCCTTGCGACAAGTCCCCCCGATCATCGAGATGATTTAAGACAGGAACTCTATGTCAAAATGATTGAGGTGATACAGACTTTCGATACTAGTGAATTGAAATAAAATTTGGAGCGTGGTTGTAAAAAAAGAGACTCATTTCTCTTTATATATATGTGAAGGCGATACGGCATTGCAGAAAACTTGGGAATGGTTGTTCTGGCTATGATTCCTCCTTATTGCTCTCATAACTAATAAAAATAACTTTAGGAGTGATTTATTATGGCAAATCTAAGCGCTAATGGAGCAACTTTTATGAAAGGGCATGAGGGACTTAACTTAAAATTCTATGCCGATCCAAAAGGTTTTCCAACAGTTGGATATGGACATCTGATAACAAAGTCTAAAACATACACAAAAAATACAACTTTAACCCAGGCACAAGCTGATGCTCTATCTAAATCTTTGGGACTCAGTTATACTTCTCCAATTACTCAATCTCAGGCAAATACATTCTTTACCAATGATACTGCAAGTGCTGTAGCAGCAGTAAATAATGTAACCCTTCCTGCAGGTATGTCTCTTTCACAAAATCAGTTTGATGCACTTGTTTCGCTCACTTTTAATGCAGGTGCTGGGGTGCTCAATACCAATGACGTAAAAAGTCTGCTTGCGTACAAGCTAATCTATTCATCTTTTCAAGGTCCACGTTCTCAAACAGAACTTGATAATTGTTCAAAATTAGTAAGCAAAGCATTTTCATATGATATAAATTTGCAAAGACGAAGAAATGAAGAAGCAGAACTATTTTGTAAAGGCTCGGGTTATACTCATAAATATCCAGTATATACACTATAGTTCAATCGGTTTACGGCATAAACAAGAAAGGTCAGCCTAAAGAGGCTGACCTTTCTTGTTTTGAAAATATAACCTTAATTCATTTAATCATTAATTTTTTTGAGCTCAAAAATAGTTGCCTCTGATAACAAGATAAGCCTATCGTTATTAACAGCTAAAAAGCTTAAACCTACAGGTATGCTCATTTTTGTAGAAGGGTCACTTATATCTATTGCCTTTACCTCATCATTTATATTTAAGTCTGGAATTTGAATTTTATACAATCTATAAAAAGAGGTAGAGTTATAGCATGTCGCTATATTCTGATATAATGGATTCTTCAGCTCATATTGATAATCACTATAGTTTTTTAGTCCTTTTGATGAAAAAAAGTCTTTTTCGATTACAATTTCATCCCCGATAAATTTTTGCCCTGTTGGATATTCAGAAGCATCATTATAAGAATTTGCAAACCCAAGGTGCTTCTTAACTTTCCAAGTTCCGTAAATAAATTTTTCAGTTTCACTATCCAATTTTACACGTCCTTGCGAACAATACTCGGAGGTGCTAGCTGGACTGGTAGACTCCTTTGCTTCAGGTTTTGGCTCACTAGATGCATTTGAACTTGAAGTCGTTTCAACCTTTCCACAAGCTGATGCTAACATCAGCATTATCATCATACAAGCCAATAATGTTTTTTTCATATCTCACACTCCTACTATAAAGTTATGTTTTCGCATGTTTACTCGCTTGATAACTGAGTTAATCCCCGTATGGATTAAAATCTCCTGTTCCATTGTTTTTTATATCACCATGTGCTAAAAGCTACTTCCATACAGCGAGTAATCCTTCACTGCTGTATAACAAATGGGGGATGCATTTTCTTTATTTTTCGATGTCGCTCATTTTTCAACAATTTATTCCCCTTTTATCTACCTAGCAGAAATTATATCAGAGCAATTTAAGTGATGAATGACATAAAATTAACATTATTTATGAATAAGGTTAACTTTATGTTATCTAGATCACAATATTAATTCGAAATGAAGTGGGTTTCCGAGCGCATCAACTACGGCATGAATTTTGGTGCTTAGTCCTCCCCGGGAACGTCCGATCGCTTGCTTTGCCCCTTTTGCGCCTGATCCATGCTGGTGAACACGCACAATCGATGAAATAATCGAGCTAACTTATAACTCATTTACATAATATGGAGCTTAATGTGAGACGATATGGTGTAGTAATTACTATAGAAGGTGCTGAATGGAAAGTTCTCTTTGGATGAATGCATCGTGCTTGTTACTTTAGATCAATGGAGGGAGTTCCAATGATGAAAAATAATAAAAATAAATCTATACTCTGGGTGTCTGCTCTATGTATTCTGCTGTTGACCAGTGCATGTGGGGCGAAAAACAACAACGAATCCGTACAGGAACACGCCTATCCACAATCAAAGCAGCCCATAGAGGAAGCGGGAAATAGTTCCATTCCCAATATTGAAGCCAAGAATAACAATAATCAGGCGAGCGAAAGTGGGAATGAAGGCAAGCCTACGGCCCAATCAAAATCCTCCGCTGATGCGGAAGGACAGGTCATGATCGTCATTGACCAGACGGATAAGCCGTCCGAGGGCAATAGCTTTGATTTTGCGATAAAACAAATTCCTGAGGGCTATGCTTTATCCGAGATGCGCTGGACGTCCAACACGGTAACGATTGTGAATTCCTACAAAGAAGCGATCGAGCATGGCGCAAATGGAAAAGAAGGGTTTTATATCAGTGGTGACGGGCAATTCTCCGGATTTATCTATTCGGATGAGATGAAGGGTGAACGCGGCAAGGCGACGTTTGTGTTTACCAATGAAGAGGGGAAAGAAGTGACCTCGGAGAAGGAAATTAAATTAAAATAATCAGGCAAGTCATAGCCTTGTGCGGTGCATTCTGTTGATTCAAAAATGGAAAATGAAATAGGCACAATATACATGCGCCTTCATTTCTCCCATAAATGCGTAAAAGCAGCCGTAAAGGCTGCTTTTTATTGATGACGCGAGCTCTCACTTTGTTCTATCCACTGAGTGTTTCCGCACCCCGTATCTGTAATGGATACTCCGTCTACATGAAGTCGAAGAAATAACGCACCACGTGGAACATGACCGGAGAGGTGTACGTCAGGCTGTCGACCCGGCTCAGGTAGCTTTTTTTCAACGCATCGAACTTATTGTCATCCCCGATTAACAAATCACGCTTCAGAACAGAAACCGTCAGACTTCCGAAGAACCCAGCCAGAGCGATTAACACACCGATGAAAAGCGCGAAACGTGCATCAAACGGAGTCAGGTAAGGGTGAATGAAATAAGAGGCAGCGGTGGTTACAACGAATGCACAGGCGAACCCTTCCCATGTCAAAAAAGGATTGGCCGTGGGCACCACTTTGCGTTTGCCCAGATAGAGCGAGGCCAGATAATGCACCACATCATTCAGCTGGGTTAACACGACCAGGAACAGGACCAGCTTTGAGCCATATTCCGGTGTTGCGAACGGGAAGTAGGCCAGATGACTAAGTCCAAATACCATCAGCATCAATCCCCATTGCGTCGAGCTCACACTGCGCAGGAAACCAACCGTTCCCTTATTAATCAGACGTGGCAGGGGCAGCACCAGGAAGACATATAGTGGAATAAACACAATAAACATCCCATACCATCCAATATAGATCCAGTAGAACTGTACCGGAATCGCCAGATACGCCCATAGAAACAACCTGCGATCCGCTTTGCGGGTACTGCGGATCATGGAGAAGTACTCTTTCAGCGCGAAAAAGGTAAGTACCATGAGGGAGATCAGGGAGACAATCGGATTGAAGAGAGTGGCGAGGCAGAAAATGACCAACATGCCCCACCAGGTTTTGATTTTGTTGCCAATGCCCGAATAATCCTTGTCCGGCTGAAGCTTCGTAATGATTTTGTACACGATATGTATGACCAGTAAAGCAATAAAAATCAGTGTTAAGGTAAAGAGTGAACTGCTCAAGTACAATCACCTGCTTATCCAGAAGTAAGATTCCAATATAGGGTACCTATGTTATTATGAAGGAATAGTGCCAACTTGATAAGGGGAAATTTAGTTATGACAGAACCACGCTCCATCTATATCCTGCTTACGAATACGGGAACATTGTTTACCAAAGTCATTCAGAGTTACACCAGAGCACCATACAATCACGCCTCCATCTCATATGACCGAGAATTATCCGAGCTGTATAGCTTTGGTCGCAAGCATCCTAGCAATCCGCTGAACGGCGGGTTCGTGAAGGAAGATATTCAGACAGGTACATACAGTAAGTATCCAAATACCACATGTGTGATTTATGAGCTTCAGGTGACGGAGCGTGAAGTGGAAAAAATGAAACGGGTGCTGCACATCTTCATCCGCAGCCGCCAGAAATATATGTACAATCTGCTTGGTGTGATTGGTATTACGTTGAAGGAGCCAGTCGAGTTCAGCAACTCCTACTTTTGCTCGCAATTTGTTGCCGAGATTCTACAACGTTCAGGCATCAAGCTGTGGAACAAGCTGCCTGCGCTGGTGACCCCGGATGATTTTCGCCAAAGTGAACAACTGCAGCTGGTATATGAAGGGAAGTTACGAGAGTATAAACCGGGAATTGAAGAGGGGGAATGAGGGCAAGGAGTATGTCATATGCTAATATGCTCGCTTTCCTATCGCTCAAAAAACATAGTATAAAACAGCCTGCCGCCACGGATTTGCGGGCAACAGGCTGTTCGGCTTGTGTAACGCTAGATCGATGGTGTGGATGAACGATCAAAATCAACCTCTTCGAGGAATTCAATGACTTCACCATTCGGACTGTGCACAATCGCATTTCGAACTTGAAGCGGAAGTTCACCAAGTGAGATCCAATCGGGTTGAACATAAGGTTTAGCACCATGAGCAAGCGCTTGCTCGTAGATCTTTTCCACATTATCTACGTAAAAGGCGAAATGCAGCAATGCCCCATGTTTAACTGCTTCGGGAGAGTCTGCTGGTTCGCCTTCGGCCGCGATTACGGCTCCGGGGTCAAACAGTTCAATGCAGGTCCGTTGATCCGGTGAGATCAGCATACATGCCTCGGTAATTTGGAAGGCCGGCAGACTCCAAGAGTGACCAACTTTAAATCCTAATACATCGGTATAGAATGAGAGGGTATCCTCATAATTACGTGCTTGAATAGCTACGTGAGCAAGTCCATTTACACTCATGCTCGTCACTCCTTCTTCAGATTGTTTTCTAAAGTATAAAGGGAACGCTGCATTGGAACCATGCGATATCAAAGGATATAATGGAGTAAGAGTTGTAATTTATGAGCTCTTTTAACCCAAAAAACTTATTAAATTAGCCTGATTCTCGGGAGGGACTATAAATGGGTTATGTTATAGATGAGATCGACCAGCAGATTATGCGCTTGCTGCAGCACCATGCACGCATGCCGATTGTACAGATTAGCAAAGAGGTGAATATGTCCCAACCTTCGGTCAAGGAGAGAATTCTCAAACTGGAGGAAAATGGGGTCATATCGGGCTATTCAACCATCTATAATCTGGCCAAACTAAATCGTGGAACAACGACTTTTATTTTGCTTAAGACAGAGCATTGTGAGGAATTCGTTCACTTCTGTGAACAGGCTGTTGAGGTCACGGATTTATATCGGATTAGCGGTGAGTACAACTATCTGATCAAGGTACAGACGGCAACCATTGAAGAGCTTGCTGAGTTCCAGGACTCGCTTGTGAAGCTTGGTCCATCCAAATCCCATATTAGTATGAAAAGTATAATGGAACACCGTGTGCTTCTCTAGGAAGCAGCAAAGCACGATAGTGTAACGGTGGCAGGATATTCGGTCCTGCCACTATTCATTGTGCATATGCACAATGAATTTCGTCAGTTCATCAATATTTATTTGGCTCACCAGCAACTATAATGAAAGCGTGTTCAACAAGTACGATCTATCCTTTAATAACACGGATGGGGTGGGAGAAGATGAGAGAGACGACATTTGTACTGGCACCGGATTCATTTAAAGAGAGCATGACAGCGAAAGAAGTATGTGTGGCGATGGAAAAAGGATTGCGTAAAATCTACCCAGCCGCCAACTATGTTCATGTACCGATGGCTGACGGAGGCGAAGGGACCGTGCAGTCGCTGGTGGATGCTTCTGGCGGTGTAATTCACCAGAGAGAGGTAAGCGGGCCACTGGGACAGCCTGTACTAGCGCAATATGGCATTCTGGGCGATGGGTTAACCGCGGCGATTGAGATGGCATCAGCGAGCGGCATTCATCTGGTGACCAAGGAAACGCGGAACCCACTTCGCACGTCAACCTATGGCACGGGAGAGCTGATTCGGGTGTGTCTGGATCAGGGTATTCGCAAAATCATTATCGGAATCGGTGGTAGTGCGACCAACGATGGCGGTACAGGCATGGCCGAAGCGCTTGGCGCAACGTTTCTGGATGCGCACGGACAGCCACTTGCACGCGGAGGCGGCGCGCTTGACCAATTGGCGCATATCGATGTGTCCGGCTTGGATGAGCGATTGCAGGATGTGGAGCTCATTGTCGCCTGTGACGTAACTAATCCGTTATGCGGAGATCATGGCGCTTCACGGGTGTTTGGGCCGCAGAAGGGGGCTACACTGGAGATGGTGCAGGTGCTGGATGCGAATCTTTCCCATTATGCGGATGTGGTGAAGCAGCAGCTGCACAAGGATATACGTGATGTGCCGGGTGCAGGTGCGGCAGGTGGTTTGGGCGCAGGGCTTTTGATTTTTACACAGGCTGTGTTGCGTAAAGGAATTGAAATTGTCATTGAATACACTGGATTGCGTGACAAGTTGGTACATGCGGATGTGGTGTTTACGGGCGAAGGCGGCATTGATTTTCAAACGAAATTTGGCAAGACCCCTTACGGTGTAGCGCGGGCTGCCAAGGAAGCAGGCAAGCCGGTTATCGCCATTGCAGGTTACGTTGGTGAGGGGATAGATACGTTGTACACTGAAGGCATTGACGCGGTGTTCGGTATTGTGCCGGGTGCGGCTGATCTGGAGCGACTTCTGCGTGAGGGCCCGGAGAATGTGGAGCGTACAACCGAGAATATTGCGAGAGTGCTGAAATTGGGTCTGATTTCTTAACATTCTGTGGTTCGGTTATGCGGGGTAGCCTGTTCATAACAGATGGCAATACTGGCGTCCTGTCTGATAACAGAGAGGAAGGCATGAGTTTTTATTCAGTTTTCGCTTCGTTATGTGATTCCCCGACTAATTTCTCCGCAGTAAATATTTGCTTGGTTCCGTTCAAGTATTCCAGATGTGCCTTGCCCCAGCCGCACATGCCATCCAACAGTGTACCAATCGTCTGCCCGTGTTCGGACAGGCTGTACTCGACCTTCGGTGGAACATCGCCATAGAGAGTGCGCACAATAATCTGATCGTGTTCCAGCTCGCGAAGTTGTTTCGTTAACGTGCCCTGCGCTACATCGGGAATCATGCGTCTTAGTTCACCAAATCGCTTCGTGCCTTCCTTCAATAAAATAAACAGAATAAGCGGTTTCCATTTTCCATTAATGGCTTCCAACGTAATGAGTACACCTTGTAACCGTGGTTCCTGTAAATCCATAGTATTCACCTCGATTTAAATAACGATATGTAACTCCATCATACCTGATTTTTTCGCGTTCCGCTTGTTTGTCTATGTGAATTGGGCAGGAATAACTGTGTCATCTGGTTCCCATAGTACGAATTTTCGTACCTGGTACGATCCAATTGCGTACTGTTCAGGGCTAATCTTTTCAATAATAATGAACAAATGCTAGAAAAACGAAAGATCCAGCTATACGAGGGGAAGATGCAGAATGAGTCCATTTACATTGGAAAATAAACGTGTCGTGATTATAGGAGGAAGCTCTGGGATTGGGTTGGCAACGGCAATTCAGGCTGCTGAAGCTGGTGCACATGTAGTTATCGCAGGTCGATCGGAGATCAGGCTGGAAGAAGCGAGGGAACAGATTGCTCAGATCGCAGGCAAAGCCAAGACTGGTGCGGTGTCCATCGAAGTTTATATGTTGGACAATCAGGATGAACAGCAAATCGAACAATTTTTCAATCAGGTTGGCGAGTTCGATCATTTGTTCACCCCTGGAGCTGCATACACCCGTGGCCCGTTAATTTCAGATCGGGAGACGGCCGAAAGCTGCTTCAAGGGCAAGTTCTGGCCTCAATATTTTGCTGCCAAATACGCAGCTCCATATCTATCAGCTTCGGGTTCGATCACATTAATGTCGGGCGGATTTAGCCAACGCCCACTGGAGGGCGGTGCCTCTTACGCTGCGTGTAACGGAGCAATTGAAAGTCTGGGCAAAGCACTTGCAGTGGAGCTTGCGCCTGTTCGCGTGAATGTCGTATCCCCCGGAACCATCTGGCGTGAGGGACAGGAGGGTACACCTCGCGGCGAACATTTCAAAGACTATGAGAAACTGTCTGTGCTCAAACGTGTGGGCTACAATGAGGAGATCGCACATACGGTTACGTATCTCATGACAAATACATTTACGACAGGAAGCACATTGTTTGTGGATGGCGGATATACGATGATTTGATGCGTCTACTTGTTTTTTGTGCGAGGAGCGGTTGAAGGGTTGCGGAGAACGTGAAACTTATCTTAAATTTTGTGCAATGTAGGTCTCTATAATTACTTGCAGCAGTAAAAATGGTGAATAATGACGAAAAATATTTGAAATCCGGCCTGTTTTTCACCTACAGGCCGGATTTTTTTCCGTTTATTGGAGCGGATGTTCAGAATCCGTTCAGAACTGTGTACTACAATAGGCCTATATTTAGATAAGCGAGATGAAGGAGGAAAGCTATATGCAGTACAGGAAAATAATTAGCATGTTGCTCATATTGGTGTTGGTAGCTCCATGGTTGGCAGCACCAGCAGGAAAGGTAAATGCAGGGGCATCGTATCCGGTACCAGGGAATAATGGTCTATTAACGATAAAGTATGTGGACGAGAACTCAATAGAACTTCAGTGGGAGTATGCACGATCCGAATCTTCTACCCCACCTGATGTAAATTACCAGGTTTACATATCTAATGCTCCTGATCTTACAGACATGCAACAAATTAGCGGAACATCAGGACATTCCTACGGTGATCCTATTAATGGTTCAGAATCTACAACTGGTACATATTCAAAAATAATTACAAATCTAATCGAAGGCGATACGTACTATTTCAATGTCGTTGTTAAAGATCGATATTTGGCAGCTGCATATCAAATGCAATCCATTGAATTCACTGTGCAGTTGAGTGCACTGGATCAGTATAATGAGCTCAAAAAGAAAGCAGACCGGGGTAACAGCAATGATTTTATCCAAGAAGCTATCTTGCTGCTTAGTAACAAGCAATTCATTGAAACGCCTGATTTTGAATCTTTGCCTGCAGAAGATCAGGAGGCTATTGCAGAATACTTATTAGATATCGAGGCGCCAACAAGCAAAGGATATGAGAACAAGGAGCAAGTTGAGTTCTTTGTGCAATTAGCTCTGACAGCTCTTGAAGTGACTCGCCAAATCGATGGACCGAATGCAGTAGTTGCACTTAATGACCTGTATAATAAGCAAGCAGAAAGAATAAATCATTTTGATTTTCCGAGTGCTGAAGCTAATTTCTATCAACTTATTGCTGCATATCGCTCTGCTTCCGAGGTAGATAAACGCACAACGGCTTATCTATACGAACTTAAACTCAAAACAACATCTTCCATTTCAAGTGTTTTGAGGTATATAGACACATTTGTGGAAGAAACACCTTTCATTAATCGTGCAAACACGACTGAGGAAATGGTAACGTCACTGGATAAATTGAATAAAATTCATGAGAATATTCTGACTTATAACGAAGCGAATCCAGGAAATTCGATAACGAGCTTCGCTTTGGATACAAGAAAAATGGATAACCTGACGCAAGAACAGAAGGAGCAGTTGGCTGATCAAATGCTTACTGAGAGACCGATTGGTGGATATACCAGCTTTGAAGCCATTCAGAACGCGTTTAATCAATTTTTCCCTGGAAATGAAGCTGATGCATTGGCTGCTGTAAATACTGCAAGGGTCGACAAAAATATAGACGCTATGCGTCTGGCTATGGAGAACCAGGAATTAGGTATTGATTTCCCCAATGAATATGGTTCTTTATCTAAGCAGGTCAAAGATTATGTGGCTGGGTTCCTGATTGATAATATCAAGAAGAACTATGAAAGTAAGGAACAGGTTCAATATATGATTGAACTTGCTGTACAAGCTCAGTTGATCTGGGAGCAGAGAGGGTTGGGCGTACTTCAGGACAAGCTGGACCTATTTGCGCAGAAACTGTCTGAAGGACCCGATCATTTTAAAGACCCTGAGACAGATATGCTTCGTCTTGTTGGAAATCATCATCTACAATTAAGCGAAGTAAACAAACCAATTTTCGCTTTTAAGTACCTGCATTTATTGGGATTGGAACGCATTGCAAAACAGGCTCAAGTAGAGATTGCAGATCCGCGCTTTCTGCTGGCACTGCTATCAATGCCTTTCGAACCTATCGAGAATGCCACGACTATAGATCAGATGAATCAATGGCTTGAGACAACCATGAATGAACAGTTTAATGGACACAACTTCTTTGACCAATACAAATTCAATCTTACAGGTGAACTTGATTTGTCCAAAAGAGCTGAACTTAGCCCGGAAGGCAAAAAAGAACTGGCCGAATGGGTGCTTAATGAACAAGACCGCTACGAGGATGTTGGGAATCTACAATATGTGATCAACCGATTCTTTACGGCCCCGAATGTAACGGGAAATGACATCAACAACACCATAATTGGCTTGGATGACACGATGGAGATTTCTCTTAACGGCAAACTGACCTGGATTGATGTTGCCTCTATGCAGAAATTTGATTTTAGCGGTGACAAAACGGTATGGGTTCGTCACAAAGCCATCAGTGACTTATTGCCAGGACGCGCGGTGAAGATTGTCTTCACGGCAAATGGCGATAGCAATAACGGAAATGGTAGTGGTAGTGGTAATGGTAATGGTTCAACACCTAACTCGGGTGGAAGCACAGGTGGTGGAACGTCCACAACTGCACCGGTAACCTCCATACCTACGCCAACAACCAAGCAGGAACAGATCGTCGTTGATGTGAACGGGGTTAATGGAACAAACCTGACCAAAACGCCAATTACACGTACAACCGAGGCCGACGGCACGATCAAGGACCTCGTGAAAATGTCTGAGGCGATTGCCAAGGAATCGGTGGAAAAAGCGAAGCAATTAAACATGAACACGGCACGCATTGTCATCCCTGACGCCAAAGATGCTGTGTCCGAGACACGCATTGAACTGCCAAAAGCAGCGGTGAAACAGCTGAATGATGGTGGGCTTAACCTTGAGATTTCCACAGAGAACGCTATTATCTCGGTTCCAACGAATTCAATTGCCGGATTCGACCAGGATCTGTACTTCCGCGTTGTTCCGTTGAAGAAGGAATCCGAGCGCAAAGAAGTGGAAGAACGTGCGAAGAAAGAGCAGTTGATTCAACAGATTACTCCAAATTCAAACGTGAAAGTACTGGCTCGTCCCGTTGAAATCGAAACAAATATGCAAAGCCATGAAGTAACACTGACATTGCCGCTGCGCGACAGTCTGCCAACTGACCCTGCTGCCCGCCAGCAAGCTTTGGACAACCTGGCTGTGTACATTGAACACAGTGACGGTACGAAAGAGTTGATTCAAGGCAAACGGGTGAATCTCAGCGATTCCAGTGAAGGCATCGAGTTTACAGTTAACCAATTCAGCACGTTCACGCTCGTTGTGGTGGATGGACTGAAAGCTTCTCAAGGCTCGCACAGCCCGTATATCAACGGATTTGGTGCGGATTTCCGTCCGGATGCATTCGTAACCCGTGCGCAAATGGCAGCAATGCTGGCTCGTAATCTGTCTGATGAAGTGGGAACCGCATCTGCGAACGTTGTAAACTATGACGATGTATCTGCAACTCATTGGGCAGCAAGCGATATTGAAAAAGCGCAATCCGCAGGCATTATGAACGGTATGAAGGCCACTCAATTTGCGCCAGAGGGTTCAATTACCCGTGCACAAATGGCGACCATTGCATACCGCTGGATACAGAAACAAAGCGCAGACGCAACAAGCAGCACAACACAAGCAACAGGTGGTGCTGGATTTACAGATGTGTCCGCTGACCTTTGGGCTTCTGATGCAATTGCCTACGTACAATCGGCTGGCCTGATGACCGGATATAACGATGGTACATTTAAACCGGACAGCCAACTGACTCGTGCTGAAGCCGTGAAAGTGCTAAATGTACTGTTCAAACGGACGCCGGCAGCAGGCGTAACTACGCCAACTTTTACAGACGTACCTGCAACACACTGGGCTTATGCAGACATTGAGGCTGCGGCACAGAAATAAGATAACCATATCTATAACAAAAGGGGAGCCCCAACCATGAAGACATAGCGGGGCTCCCCTTTTACTCGTCTATAGCCAGAACAAGTTTTGTGGATGCAGCATTGCTCACTGAGCTGCTTTTTTTAGTTTAACGAACTTTCGAGTGGAGAAGATGTGAATCTGGACTCACTCATCATTTGGATCGTGGAGCTCAGCATGCTTCCAAAGAGTGCCGTAGCAAACTCAGAGTGTATGGTATGAAAGCGGGTATGAGCAGGCTGGGAATCTGTTATGACAATGCCTGTATTGAAGCTTTTCACATCATCGTTATCTTGGTCTTTACTTTAATTTATACATTGACCAAATATTCATTATATCTTCTATGAATCCTTTCGGGAACAGAGAGACCAATTTCAGCTAGTTTTGCTTGTATAGTTTCAAAGAATTTTAAACAATCTTGTTTTTTGTTTTGTTCAATTAAGAATTCCAACAATAAAAACATATATTGCTCATTGAATTCATCCAATTGTAGCATCATTTGTAAAGAATTGAATTTTAATAAGGAATTAACTGAGTTTGTGCTAGTGACATATTGTTCAAGTGCATGCAGTACACCTTGCTTTAACCGGAGTCTTATTTGAACAGCCCATAAATAATCTTCCTCTACTAAATAATCTCCCTCATAGCAATTCATTAACTGTTGAATAGATTTTTCATCATGTTTTTCCCGTTCGAGCAATTGAATGAGCTCCTCATAATCACTTTCAATTTCAGCATTTAGTTGGTAGTGATTATTCACTAATTGAATCGGGTCTTGTATTCCCTTTTCTTTTAAAAGCTTTCTCAATTGATAAATGGAGGTATGTAAATTACTTGAGGCCTTTTCAAAGTCCAAATTTATCCATAGCTCTTCTGAGATGATGGCATTTGACATTGGTCTTTTTTGATTAAATAATAAGAATAAAAAAAGTTCGCGTACTTTCCTTGTACGCCATTTTACTACCTCTTGCTGAGGATCAAGCAGATAAAAACTGCCTAAAGTATGAGCGTAGAACAGGCTTTTTTTATTCATAGGGGGCACCTTAACTTGTAATTGCGATTTTTTCTGTGCTTTTGTTAGCGCTTTAATCAAGCGCTTTTCATGTACGGGCTTTAATAAATAATCGGTAGCCTCTACTTCAAAAGCATCCACTGCAAATTGCGAATGTGCTGTCACAAAAATGATTTGTAAGGAGGGGTGTTTTTGTAACATTTGTCTAGCTATTTGCATACCGTGCACATCGATCATTTCGATATCCAGGAATACAAGTTCAATGGCCTCTTTCTCCAGAAAACCAAGGGCATCTACTGCATTTGTAAATGTCCCTTGGATTGAAACCTGGAATTGCGTTAGCCGTTTAATCATAATACTTAATACATCGATTGCCATTTTTTCATCATCAACAATAATTATGTTCATGCTCCACCACCCTCTGGTAATAAAACGACAATAGTTGTTCCCTTTCCTTCCTCGCTGTATAGACGTAAACTTGCATTTTTCATTAATTTGAATTTCTTTAATGGATTCATAAAACCAATACGTGTGCTTTCTTCATTAATCAGCTTCTGAAGTTTTTCCTCAGGAATACCTACACCATTATCATAGATTTTAATTCGGACAAATTGGCCTTCCCGTTGAATACTTACCTCAATTGTACCGCCTTCTTGTTTCTTAGAGATCCCATGGAAAACAGCATTTTCAACTAATGGCTGAATGGAGAGTGCTGGAATCATAAATTGAATGGACTCGTCAATATCATATTTAATATTTAAACGATCACCAAAACGCATCTTTTCAATATATAAGTATGCCTTGACAAGCTCTACCTCTTCTTCGACAGAGACAAAGCTATTTCGGTAATGGACATTGAGTTTGGCACGGAAGTAGGTTGCAAGACAGTAGAGTGCTTCTCGTGTGTTGTTCATATCCGTATAGCTTAAACCAATAATTGTATTCAGCGTGTTGTAGACAAAATGCGGTGTGACCTGTGAATACAAATAATTCAGTTCTACTTCAATTGCATCAATTGAAGATTGACGGATGGCTAACAGAGATTCAATACGAATAAATAGTTTATCCATTAAAATAGGTTTTTGTAAGTAATCATTTGCACCAACTTGTAAAGATAACACTAAATCAGAATGCTTCATGATTGCTGTTAAGATAATAATCGGTAGTTCCAACATATCATATTGTTTTCGTACTTGCTTACACAGCTCATAACCTGACATTCCATTCATCATTAAATCGATTAACATACAATCTACCTGATTCGTCTTAATATAGTCTACTGCATCGAAACCATTATCTACTGCAATTACAGTATATCCCTTAAGTCGTAACGCCTCGGCTAAAACTTGTATATTGACATGGTTATCGTCCACCACAAGTATCTTTTTATTATTTCCTTTATACATGAGTGGCAATTGAAGCTGTAATTCTTTGGTTCTATGCCCGGTAGATGATTGCTCAATGCTCATATGCTCTCCATTAGCAAGTGGCATTGTAAATGTAAATGTAGTACCTTCTCTTACCGTACTTGTAACATAAATCTCGCCTGTTAACTTTTCGACAATGTTTTTAGTGATACTTAATCCCAAACCGAGCCCTTCTTTTTTATGATTATTTCCTTGATAAAAGGCATCAAAGATACGGTCTATATCTGGTGCCGGAATACCACAGCCTGTATCTCTTACTTGGATGACCATCTGATGTTGATGGACATAGGCTTTCACAATGATTTCTCCAACTTCTGTATATTTAATGGCATTGTGCAGCAAGTTGTATAGAACCTGCTTAAAACGTAATTCGTCTGTGTACATATTCGGTAAATTCGAACCAACCTCTGCATCAATACTTACTAGGTGATTCATTGGCATCACACTACGAATTTCTAACACAACTTCCGTAATAACAGAGGGTGAAACACTAGAAGGGGCAACCCTTACTTCTCCTGTCATTTGATTCGAAGAGAACAACAAATCCTCTACTAAATGTCCTAAACGCTGAGTCACACTATGAATTAAAATGACTTGCTCCTGTTGAGTCCGTTTTAGAGGGCCTTGAGCTCCTTCCATTAAGGACTTTGATAAATTTAAAATACCGTTAAGGGGTGTCCGTAATTCATGAGAAGTTTTCAGTAAAAATATATCCTTCATTTGATTATGTGTGAGCAATTCCTCTGATAAGGCCTGGATTTTTAAAATAGTCTGGTTTGCACGGGAATTTAATAACGAAGCAAATCCGAATAATATTAGTAAAAATAATGCGAATTCTGTGTAATCTATGGGAACGCCCATTATAAAGTTAAAAGTCAGTAAAATGGTATAACAACTAATAGCCGAAATCACGATTAGAACATAACGAACGCCTTCAAGGTGATGTAACATTACTTTAATAAGAGTCCATAGATTATAGAATATGACTGGAGCCGTAACACAGATATATGCCATTTTTCTAAGGAACAACTCCAAATCTGAAGAAGCTCTGTGATTTTGGGTAATTGGGTTATAAATACCATAAAAAATAATTACAACCCCAAGTAAAATCATAAACATATATATTGTTTTTCTTCTTTGTACTTGCGGGTACATGGAATGAATAAACAGCGTTAAAGTTAGTAGCGCTATCGGAATAATACTGAGCTGTAGACGCAATTGATTGAAGGGGGAGATATCGGGAAATAACAGGAAAAACACTTTTTGATTAATAAATGACATATACAGTCCCAATGAAATGGTAAAAAGACCAAAAAATAATTCTTCTTTGCGTTTACGATTCTGTAAAAATGTAAAGATATAAATGATTCCGAACAACACATGCCCAATAGATACTAATGCGTCTAGAAATACTTTCCAACGATATTGGTGCTGGATGACTTCCATCGTACCAAATTCAATAGGATAGACAATACCAGCCTGTGGGGAATTATAGTTGGTTACATGGATAACAATATTCAGTTCTTTATTTTCGCTACGAGCAAAAACTGTATATTTATCATCATTCTCGGACCCATATTCACTTAAAACTGTGCTTGTCTTCCCCTTTGCTCCTACCTCTACATCATTTATAAACACACGATTCGCTTGACGAATAGTCCGTATAAACAAACCGTAGAACCCCTCCGTTGGTACATGTACCTTGACATAATAGGTCCCAACTGAAATTCCCTCTTTGTTGGGCTCTACATACTCTCTCCAGTTAAATGGCACATCAAGTGTGATTCGTTTATTCTGATCGTTATTGATCTGTTCCAAAGAAGGAATTAAAACATTTGGATAAAAATACCAATTACCTTCCAGCTTAACCGGTCTTTGTAATTGCTCAGTGGATATCTTTACCGTTCCATCTTGTACAATTTTGGAATGGTTACTGGTAATATAATGCCAATTGCCAAGTGAAAAGACACTAACAAACAGCATGATAATACTCAAAATGATTAGGATATTCCTTTTCACTATCATGCCTCCATATATGAGTGAATTCTTATGTATGTTTACATCATAGGGTTAATGTTTTTTTCAATCAACTCCTTTTGGAATGTTATCATACTGCGCTTGAACAAAATCTGAACAACGGATCAGGGTCCTAAAACATGTATTCATATCAAAAACACCCAGTCAAGGTTAAGATCCTAGACTGGGTGTTTCCTTTAGCTACATTTCTTAGCTACAGATATTACTTTTGCAGCACTTACACCTATCGGATGGTTAATTCCACCACGTCTTCATCCTTAGTATTATGGGCAGCATCTTCTAGGTTATTAACCTTTACAGTTACTGTACCAGCCGCTGTAATATCAGCTTGTAATGTTACTGTCAACGTTTTCTTATCTTCCGACCAAACTCCCGATCCCGGATCGATCTCTTGGTCACCGATAGATAGTAGACTGAAAGTTACGGGTTCACTAAATGTCAGCTCAACACTTTCACCCATACTAGCTTTTCCATCAACATTATGATCTACTAATGCTGCTGATGTAAGGGTTGGAACTTTACTTTCCTTAATAGTGACAGGGAAAACTTTCGTTTTCTTCATCCCATTGTGTGTAAATGTAGCTGTTAATGTCACCAGATCATCTGCATCGTCATTGCTGCTTCTAGTAACCGTTCCATCAGCATGGACTGTTGCACCATCAACTGTATCTGCAGTCCATTCGACTAGAACACCATCTACATCTGTTGGTAAATTTAAAGCCTCTGTTACTCCCTGTAAGGTTGGATTACTGGCTTTAATTAAGTTTTCATCCATTTTTGCCCGTGCCTCATCAAGTACTGCCAAGTCATCAGGATTATGCTCATACGCATCTTTAGTTTTTCCAGCACCAGCAGCATCTAAATCAAATATAGTAGTATCTGAAATATTTAAATTTCCATAGTTGACGTTATTTCCAATCCCAAATCCATTAGCGGCTGGAGCCGTGATAACAATTTCACTAGCACCACTCGTTGTTAAACTAGAGCCCTCTCCCAGGTAAATCCCATATACGGTACCAGGGAAAGTACTTGTTTTCACATTTATTGTACTATCAGTGATATTTACAGTAGCACCTTTGGAAGTCTGAATACCATTGGCACCTCCGTTTGCACCATTTGATGAGATTGTAGAATTAATAATGTCTATTGAAGCACCTTCTACATCAGCTCGTACTCCAATTGCATAATAAGAACTATTGTCAGAATTCGTAAAATGAACTGAAATAGTTGTATCTTTTATTTCTAGTTTTGCATTAGCATTTTTTAATAGAATCCCTGAAGCTCCATAACCACCACCTGCTGGAAAATCCACCGTTACATGATCAAGTATAACGTCCGCAGATCCACTTATATAAACTGGTCCACGTTCACCATCTTGTGCTGTTCCTAAATAGCTACCTTTAACTGTTAGATTTTTCAGTAAAACTTCACTTGGAGAAGCTGTGACCGCCACTCCAGCCGTAAATTCCAATTTATTCTGACCATCAATAATAACAGGGTTTGCTAAAGCTACTTTAGGAACTGAAATAGGATTTGTTACGGTATCATCCACTGTTATTGTTTTTACCAAACCATCTCTCACATAGTTATGATTAACACTATTTACGACTTCCGTACTGTCTTTTACACGTAAAACAGTCGAAGTGGTAACCTTAAGAGTTTCCCCGTCTGCAAAAGCGACTTTTTGCGAATTACCGCTTTTTGTAACAGTTACAGACTTGAGTGAAAATGAACCTGATGCGATGGAACCTTGAGCGATATCTTCATCTGTGTATGAGATTTCCAAGCCTTCAACTGGTTCCCCATTCTGTGAGAAAGTCATTGAATTTTGTATTTTCCCAGCTGCTTCACTGACAACTGCGCCATTCTCCCAAATAAAGTCGCCTGTTAAATCATTTTGAACAATTTCATGAGCAAATGGAACATGCTGTAATTTGACCGAATTGGTTATACTTTGACCACCATTTGCATCTTTTACTGAGCCTTCCACTAGGGAAATATCAGAGCCAACTTTAAAAACATTAGCGCTGGTAATGTCTCCACCGATGGTCATGGTGAGGCTTGTCCCATCCTGAGACCAAACCGCTTTGATTGGATATTGATCAGTACCCATCCCAAAAACGAAATCTTTCCCAAAAAGATGCTCATCAATACTGTGATCCTCTGTGTTCCCGCTATATCGAACGGGTTCACTAAATTTAAATGTAATTGTATCTCCTGGTGAAGAATCTCCGTCTTTATCGATATCATTTAAAATGGCACTCACTAGGTAAGGCTTTTTCGATTCTAACACTGTAGTTTCGATGGAAGTCTCCTTGATTGCATTTCCATTCGTTGCTGTAACCTTTAACAAAAGTTGATCATTCTCATTATCCGCATCATCTTGCATTACGTTTCCTGTTGAAAGATCAATGCTTGCGTTATGGTCGCCCACTTTTGTAGCTGAATCCCATTTAAAGCTTGTACCATTCGGTCCCACTGTAACTAAATCAAGCGGAGTGGACACCTGCTCTAAGCTTGGGTTTTCTTTTTTAATAAGTGAAGGGAGCAATGCCGTATCGACTACTAACTTTAATTCATTCTCTGTTAAAGGCTTCCCTTTTTCAGCAATCGCTTTTTTCACTGCGGTTGTTACATCTGTGATATTTTCTGGAGTAACACCTTTAATATCAATACCTTCAAATAGTTTTACTAAATCATCTGCACCGGGTGCTGGTGTTGCATTGATTTTATCTTGCATTACCTCTACAGGGCGTTTAATCGTATGTGTCATTTTACCACTAGCATCCACTGTTACGATAATTTGTGCTTCCTTTAAGGAAGGTGCATCTTCTTTAATCGAAATAGTAGCTGTACCCGGACCTTTGGATGTGATGACGATCTCTCCATCCTTTAAGGTAGCGGTTGCGACCGTTCCATTACTTGATGTAACTGTTGTACCAATCATGCCTACAGCAAGTGGATCTTCGTTGTCTGTATCTTCAATATTATTGGCTTTTAAAGTTTGTGAAACAAATGGATTCGGTGTGCCCCCATTGTTTCCACCGTCTGTTGATCCGCCACCATTAGATCCGCCTCCACTCGAAGGCGCAGTCGGTGTTGTTGGAGTTATCGGGGGGGTAGAGCGTTCTACCTGCGCGGTATTCGTCACATTTTTTATTGCTGAAGATATACCTCCCGGGTATTTTACAGCTTCCTCAGGCTTTATATTTACTGGCTTAATTAAAGTATCAATTGTAGTGTCTTTTGGGACAATCAGTTGACTTCCGTATTGTTTCGTTTCTACTGTCGACAGTTGGGCTTTGTTTTCAAGCGTTACTTTTATTGGCGTTTCAATTGTTAAATGGTTTGTTTCAAGCTGTCCTTTGACGACTACGTTCAGATTCCCATTAAAATGGATTGAATTAATTTTACCGGCAACTTCGATACCCGATACATTATTACCAACCTTAATAGATGGTGTAGCATTGTTCGTGACAATTTCAGTGTTGTCACGATTCACAACAATTTCATCTACTGTTGTGTTCGTAAGCTTAATAACTGATTTCTGCTCACGCTTTGCTTCCCCTTCAATGATCAAGTTTCCGTTTAATGCAAGCCCATTTAATTCAATTTGCTTTTGGTCACCTTTTTTAACCGTAATATCACCAGTAATATTAGCATTTGCCAGCTTAATATAATCGCCTGCAATGGTTATATTGGCTTCGACAGTACCTCCAGCCAAATCCAATGTTAGCGGGTTATCAATAGTTCCTCCATTGGTCAATTCCAGGTTACGAATACCGATAATTTTTGTGCCAATTTTGATAAAATCTAAATTTGCCTCATTCAACGCTGCTAAATTTTTTGAATGAAGTAATGGCTGGAGCTCTTTTTTGATGTAAAATACCTGACCACCCATAGTCATTTTATTGCCGCTAATTTCAGAAATAATTTTCTCATCTGGTTGGCGGTTATCACGATAATCTGTTGTTTTCTCGGATCTTATTGTAAATGCTGCCATATCTCCGCGAGTTAGTGTCGAAATTCCACCATATTTTAGGGCGGATTGTCCGGTTGTAATACCTAGATCATATAAGGTTTGAATATATGGAGCGGCCCAATTATTTTTTAATTGTGTATCCGTAAATGGTAAATTAATTTCTTTGGCGGGTTCTAGACCATAGCCATTGACAATAATTTTTGCCATTTGATTTCGTGTAATAGGTGAGTTCGGTTTAAATGTCCCATCCTGAAAGCCATCGATAACACCTGCTTCTTTTAATGCTTCTATGTACGGGTATGCCCAGTCACTCGTTGAAACATCCTTAAACGTAGGATTAAAAGATTTGGTAACATTTAAGCCTAGATTGAGTGCCAGAATTTTTGAGGCTTCTGCTCGTGTTAACAATCCTCCTGGTTTGAATGAACCATCTTTATAACCACTAACAAAACCACGCTCAAATAATTCATTCACATATTCATAATAATCCGAAGCAGCTTTGATATCTGTAAACGTTTCCCCATTCTCACTCGCTTTTATATAGTCCGGTGCCACAACGGTAAGTGCGCTTGTTGCAATCGTTGTAGCAAGTGCTACTTTAAAAAATTTGTCATATAATACGGTGTTTTTATTCATCCTACTACTTCCTCCTCGTGATTTAATTTCAGTTTGATAGATATGTCCTTAATTTAACGAAGTGCATCTGAACAAAATCTGAACAAAATTAAGACGCGATGGCGGATGGAGGCAGAGGATCGGTGCATCGCTTGTGGATGCTTCCGGGGAGGGGGGCGTTCATAAAGAAGTGAGAGGTACCCTTGGTTAGTCCGTTACTGGACTGTATGGCATTTTGGCGACGGCACAACGGTGGCGATCGAGATGGCACGTATACATTTTGATCTAACGAAACACCCGAGAATCCACGAGTGGTAACAAAGAAGAGGCCATCCCTGGGGTTGGCCTTTTGCTGGTTTTTTCGTAAGAAGCTTGTTTCATTAAGATCGTTATACTGGAGATTCTTCGCAACGCTGCATCAATCACTTTCATGCGGAGCGTCTTTGTAAAAAACACCTTCCCGCAGTTGATCTACAAATCCCTGCAACCACTCATAATACTGCTCGGCATGCTGAAGTTTATGCAAATCGCGCAAAGCATCTTCCCGTTCCTCCGGTGGAGTTGTTCTGGCGAGAATAATTTCCGATAACTGCGGAATGACCTCCCGAAGGCTTTCCTGCATCACGTCGATTTCCCGCTGAAGCTTGGCCCCGAAGAAGTTCTGAAACGTACGGAAAAAGTTTGTTTCGGCCAGATACTGATCCTGCCGTTCCCGCTTTTCCTCCAATTTATAGATCATCTGAGATTCGGTAAGCGAACGTACAGCATAACTCATATTACTTTTGCTCATGTTCATGGACGTTTTCATCTCTTCCAGTGTCATGGGGCGATCCTCAAAATACATAATGCCATACAGTTGGCCAAATGAATGATTGACTCCGTACAGATCCATGGTATTGGCAATGGCGTCAATGACTTTTTCCCTCAGCTCGGGCCGATAGGACAACGACGAATGGTTCTGGTCCTCGGCAGCTTCTTTTCCCACAATCTCACCTCTAGTATATGGATGGGACTCCCTGTTTCCTTTTCATATTTTACATGACCTCGCGTTATTTTAACATAACCCGGAATTAGTTTTTTCAAATGTATTATACAATCATTTTTGTACAGAAGAGATTAAAGGGAGTTTGAAAGCATGATTTTTAGAAAAATTAAATAAAATTTGGACGATTAGGAGTGTGCAAATTGCGTGTGAAACTATGGAGGGAGACAGAAGCGGTTCTCTTCACCCTTCCTGCCCTTATCCCATTACTCATTTTCTGGCTGGGGCCTTTGGGATACATTGTATATCTGAGTTTTACGGATTGGGACTTTATGAGTCCTGACAAATTATTCGTCGGTTTGGATAACTACAGCTATCTGCTAACCAATTCTGAATTCTATCGTTCATTAAAAGTTACGCTGTTGTTCGGTCTTGGAAGTGTAGTGCCTACGATAGTGGGCGGATTGGCGCTGGCCATGCTCATGAACAGCAAGATTAAGTCCTCCGGCCTGTTCCGGACGCTGCTATTCTCCCCTTGGGTGACCCCGACTGTCGCAGTCTCCATTGCGTGGTCATGGATTTTCGAACCTGAAGTGGGGCTGGCCAACCTGCTGCTTGGCTGGGTCGGCATATCCCCGATCGGCTGGCTGAAAGATCAGAACTGGGCACTGGTAGCTGTGCTCATCGTCACGCTGTGGAAATCGATTGGCTGGTCCATGGTATTTTACCTGGTTGCTTTGCGTAATCTGCCATCCGATCTGCTTGAAGCCGCATCGATTGATGGGGCAGGCAGCTGGGACAAGTTCAGAAGCATTACACTGCCGTTGATTTCACCCACCACGTTCTTCCTGTCCATCATCCTGACGATCCAGTCGCTTCAGGCTTATGACCAGATCAACGTGATGACGCAAGGGGGACCGGCGGGATCAACAAGAACACTGCTTTACATGTATTATCAATCTGCATTTGAGTCCTTCAATGTGGGCGAGGCTTCTTCCATCGCCGTCGTTATTATTCTGATCTGCGTTCTGCTGTCAGGAGTATCTTTCCTGCTCGGCCGACGCCTGGTGCACTACTGATGAACATGACCACTCTAAGCAACCAAACAAGAAAAGATAATCGTCGTGAGGAAGTGCAGAAACAGAAGGTCCCTCGTGCAGGAAAAGGATTTGCTACCGCACTCCGCTATCTGCTGCTTGCGCTGGTGAGTCTGACAATGGCATTTCCGTTCTACTGGATGGTCATTAGCGGGTTCAAAACGAATGACGAGATCTGGCAGTTCCCGCCAACCTTCTGGCCCGAAACGTTCCGTTGGAATAATTATGTGGATGCCTGGCAAGCTGCTCCGTTTGCCCGTTACATTCTGAACAGTACAGGGGTAGCGGCGGCGATCTGTCTGATCCAGGTCATTAACTCCAGCATGATGGCCTATGCACTTACCCATATGCGTTTTCGTATAAAAGGGGTACTCACCGGATTGATCCTGGTGGGCTACATGATACCGAGTACCGCCGTGTATTTGCCCAGTTATTTGGTGCTCAGCGAACTCAAATTACTGGATTCCTATACCGGACTGATTGTGTCCAACTGTGTCAGTGTGTTCTCCATCTTCCTGATCCGTCAGGCGTTCATGCAGGTGTCGCACGAACTGGTAGAAGCCGGACAATTGGATGGAGCGTCGCACTTCCGCATTCTGTGGACCATTATGACACCGCTGGTTCGTTCATCGTTTGCCGTGATGGTGTTGATTACATTCATTGACCAGTACAACAACTATTTCTGGCCGATGCTCATTACCAAAGACCCGAATCTGCAGCTGGTATCCGCAGGTCTGCGCAGCTTTTTCGTGGAGGGTGGAGCCTACGGTCTGGCATGGCCCCAGATCATGGCTGCCAGTGCCTTTACCATCGCACCGCTGCTTATCCTTTTCCTGTTTACCCAGAAAACGATCATGCAAAGTGTGAATATTACTGCCGGCGTGAACAAGAACTGATTTTCACAACATACTTTATATAGGAGGAATCAAAATGAAACTGGGTCAAGCGAGTATGAAATGGCGGAACAAATTAAAGCTCAGGTGGAGAGGGGGCATGTCGCTGGTACTGGCTGCAAGTTTCGCCCTGATCACCGCATGTGGTTCCTCAGCCGATAGCGGCACAGGGAAGGGTTCAGATGCAGCTGCTGCGAATGGAGCGGATTCTGCATCAAGTAGTCCGGTCGAGATTGAGTTCTGGTATGGTCTGGGTGGTAACCTGGGAGATAACATGAAGAAGACGATTGACGCCTTCAATGCATCCCAGAGCGACGTTGTTGTCAAAGGGATTGTACAAGCCGATTACACGGAGACGGAACAAAAACTGCAGGCAGCTATTGCCTCGAAAAAAGTACCCGCCGCTGTACTAAGCTCCAATATCGACTGGGCGCGCAAAGGGTACTATGCACCACTGGACGAGCTGATCGCTGCCGATCAGAGCTTTAACAAGGAAGATTACGTTCAGACCTTCCTGGAGCAGGGAAAAGTAGACGGCAAGCAGTATTTCTTACCAATGTACGGAACAACTCAGATCATGTATTACCGTATGGATGCGCTCAAAAAGAATAATATCGATCCTGCCACTCTGACGACGTGGGAGGCACTTGCTGAAGCGGCAGCGAAGATGAGCAAGCAGGAGAATGGCAAGACAACCTTCTATGGCTGGGAGCCGATGTGGGGTAGCGATAACATGATTGACGCCGTGCTGGGTAAAGGCGGGAAGATTCTGAGTGATGACGGCAAGACCGTAACGATCGATTCACCGGAATGGGTAGAGACGTGGGAACTGTTCCGCAAGTGGATTAATGAGGACAAGACCATGGGGATTCACTTTGGCGGACAAGGCTGGGAGTACTGGTACAAAACCATTGATGACGTGATGAAAAATAAAGCAGCCGGATACACAGGTTCCAGCGGTGACCAAGGAGATCTGGATTTCAGCATCGTTGCAGCCATGGAACAACCGGGCTGGGAAGGTGTAGGCCAAGGCAAACCTGTAGCGAGTGCAATCATGGCAGGTATACCGGCAGAAGCAAGTCCGGAACAGCAGCAAGCAGCTTATAAATGGTTGACGTATTTCTCGGAAACAGCGAATACAGCCGCGTGGTCCATGAACACAGGTTATATTGCAGTTCGTCAATCTGCTCAAGAAGATCCTGCTTTCAAAACGTTCAGTGAAGAGAATCCGCAAATTAAGGTTCCATTGCAGCAGGCTTCCCATGCTTCGGCTCCGTTTCAGGACCCGACCGGAGGCAAAATCAATGCTGCGCTGAAGGATGCAGCAGATCAGGTTCAGATTAATAACATTCCAGCCGCACAAGCGCTGAAAGAAGCCAAAGAAAAGGCTCAAAAAGAATTGGATCGCGTGAAATAACAAGGGAAACAAGCTTAACTTGGAGGAGCGGTGCAGTCATGTACCGCTTTTCTGACTTCTTAATTTAGCAGACAAGGAGCGTAACCGATGCCCGAATTAACGCTGGGGAACCTTTCGACCCCAATTGAGGCTATTTTATTTGACAAGGATGGGACATTGCTTGATTTTACAGCCATGTGGGGCTTCTGGACCGATTGTGTGATGGAGAACTTCCGGGAAGAGCTTGCTGCTCGTGCCCTTCAGTTCAACGCAGCAGAGATTCCTCATATATGGGGGACATTCCATGATGAGCAGGGTCGAATGAACGGTTATGATGTGCGAGGCCCCCTTGCCATGGGAACGATGGAGGAGGTCTACGCCGTATTAACTTGGCATGGCTATCGTGCAGGATTGAGCTGGGCGGAAGCGAAAATTATCGTGAGGGAATGTTTGCTACAGGCAGAATATGCAATGAATAAGGAGCGCCCTGCTCAGCCTCTCCCAGGTGTCCTTGCCTTTCTTGAGCAGTGTCGCAGCAAAGGACTGAAAATGGGCGTCGTCACAGCGGATGAGACCGAAAATGCCCTAAGTCATTTGAAGTGGATGGGGATTGACTCTTTTTTCACTGTAGTTGTAGGAACGGATCAGGTTGGACGGGGAAAACCGTTTCCTGACATGTTGTTGCTGGCGTGTGAGCGGCTGGGTGTACCTGCTGCAAGAGCTGTCGTGATCGGCGATACGGATGGTGATATGGAGATGGCTCGTGCTGCGGGGGCTGCCTGGAAGATTGCTGTCGGTGACCCTGCTCATATCAAGCTCGCGGATCTTACGGTTCGTTCGTTTGATGAATTGCTGGAAGTCGAGGTAAACCGATGACGAGTCATTCGTATACCGGCTGGATACTGCTTGCCCTGGCGATTGGATTGGAGCTGAGCGGTACGATTCTGATGAGGGTATCGGATGGGTTTACCCGCTTATGGCCTTCCATTCTTATGTTTGCCTGTTATGGAGCGAGCTTTACCCTGTTGAATTTTGCTGTGAAGTATATGCCGCTGGGTGTTGCTTATGCCATCTGGTCAGGCGTAGGCATTACATTGATTGGGATCGTGGGACATTACTTTCTGGGAGAACGTCTGAAGGCGATGTCGATCGTCTGGATGGGCTTTATTCTGATTGGCATTATTGGACTGAAATGGAGTGATTCCTGATGGGAAATGAAAATAAACACGAACAACCGATCGTCAGCTTCCAGGTCATCACCGATACTCATGTAAGAGAGCAGGCCGATCATATCCATAACCGTCATCTGGAGAAAGCACTGGAAGACATCGCAACATATAGTCATGGCAGCAGTGGAATTATGCATGTGGGTGATGTGACTGATCGTGGACTGCCGCAAGAATACCAGGAGTTGCAGCGTATATTGGAGACTCACAGCGAATCACTGCCTGAAATACGTTACACTGTAGGCAATCATGATATCGGAGCCATTCTATGGGGAGATCCGCCGCTGAATTTGACCACCATGACCCAGCATGAGGTGGGCGAGGTATTAGGGCATTCAGGGGATATGGGCCAAGTCGAGGCTCATGATATTGAAAAACCACAGAATTCCATCTCAATTGAAGAGTTATGGCAGAAGCGGTTGAGCGATTTTACAGCAATCACAGGTATGAACGGATCGTATCACGACCACTGGATCGACGGTTATCATTATATCTTCCTGGGTACGGAGCAGCCTCATCCAAAAGATTGTGATATGTCTGCCGATCAACTGCAATGGCTGGAAACGAAACTATCGGAGCAAGCATTGCCGGAGCAGCCGATTTTTGTCTTTCTCCATCAACCACTGATGGATACTGTTGCGGGTTCCATGAAGGAACAGGGTTGGTATGGCGTGAATCAGGACGCAGCATTAAAGGCTGTGCTAAGTCGTTATCCTCAGGTCATCCTCTTCTCTGGGCACACCCATTGGCAATTAGAGGCTCGGCGCACCATGTACGAAGGTGGCGGACAGCTGCCAACGATGTTTAATGCTTCCTCTGTAGCTTATCTCTGGACGGATGAGGATGAGCATCTGGAGGGAAGTGAGAGTCTACATGTGGATGTGTACCGCGATCGGGTTGTCGTTAAGGGTCGTAATCATGTAACCGGGAGCTGGATTGAAGGTGCAGAATATACGGTTCATTATCCGGTAAAAGTAAACGGCGGTAATTGATCCATACATCGTGTAAGTTGATGGAATATCCAGGGCAGCAATAGAAGACTTCGCTCGTTAATTGAAGCGGAGTCTTTATTATTACTGCAAAAGTTCCACGTGAAACGTAGCGATGGCGGTTGATTTTGGGCAAACTTGTAAATGGGACCAGCTGGGATTTATACTCAAATTATTGGAAACGCGCCAGCCAGTACATACAAAAGGGCGTTGAAGCAATAGAAGGTCATTCTTTGTGTACGTTATTAAACAAACCTTGAGACAGAATTTCATCAGCTCAAAGTTACACCCAGATCTGAACAATACCAGTCGTAAACTGGAACTATCGATCAGTAGAGAGGATGTATGTGCGCATGAGGGAACTTCAAGTGAATACAAGATATGGCACGGTTCAAGGAGAGCTTCTGCATGGAGTGAATGTATGGAAAGGCATTCCTTATGCTAAACCACCCGTGGGTGAATTACGCTTTCAGGCTCCGGTTCCACCCGAGTCGTGGGATGGAGTCAGAGAGGCGAAGCAATTCGGCCCTGAAAATATACAGCCAAGAAATCCTCAAACCGAGGCCATATCCGGACTGCCGCCGGTGGAATCGGAGGATAGTCTTTACCTGAATATCTGGGCACCTGAAAAAGAAAGCCATGATCCACTTTCCGTGATGGTATGGATTCATGGTGGATCGTTCGTTTCAGGCGCTGGCAGCCAGCCGATGTACGATGGAACACAACTCGTCCTCCGGGGAGACGTTATCGTCGTGACGATCAATTACCGCCTGGGGCCGCTTGGATTCCTGCATATGGCCCCGCTGGGAGAAGGTTTTGCATCCAACGTGGGTTTACTGGATCAGGTTGCTGCACTGCAATGGGTACAGGACAACATTGAGGCTTTTGGCGGCGACTCGGGTAACGTCACTGTATTCGGAGAATCTGCGGGCAGCATGAGTATTGCGGCTTTGATGGCGATGCCAGCAGCCAAAGGGTTGTTCCACCGTGCCATTATGCAAAGTGGAGCCTCGCAAGTCATGCCAGCAGAGCAGGCTTCAGCCATTCGTGAAGGCATGCTGAAGGTTCTGGGTGTGACACCAGATGACCTGCATAAACTCAAAACCATTCCAGTGGAGCAAATCATCGCTGCTGGCGAGACGGTCAAACAACAAAGCGGTGCAGGGATGGCCCTGTTGTTCCAGCCCGTACTGGATGGAGATACACTTCCGAACTCGCCTCTCCAGGCGGTAGAAAAGGGCGCAGCACAGGATATCCCTGTACTAATTGGAACCACTTTGCATGAAGGCTCGTTGTTCATTCAGCCTCAGGTGCCTTACTCCGAAGAGATCAATATGGTGAAGGCTGTTGATTTCATGACACCTGATCTGGAGAATCGGGCTGCCATTGCGGACAGTTATCCGAAGACTGCAGATGGCCAGGCCCAGGTAATGACGGATTTGTTCTTCTGGCGCTCGGCTGTGCAATATGCGGCAGCTCAGAAGAAGCATGCACCTGTATGGATGTATCGCTTTGATTGGGTGATGCCAGAGCATCCACTGCTGCAAAAATCAATTCATAGTATCGATATCTTCTTTGCTTTTAATACATTGCCTGTATTGAAGTTTATGAATGCCGAACCGGATGCCGCAGCAGCAGAACTTGCGGGTAAAGTGCAGGATGCATGGATTTCGTTTGCCAAGCAGGGCAAGCCTGAGACAGCGGGAGTAAATTGGCCTGCCTACGAAGATGATCGCGCTACGCTAATTTTCAATCATGAAGTGGAGTTGGTCCATGACCCGGAAGCTTCCAAACGTAAGCTGCTGGGGCTATAGTTCGACCACCTCTGGACTTCATCTTAACATAGTTAAAAGGTGTGTCTCGTCATTGGCTGACGAGGCACACCTTTTTTTACGATGGATCAAACTTGAAGACTTTAATGGCAAACGATACGGTACTATTCTTCACCCGAACCTATGTGCTGTGAGGTGGAATGAGTCCAGCATTTACTTTCGGGATGCTCTTGTCTTAGACACATCATCACAGTAAAACGCTCGCTTGCCCCGGGAGAACAGCACCAGTATGACATGAGCGAACAATACCAGGAGAATCAGCACATGCAAACCAACAATGCCGACAGAGAGCCATATTTTATAGGGCTCAAGCATCGCGTTTTTGTTTAGCAAAGCATACTCGTTTATGATTTGAGCAATGGTCACAAACAGCCAAGGGACGTAAAGCGCGAGCAATCTTTTGAACAGGGAACTGCTGGAAGGCTCGCCAGTCCGTTGATCAACATATCTGAATCGCATCAGGGCTGAACCTGGTGTTCTGCCTTCTTTCAGGGATGGGATAAAGAAAAATACAAACAGCATCGCGATCATGGTATTTAGCATAATGGTCATAGCATTTGTATGGGTTAGATTGAAAATAGACATTAAATTGGTTGCAAACACAACAACTACACTATCAATGATAAGCGCCAGTAATTGAGGTACAGGATAGACCTTGTTTTGTTCGAGGATTTGTTCGCTTTTCGCCTGAATACTTGCACGAGATGGGAATAAGGCAAGCAGGATGGGAGCTGCGAAGAATCCAAGCACCGTTCCTGAAGTATTCAGCAGGAGATCATCCACGTCAAACAACCGATACGGGCAATCATAAAAACCGTAGAAGCCTGTGATCTGGGTAATCTCAAAGAACAGGGATAAGCCGAATCCGCTTATTAAAGCCTGTTTCCAGTACGATCTATTTTGCCAAAAATACCGGATATACACGCCAAGTGGCATGAGAAGCATTACGTTGAACAGAACTTGCAGAAAAGCTCTGCCCTGAATCATTACCATATAGCTGGCGGGTTGAGACCAGACGATCGGTGTTTCTTTCATAATATCTTTTACAAAGGTGAACGGAAAAAGGTTGTAATATACGGTATCCGCTGCTTGCTGTGCACATGTATTACGCGTGGTCGGGAAAGGAAGAATAACCAGACAATACGCAGCCAGCAGGTAGAAAATAAATGAAAAGCTGACGCCAAATCGTGGCCAGCTAAAAAATCCATCTTTCCGATATCCGTAGATCAACCAAGGCACCAGCAAAAACATGGCGATAAGGACAAAAATAAAAAAAGCCGTTTGGACAGGAAAAACATAGGGTGACATAAGCAGAAACTCCTTCTAATCGGAAATGGATATCAGCAATTCGTGTGAGACACGACTTTAAGAATAGTATTTGTTATCAATTGTTCTTCTGGAATTTTAGTATAAGAAGCCTTCCTTAAATCAGGGGGCGGGGCAATCTTAAATTTAGTTTAAAATCAATTAACCTCGTGCCGATGTGGAACAATGGACTGCATTCCCGTATACTTGCGAGGAAGCCACAAAATGAATGGAGAGTTTAATACATATGTCTAATTTGCCTAATTGCCCCAAATGTAATTCCGAATACACGTACGAGGACGGTAATCTGTTGGTGTGTCCAGAGTGTGCGCACGAATGGAGGCTAGTGTCTGAACAAGAGAATGCAGAAGAAAGTAAAGTAGTACGCGATTCAAATGGTAATGTCCTGAATGATGGCGATACCGTTACGGTCATTAAGGATTTGAAGGTGAAAGGCAGCTCGTTGGTAGTTAAGCAGGGCACCAAAGTCAAAAACATTCGTCTGATTGACGGTGACCATGACATCGACTGCAAAATCGACAGCCTGGGCGCAATGAAGCTGAAGTCCGAGTTTGTGAAAAAAATCTAGCATCTCCTCTTAGGCATCGCTGGATTGCCATGTTACTGGTCTTGTCTTAAACCATAAAGAACGTTCATTTCTGCAATGCTGTGGAAGTGAAGGTTCTTTTTTGTTGTGTGGAGAAAGGGTAAGAATGAACCTTTGAAGGATCGGCTTTGTCTATAGATTTGAAAAGGCTGATGCAGAGAAAGGAGGGAACCTTTTGAACGAAAAGGAACTGTTTGAAAAGTACAACAAGGATGTGTACCGAACTTGTTATTACATGCTCCATCACGCTCAGGATGCAGAAGATGTATGCCACGATGTTTTTATTACGGTGTTTCGTCAGGATTGGCAGAAGGTTGAATACATGAAGACATGGCTGATGAGAATTACGGTGAATCATTGTCTTAACTTTCTGAAGAGGGAGCGCACAGCCAAGCAGCGGGAGAAAAAGCAGTTTATTCTCACGCCTCAACGAACGGCTGATCCGGTTGATACGTTGATCGAGCATGTGGAGGAGTCCGAGGTCTGGGCACAATGGGTTCATGAGCTGCCTGAGAAAATACGTTCAGCGATTCTGCTGCGTTATATGAATGAATTAAGTTTATCCGAAGCTGCAGAGATTCTGGAAGTACCACTGGGCACGGTGAAGTCAAGAGTTTATAAGGGAATTCGATTGCTTAGGAAAAAATGGGACCAAGCGAGAAAGCAACATCAGAAAGGGGAAATGTATAGTGAAGCATACGGAAAATCTGTTGTCTCGTCATCTGAAAAATGATGAGGATATTCGCTATCCCGATTTCGATGCCATGTGGGATCAGATAGTACAGGATCGGGAGCGTTGCCCTGAACTTCATGTATCAGAGAATAAAGCACATGTGCAACAACACTTCAAATGGAAAAAGACTGCATTGATCGGAACCGCTGCAGTTATTCTCATGGCGACGCCGGTATATGCAGCAGTCCACTACAATTGGGGTGATCTTTTAAATCACCGCAGTGGTATCCAGAATGCCATGCAAAAGGAGCTTGGACAGAAACTGAATCAGTCCGTAACAGTAAAAGGGGTAACATTAACTCTGGATACAGCCTTTTCCGATGATAATCGCACAGTTATTTTGTATACACTGGACCCTGGTAAGTATAAAGGTGATACCGTAAGATTCCCTTCTATTGGCCTGCGAGATGAGAGCGGCAAGCTAATTGAAGGGAGATACTACCATGTTCCTGATCAGACTGATGGGAAGTTTAAAGGGTACTTTGAGACGGAGTGGACACCATCAGGAAAAGAAGCGAATGTCGAATTCACTGTAGGTGGAATCCAAGTGTTAGTTCCGGAAGAAAAGGAAATTACCCTAGATCCGTTACAGCCACAATCACAGATGTTCAATATCAACAAGGATGGTTTGGGTGAACTTGTAGTTAGCGCATTCAACGAGAAGGAAAATAAGATGATGTTGTCTACATCATTAACCTTTGATCAACCGGAGGTTCGTGACTACGCCTTTCCGCATTTAAAGATATATGATCAGAATGGACAGATGGTGGAGGAGAATGCACCGAGCATAAATGGCAAGCCTGGAGAACATGGTGAATATATATCAGAACAGTTCTATAACCTGGAGACGTTGAAGCAACAAGCAGCAAGTTATGTACTGGCTTATAGTAAAGAAGAAAGAAAAATGGACCAACCACTGGATATCGGTATTCGTCTGGATAAAACAGAGATGCTTAGTGGTACGAGTACAAGAGTGCTAAATATACCTCTGGAGGATCAGTCGGATGGAGCAGTCATCAAGGAAGCCATAATTACACCCACCCAAATCAGGCTGATCGTTACTCATAGCGAATATTTCATGCAATTACCATATTTGAAATACACACTTGATGTAAATGGCAGCAAGTTAATTGGAGGGGTATGGCCGTCGGACGATCCGGCACATGAAGCGGAACTGCGCTTCGAAGTAACCTCTGGATTGGAAGTTAATCAGGATACCCCAATGACCTTGTATGCCCGCCATAAAGTCAATTATATTCAGGGTGAATTTGAGCCAATTACCTTATCCGAGATTGGGGAGAAACCACAATACATTAATTCGAATCTGGGCGATTCTATAATCCATTGGACATATTACCGTAAGGACGGTGATTTGTACGTGGAGAGATATAGTGATGATCTACATTTTGGTGGAATTAATCAGACCTATACGATCCAGAAGGGCAAACGAAGTTATGGTACTCCGGCCAAGACTCAATTTGCGGGTGACGGAAAAAACCTGGGTATTGATCGGTATAATAATTACACATCGGATTCAGCAATCGTATATCCGTGGATGTACAGCACAGAAGAACCGGAACGTGAAGTAGCTGTGCAACTGGAAAATAAGAATTGACAGGAAATATTTAGAAGTACTATACTGAGTAAAATTTAACAGTCAAATGCATTGATCAGGAGTATTAAGGCACAAGGTTTGGTCCAGAGAACTGTCGTTATGGTGCAAGGCAGTCCAACCTATCCCCAACTCACCTGTGAGCAGCAGGATCGAATCGTAGTTACGTAAGTATCGTCATTGTTCAGCACAGGGAAGGGCTGGATGTTGAAAATGATGCTATACGCTGACTTCATGTAGATCCTGACGGTTAACCTCCGTCATCAGGTCCTGAGATGTTATGGCAGGATAGGTTGGAGCACGATGTATCCAATCCTGTTCATGGATCAAAAAAGAGTGGTACCGCGAAGGTCAGACCTGTCGCCTCTTAGTTGAGGCGGCAGGTTTTTTGTTTTTTTATATGGCCTTAATGTTGAGAAAAGGCAGGTGCAGAATCATGGAAAGATCACGTGTGATTGAGTATTATTCCAGATTTGATGAGTGGGGGAGGCTGGACCGGGAGCCACTCGAGTTCATCATTAACATGCATTATATCCGAGAGTCCCTTCCGGCAACCGGACTTGTGCTGGACAATGGCGCCGGACCAGGCAAATATGCGATGGAGCTTGCCAGGCTCGGATACCATGTCACACTGTCAGACCTGACCCCTGCATCTGTGGATATGGCTCGGCAGAAGGCAATGGAGTTGGATTTAACACAGCAGTTTGATGGATTCCATGTATTGGATGCGACCCATCTGAACGGCATTGCAGATGAGACGTATGATGCCTCTCTGATGCTGGGGCCGTTGTATCATCTGCAGACGGAAGAAGAGCGAGTGGCCGCGGTACGGGAGCTGCATCGGGTCACCAAGCGTGGGGGAACTGTGTTTGTAGCGATGCAGAGCCGCATGCGAATGGGCATTACCTCTTTGCAATTCCCGCAGCAATGGAAACCACATGACCATATGGAAGCTATCCGGTCTTTTGTGGAAAAGGGGACATTCGATCATCTGGATCAAGGACGGTTTACGGGGGCGTACTATTTCAACATTCAGGATATTAACCCGTTTATGGAGCAGCACGGATTCGAAACGGTAAACCTGATTGGATCGTCCAGTCTGAGAGCTATGCTCACAGAAGAGCAGCAGCAATATTGGAAAGAACGCGGGGAATACGATGAGTTGATTCACTACATGATTGAGGCGGCCAAAGACCCATCGATATTGGGAATCTCGTCTCATCTGCTGTACATTGGGAAAAAGAAATAATCATGAAATCATTGGATTCTGAGAAGAATATTTCACGAAAGTGCCCTCTGGAAACAGGGGGCACTTGTATTTTTCATCAAAATAGTTCAATATTAAGATAAATAACAAAAGGTGATCTACTTACAATAGGTTAGATGAACGACGGATCGCTTCATACCAGGGAGGAATAGACAATGGAAATCGGAATCAGTACATTTGTGGAGACGAACCCAGATGTAAACACAGGAGAACTTATAAGCCATGCGCAGCGTATTCGCGACGTCGTTGAAGAGATTGTTTTGGCAGATCAGGTGGGGCTGGATGTATACGGCGTGGGAGAACATCATCGTGCCGACTATGCCGCTTCATCACCAGCTGTCATTCTGGCCGCCGCAGCTTCACAGACCAAACGCATTCGCCTAACCAGCGCTGTAACGGTGCTATCTTCGGCTGATCCGGTACGGGTTTTTCAGGATTTTGCAACGCTGGATGGCATTTCGAATGGGCGTGCGGAAATTATGGCAGGGCGGGGATCATTCATCGAATCATTCCCATTGTTCGGCTATGATCTGAATGATTATGATGAATTATTTGATGAAAAATTGGAGCTGCTCTTAAAGCTGCGTGACTCGGAAAAAGTAACTTGGGAAGGCAAACACCGCCCTTCCTTTAACAATCTGGGCATCTACCCACGTCCGGTACAAGAGAAGCTGCCTGTATGGATCGGTAGTGGCGGTAACCAGGAATCGGTTGTCCGCGCAGGTCTGCTTGGATTACCGCTTGTCCTCGCTATTATTGGTGGTCGTCCTGTTCAATTCGCGCCACTGGTGGAGTTGTACAAAAAAGCAGCCGCACATGCAGGTCACGACGCTTCCAAACTGACTGTGGCTTCCCACTCTCATGGGTTCATTGCGGATACAACAGATGAAGCCGTGGAGAAATTCTTCCCTCCAGCTCAGGCTGTAATGAACATACTGGGCCGTGAACGCGGCTGGGGACACTACAGCCGTGCAACCTTTGACGCGGCACGCAGTCTGGAAGGCGCATTGTATGTGGGTGATGTGGATACCGTGGCTCAGAAGATTATCTATCTGCGCAAAGAAGTGGGTATTACACGCTTCATGCTACACACTCCCCTCGGTACGATGCCGCATGAAGAAGTGATGAGAGCCATTGAATTGCTCGGCAAAGAAGTCGCTCCCAAAGTCCGTGCTGAAATCTCGCGTTGGGAAGCTGAGAACGAAGCCGCGCGTTAATTAGCGATAGTAATCCCTTATATATAATTATAAAAAGGAGCAGGTTCCTTCATCCGAGCGATGAAGTGCTTGCTCCTTCTTTCGTTTCCTTATCCATTCATGGCTTAGCCATTGGAGGATACTCCAACAAGTGAAAGAATAACCATGGACAACGTATGATCATATAGCCGTTTCGCGGCATCTTCACTCTCAATATGGCCTCCCAGGTACAGATGGATGACACCATGCAGAGGGGCCCAAATCATACGGACTGCAAGCAGGAGATCGTTCTCCTTAAGCATTCCCTGCTCAATTGAGGCCGCAACCAAGGAAGTAATTTGTTTGAGGGCAGTTGCTGTTCCTTGCAGACTCTCTGCATCTGGTTTGAATTCTGCAAAAGAACCACCAAACATCAGCTGATAGAAGCTGGATTGTGTAATCCCGAAATCCCAGTAGGCATAAGCGAGATCGCGAAAATAATTCTCGAATGATGCTTGCTGAGGCACGGATTCAAACGATTGGGATAGGAGGGCGCACCCCTCCATATATAGATATTTAGCTAACCCTTCTTTCTTGCCGAAGAGGTTATATATGATTTTGGTGGAGCACTCCATTCGTTCTGCCACACGCCGAACCGTGACGGCTTCGGGACCGTGCTCTTGCAGCAAAGATGCGGCGGCATGCACAATATTTTGGCGCAGGTTTTCGGAGTGCTGGAGTCTGGCTTCCTGAAAGGTAGTGACCGTGTGAGCGGATTCTTTGGAACCCGAATTGTGATCTTTCATCTATCTCATCCTCATACATCCATATTGTTGTTTAACGGAAACTGTGTTTCTTATCGTCATTCTACTGTTTTACGCTGGAAATCGTCAAATGATCAAAAGAAGTTGACAGTAAGAAGACAAGAGAGTACGATGGTTTCATTAGGAAACAGTGTTTCCAATAAAAAACGAGTGTTTAAAAAAGGTGGATGAGATATGAAGCAGGTTCAAAATCAATGGGTCCTCATTACGGGGGCTTCTTCAGGAATTGGGCAGACTTTTGCATTGGAGATGGCGTCAAAAGGCAAACATGTGGTCTTGGTGGCCCGATCGGAGTCCAAATTGCGTCAACTAGCAGAACGGATTGAGCGAACCTATCAAGTGAAGACGGAAGTAATTGTAGCGGATCTATCCCAGGCGGATGCACCACAACACGTTTATGAGGAATGTATGAATCGAGGAATACAGGTCAATGTATTAATCAACAATGCGGGATTTGCCACGCATGGAATGTTTGAGCAGGTGGATGGTGCACGGCAGCAGGAAGAGATTATGCTGAATGTACTCGCAGTCATGAACATGACCCATCTTTTCCTGCCAGGCATGCTGCAAAAACGGAACGGTACCGTCATCAATGTCTCTTCAACGGCTGCTTTTCAGCCTGATCCATACATGGCTGTATATGGGGCTACGAAATCTTTCGTTCTTTCTTTTACAGAGGCGTTGTATGAAGAGAACCGGAAGCGAGGCGTTCAGTTTTTGGCTTTATGTCCTGGCTCGACCGATACCTCATTCTTCGACGTAGTAGGAGCCGAAGAGGCCTCGGTAGGCAAACGGGATACGCCAGAGCATGTTGTGGAAGTGGCGATGAAGGCGTTGGCGTCAGGCAAGCCGTATGCTGTGCCAGGTGCCTCCAATTACTGGACGGCCCAGTTCGCTCGCCTTATGCCGCGCAGACAAATGCTGCGCATCGTAGGGGGCATGCTTCGGCCCCGTTCGAAGAGTGGCAAGCCGCAAAAGGCACAGGCTTAGGCGTACCATACCAAACCATACCAAACCTACCAAACCTACCAAACCTACCAAACTCAAAGACGCTGCCAGCTGAAATACCCAACTGGCAGCGTCTCTATTTGAACAATCTTCAATACTGTGTAGGTCATGCTGCATCCAGCAGCGCCCATTGCAATCAACAGGTCGTACAATCTCAACCCGCGAACAATTTCAATTATTTTGTACCTTGCCAGTCACCTGATTTCCGTTCTTAATCAGGGTGTAGCGAATGACCTCACCACTCCAGAAATGAAATGTTAGCTCGATCTGTGCGTCGTGCAGTTCTTTGAGCCAATCGGGCTGTAGTTTAATTTCATTCGTTTCATAAGAAGGAGCAAATGTGGTCAAAAACTCTTTGAACGGTGTCCAGTCCTGTGACGCTGTATTCTCACCGGAAGCATACACAGCCTCCATCGTGGCAAGCTGATCACCTTGAAACTGGGTCGGAATGGAGAAGGTGTCTACCGTACCTGTTGCCCCGCCCAACTTGGGCTCCGTAGACACAATTACATTCCATTTCCATTCTGCGCCCCGATTGAACTTTGCTGTAAGTATCCCATGGTTCCCAATTTTCTGAGTTGAGCGGATCATCCGTGATAACGCAGCGGATTTGACGGTTAACGTGTTGCCGTTGAACGAATAATCCGTGCCAGCTTTTAGCATCTCCTCACCCGCATACAGGGCAACCAGCTTGTTTCCGTTTAACTTGATCGTCAATGGTCTGTCTCCCACAGGCGCACCTTGTTTGAAATAGAGCAGATCGCATTCTCCCACGGCAGAACGTCCTGTCAAAGACGCTTGGATCATCTGAAATAAATCGTTGTCAGCCCACTGAAATGTTTGTCGATTCAGATGCTGACCGTTGTCCCATAACATGGACGCGATCTTTTTTTCTTTTAGCTGATGACCGATGAATTCAAAATATTTCAGCTTCTCTCCCTGTTCGATGACATCCGTATGTTTGTCGAAACCGAGCAGGCCGTATTCGCCCAGAATAACCGGAATACCTTGAATAACCAGCGTGTTGTACACGTTATTAAACGTACTGGCCGCATCATTTTTCGTATCCGTATCGAAGGTGGTATGCCCCGCAATGTTGACGCTGAACGGCCAGTATCCGTAATAATGCACCGTAGCAATCAGGTTGTGGTCCTTTAGCCCAGCTATCGTCTGCTGCAAACTGTCGAGTCTCACCTGTGTTGGTGAACCTTCCAGCGTAGGCAGGACCAACGGGCGCTCAGCGTTATTTCCACCTGTTTCTCGTACCAACTTAACAAATGCAGTGTTCAATTCATGCAAAAGCTCCAACTGTCGCGCCTCATCAATATTGCTGCCTGAGCCCATGTCGCCTGCATTTGTTGCTCCGCGGTGAAAGCGCGGTTCGTTAACACTTTCAAACATCAGCTTACGTGGTTCATCTTTGAACTGCTTGGCAATCTGAGTCCATACTGCTTTATAACGGGAAAGCACCTGATCATGGTCCGCCTCCAGTTGACTGATCCAGAGATAGGAATCATGGTGAACGTTCACGACGACATAGAGGTTGGCGTCAAGCGCCCATTGGACAACCTCCTGAACACGCGCCATGTAGGCCGGATCAACAGTGTAGTCTGGTGCGTCACCCATATGCCCATCCCATGTGACGGGAATGCGAATACTTCGGTATCCCTGAGCAGCGATCTGCTGTATCAGTTCGCGGGTAACTCGCGGGTTGCCCCAATACGTTTCGTCAGGACCGACCGTATCCAGGGAATTTCCCAGGTTCCATCCCGGCTGCATCCCGTCAACATAGGTTTGAAGTGGACCCAAAGCCGTCGTTTCATGTTGTCTGGCAAGTTCAGACTTGGCTGCAGATGCAGGCAAAGGAAGCAGAATAAACAGACACAGGGTGATGCAAACAAGCGTAAAAAAGAAATGGTGGCTAGGTGGGTTCATGAGGGCTCCTTTGGATGGGTATACTCGTTAATCTCGTGTGTGAAGCTTGATGTATTGCATTATATCAAAATGAACATCTGCATGAATCATGTATTTTCACCCCTGCTCCTGCGCGTTCTTCGACTCATACTTCTCCCGGTGCTCCTGCTTCATTTTCACATAATCCGGGTCCGTTTTGGCGATCTCCCATTGTGCTTTGAAAATGGCTGCGGATTCAGCCTTCACCTTATCATTCTGATAAGGCAGGATGGAGCCGTCCTCCTTCGAATATTTGCGTCCGCCTTTATGATTCGTATACCGCCGGGCCCGCGAATAGCCCATTTGCAGAAACTTGCGTGCCATATCCATACCGACAAAGTCATCCTTTTTCTTATACTCCAAAAATAGTTCGTAGATCTTCTGCGAGGATTCTGTCGCAATTTCGGGTGTTTTGAACCGCCAGTATGGTAAAATCTCGCTTTTGTAGGGCTCCACCATTAATACCCCTTGCTCTCCCCGGCCAACGGTATACAGTTCAGGCTGCTTGCGCAGATCAAGCTCCTCGTAATTGAGGCTGTAATCAAACTTTTTCATGGACTCCGCTCCTTCTTGAAGATTATTGTTGTTCCTTTCCACCTCTTTACCCCGATTCTTGTACAACAAGCACGGTTAATGGAAAGAAGAGCAGTACATACATAGGAGGGATAAGGGTATGGGCATGTCCGGCAGATATCTTGTTGTCACCAAGGAATTGGTTGAATCCATTAAATCAGGTGAAGTCAGTGTTCATGATTGTTCGGTCGAGCTGGATATTGATAAAACGTGGCAGATGCTTCAGTTTACGTTGACTGGTGAAGTGGTGGAGGGGCAGCCCCCTCTGGGTTATGTGGTCCCTTTGTCAGGCGAACAATATTTGGGCAACTATTCAGACATGGATCTGTTCCTGCTGAACAATGAACAGGTGCTTGAGGCGTATATTGCGTTAGAACAACTGACACCTGAAGAATTGAAGAAACGGTTTAGCCTGGAACAAATGGTAGCTGAGGGCGTGTATCCTGTCATGGAAGATTGGGATGCAGAGGAGACATTCGATGAGATCGTTCAGACACTGAATGATGTTCAGGCTTTATATCAGGCGACGGCTGCAAGCGGGAACGGAATTGTCTTTTATATTTTCTAAGTTCCCACCTCCGTCTGTTTAATTTGTCATTATTCCGGTTATTGATAGAAACAAGGCACAGACTGTGCCTAAAATCCGGTAGAAGAGAGGGAATACGATATGACACAAGACCAGAATGAAGAGAACAAAGCCATTCAAGACGACGAGCCGGATCAATTTGAAACCCCTGCACGTACCGATGGTAAAGAATCCGATGAGGACACTGAGTCCAAGGATACGGAAAAAGAATAAACTGAACTGTTTATGGTTCGACTAGGCATAGTGCTGTTGAAGCCAATTACACCAAATTTTAAATATACGTCATACCCGAGGTCGGACCATTGTTCGGCCTTTTTTGGTATTTATTTATGGACCCGGTTTACAACAATTACCTATAACCCTCATAATAGGAGTGAACCACATTTTTCCTAAGGAGGAGATCGTATCAAAAATCACAAGCTAGTGAAGTGGATTGCCGTACCACTCGTTTTGATGATGGTTGCGCTAACGGGATGTCAGGCCGTAGGTGGCGTAGATATTGGCAAAGCCGTTGTCAACAGTACAACCGTCAAGTCCGGTGAATCCAAACAGTCGATGCATATAAAAATTGAACCTACAGCAAACCTCGTCGATGAGGATGCGCTTCAAATGATTGAACTCATTAATTCCGTTTCATTGGATATTGAAGATGCCAAAGTAAAGGACTCCAGCACGGCGTCTGTCAAAGGTACACTGAGTATGCAAGGAAAGAAATTGCCTTTCCATCTGTCGATGGATCAATCGGAAATGGTCATTGATGTAGACGGAGCGCAAAAGCCTCTATACATATCTTTGGAGGATGACACGCTTCCTATGCTAGATACGAAGGCGTTGGAGAAGCAGATCGAGGAGCTTTCCCCGAAATTGCTGACTTTTGCGCTCAAACATTTGTCCAACCCGAAAAATATTTCCGTAACTCCGGTACAGGAATCGGTTAATGGTGAATCGCTGAGTCTCTCCAAGCTGCATGTGGAGATCAGTGGAGAAGAGCTTCTTGCCATGGTTAAACCGTTTCTGACAAGTGTTGCTCAGGATGAGCAAGGACTCAAAGATCTGATTGGAGATCTGTATGATGTGTTCTACCCTATCCTCGTTACATTCAACACGGTTGATACTGGCGACGGCAGTGCCCTTCCTTCTACGATTAGCGAATCACGGGATGCCGAAGTTGCTTCATTGTATGAAATGATTAAGGGTGGTCTTGACGAGATTCTTGCCAATTACGACAAGGAACTAGCCAACTTGTTGACCGAAACACCTGAATTGAAGACGGTGTTCGGAACGGAGACCAATCTCAAATTGGACTTTTATCTGGACAGCGCACTGAATATCCGTAAACAGAACTATGATTTCAAAGTAGCGTTGCCTGCTTCTGAAGATCTGCCGATCAAATCGGTATCCGTATACGGTGACAGCGAACTGTGGAATATTGGTGGACCAGTGACTGTGGATGCCGTGGACAAAACGGCGGGTGCAATAGATCTGATGCAGGGAGATATCACGCCAGGTCAGATGTTGCGCAATTTCGATTCCAATTCACTTGTGTATCAGCTGTTGAAAGATGAAGCGGGAATCACCCGTAAATATGTCATGTTGTATCCGGACGACGAATCCTATGGCGCAATCACTGTTAAAAATACAACATTTGTTCCTCTACGCTATCTGTCCGAAGAATTGGATGCTGAAGTGAAATGGACCAAAGGGTCGGATAAAATCGTCGTGATTGACGATATCACCGGTGATGAGATTGTCTTGACTGTAGGTTCCAAGAAGGCAACCGTTGCAGGCAAGGAAGTAACGATGGTCGAACCCGCCTTTGTGGGCAAAAACGGCAAAACTTACGTCCCGCTGCGCTTTATGGCAGAATCTCTTGGGGCATCTGTAGATAAGGAAAAAGAAACAGGCTGGATTTTCATCGACCGGCCATAATTAAGATTTGTATGTAAGCCTTAGTTGAGAGGGGATTTCAGAGTATGCCAGATTTCTCGTAATGATCATGAAAGAACACAATGAAAAAATTCCGTTAGACCATTAACGGGATACGTGTGTCCTTTTTGACCCATTACGAGGAGCTTCGGCGTTTCTGAAATGATGAAACGAATCGGGGAGTGCCTCTATTGGAGGTGCTCCTCTTTGTCGTGTCATCCCAAATAAATCCCCCAGAGGTGTTATATATGAAAAGTCAATTGACCATCCAATCCAGTTCGATTACATTACGTCCACTAACGCTGGAAGACCAGGACGCGCTGTATGCATTAACCCGACAACCTGAAATCACGGATATTCTTCCCGAATGGAGGATGACAGAGGAACAGCTGCATGGTTTTCTGCAATTTGTTGTTGGCAGTTACGAGCAGTTCGATCCAAAAGATGTACGGGTCATGCTGGCAGTTGTACACAACAAAGACCAGCAAATCATTGGTTGGTGTGGTGTGTTTCCCAATGACATGCTGGATAGTGATGATCGTGAAGTGGCTTACGCCATTTCACGCGATTATCGGAATAAAGGGTATATTACAGAAGCAGTGAATGCCTTAACGACATACTTGTTCGAAAATACTCTGTTGGACCGAATCGTGGGTATTGTGAAGCCGTTTAACCAGCCTTCACGCAAGGTGCTTGAGCATGCCGAATTTCGTTATGTCTCTCGCAGAAAACTTTCGGATCAGGCAGATTACGATTACTTTGAGCGACATAAAGTACAGCCGGCACCAGCATCTTCACTGGGGCTGCAATCTCAAGTTCAGCTTCGTCGTGCATGCCAAGAGGATGCTGAAGTGCTTACGGAGATATGCACCAGAGCCTTTGACCATGCGATTAGAGTCTGGGCTAAAGGAGACACAGTTCCGGACAGCAACCTTTGTCCACCAGGCTATTCGTCTGTTCGTATGCACAGTTACGTGATCCGTGAATGGGACTATTACGTTATAGAATGGGATGGGTGTACCATTGGTGGAGTCAGTGTCAATGTATTGGGAAGCAGGCATGCGAGACTGGATAAAATCTTTATTGATCCCGTTTGTCATGGTCGGGGTATAGGATCTCAGGTCATCAGGCTTGTTGAGGCCGAATTTCCCGAGATTGGGGTATGGAAGCTGGAGACCTCGGGAAGACATCGGGATAATCATCATTTTTATGAGAAAATGGGTTATGTCTGTCTCCATGCGTCTGAAGATGAATATGGATATGAGAAAATCATAACAATAGAGCCTGTAATCCAGCTCCCATCTGAGGAATTATCCAACGTTAAGGGTGAGACAGTTACTGAATTTTACCAAGCTGATCTGGATTCAGTTCGCTTCAGCACCAGCAATCTTCGGGATATCCGGATGACCGATTGCAACCTGAGTGGGGGCAAATTCACCAATCTGAATATGACCAGCATATTACTGGCCGATTTGCGTTTAACAGATAGCAAGGTTGAATTCTGCGCTTTGGATGGTGTTCATTTCCAGGATACACATCTCGGCCCAGATAGAGTACCCATGCGTTGGGAACATTGTGACCTCAAGGGCAGTCATTTCAATGACTGTGATCTGTCCGACGTACAGTTGGAACAGTGTCAGGTGGCAGGAATGAAGATTAATGGAGTGGCTATAGAGGAGTTATTTGCTGCGTATGAGTCCATGAAGGCAAATAGATAAATGTACTTATATAGCAAAAAGAGAACGCCCGTTTCCGACCTTTGTGTTGGAAATGGGCGTTTTTTTGATGTTACTTTGTAAACAGTCAGCTGTGCTGCAAAGCCTGCGGCTTTTTGCTAAAGCCGGTGCTTCCCGCGGTAAAGCCCATCTGTTGGTAGAATTTATGCGCAGCTTCACGATCCGGGCGATTGCCGCTGTTTAGAGACAAGGAATCCACGCCATGAGTGGCTGCCCATTGCTCTGCTTCCAGAATAAGCTGACGACCGATGCCGGAGCTTCTGAACTGGTCATGCACGATAAGAGCCATAATACGGCAGTGTTTTCCGTTTTTTTCATATAGGTAAGATGTTTGGAGTCCAATCAGTCCAACGACACGGCCACGGACTTCGGCAACCAACGTTGCAAAGTTTGAATCCGCAGCGATGTGCGAATAACGCTCCTTCATTTCGGCATACGTAGTTGGATAACCGAGTTGATCCATAAGAATGACCATATCCTGCAGATCTGCAGGGGAACTGTTACGAATCGTTACACTCAGACTCATGATCGTGTTGCCTCCTTTTGGCGTTCTTTTAACGAGAGATCAATGATGGAATCCAGCAAACTGGCAAAGGAAATACCAGCAGCAGCAGCACTTTTGGGCAGCAGGCTGTTTCGGGTAAGACCCGGCAGCGTGTTCACCTCAAGCACATAGGGCATGCCATCCCGAATCATCATGTCCACGCGAGCATAGACACTGCATTTTAACACCCGGTAACAGGTTAGTGCCGCGGCTTCTACACGTTTGTGCAAATCCGCAGGCAAATGAACGACCTGCTCATCAGCGCCGCCGTCATTATATTTGGAGGTGTAATCGAAAAAATCGGCATTTGAACGAATCGAGATAACAGGAAGCATCTGACCATCCAGAATGGCGCAGGTAATCTCCTCGCCCCCAATATATTGCTCGATCATGACGACTTCGTCCCAGACGAGTGCTGCTTCTACAGCCGCATGAAGAGCCGAGGATTCCTGCACCACTTGCGTACCAATGCTGGAACCGCCTGAATTGGGCTTTACCACGACGGGATACGTTAACTGCTGCACAGCGGTTGATGACAATTCATCCAAACTGCTTACCTGAAGCCACTCGCCAGTAGGTACACCTGCATGCTGGATGAGGCGTTTGGACATATCTTTGTCCATGCATACGCTGCTCGCGAGGACACCACAGCCTGTATAAGGAACACCCAGCGACTCTAACGTGCCCTGAATTGTGCCATCCTCGCCGTATTTGCCGTGCAGAGCGAGCAGTGCCACATCCAATCCTGCGGCTTTCTCAATAAGATCACGTTTGCTATTGATCTCCACCGGAATAACCTCATACTTCTGTCCATCCAGATGGTTGATCATCTCCTGTCCAGTGAGCAGGGAAACTTCCCGCTCCGAAGATGTGCCACCCATAATCACGCCAACTTTCATGTGAATCCTCCTCATCTCATTTGAGCAACCGTCTCACCAATGATGCGAATGCCTTTGCGAATATTCTCATCGCTGACCCGGGAGAAGCCCAAACGCATTGTGTTTTGTCCCTGGCCAGGTTCAAGATAAAAAGTATCCCCGGGCATGAAGGTAACGCCTTTTGCCTTGCAAGCCGCCAGCAGCTCCCTCGTGCGGTATTCTGGTGGGAATTGTACGAACAGGTGAAGTCCGCCTTCGCCGGAAACCCGGCACATCGGCAGATACTGCCGCAAGCAGCGGACGACCAGCTCATATTTTCGCTTGTACTCTGTGCGAGCCCGCTTCAAATATTTCTCGAAATTGCCGTTGCTCAGATACTGATAGAGCAGGGACTGATCCAGCGTCGAGGTATGAATGCTGCGCGCCCGTTTCATGCTTTCCAGATAATCAATCAGTGCCGCATCCGCAATGACCCAGCCTACGCGCAATCCCGGAAACAATACCTTGGAGAAACTGCCCAGATACACGAGTCCGTTCCCTTTGCCCACACTGGCAATCAGAGGGGAGACATGGGAACCGGAATAGCGCAGTTCCTCGTTAAAGCCGTCTTCAATTATCGGCACATGGTAATGGTTCATCAGCCGAATGATCTCTGTCCGTTTGGCAGGTGATGTGACGATCCCGGTTGGATTGTGGTAGGAGGGCACAAGGTAGGCCAGATCATACGGGTTTGCTGCAAGTTCCCGTTCCAACTGCTTCAGGTCCAGACCATCTGATTCCATATCCACACCAGTGAGATGGAATTGATGAAGTCTCAGATTTTTAACAGCGGTATGATGTGTCGGGTTTTCACACAGAGCCCTGCCGCTTTGTTTGCGAAGTGCGCCCAGTACCATATCAAAACCTTCCGTAAATCCGTTGGTAATCAGAATATCCTTGCCGGATAGGTCGACACCTTTATTTTCCATATATTGCAGCAGATACTTCATAAGAGGCCTGTAGCCTTGCGCATATCCGTAATTCAGCAGCACTTCCCCTTCAAGCGACATTCGGTCGAGGAAGGCTCTTTTGACATTATGCATGTCGAACAGCTTCTCATCGGGCGCGATGCTGGTAAATGAAATCTCACCGCGCTCCGAGCCAGAGCCATGCTTCATCAGATCATACTGCTCTGCCTGGATTGCGTAGTCGCTGACACGTTCGTTCCAGTCCAGCTGCCACCCGGAAGTTGCCTCAGGTGCATCGATGGTGGAACTTACGTAATTGCCTTTGCCTTTGACCGCGTAGATCAGGCCTTCCTCCTCAAGTTCAGCATAGGCCAGCAGAATCGTGCTGCGGCTTACTTTCATGAGTGTGCTGAGTTCGCGGGTGGAAGGGAGCTTTTGTTTGGCTTGCAGGCCGCCTTTGAGCATCAATCGCTTCATATAATCTTTGACTTGTATATATACAGGGCGGTCCTCCGTCAGTTGCAGATCGGAATACATCCCATCACTCCCTCTTTTGCTATCTTGCCATATTATAACCCCCGCAGAAAGAACCACGATACCTCTGTTTGCCTGCGGAGGTGGTTGGTTGTTTGCGCAAACGTAAAAAAGCCCTAGCATCATGCCGGGCTGGGGTGAAACGTGATCCATTTCTTTTATAGTGCTGCTGCTATAACTTTCTAGGTTGGCGTTGCATGACTAGTCTCTCTAGGATCGATAGCTATCTGTCCTTCTACGTGTGTCTATTTACTCTCGTACGGCTATAATTGCAGGCTTTCTAGGTCAATCCAATTCTATACTATCTTCGAAAATCTAGGATCTTTCTACGTTTGCTTGCTGCAAGGGTCGAATAGATGATGAATCGTAAAGCTATAAAGCTAGGTTCTTGCTAACTGTACTCTTGTCGTGCGCACGTAACAGAATTCAGTATGAAAAAGATGATCAATCATAGGGTACAATAGACGGAAGTAGATATAAAGACATATGTCTTAGTGCCCAAATTCTTCCTCATACCCCTATAGTACCACTTTGAATCAGGAAAGTTAACCTTTTTTTGAAATATTTGTCGTAAGTGTTGGAAAAAGCGTGAATAGTGCTGCTTATAGAATGAAATGGTGTCCTTTTGGGATATATGATAGGATGTAGACCTATAGATAATGAGGAAGTGAGCCTATTGATTAATATTACTGTGCCAACACCAGATGTCATCATCACGAAGCAGGCTGATCCACAGCTTAGCCACATTTATGGATTCACCGATTTCCACCTGATTACACGAGAAAAAGGTGGTATCTTCATGTTTTACAATGCCGATGATGAGTTGTTATTTGTCGGGAAAGCACGAAAATTAAGACCGCGCATCAAGAAACATTTTGAAGATACGGTATCACCAATGAAGTCACACCGCGAGGAAGTAACCACCATCGAAGTATGCGTTATTGAAGATCCGGTGGATCGCGAAATTTACGAGACCTATATCATCAACACGATGCGTGCGAAATACAATGTAGATAAAGTGTTGTACAAATAAAGTATCTCGAATATACCCCAAGAGCGTTAACAATTGGAATCAAATGATTGAAATGTGCTGAATATAGTAAAAATCACTCTTTGCAACGTTTGGGACATATAGCCTATACCTTGCGTAAACAGACAAGGATGCGATCTGCGGATTGCATCTCACGTCTGCTTGGAAGCAATAGAATTTTTTTCAATATGCAATTTAATATGTAGTTCGCAGAAATGGCAATGTAGAACGTAGAGATGGTAATACAGGATTAACCAAATACATAGAAGAGGTGATTGTTGTGATCGGACGTAGCGGTAACCCTACACTCAAAGATAGTACGTTTGAAGACTCCAGAGGATATGGAGATGATCGGTATCAAACCAGAATGACGATCAATGGTACGGTAAACAAGGCGTTTATTACGCTGGTCATCCTGCTGGGCAGTGCGTTTGCATCCTGGATGATGTTTTTCAATGGAGAGGAAGTGCTTCCTCTTGCATATGGAGGGGCGATCGTCGGATTTATTCTCGCATTGATTATTTCGTTCAAACCTGTTGCAGCGCCTTACCTTGTGCCGATCTATGCCGTGGCGGAAGGGATGTTCCTCGGTGCACTCTCGGCTACGTATGAATACTTGTATAACGGCATTACGCTGCAAGCCGCTTTGCTGACCATGGCTGTCTTTATTGCTCTGCTGATGGCATACAAGACCAGATTGATTAAAGCTACGGAGAATTTCAAGCTGGGGGTTGTGGCAGCAACCGGAGGTATTATGATTATGTATCTCCTCAGTTTTGTGCTTGGTTTGTTCGGGATTACCGTTCCCTATCTGCATGACAACAGCCTGATCGGAATCGGCATTTCTGTCGTCATCGTTATTGTGGCTGCGCTGAATCTGGTACTTGATTTTGATTTTATTGAAAGTGGTGCCGACAACGGTGCTCCGAAATATATGGAGTGGTACGGTGCATTTGGATTGATGGTTACGCTGGTATGGCTGTATATTGAGATTATCCGTCTGCTGGGTAAGCTGCGGAGCCGGGATTAATTGCTTCAAATCTTTACAAACTTAATGTTGCATAATTCGTCATCAAAAGCTAACTCGTGCCCCAAACACGCAGTTAGCTTTTTTGCCTTTTATGGGATAGTCCTAACATCGAACTGTGTACATCAGCGATACTGACGCGGCTGCAACGATACGGAAAAAAGGCGGTCAGGGTCTCTTCCGGAGGCAAAAGAAATCTCCATCATTGACGCAGGATTCACAATAGTTCCACGTTTCGAAAAAATCCCTGGCGGGTTCGCCAGGGTTTTAAGCTTGATGTTATTGGAGGAGTGAGGTTTATAACCCCTCCTTCATAATAATGCCTGATACAACTCTTCGATTGTGATGATATCCGGCTGGGTAGGTAAAGCTTCTCCTGCGGAACAAGCTGCTAACATATGCCCATGATCCAGTCGCAGGCTGAGGAATGGATAAGCGGCTGCTTCTGGCGAGTGCCAGTTCCCGTCAGCATTACGGATCATGGAGAATGAATCAAGTGGCATGGACAGGCCCATGCCTACGGCCTTGATGTAGCTTTCCTTTAACGTCCATAGACGGTAAAAGGTTTCCAGCTGCATCTCAGTGGGCTCTGCATCCAGAAATTGACTCTCCGTAAGAGAGAAGAATCGCTCCGCAATCTTCATATCGATGGGCGCTATTTTTTCCATATCTACACCCAGATCAGCGTCACCGCCAGAGATTAAAGCAATCCAATCGCCGGAGTGCGAGACATTAAATTGAACATCTGCATGCTGACTGAGTGCAGGTTTGCCGTATTTGTTACGGGTAAAGGAAAGTTCTTCTGGCCTTAGGCCAGTCAACTTGCTCAGCGTCACACGGGTCAACACTTCACCCAGAACAGAGCGATAGGCATCCGCCTGATGTACAAAACGTGAAGCTTGTCCTCGTCTTTCCTCAGATACCCGGGACAGAAAAAGGTTCCAGTATGCCTCCGGCAATTCTGCCGGAACTTGAAGAACTTGAATCGTTATCATCATTTATCACCTGACGATGTATTCGGCATCGATTGCAGACTTTCCTTTATCTCCATCGGTTTATCGGGTCTGCCCTTGCCGATTCATACCTGTTGTGTTCTTTTCCATTCTTCATGTGCAGCCTGTACCCGTGCCCACATTTCTTGGCGTTCCACTTCTGTGTAATTCACCAACGGTTCGTGGAATTTCTCAGCCAATACGTCTTTCCACTCGGTGTAGGTTTGAATTTCCTTTTTGCGGATACCTTCAAGGTCATGCGTCCGGAGCATACATCCACGTAGTTCGTTGCTTTGGAGAGCTTGCCTCTGACGGAGCAAAAATGTGTTATGCCAAGGTGAATCAGCTGACTGGCTGTAGAATTCATGCTTGGGAATGAACTCTTCCAGGCTGGTAAGCTCTTCGGGAGCGTAGTCGACACCCTCACTTGGCCCGTTGGGTTCATATTCAAGTCTCCATCCGCCAGGAGCTACGGATGAAGGCACTAATGTATAAGTAAACGGCGCCGATCCATAGGTTCCATAACAAAGAGGAAGCGGTTCGAAGGGCATGCCACCCAGACCAACATCCACAATCCAACGTTCCACATTCGGGTCTGCATCTGGCAAAGAGACCGACAGACCGAGATGGAACGAGTTCACACGTGGCTGCTCTCCATATGGCTGAACTCCGGCACGATGCCAGTGCACCGTATATGCCAGAGAACGAAGCAGGACGCTGAAAGCGCCATTCAGATGAAAACAGTAACCACTGCGGCCTTGCAAGATAAGCTGGACCGATTCTTGAAGATCGATGCCCGCATGCTGACCTGCAAAAATATCGACCGTTTGCCAGGATAGATGCTGCACATGTGCCTGCTGGATTTCGGATAGGAATTCCAGGGTGGGTTCCTTGATATCTTGAATGCCTATCCGTTTCAGGTAGGCCTGTATTTCAGATGGAGTCAGTGTAACATTCATCCAGATCACCTCGAATCATGTAGTGGGCGTATTATAAACGGCTGCTGCCCTGAATTCATTGTAAAAGTGAACGGATGAAATGAATACACAGATTTGCTTCAATTGTACCGGTACAGTCTAAGGAGATACATGCACATATTTCCATCAATGGGAGCGTTATTTCTTTTTCTTGGTATGTTAACCGTTTGGAGTGGATATAGGTTAGAATATAGATAGAAAGCAGGATTAGGAGATGGAAAAAATGGCTAATGATGAAGTGATTTTGACACAGGAAGGCTTGGAAAAGCTGGAGGACGAACTGAGGGATTTAAAGACGGTGAAGCGTAAGGAACTGGCTGCGCGTCTGAAACTCGCGATCAGTTACGGTGACCTGAAGGAAAATAGTGAGTATCATTCAGCCAAAGATGATCAGGCTTTTATGGAAACCCGCATTTTGATTCTGGAGAAAATGCTGACCAAAGCAAGAGTTATCACTTCGGACAATATCGACTCGAACAAAGTAAGCATTGGCTCAACCATTCTGCTGAATGATATTGAATTCGCCGAGAAGATTGAATACATGCTGGTGGGTCCGGCCGAGGCGGATGTTGCAGATAATAAAATATCGTACGAAAGCCCGCTTGGCAAAGAACTGATGGGCAAAGAAGTAGGCAGTGTCATTCATGTAAATGCGCCGATGGGCATTATCAAATATGAGTTGCTTGAAATTAAAATTTAATCGAATTAGAGGTGTTTCGGCAACCATGGAGATGGCTGTTGAAACACCTCTTTTTTATTCTTGCAAAATAATATTCAGCTACGTTTTTTTCGTCCATCCAGAACTTCACGGGTCATGGCATATACAACCCAGAGCAGAATCACGATATGGATCATCGCAATGGAAATGCCTATGCCATACATCAAATCATTGCTCAGTCCTGAACCGTGCATGCTGAAGCTCGCTCCATGTCCTCCGCCAAAGTTACCAGGCCCATCACCGATGCGCGATTGTCCTTCCTCGGCTCCAAAGTCGCCACCAGAGCCCGTACTCATGATCATGGCAATATTTACGTAGGTCGTCAGGGAGAAGGCGATTGCTGCGTACATCCATTTACGTTCAAAGAACGGAATCAGAATCAAGAATAACAAAGCAGGTATGCTGTAGCGCTCATGAATTTCCGTTGGCAGCATAAAGAAGGCGAGATTCACCGCTACACCTGCAATGAGCAGAGATGAAATACGAATTTCCTTAATCAGCAGTAGATAGGCCGCTACTCCAACCACGGCAATGGCAAGCAGCAGCAGACCAAGCATTTTATACGTCACTATGCCAAACAACACCGTAGCATCGCTGGTTCCCGGATCACCAAGCAGGTGATACCAGATATTCATGGCGTTCAGGGAAAGCTGCGGATACATATTAACGGCGCTTCCGTAAGCGTTGGTCAGCATGGTGCCGAGGGTTCCATTTGCTGCAAAATAGAGAAGCACAGGCAGGGAAGCGATCGTTAATCCTGCTACAAATAGAAGCGTGGCCCGAAATTGCCTGTGATAAAGCTGGCGTAGTAATACAATACCGATGACCGGAGCAATGACAATCGCCTGAAACTTTGCCAGCAGGGCAACGGAGAACAATACACCCGCCAATAGAGGATTACTTAGCAGCAGAACGGTTGACAGCACCATTAATGTACTGTGCAGGATGTCGATCTGTCCCCACATGGCACTGTCGACCAGCAGACCCGGGTTGAAGGAAAGAACTGCAAGCAGAACCAACCGTGCACCAGAGCTTAGCTTTTTGAATGTGAGGGTCAAGACCGCCATGGACAGCATATCGAAGGCGATAGGCAGTATTTTCATGGATAGATGGCCAGCTGAGGCGGTTATGCCGAGTCCATCCAGTATCCAGCGGTACAACCCCAGAATGAAGATAAACAAGGGTGGATAGTTCTGATCTTTTCCATACAGGTATGATTCGCGAACCCCGTATTGGTGGACGGCATTCATCCAATCGACGAACAGGGACTGATCTCCGATATAACCCCTGAATTGTGTTCCAAGGTACAAACGCAGCAATAGACCGCCAGTAAAAATTAGTGCAGCATACAGCCAGAAATGCCTGTTCCAACGGGTGTTTGGATCTCTGTAGCTCAGTGTGTTCATCCTTCTCCTCCTCAGCATGTCGATTGAGATTGGTGCAAGTATAGGTGACCAAGCTGAAAAAGGGATGAATTTTTGGCATACGTCGCCCCTGCAGAAGCTTAAAGTTTGCTGAAGACCAGTGAGGGGAAAGTTGAGTTTGCAGCCATCTACGGAATTTCCAAATTACAGACCAGGGTTGGCGTAGTCTTTTTTATCACATACTGCATATGAGGAGGTTCAGTGGACTGCATATCACAGGCTGCTTGCTTTGTTAAGCGAAGAAGGCAAGGGCAGCGTATTTAATGTGGATATTCCTGTAAATAAATAACATTTCGATTAATTTCGATTTTCGAATGACCTGAGGGGATGACTGTTATATAATAACGGAAAATCTTAGAACAGATGGAGTAGATATAATGAATTTCAGTAAGTCCAATAATTCCAATTTGAATCAAGACGGACCGGGCAAAGGTGAACGCTTCTCACAGGCTGGATTCATTCTGGCTGCCATTGGTAGTTCAGTGGGTCTCGGCAACATGTGGAAGTTTCCTTATATTACGGGAGAGAACGGGGGCGCTGCATTTTTCCTGCTCTTTATCGTCTGTCTCCTGTTGATTGGTCTACCCGTATTGCTGGCTGAGCTTGCGATTGGCCGCAGCGGCAGAGGAAGCGCGGCAACAGCCTTTATCAAGGCAGGCGGGCAAAAAGGGTGGCTTGCGGCTGGTTTGCTGCAAGTATTGACGCCATTTATCATTCTTTCCTTTTATGTCATCATTGCAGGATGGACGCTGCAATATGCAGTGACATCATTCAGCGGTACGCTGTATAACAATCCGGATTATGCTGGGCAATTTGGTGAATTTGTAGGCGGTTATATGCCGATTGTGTGGCAGTTAATTTCGGTTCTGATTACAGGCTGGATCGTAGCCAAAGGGGTATCAAACGGAATTGAGAAGTTTAACAAAGTGCTGATTCCGGCGATGCTGGTTCTGCTCATTATTCTGATGGTTCGTGCAGTGACTTTGCCAGGAGCTGGTGCGGGAGTTTCCTTCTTCCTGAATCCGGACTTCTCGCAGCTTACGACTGAATCTGCGCTGGTTGCGCTTGGACATGCCTTCTTCTCCCTATCGCTGGGTATGGGTATTCTTGTGACATACGGTTCCTATGTTGATAAAAATCAATCACTCGGTGCAGCAACCGTTGCTGTCGGTGCGGGTGACCTGATCTATGCGTTCATTGCGGGTCTTATTATATTCCCAACGACCTTCTCCTTCGGAATTGCACCCGATCAGGGTCCGTCGCTGATCTTTATAGCTCTTCCGGCAGCCTTCTCGGCTATGCCGCTGGGCTTCGTGTTTGGCGGGTTGTTCTTCGTGCTTCTGGCGATTGCGGCATTAACGTCGGCGGTATCCTTGCTGGAAGTTCCGGTGAAATATTTCATGGAGAGATTGTCCTGGGGCCGAAGCCGCGCGGTATGGACCATTTCACTTGCCGTTTTCATCGTTGGGCTTCCTTCGGTATTGTCGCTCGGTTTGTTCCCTGAATGGACCATTGGCTCGAAGAGTGTGTTCGACTGGATGGACTTTGTAGCATCCAACATTTTACTTCCGATTGGTGGATTGCTGGTTACTATTTTTGCCGGATACTTCTGGAAAAAGGCTGCCGAAGCATCCGGCCTGCGTGCAGGCTGGTTCCGGGTATGGCTGTTCATGCTGCGTTATGTAGCGCCAATTCTGGTGCTTCTGGTTCTGCTGCACACCTCCGGTATTATTCACTTCTAAACGTCTGGGAATTGAAGTGAAGAAATAAGTTACTGTGCAGATTTGCCATTGATAAAACCTCTTGGAAGAAATGCAAAAGCCCTTGTGTTCGCTCGTCAATTTTGGGACAATACAGAGTAGAGGTTTTTTCGATAGACCGATGAGCCATATGCTTTTTGCGAAAAGAGGACAATAACATGATTAAATCATCTATATATGGATTAACATTAGAGCAATTACGTGACTGGCTGCCGGAGCACGGACAGAAGAAATCCCGTGCTTCCCGCATCTGGGAATGGTTATATCAGGAGCGTGTGCACGATTTTACAGAGATGACAGACGTGCGTCAGGAATGTCTGGATGTCATTTCGGAGCATTTCACGATGAACTCACTGAGTGAACATGTGAAGCAGGAATCGGCAGACGGCACGGTGAAATTTCTGCTGCGTATGCAGGACGGGAATCTAATTGAGACAGTTTTAATGCGCCAAAAATATGGTCTCACTGTATGTGTAACCACTCAAGTGGGATGTAACATTGGTTGCAGCTTCTGCGCGAGCGGGCTGATCAAGAAGAGCCGCGATCTGTCCGGTGGTGAGATTGTGGAACAGATCATGCATGTACAACAGTATCTTGATGCAGCTGGTCAAGGCGAGCGGGTAACTAACGTAGTCGTGATGGGAATTGGCGAGCCGTTTGACAATTTCCAGAACATGACTGACTTCATCGAAGTGATCAAGCATCGTAAAGGGCTGGCTCTTGCCGCCAAACGGATCACCGTATCCACGAGTGGACTGCCTGACAAGATCAAGGAATTTGCAGACAGCAATCTGCAGGTTAATCTGGCGATCTCCCTGCACGCACCGAATAACGAACTGCGGACACAGATCATGAAGATCAACCGAGCCTTCCCGATTGAACAATTGATGGACGCGGTGGATTATTACCTGGCTACGACGAACAAGCGTATTATGTTTGAGTATATTTTGCTTCGGGACGTTAACGATCAGCGTGAACATGCGGCCGAACTGGCTGAACTGTTGTCCAGCCGCAAGAGTATGGTCAGTATCAACCTGATTCCGTACAATCCGGTGGATGAGCACAGTCAGTATCAACGGAGTACAGAAGAGTCCATTCTGGGCTTCTATGATACATTGAAAAAGAATAACATTAACGCAACTGTACGCATGGAACATGGTACCGATATCGATGCAGCCTGTGGACAATTGCGCAGTAAACAGATGAAAAATAACGCCACTGAATCTCAGTCAGGTCGTCTGGCTTTGGGATAAGAATGCAAGAGCCAACGCTCGGTTAGCGCATGGCTTCTGCGAGTCTGCGAGTGGTGGAACTCCTGCAACTCGCGTCGCCCATCCGCGTATGGGGTGGCGCGAGTTTTTTTTGATTTCGCACAGGTCGAAGTCCCCGAAGTACCTGCCCGTTATCAGTACACGTTTACTAGACCCCTCCCAATGTGGCGCTACATCTAACGAACACACCGCACCTTATTGTGGCAAATGATACGAATTAGAAATCCTAAGGAACTTCAGCCACGTTAATACGGTAAAAGTAGCAGAAAAAGGTGCAATTTAGTTTGCAAAACAGAAAATAAGGTGTGTACGGTTCGTTACATTTTCAAAATGGGTGAATCCCCATTCATAGCGCTGACTGGGTTCATTAGAAACCAAAAAGAGCATCCCAAAGTCTTGTTCTTGAACTTTGAGGGTGCTCTTCTTTTTGTATTTATTTTAAGTTCTTGGTCATCAGCAGATGAGGAATGCCATCTTCCATGAATACGTCCGAGGCTGCCGTGTATCCAAGACGTTCATAGAACCCTGAGGCTTGTACCTGTGCGTGCAGCTTGGCCTTCTCAAGCCCTTGAGCGAGAGCCATCTGCTCCAGCTTATCGATCAGCACACGACCAAGTCCATGTTTCCGATAATCGATCATGACACAGATCCGTTCCAATTTGGCAACATTTTCGACTATACGCAGTCTGGATGAAGCAGCAGGAACGTCGTCTACGAAGAGCAGAATATGTTTTGCTTCCGTCTCCAGTGCATCATAAGCATCGAATTCGTCTTCAGCCGGCACCCCTTGCTCTTCAACAAAAATAGCGGTACGAATGGCGAAGCAGGCGTCGAGCAATTCCTGGTTATTAGCTTCAACAATAGTTATATTCATGAATGTTTCTCCTTTAGTCAATAGTATTCTTATCCTGACATGGTAAACTGGTAGAGAGCTTGAAAATGTATACCTGTTCCACGTGTTATCATGGTTAAAATTTAAACGGATTTAATTTAGTTATATCATCATATATGTTGCGAATGCAACAATTTTGTAGAGGAGTGAATGCAATGACTAAGAAAAAAGAAGTGCTCCGTGAAATCGGCATGATTGCCCGCTGTCTGGATTCGATCAGCAACGTTGAATTCCAACATTTAAACTTGTCTCGTGGACAGTATTTGTATCTTTATCGCATTTGTGAGAATCCCGGTATCATTCCCAACCAGCTCGCTGAACTAATCAAAGTGGATCGGACCACGGCGGCCAGAGCCATCAGCAAACTGGAAGCGGACGGGTTTGTCGTCAAACAGTCGGCAATGGGTAATAAGAAAAATAAGCTGTTATATCCGACTGATGCTGGTCTTGAAGCTTGGGAGTTTATTCGCAGGGAGGGTGTTCATTCCGATCAGGTAACGCTGGAGGGCTTAACGGAGGAAGAGATCGAGACAGCCGTTAATCTGCTGCGCCGTATGCGCCACAACATTGAGGTGGATTGGAAATTCGTCAAAAAGGGCGGCCGCCGGCCTTATATGGATCAATCTGAATGAGCTAAGAGTGATTTTTCCAGAGTTTTAAACAACATAGGAGGAAAGTATGCAGGTCATGAACCGGAAAAGACTAATGTGGTTGGTCATACTGGCAGTCAGTATAGCAGCAGCATGGATTATTTTCATAAAGGAGAGGTTTGTGATCAATGACCCATCTCCAACAGTCTCTTTTGTCCAGAATCATATGACCAACTCGAATGGCACTCTGGCCACCTATCTTCAGGATGCTTCGTCAGAAGATCCAAATATCGTGGCTGGTCGGGAGGCATTGTCTGAATCCATCGGACTGTGGATGCAATATGCCGTAACCAAGAACGATCAGGTGTTATTCGAGCAGAGTTATGATTTGTTAACGACCTATTTCCTGATGCCTCAAAACTATATTGCCTGGAAACTGGACGCGGATGGAACATCACATGTGACCACCAATGCGCTTGGCGATGATGTTCGAATCGTCGGGGCATTATTGAAGGCGGCAGATCAATGGGAGCAGGGCCGGGAGGAGAAGCTGGCAACAGCCACTCATATTGTCCGTACACTGACGCAATCCGTTCAGAATAAGGGATATTATGTTGATTTTCATGATTTCGCCAATGGTTCTTCCCCGGAAACATTAAGTCTGGTTTATGTTGATCTGCAGGCGCTGCAAGCGATGGAAGAGCATGAAATGCTGGAGCCCGGAACCTACATCAAATATGAATCCCTGCTGAAAAACATGCCGGATGACGGCGTATTTTACCCTAAAACCTTTAATGTTGTAACGAAAGAATATACATATGATGACACGGTCAACCTGATCGATCAGCTAATTGTCGCAAACCATCTAACGGCAACCGATCGGAGACCGGACAAGCTAATTGCCTTTTTGAAAAAAGAGTTCGATACCCGCCATCAGCTGCCGGGCCAATATAAACGTATGGGTCGTACACCCGCCGTATCCTATGAATCTCCATCTGTTTATGGACTTGCCCTGCTACTCGCTGTTCAATCCAGTGATCCAAAATGGGCCAAGCAGCTGTATAACCATATGATCACCTTTCGCAGTCTGGATAACGCTTATCCAGGAGGGTACGTATTTGATGGCGATACACATATGTTTGATAACCTGTTCCCTTTGCTTGGCGAGACTGAATTACAAAAATTTCTTGAAAAGTGATAATTCCGTCATTTTATGTGTTTAATATTGTGTTAGCATAATATTTGTCTATTCATGTCGTAATTTGTTGAATTCTAATGATCACTATCAAATTCTACTGGAGAGAAGGCACTTATGAGGAATAAAGCGCCCATTCGTCGTATTGCATGGGGATATGCCAGTTTGATCGGACTAGCCGTGATCCAGCAACTCGTTGTCTATCTTAAAATTTATATGAATCAGAGTTATACCACACTGGATGTGGTGTTCAGTATTGCATCGCTTGGTGCGCTGGTTCTTGGTTTTGTGATACCTGTCGGAGTGTCTGTCGTCGCCGGATTTGTATATCTGGTCTCTTACTTTGTCTGGCTTGTTACCTATGCGGATGTGAATGTGCTGACGTTCTCATGGTGGTTATTGATCCCGGCTAATGTGGCTGTGGCAGCTTTTATTAAGGCAAGTCTTGTGCGCAGTGCCCGTGTCATGGAACGTCTACAGGAGCTGCAGGAACGTAATCCGCAGATTGATCCGGATACATCCTTGGGTAACAAGGAAGCTCTTGCTGATACGGTCATTAAGCAAAGCAATCTTGCCAGACGTTATTCGGAGCAATATGGGTTCAGCATGGCTATGTTCAAGATTGAATTTTTGCCATTGGTACTGGAGTCACTTGGTTCCGTAAGATATGCACAGTTTCTGCTGGAGCTGTCCAATACGATCCAGAAGCAAATCCGGTATGAGGATTACAAGTTTTATGTGGATCGGGGACGGTTTGTGATCATTTGCCCGATGACCGATGCGGGGTACTTGCCAGTGCTTACAGGACGGATCAAAAAAGCGATGATGGACTTGCAGATAATTGATAAAAAAGGCAATGAACTACAGACGGTTATTCGATCCGGTGCACTGGTATTCCAGAAGGAACAGTTCGGCAAGTATGAGGATATTGATACTGTTATTGCCGCGCTGGAACGGAACACGGAGACAGATCTCATTGGAGAGTATATATAAAACTAGCGTGAAAGGAGAGATGCTCTGTGGACTACATGTCATGGTTCATCCCGATTTGTATCGCCGTCAGCTGTATGTTCGCGGTTTTTACAATTGTATTAACGATTGCTACTCTTCGCTTTCGATCCAAGGTCAATCGCAAGTATGATCGGAGGAAGGTAAGTGGCTGATTTTATATTACTACTCTCCATATTTAGTATATGGATTGCCGTATTTGAATCCATAGTCATTATGGCTGGAGCCGTTCGTTTTATTCAAAAACAGGATAAAAAGGGGATTCAGATTCCTGAGAACATGGATCATTATCCCACTGTAACCGTCATGGTACCTGCACATAATGAAGGATTGGTAATTGTAGCTACCGTGGAGCATATTCTGCGTCTGAATTATCCTGAAGATAAGGTTCAGGTCATCGTTATTGCGGATAACTGCACGGACGATACAGCGGAGAAGCTGCGGACATTTCTCAGCCAAACCAGTTATGTACATCGGAATGTGACCATTATGGAGCGTAAGGGTACGGGAGGCAAGTCTGGTGCGTTAAATGACGGTCTGGAGATATCCACGGGTGAGTGGATTTGCATCTTTGATGCAGATGCTGCCCCTGAGCGAAATTCCTTGATGTTTCTGACACAGAAGTCGTTGGAAAACCCGGAGCAATACGGTGTCGTATTTGGCAGAAATAAAGCAAGGAACCGGGGGCAGAACTTCCTTTCCAAATGCATTAATCTGGAGATTATTACATCTCAACGAGTCTACCACACAGGGCTGTGGGAATTATTCCAGCTCGGTTCTATTCCGGGGACTAATTATATTATTAAAACGGAGCTGATTCGTGAGATTGGCGGCTGGGATGTCACGGCGATCACGGAAGATACGGCATTATCCTTTGAGATTTTGAATCGAGGGCAGTTCGTTGCCCTTGCACCTCAGGCAGAAGCCTATCAACAGGAGCCGGAAAAGGTCAGCGTGTACATGAAGCAGCGGGAACGATGGGCAAAAGGGAACTACCAGGTTGTTTTGGATAATATCCATAACCTGTTCAACCGGTCCAGCTGGCGTAACAAGTTGTTGGTTTTGTATTATGCGGTCAGTTACTTTTGGTTTATGCTCGCCATCATTGTATCGGATATCATTTTTCTCGTTAATCTGGTCTACCAGATCATTGCGATGTTCAAACCGGGAGTGAGTTCACCGTTTCAATTTGCCGGAGATGCGTATGTCTTTCTCGTCATTGGCTGGGCGTTTATGTACTTTATATATGTATTGCAGATCAATCTTGCACTTGCGGCAGACATTGGGCAGAGTAATACTCGTAATTTCATATACGCCTGTGTATCCTATTTTACGTATGCGCAGCTGTTTATTCTCATCTCGATCAAAGCCTTTTACTCTTTGGTCATGGACAAGATCAAGAAACGTGAGAGTAAATGGTACAAAACGCAGCGCTTTGGTTGAGCTAGTCATCTGACAAACCACAAACCAGGCGATTTTGCATAGCAGGGCTGCTTATTCTTATAATTTAAGCAAGTATAAACTTCGAAGCATTCGCTTCCTGATATTGCAAGAAAACATCCGCCAAAAGAGTTATGGTTTCTTTGTCGATAGATGCTTTTCTTAGAAAATTCACAGAAAGCGGTGCTATACTTCTCCTCATCAGGAATAAACCATTCATTGTGAAGGGGAAGGAACAACGATCATGAACAAAGCAGCCGTAAAGAAGAAATCGTATATACCGAAGAAAGACCGTAAATGGGTATTGCTCAGTCTGGTGGTGACAGCAGTTATCTTGGTTTACGGCCTGTGGAGCATGCTGCATCTATATATCAGTACCCCGAACTGGAACGACCACCACATCCGCGAGGCTTATAAGGGTTATGGCTCTCAGGCCCGGATATTGCTCTTTATCGTACTGGGTTATTACGTGATCCTGTTTGTAATGAAACGTAAATGGCTTGACGCCTGGACGCAAATCAGGAAACTAGCTGTAAAGCTTCTGGGCATAGCCCGGCGGTTACACGTCCCGATAGCCATTGTTGCAATGGGATTGATAGCCCTTCATGTGATTGGCGCTTTTTTGTTTAACTTCAAGCTGGATTTTAATCATATTACGGGATTGCTCGCTGGGATTGCTCTGCTTCCTGTTCCGATTGCCGGGATTTTCCGTTACAAGAAACTAGATCGGCAGTGGCATCTGAGGTCGGGTCTCGCTTTTGCTGTATTGTTCCTGATCCATGCTTTTCTATAAAAAAAGAAGTACAGTGCGGCGCCAAGATAGCGCTGGCTGTACTTTTTTTGGTTTCAGGTCTACCGAGGTTGAATCAGGCAAGGGTTTCAACTATAGCTTCCAAAGGTGTATAATCTTCCAGGCTGATATGAGAGCTGAACTTCATCACTTAATGGAGGGGTTGTGCAATGAGCGAACGGGGATCGGATTTTTACGAAAATGGGGCCAATTTCGAGAAGTATATGGAGCGCCGACAGTGGCAGGAGAATGCCAATGATACGTTGGAGAAGCCTGTAATGCTGGAGCTGATTGGAGACGTTGAGGGCAAGAGCATATTGGATCTCGGCTGTGGGGATGCGAGGTTCGGAGCAGAACTGCTCGGTCCCGACCACCGTGGTGGCAGTTATACGGGAATTGAAGGTTCAGTGAATATGATTCAGGCTGCCCATGAATCGATAAAGGGCCAGAACGCACAGATTGAGCAAGGATATATGGAAGATTGGAGCTATCCTGCGGATACATATGATCTGGTCATATCCAGACTGGCGATTCATTATATTGAAAATGTGGACATCCTATTTCTCAAGGTATACCACACGTTAAAGGAGAATGGCACATTCGTATTTTCGGTAGAACATCCTGTGATCACGTCGACCTTGCAGCCTTCGGGGACCCGGACCAACTGGATCGTTGATCAGTATTTTGTGGAGGGATTTCGGGAGCAGCAATGGCTTGGGGGTACGGTGAAAAAAATGCATCGTTCCATCGAATCCTACTACATGGCATTACAGCAGGCAGGATTTCAAGTACAGCATCTGCGGGAATCGGCGCCTCAGCGTCAGCATTTTGTGAACGAGGAGACGTACCTGCGCAGACAGCGGATTCCGTTGTTTTTATTCCTCTCTGCCCGGAAATAGTACACAGAATACTGTGGATAATTCATAACATAGCCAAACAGCCCAAAAACCTGTCCACATGTGGATAAGATTTTGGGCTGCTTCGACTGTTCTGACTGTGAATAGATATAAACATAAAAATTATTTATCCGATGCTCTGACATAGACACGCTCTCCATGCCGATCTACATCCACAGGTGATTCAAAAAAGTTACTCAGTACGTCTCTGTTCATCAACTCGCTGGTTAATCCGCTATTCACGATCTCACCCCGCCGGAGCAGCAGGCTGTGACTGAACACAGGCAATATTTCCTCGGTATGATGAGTGACGTAGATGAGCGAAGGGGTATCCGGCTTCTGCGTCAGCTCACTGATACTTTCGAGCAGCCGCTCTCTGGAGAACAGATCAAGCCCATTGCAGGGTTCGTCCAGAATGAGTACACGCGGGTTAGCCATCAGGGCTCGGGCAATGAGCAGCTTCTGCTTCTCCCCCTGGGAGCAGGTACGATATTCGCGATCCCACAGATGCTGACAGCCGAGTGTATGCATTAATTCTCGTGCCTGATCCAAATCCTCGTCGGACAGTTTATCGTACAGTCCGATCGTGGCGTGTTTGCCGCTGATCACGACATACTGGGTGCGGTCGGTGCCATACAATTTCTCCTGAAGGGAGGAGCTGACCCAGCCAATCGACTTCCGCAGCTCACGCAAATCCACATCCCCGTAACGGTGTCCGAGCACGGATATCGTACCTTCTGTGGGCCAGAGATATCCGGTGATCATGTTCAGGAGTGTGGTTTTACCGGAACCATTCAGGCCAAGCAATGCCCAATGCTCGCCTTCGTTTACACGCCAGCTGACATCGTTCAGGAGGGTGATCGGTCCCCTTTTCCAAGTAACATGCTGTACATCAATGATCATGGGTTATTCCTTCCTTCTGTTTAGCCTCTGTCTTCATTATTCTGACCTTATTGTAGTCACAAAACGAACGACGTTTCAATGTATATTAGGCGTTTCTTGGCCGATCCCGGCGCAGGAATACAGCACACACCCCGAGCAGCGGCAAAAAAGAACATAGTTTGATGACGAATGAAATGCTGGTCACATCAATCAGGGAACCAAGCACAACCGAGCCGAGTCCCGCCATGCCGAACGACAGGCCGAAGAACAATCCCGATACCGTCCCAATATGACGCGGCAGCAGTTCCTGTGCGTAGACAATGATGACACTGAAACCGGACATCAGAATCAAACCGATGATGCCGCACAATACCATGGAGAGAGCAGGTCCCGCATAAGGCAGCAGCAGTGAAAATGGTGCAGTACCCGCGATGGAGAACCAGATCATCGGTTTGCGTCCATAACGGTCAGCCAGTGGGCCTCCGAGCAGGGTTCCAACCATGCCCGCGAATTGCAGAACGAACAGGCAGATCTGGGCCTGCGAAAGAGGCAGGTTATACGCATCGGCGTAATAAAAGGCATAGTATCCGGTCATACCGGCAATATACACGAATTTGGAAAACAGCAGCAGGATGAGGATACCCATTGTAAAAGCGACAAATCCCCGACTTACAAGCTGGGCAGCAGGCTGCACAATGCCATTTGCCTGTACAGGCTGTTGCTGACGGCTGCGATTATCCGCCAATTTGTCTCTATACCAACGGCTAACGGAAGACTGGATAACGATCCCGATTAGAGCAAAAGCCATGAGCCACAGAAAACTAAGCTGTCCATGCGGAAGCAGGATAAAGGCAACCAGCAGCGGGGCGAGAGCCTGACCTGTATTGCCACCGACCTGGAAGATGGACTGTGCCATTCCGCGTCCGCGACCTGCTGCCAGATGGGCGACGCGTGAGGATTCAGGATGGAGAATGGATGATCCTATGCCAATCAACGCTGCGGAGACAAGCAGCATCCATAACTCGGAAGACAAGGCAAAGCCGAGAACACCGATCAGGGAGAACAACATGCCTCCGGGCAGCAGGATCGGCATCGGCTTGCGATCAGACATATAACCGACCAGCGGCTGTAGGACCGATGCGGTAATATTCAATGTGAAGGCAATCCAGCCCATCTGGGCGAAACTGAGCTGCATCGTTTGCTGGAACAGCGGAAAAGCAGACGGGACAACAGTCTGCATCGCATCATTCAGCAGATGGGCGAAGCTGACTCCGGCAAGCGCCCAATTGGCGGAGTGATTGATTTGCATTTTGCTTACAGCGGCTTGTGCCACGGGAGATCACCTCGAATTATTTTTTTACCATGATAAAAGATACAGACAGATATTGTCTTTGTGAAAAGTGCTTGGAAAGTGAGCACGATTTGCTATAATGTCAGCAGGTGAGGAAACGATGGAATTATACATGATGCTGAATGGATTGGAATTGTGGAAGGCTTCTGGCGGATTCGCCAATGAACCTCATGTGCATGATGACTGGTATCAGGTTACGTTGCCTGTAAGAGGACAATGCCATCTGGTGCAGGAACAGCATGCTTATCCACTAGAAGCAGGACTGGGGATTATTGCGCATCCCCGGATGGAGCACTTTTTCGAGATTGATTCGGATTCCGCGGTGATCGTGATCAAGTTTCGTAATCCGCCAGTTGGCGGCTTGGAGGATTCAGGGAGGCAAGGGGCGCAGACCGAATTTCGGACCACACAAAGCTTCGATCCTGCTGAAATTAGCAGACTGTTTCGAGGCTGGAACGCCATTTTGCTGGACGATGCGCCTGAACCATTGCAGATACAGGAAACGGAGCTTGCCGTAGAGACCTATCTTGGACGGATGCTGACAGGTGAACCAAATGGGAGTAACCGTAACCTGACGCTGGCAACTTCAGGAACAGGTATGGCGGGGAGCGTGGGGGCTGGTCTGGTTTACGGACAGTTTCAGAATCTGCTTCAGCGAACAAGCAGCAACGGCGGAGCGTTCATTGACCCCCATCTGCGGCGCGTGCTGGAGTATATACACAGTGACTATACAAGTCCAATGGATATTGAATCGATGGCGGCGATTGCGCACCAGAGCCGATATCACTTTATGCGTTCCTTCAAGGCACTGACGGGTTCAACGCCGTATCAGTATGTGCTGAATTTGCGTGTGGAGGAAGCCACCCGACGACTGCGCCATACAACAGATTCTGTGACCACTATCAGCTTTGGGTTGGGGTTCTCCAACGTCAGTCAGTTCTACAGAGCGTTTCAGCGCGTGACGGGTGTAACACCGATGGAGTATCGGAACCAGATGTAGAATCCGAAGAGGTTGAAGCCACAGGCACACGTTTCAAAAATAGAACAATCCTGCGCTGCACCAGAACGCTGGTGGAGGCAGGACAGTAGCGGGGCAGAACGGGAGATATTCGTTCGTTGCCCTTTTTTCTCGCCTTTTTACCCGCTAATATGTCTCCCAGATCGGCAACAGCATGTAGATCTCTTCGCAAGCAAACACTGATTTTTGTTGTTGCCAAACCAGTTGGTCTTTGCTAAGATGGGAAAAATAGTTTTTTGTAAGCGTATACATTTAGGGTTAAATTACAACGTTGTAATTTTGGTTTTGTGTTTATATCTACGTATTCAATTGTTTGTTATTTGTTGTAATATTCTATTTTGAAAGGGGTTTTATGGATTATTTGTTTAAGGGAATGATCTGAATTGTGCATGAAGTGGTATGTTTATTCCCAAAAATTCAAACGTTGTAATTTTAATGCGAAGGGGAGTCTAAAAGGTGAAGAATCGCATGTCCACGCTGTTCAGCCTGATCAAACGGGATAAATATTTGCTGCTGATGTTCTCACCCATTTTTCTGTATTACGTCATCTTCATGTATGTTCCCATGCCTGGCATGCTGCTGGCCTTCCGTAATTTTATGCCTGGGCAGGGAATGTTCAGCGGGGAATGGGTGGGCCTGAGGTGGTTTGATCAGTTCGTGAATTCCATCTACTTCTGGAGGCTGCTGCGCAACACGTTTTTACTTGCCTTTCTGCCACTCCTGTTCGGCTTCTCTATTCCCATTCTGTTCGCCGTCTGTATTGTAGAGATCAAGAATCAGACGTTCAAGCGTTTCGCCCAGACCGTCACCTACCTTCCGCATTTCATCTCGACCGTCGTTGTCGCGGGCATGATTATTAACTTCCTGTCACCCACGGACGGAATCGTGAACACCCTGATTGCCAAGCTCGGTATGGAGAAAGTGAACTTCATGATGGACGCCGGATGGTTCCGAACGATATTCACCAGCTCCGATATCTGGCAGAGCTTTGGCTTCAGCTCCATTATCTACATTGCAGCCATTATGGGCATTGACCCCGAAATGTACGATTCCGGCAAAATTGACGGCGTCAACAAATTCCAGGAGCTATGGCACCTGACACTTCCCAGCATCAAACCAACGATTGTCATCCTGCTGCTCCTGTCGCTTGGCGGCATTATGAGCGTAGGCTTCGAGAAAGTATATCTGCTCTATAACGGTGCTACTTATGAGACCGCAGACGTGTTATCCACCTACGTGTACCGGATGGGGATTGAAGGACAGAACTACGGATTTGCGACAGCCGTCGGCCTGTTCAACTCTATCATCACCTTTATGCTTGTGTTCGCGGCTAATACGATGACCCGGCGCCTGACCAAGATGTCACTCTGGTAAGACCATATCCCGACCCAAAGGAGACCTGTATGCAAAAATCGAGAAGTGACCGGTTATTCTACGGATTTGTCTACCTGCTGACCATATTGGCGGTTGTCGTTACGCTGTACCCTTTCTTGTATGTGATCAGCGTTTCATTCAGCTCGGTTGATGCGATCGACAAACAAAAGGTTGCGTTGTGGCCGGTAGGCTTCACCTTGTCCGGGTACAAAATGGTGCTGCAATACCGGGAGTTGTGGGTGTCCTTCTATAACACCCTGTGGTACACCGTTATAGGTACACTGCTGAATATTGTAGCTACGTGCCTCGCTGCATTTCCGTTATCCAGACAGCAATTTTTCCTGCGCAGAAAGCTGAACTTTTTCATCGCCTTCACCATGTATTTCTCGGGTGGGCTCATCCCGGTCTACATGCTGATTACGTCGCTGGGGCTATATAACACCCGCTGGGTGATGGTGCTTCCTGTGCTGGTTATTACGTTTAATGTCATGATCTGCCGCTCAGCCTTTGAGGGGATTCCGAATGAAATCTTCGAGAGTGCAAGTATAGACGGGGCTAATGAACTGACGATGCTGTATCGCCTGGCGATACCCATTATCAAGCCAACGCTTGCTGTGCTGACGTTATATTACGCCGTATTCCATTGGAACAACTTCTTCTCAGCCCTGCTATATCTGGGCAAACAGGATATGCAGCCCTTGCAAATGTTCCTGCGCAGGGTGCTGATCATGGCATCACCGGAGGTCATGCAAAAAATGGGTGGCACAATGACCACAGGCGCACTCGCGGTGTCCACCCTTCAGGTCCGGTATGTGTCGATTGTGGTCAGCATTCTGCCAATCGTTACGATCTACCCTTTTATCCAGCGGTACTTCGTCAAGGGGATCACCCTCGGAGCCGTGAAAGGATAGCCTTATTGATCACCATGCACCACCCAAGGTTGTTCATAACAAGGAGGAATAACGGATGATAATCAGAGGGGCCGGAAGAAAAAGTGTTCTCGCGGTGATACTTGCCATCAGTCTTGCAGGATGCAGCAGCAGTACAGGAGCAGGGGGAGATAAGGGCAGTGCTTCACCAAGCTCGGAGCCAGCGTTCAACTACACCGGAGCAGGTCCGGTAACGGACCAGAAAGATGCCAAGCTGTCGATTCTCGGGACCAACGCCTGGACGACCAACGTGGATCTCTCTACTGCCGAGATTGTGAAAAAAATTGAGAGCAATGCCGGGGTAACGGTCGATTGGGATCTCATTCCCCCACAGAACTACGCGGATGCGGTGAATCCAAGGCTTGCGGCCGGAACAGGATTGCCTGATATCGTCTATCTGCCGGATCAGGATCAGCTCATGAAATACATTAACAGTGGTCTGTTTATTCCGCTGAATGACCTGGTGGAGAAGTATGGTGTGAATCTCAAAAAAATATACGACAAATCCCCATCCGTCAAAGCCAGTTTAACGACGCCAGATGGTAAAATGTATTATGTTCCGCAGCAAACGCTTACGAAAAACTACATGCCGGTGTTCATGGTGAATGAACGCTGGTTGAAGAAGCTGGGACTGAATGAACCTACAACACTGGATGAGTTCACAGCGATGCTGCGCAAATTCAAGACAGACGACCCGAACGGTAATGGCAAAGCGGATGAAATACCGTTGTCCATGGAATCCAAGTTTGTGCCGATGGCATTTGGTCCTGCTTTTGGTCTTGATCTATCCAATCAGTTCTATGCGGATGACCAGGGTAAGGTGCATTTCAGCTATTATGAGCCTGCCTACAAGGAATATCTGACATATCTGAATGGGCTGTACAAAGAAGGACTGCTCGGGGTGGACTATGCCAGTACCACAAGTGATCAGGTGACCTCCCGCATCTCGCAGGATGTAACCGGAGCTACGTTTAATTTTAGCTGGTACATGTCGATGGTCTACAGTCCGCTGTTCAAGGATTATGACCCGGCGGAGCCTATCTTCAAGGGCATTCTGCCACTGAAAGGCCCGCATGGAGATCAGTTTTATATCGGACGTACGCCTGTGAGCGGCATTTTTGGAATCTCCAAGGACAGCAAAAATCCGGAGCTCGCCTTCCGTTTTCTGGATTATGCAGTAAGTGAAGAAGCGCAGACGTATTATACGTGGGGCATCAAGGGTGATACGTATACCGAAGAAAATGGCGTGAAGACATTCACGGACAAAGGCAAGGACAATGACTATATCCAGAAACTCGGCATTGGTCCCGTGAATCTGCCGAACATTCAGTCTACGGATTCGGCCGATTCCGTTGTGGCCGAATGGCATGCCAAGCTCGACAAGGAATTGGAGCCATACATCCACGAGCCGTTTCCATTCGTATATGCTCTGCCGGATGAAGCGAGTGTAGAGAGTATGTCCATGCCGGATATTACGACGTATGTGGAAGAGATGAACTTCAAATTTATAAGCGGTGATACCAGTCTGGATCAGTTTGACAGTTATATCGAGACTTTGAAAAAAATGAACATTGAGCAGGTTATTGCCGGCAGACAGGCGCAATATGACCGGTATAAGGCTGCACAGCAATAAGCTTCCCAAGGGTTGAGAGGTGTTGATTGATTTTGATAACCATTAAGGACATTGCCAAACTGGCGGGAGTGAGCTACAGCACGGTATCCAAGGCACTCAACGGTGATCCCCGCATCAAACCGGCGACGCGGCAGAAGGTGCTCGCGGTTGCGGAGAAGCATCAATATCGAAAAAACATTATGGCACAGCAGCTTTCCACCGGCAGAAGCAACATTATTGGCTTTGTTCTTGATGAACTGAGCAATCCGTTGTTCTCAAATATATCGGGCAATCTGCATGCGGAGCTGAAGGAGCGGGGATACCAGATGATTTTGGTCGTCGCGGATGATGGGCTGGATGTTTTTAGCCAGCTTCGCGTGGATGGATGTATCCTGTGGGACTATGCGCTGGACAATCGGGATGACTTCTGGAAAAAGTTTGAAACACTGAACATGCCATGTTTCGTGCTTGGTACAGATGAAGCCCCGAATTCCCCTTACATCAAGATTGACCGGAAAGAGGGCATATACAAAGCGGTTGAGCATCTGAAATCACTGGGACATCACCGGATTGGTTTCATTGGCAACTCCCAAAATATCAAGCTTGAAGGGTATCGGGAAGCGTTGCAGCGCACAGGACTTGAATTTGACCACCGCCATGTGCTGCCTGCACATTCCTCCTGGGAGGATGGTTATTTTGCCATTCGGCAGTACACGTTTGAATCGGATTCGCCAACGGCATTTATTGGCCTGAACAACCTGGTGACCCGAGGTGCGCTGCGGGCTTTGCTGGAAGCGGGCTACAGTGTGCCCAATGATATTTCGTTAATCGGTTATGATGATCTGCCGGATATGCAGTATGCCGAGGTGGCGCTAACCACCATTGGCCCGCCCCTGGATGAACTGGCCGCACAGGCAGCAGAGCTGATCGTATCTTTGATCCGTGATGAGCAGGTGGATTATCCGGTCATTATCCAACCGAAGCTGAATCACCGCAATTCGACGGCGATTTGTCGGCAGCAAGTGTCTGAACATTAAGGATAGGCTAAGTACAACATTCAAGGTCCAGGGAGGGTTCTTTTATGCAAGTACAGACGCAGTTATCTTGGTCGGAGCGAATAGCGGAGATGATTTGCCAGCAATGCGATGGTGATGGCTATCATGTGTTTCCTTCGGAACGGTGGGCATATGTTCAGGGAATGACGTTAATGGCAATGGCACGCACTGGTAAGCAATACGGCAAGGACGAGTATGTTTCTTTTATGAAAAGACATATGGATCTGTATGTTCAGGAGGATGGTTCCATCGGAACGTATTCCCTGGAAGAGTACAACCTGGATCAGATCAATCAGGGCAAGAACCTGTTCGAACTGCTGGAAACTACCGGGGATCAGCGATATGCTGAAGCTGCACATCTGCTCGCAGCCCAGCTCGCAGGACAGCCTCGAACGTCGGAGGGCGGATTCTGGCACAAAAAAATCTATCCGTTCCAGATGTGGCTGGATGGATTGTATATGTCGTCGCCTTTTCTGGCGCAATATGCCAAGATGTTTGATCGGCCAGATCTGTGGGATGAAGTGGCTCATCAGATTTTGCTAATCGAACGCAAGACGCGTGACCCGCGCACGGGTCTGCTCTATCATGGCTGGGATGAATCGAAGGAGCAGATCTGGGCCGACTCCGTAACCGGATGCTCCGCACACTTCTGGAGCCGCGCGATGGGCTGGTATGCGATGGCGATCGTGGATAGTCTGGAGCACTTCCCGATCCATCATCCGAAACGGGGCACAATCATTGGCATCTTCGAGCGTATGTGTCATGCCTTGGTACGTGTACAGGAGCAGGAGAGCGGACTCTGGTTCCAGGTGCTGGATCAGGGATTCCGCAAGGGCAATTATCTGGAAGCTTCCGGTTCAAGCATGTTTGTGTACGCCATGGCGAAGGGAGTCCGCCTGCGTTACCTGGAGCCTCATTTCAGGCAGGCTGCAGAGAAGGGATGGCAGGGACTGACCTCCCGATTGATGGAGGAAACGGAGAAAGGCGTGAAGCTGAACGCGATCTGTCACGGGGCAGGACTCAGTCTGGATCGGGATGGTTCGTACAGTTATTATGTCGGCGAGCAGATTGTGAGTGACTCGTTCATGGGTGTGGCGCCGCTCCTGTTGGCTGCGCTGGAAATGGAGCGATTGCCATGAACAAACCTCTGTCACACGGGCCAGATCTGGATTTGTACAGGAATGGTTACCTGGTTGCTGCGGACGGAAGCGGCGATTTTCCCACCATTCAGGCTGCCATTGATGCGATTTCGGCCGACTGTACTGAAAAGTATACGATTCGCATAAAGCCAGGCACCTATGTTGAAAAACTGCACATCGAGAAGCCGAGGGTTCACCTCGTCGGTGCAGGAGCTGATCAGACCATCATCACATATGATGATTATGCGCTCAAAAAGTTCCCGAACGGGGAGTTGTATCATACCTTTCATTCGTACACAGCCTTTATCGGGGCAGATGACTTCACCGCTGAAGGACTTTCCTTCATCAACTCCGCTGGGCCTGGCCGTGAGGTCGGTCAGGCGTTGGCTGTCTACGTGGATGGGGATCGGGCGGCCTTTCGGCATTGCCGATTTATAGGTCACCAGGACACGATCTTTACCGGACCGCTGCCCGAGCAGCCCATTGACCGGAGTTTCTTCGGGGGGCCGCGTGACGGGGCAGAGCGGCGGAAGCTGCGCCAATATTATGAGGACTGTTTCATTGAGGGCGATGTGGATTTTATTTTTGGCTCGGCTACGGCTGTGTTTCAGGGCTGTGAGATTTTTGCGAAGAATCGCTTGAGCGATGCTGCTGCTGCAGAGGGAGAAGTGAATGGCTGGATCACGGCTGCTTCCACACCAGAGGATGCACGTTATGGCTATGTGTTTATCGATTGTGACCTGACCAGCAACGCCCCCGCTCAGTCCGTATATCTAGGCAGACCGTGGCGAAATCATGCCAAAGTCTGCTTCCTGAACTGCTGGATGGGGGCGCATGTGAAGCAGGAGGGCTGGCATAACTGGAACAAGAACGATGCGGAAGCGACGGTAGCGTACTTCGAATATCATAGTGCCGGACCTGGGGCCGGAAGTGTGATGGGGAGAGTTCCGTGGACGAAAATACTCAGTGATCAGGAAGCGGCCGAATATACTGTGCCTGTTATTTTATCCGGTGAGGATGGGTGGCAACCTTTCGAAGGTCTGCTGTCATTTGAACTAGTCTCCTCGAAGTTAAAATAAGCGTGGTGATACATCCGTTTATTTATAAAATAAAAAAAAGGCCGTCTATCAAGTCTCTTAATGACTTGGTAGATGGCCTTTTTGTGCGGTATATTACATTTTTCGCCCCCCATAGAAATAATTTATCCCTTATCTCAATTGCATTTTACTGATTAAATACAGGGTGAGGATCTGTAAATTCCCTGTAAAATTTGGATGGTGTCTGCAAAAAGAGAAAGCGAGAGGGAAGGTCCATTTTTGATAAGGGAAGGGAGTGAAGCGACGCTCATTGTCAGACGGCTTTATAAGCTCTAAGATTGCGGATCACATGTAAGCGCACCAGTGAAGCATTGTTTGCAAGGTGAAAATAACCTGAATACAGGAGGGATTTTGCTTGAATCAAGCTGTTCGATTCCGCCCGGTCATTACATTCGCTTTGGCATTTCTTCTGATTATTACGTGGTTTGCACCAAGAGCAGACGCCGCTGCCCAGTGGCAGGCAGGCACCGCATACAAACAAGGAGATCTAGTAACTTATTTAAATAAAGATTATGAATGTATTCAGCCCCATACGGCTTTGACCGGATGGGAGCCCTCAAATGTACCTGCATTGTGGAAATACGTCGGGGAAGGTACTGGAGGGGGTACCCCAACTCCGGATACGACACCACCCTCCGTTCCTGCAGGTTTAACCTCATCCCTCGTCACAGAGACATCAGTCAATCTTACCTGGAACGCATCCACGGACAATGTGGGCGTAACCGGATATGAAGTGTACCGGAACGGTACTCTCGCGGCGAACACTTCAACGACTACGGCTGTAGTCACAGGACTGACAGCTGGCACCACATATGTTTTTACAGTGAAAGCAAAAGATGCGGCAGGCAATCTGTCCGCTGCAAGCACCTCTCTCAGCGTTACCACTTCCACCGGATCTTCGAATCCTGGGCCTAGCGGCAGCAAATGGCTGATCGGCTACTGGCACAACTTCGACAATGGCTCTACCAATATTAAACTGCGCAACGTGTCAACAGCCTATGACGTTATTAATGTCTCCTTTGCCGAGCCGATTTCACCCGGCAGCGGAACGCTCGCTTTTTCTCCGTATAACGCTACGGTAGAAGAGTTCAAGTCGGACATTGCATACCTTCAAAGCCAAGGGAAGAAGGTACTGATTTCCATGGGGGGAGCCAATGGCACGATTGAGCTCACCGATGCGACCAAGAGACAACAGTTCGAGAATTCCCTCAAATCCATTATTTCGACTTACGGATTCAATGGTCTCGACATCGATCTTGAAGGAAGCTCCCTGTCTTTAAATGCGGGTGATACCGACTTTCGCAGTCCAACGACTCCGAAGATCGTTAACCTGATTAACGGCGTGAAAGCGCTTAAATCACACTTTGGTGCCAATTTTGTTCTGACCGCTGCACCGGAAACGGCCTACGTACAGGGCGGATATCTGAACTATGGTGGTCCTTGGGGGGCGTATCTTCCAGTGATTCATGCCTTGCGCAATGACCTGACCCTACTTCATGTGCAGCACTATAACACCGGTTCGATGGTGGGGCTGGATGGACGTTCTTACGCTCAAGGGACAGCCGATTTCCATGTCGCCATGGCCGAAATGCTGCTTCAAGGGTTTAACGTAGGCGGAAGCTCAGGTCCATTCTTTAGTCCTCTCCGCCCGGACCAGATTGCGATTGGAGTACCAGCTTCCCAGCAGGCGGCTGGAGGCGGCTATACGGCACCAGCCGAGCTGCAAAAGGCATTGAACTATCTGATCAAAGGAGTATCATACGGCGGTTCCTATACCTTGCGCCAGCCTGCGGGCTATGCCGGTCTCAAGGGCATTATGACCTGGTCAATAAACTGGGACGCGTATACGAATAACCAGTTCTCGAACGCACATCGTCCATTCCTGAATGGACTTAGCATGCAAAAGACAGAGGAGGTTGTGTATTAAATGATCCATTTAAATAAACACACTGCTTTTAAGAAGACTGCAAAGTTTTTCCTTGGTCTGTCCCTGCTCTTATCCGTCATTGTTCCTTCCTTCGCGCTCCAACCTGCCACGGCCGAAGCAGCAGATTCTTATAAAATCGTTGGTTACTACCCATCCTGGGCGGCGTACGGCAGAAACTATAATGTAGCTGACATCGACCCGACCAAAGTGACGCATATCAACTATGCGTTTGCTGATATTTGCTGGAACGGCATTCATGGAAATCCGGACCCTTCGGGCCCCAATCCTGTAACCTGGACATGTCAGAATGAAAAAAGTCAAACGATCAATGTCCCGAACGGAACGATCGTGCTCGGCGATCCATGGATCGATACAGGCAAGACATTTGCAGGGGATACGTGGGATCAGCCCATTGCAGGCAATATCAATCAGCTTAACAAGCTGAAACAAACCAATCCTAACCTGAAGACTATTATCTCCGTCGGAGGATGGACGTGGTCCAACCGTTTCTCTGATGTAGCCGCCACGGCTGCAACCCGAGAGGTCTTTGCGAATTCCGCCGTCGATTTCCTGCGGAAGTACAATTTTGATGGAGTGGATCTGGACTGGGAGTACCCGGTATCAGGCGGACTTGATGGTAACAGCAAACGTCCTGAAGATAAGCAAAACTATACCCTGCTCCTAAGCAAAATCCGTGAAAAGCTGGATGCAGCGGGAGCTGTAGACGGCAAGAAGTATCTGCTTACGATTGCAAGCGGCGCGTCTGCGACCTATGCTGCCAATACCGAGCTTGCAAAAATTGCTGCCATCGTCGACTGGATTAACATTATGACATACGATTTTAACGGGGCTTGGCAAAAAATCAGCGCACATAATGCGCCATTGAACTATGATCCTGCGGCTTCAGCCGCTGGCGTGCCAGATGCCAATACATTTAATGTGGCAGCCGGAGCACAAGGGCATCTGGATGCAGGCGTACCGGCCGCTAAACTCGTGCTTGGTGTTCCATTCTATGGCCGTGGCTGGGATGGATGTGCACAGGCAGGCAACGGCCAGTATCAGACGTGCACAGGTGGTTCTTCCGTTGGAACATGGGAAGCAGGTTCCTTTGACTTCTACGATCTGGAAGCCAATTACATCAACAAAAACGGATACACGCGTTACTGGAATGACACGGCCAAAGTGCCATATCTCTATAATGCGTCCAATAAACGCTTTATCAGTTATGACGATGCAGAGTCCGTTGGATATAAAACGGCTTATATCAAGAGCAAAGGACTCGGCGGAGCGATGTTCTGGGAGATCAGCGGTGACCGTAACAAAACACTCCAAAACAAACTGAAAGCAGATCTGCCTACCGGAGGTACAGTGCCACCAGTAGATACGACGGCACCAAGCGTACCCGGGAATGCTCGTTCGACAGGTGTGACGGCAAACTCTGTGACGCTGGCTTGGAATGCTTCAACGGATAATGTAGGCGTTACCGGTTATAACGTCTATAATGGCGCTAATCTTGCGACATCCGTCACCGGAACGACAGCAACGATCAGTGGACTTACAGCGGGGACTTCATATACTTTCACGGTAAAAGCAAAAGATGCGGCAGGCAATCTGTCTGCGGCCAGTAATGCTGTAACTGTAAGCACAACGGCTCAGCCGGGAGGCGATACGCAAGCGCCAACTGCACCGACGAACCTGGCGTCGACGGCGCAAACCACATCCAGCATAACGCTGAGCTGGACAGCATCCACTGACAATGTGGGTGTAACGGGGTATGACGTGTACAACGGAACGACACTGGCAACAACGGTAACCGGAACGACGGCAACGATCAGCGGGCTTGCGGCGGATACCTCGTATACATTTACGGTAAAAGCAAAGGATGCGGCAGGCAATGTGTCTGCAGCGAGCAACGCGTTAAGCGTGAAGACGGCCGCTGAAACGACGAATCCTGGCGTATCGGCTTGGCAGGCCAACACAGCTTATACTGCGGGACAACTGGTCACATATAACGGCAAGACGTATAAATGCTTGCAGCCACACACCTCCTTGCCAGGGTGGGAACCATCCAACGTGCCCGCATTGTGGCAGCTGCAATAGTTAAAAATTTAATTGCAATATTTTTAATTGAAGCGCGCAGTAGACAAGAAAAACCACCGATCTTTGATCCGGTGGTTTTTTGTTCATATGAACGAAACTCTCGCCGTGGTTAGCATTCTGCAAAAGGTAGGCTGAGGCCAACAGGCCAACACTGGGGATTTTTAGTCCATTGGTTGTAGTAGATCATATAGGCTTTACCTTCTTGTTTGGCTTCATCCAGTTTTGGCTCAGTTCTTTAACGAGATTTCATCCTTAAAATGACCAAAGAACGACTCCTGCGGTGCGTTATCCCAGCAGTTCCCTAGTCTGGACATCGATTGACCAAGCCCCATACGTTTCACTGTCTTCTGAAAATCTGGATGAGTGTAGTGAGTTCCTTGTCTCCTTGCTCCTGGTAACCTGCTCTCCATCGGTCGGCTGCGACTTTAATCCGGGTCATGTCGATGATCTGAACATCGAATCCACAGACTCAAAATTTCTCTGGGCAGCTTTCCTTGTTGATTTGATGCAATAAATAGTTGTTTGAATTCGTCCGTATATGCGATTCCCTTGGTCGATACAGATTTCACATAGAGGTTTACAGAAAGTTGCTCTACTTCGCTTAATCCTAATCCTTTGCTCATTCTGAGCAATCTCCTATTCAAAGAATTTTACGTGATTGTTTTAGTTTCTTTAGGCTCAGTCTTTTAATTAGCTTGATGAGGTTAAAAAATTCGAAGTGTATATCTCCTAAATTTCGATATAAATGTATATGAATTTCCGAATAAACTCATTATATCGCATTATTCTTAAATATATCTATTAAACCTATTTACTTCCATATACCCATGTGGTAATATTACCCATATAAGGATTTAGACCTTAAACGTCAATAGGAACACTATTATCATATTGAACAATGAATACCCTGCTAAGCAGGTTGAGTTATGAAAGGAGGTGAAAACTATGAAATTGAAAAATCAAATGGAAAATACTAATGCAGCTACATATAATCCAGTGGGAAGTGTGCTATCTGAATTGACAGACACTGAGATGGATACAGTGGCTGGTGGTGCTCAAGCACAAGGCTTTACAGATGGTAATTGTGTTTCTACCATTACGGCTGATTGTACTCCAGGATGGACATGGGTATGTTAATAAACAGCTGAATTCAGAGGTTAGTGCAATCTTTGGGAATAATAGGCTAGTTGATACACGGTAGTAACAGAATGATAATGCAGTTAGGTTTGACATGGATTCTATAAGGAGGGCATTCTGCTGATATTATCGGAGCATTATAAATGATGCTGCCGAGTATACAGCTAGAAATGCCCTCTTATCCTTGTAGGTATGGTTTCTAAATTATCGAAAGGTTGTTATTATACGGTGATAAATACTAGTGAAAAGATAAAATATTGGGCAAAATTTTTCTATGATAAGGAAGAATATTTGGAAAAGAGTCTCAAAGAAGTGTCGAATCTCGAAGTTGAGACTATTGTAAATTCAAAAAGAATAGACTCATCATGGGAACTGCAGTGGGAAAAGTTGTTGTTGAGTGACTCATTGGAAGACTATCTTCCTGCTACTCCGCCTGCATTTTGGGGATTTGCTGAACGTTTTTTCTTACTTGCTATCAATAAATTGGGAGAAAATATAAAAATAAGTGATTCAGATTCTCTTATTTTACATACAAGTATTTCTTTTTTTAAAAGGCTGCTTCCTTCATTATTCGAAAGAATCATGGATTGCAGTTACAAAACTTTAATATTGGAATTGAATGTATTAAGTAATCAGGGACTTCTACAAGGAGAAACTCCAGAAAAGAGGTACCAGTACTTTGAAAATTTGCTACATGATCGAGAGTATTTAAGACAACTAGCCAATGAATACCCAGTACTAATACGTTCATTGCTTCGTATAACTGAAAGATGGGCAGCCCATGTTAGTGAAGTATTAGATAGGTTTAAGGCGGATTATTCGAAAATTGTTTCACATATGCCTGAGGTGAACCAGTTCGGAAAGCTTGTCCAGCTGCATATTGGGGTAGGCGATACTCATGATGGACGAAGTGTGACGATTTTAGAGTTTACAACGGGACGCAAATTAGTATATAAACCTCGTTCACTAAGGGTTGATATAGGATATTATCGAATTTTGTCGTGGATGCGACAGTTTGGTGTTCCACACATGAAAATGATAGAAAATATAGATTGTGGAAGTTACGGCTGGACAGAGTTTGTAGAGCATTCTGAGTGCAAATCCATTGAGGAAATTAGTGAATTTTACAAAAACATGGGCGTGAACCTGGCTATTATGTACATGTTTAACGCCACAGACTTCCATTATGAGAATATTATTGCGCATAGATCTAGCCCTGTTGTAATTGATCTAGAATCCTTATTTCATAGACATATAAGTACGAAGAAATTTGAACATGATGCCAATGGTCATGCCTATGAAATTATATCTAATTCTGTGATGTCTTCTGGTATGTTACCACAGTACATTTTTAAGTCAGATACGTACTCAGGTGTAGATATTAGTGGTATTTTCGGATACGGTGGAAAAAAAGTACCGAATGTACTGAACCTCACTCACAGAGGGACGGATCGAATGAGGCTAGAAAGAGGAATGGGGGAATCCGGAAAGACCCGCAATCTTCCAGTTTATAATAATGAAGTTGTAGATAGTTATCGTTATACTAGCGACATTGAACAAGGTTTTGCTCAGGCTTACAGGATTATGATGGGAAATAAGCACAAACTGAAAGAAATGATCCGAGATTTTGATGGCGTTAGAGTTAGAGTAATCGTGCGAAATACTAGAGCGTATGGGGAACTAATGCGTACCCTATACCATCCTGACTTATTGCGAGACGAATTAGATCGTAAAGTTGTTTTGCATCGATTATGGTTACAATGCTTAGCTGATCCCAAACATTTAAAATTTGTTTCCCACGAGATGCGCGATATTGAAGACGGTGATATCCCTATCTTTTACACTTCTCCGTCTGAAAGAGATGCTTGGTCATCTAATAGTGAACGAATTCCCCAGTTATTTGAACAATCAGGTATAGAGGTTGTAATAAACAAAATCGATAAAATGGGCGAGAAGGACCTAAAAGAACAGTTACAGTTATTAAATATGTCTGTTTTGGCATCTAAGCCTGATCTTTATACTTATTGTTTTCCTGAAATTCAATTAAAAAATTCAAACGATGTGCTAAGGTCTAATTGGAAAGACGAGTATGTCCAATTAGCTACTTCAATTGGAGAAAGTTTGGTTCAATCGGCAGTTATATCTTCAAATCCAGCAGCTGATGATATAACATGGATTGGTTTAGTAGCCCATGGTGAGGATGAAAGAAAACTGAGACTAATTCCAGTAGGAAATGATCTTTATAATGGGAATGGTGGAATTGCCCTGTTTTTGGGTTATTTATCTGAACTAACTGCAAATAACAATTATAAATATATGGCCCGAAAAGCATTACAGCCGTTGATAGAAATTATGAGGAATACGTACCGATCAAATGCTGTATCGTTAAACATTGGGGTATTTGAAGTTGGTAGCATTGGCGGTGGCGTATTTGCTACCTATCAATTGTCACGCTTATGGAATGATGAAGAGCTACTCCAAACGGTTAAAGAATTCCTTCCTTATTACTGTAACCTTATTGATGAAGATAACTCATTCGATTATATCGGTGGAGCAGCTGGAGCTATTGATGTACTTTTACATGTATATCATGGAACCGGATGGATACAGGCACTGCAAGGAGCAGAGAAATGTGCAGAACATTTGCTTCAGAATGCTCAAACATTGCCAGATGGTAGTATGGTTTGGTTGACGACACCGAATAGTAAGCCTTACGTAGGCTATTCTCATGGCGTATCTGGAATTATTGCATCATTATCATCGTTGTACAGAGTAACTCAACATAAAAAGTACATTGAATATATCGAAAAAGGACTACAGTATGAGCGTACAAACTATTGTGCTGAATTGAAAAATTGGATTACTCCTAATGATACCGCAAGGGTAACATGGTGTCATGGTGCACCAGGTATATTGTTATCTCGACTACGATTGTTGGAAAATGGGTATTGGGATGCACATATTGATCAAGAGATTAGTATTGCGCTTGAAACAACTCTTAAATTAGGCTTTGGGACAGAACCTGTTTATTGTCACGGAGATTTTGGACAATTGGAAATATTACTTTATGCTAATTCAGTTCTGGATCGTAATGAGGATACTATCGATGTAGTCAGAGCGTATCTGCTCAGACTTCTAAATGACCAGCCATGGAATAACACAGGTGTTCACCGTGCATTTGATATTAAAGGATTAATGGGTGGTCTTTCGGGTATTGGATTTGGGCTATTAAAACAGGCATTTCCGGAAAGAGTTCCTAACATTTTAAATCTGGAAAATGATAAATTTTTCTCTTCCATTTCTGGGTAAATGGCGATCTTAAATCAAGTCCGAAGGGAGAGAGTGTAATGGCTCGTCGGCGTGTACCCTATGTCGAGCAGATGCATCAGTCAGAGTGTGGACTTTGTTGCCTTGCAATGATATCCGCATACCATAAAAAGGAAGTTTCATTATCTCGACTACGTGAACGGGCAGACGTTGGACGGGATGGTACAACGTTGTTGCAACTAAAGAAAATTGCTGTGAGCATAGGCTTTGATGTTAAAGCTTATCGCATTGAACATATGGATCAATTTCATTTAAAGCAAGTTTCTTTACCAGCAATTCTACATTGGAATCAAGGGCATTTTGTAGTTCTGGAAAAGATAGATAACAATTATGCTCGTATTGTTGACCCGCGTTTTGGGAGAATTAAGCTGTCATTAAAGAATTTCAGCGAGCAATTTTCTGGATTTTTAATGACAGTGGGATTAACCGAACGAATCGACATTGAGAAAAGCCCAAATATTTGGTTAGATGTTTTAGTCCATGTAAAAGCACATAAAAATCTGTTTGTATATGTTTTTCTTATTACACTAGCTTTGCAATTCATAGTTATAGGTATGCCGTTATTCATGAAGCATGTTATTGATGAAGTTATGATCCCTAAAAACTCCAGTTTATCTATAACGATTTTTATATCTGTAGTCGGTTTTCTACTTGCTTACATGATAATTACATTCGTGCGCAGTCGTGTTTTGGTTCGATTACACAATGCTTTGGACTATGAGATGCAGACACGCTTTTTTTCACATTTATTGAAGTTACCTTTTCCGTTCTTCTTACTGCGTTCTTATGGGGACATGCTTTTTCGAATGAATAGTTTGGTCACAATTCGAAATCAGCTGTCAGGCGCTCTGATTACAGGTATATTGGATAGCTTCATGTTATTTGTATTGTCTGGTTATATGTTGTTCATATCTCCATTGCTTGCGATGATTGTATTTTTGCTTGTGAGCATAAATATTTTGTTAGTAATTTTCACTAAACAATACGTAGCCGAGATTAATCAGCAACAAGTGGTGGCTACGACAGAAGTACAAGCAGTGCAGACAGAGATGCTGTACGGTATTATGGGTGTGAAAATATCGGGGACAGAACAACAAGTATATTCCCAATGGCTTAATAAATTCAAACATTTATTGCAAGTATACCGCCGTAAGGAAAATTTGAATAGCTACATTACAACAACTAGCAATGGATTGCAATTTATGTCACCACTCATTGTGCTAAGTATCGGCGTTATGTTAATTACAGGGGAATACAGTTCTATGACTGTTGGTATGGTAGTCTCATTTCAAGCGATTGCGACTCTTCTTTTTACTACATCATCAAGCCTCATGAATACGATAAATTCATATATTCTTACGACTACTATTTTGAAACGAATTCATGACGTGTTGGAAGCTCCACCTGAGCAGAATGAAGGTAAACTGCAATTAAAAGTACTAGGTGACATCAGACTATCACATGTTAGTTATTCCTATTCAAAGTATAGTCCGATCGTTATAAATGACATTTCATTACACATCAAATTAGGACAGAAGATAGCCATTATTGGACAATCCGGCTCTGGAAAATCAACTTTAGCTCATTTGATCATTGGGTTATTTGCCCCGTTATCCGGTGAGGTATACTATGATGGTTATGGAACATCGGATTTGGACATGCAATACGTACGTAAACAGATGGGTATAGTGCCGCAGGATATATCATTATTCAATCGTAGTGTGTTTGATAATATTGCCATGCATCAGGATGGTGTAACTATGGATGAGGTAGTTCGGGCAGCAAAAGCAGCAAATATCCACGATGAAATAATGTCGATGCCTATGCAATATCAGACCGTTCTAGCTGAAATGGGTAGAAATATTTCAGGAGGACAAAGACAAAGAATTGCTTTAGCCAAAGCAATTTTAAATAACCCATCTGTACTTGTATTAGATGAAGCAACGAGCGCATTGGATCATATAACTGAGGCTCGAGTAGATGCATATTTATCAAGTATTAAATGCACACGAATTGTGATTGCCCATCGGTTATCGACGGTTATGAACAGTGACATGATTATTGTCTTGGAGAATGGAAGGGTTTGTGATGTAGGAAATCACAATCAGTTGTTACATACTTCAGACTATTATCAATATTATTATAAAGAAATGAGTTCATAACTGGTTTTTATATGACGGCTTTTCAATCAAGTAGATTTGAGGATCTCATGGACTTATTCTCCTGTGTGAATGTAGTTGTTTGTGACTTTATTCTACACGGATTAGACCATGGGCTCTTTTATTTTTTTAGAAAAGATGCTGTAACGGATATTGCAATCTGTAATATACAGGATGTTCTTGTTGAATTAAACAAAATTAGGCTGCACAGATACATTGAGGAGGGAGACATTTGAAAACCATATTATCGGTAAAGCACCTAACGAAAGAAATTAAGGGCAAGTTGATTGTGCAAGACATATCGTTTGATGTGGCAGCAGGGGAGATTATCGGACTACTTGGTGCCAATGGAGCGGGCAAGACAACCACGATGAAGATGATGGTTGGTCTAAGCAAAGTAAGTGCCGGGGACGTTCATATTGCAGGTTATAGTATTAAGACTAATTTCTCTAAAGCCCTCCCTAATGTCGGAGCAGTGATTGAAGCCCCTGCATTCTATCCATATTTAAGCGGATATGAAAATCTACGCCAATATCAGCGGTTGCACAGAAATGCAAGTAAAGATTGGCTGTTAGAGGTGGCTGGCCTAGTCGGGATAGAATATGCGCTTAAGCAGCGAGTAGGCACGTACTCCATGGGAATGAAGCAAAGACTCGGTATAGCACAAGCACTACTCCGTAAACCAAAGTTGCTAGTTTTGGATGAGCCAATGAACGCACTCGATCCTGCTGGTGTGCGGGAAACACGAAACTACTTAAATCGAATTGCTGCCGACTTGGGCGTAGCAATTGTAATCTCCAGCCATCAACTATCAGAGATCGAGCAGATGGCGCGCAGAGTGATCATTATACAGCATGGTCGTTTAGTGACAGAACAGCAAATTGGTAATGGTATTAATGATGACACCTTCTGTATTACTCTTCATATTGATAACATTGAGCGATCAAGAGAAGTTATGGCCAACTTATATAGGCATGAAAAAAATACATTGGAATATAAGCATATGGATAAATTATCCAATGGTCTATATTCTATTACAATAGCTATTGATGAAGGTCAAGTTCCAAAGCTCATCCGAACATTATGTGATGCTGATGTGAACGTTCATCGGGTGTTTCCGGCACATACCAGTTTAGAGGATAAGTTTTTAGAATGGACAACTGTGCAAGGTGGGGGTGAGTTAAGTTGATATGGAATGAATGTTTGAAGATAGTGAATAAAAAAGTCTTTATTTTTTCACACCTTGGTTTTATTGTGATGACGTTACTGTTGTCTTCGTCGTACATCAGTGGTCTTGAGGCTGATGTTACAGTGGCTCAAATGGTAGGTTCTTTGCTTAGTTTATCGGGAATGCTTGTTATTTTACCTTGGGCGATAGTTATGTCCCCTCTTATTTGGACGGATGAGTATCTTTATGGTACTCTGAAACAGCTATTTCTGCATACTTCTTCGCGCATACGGTTGTATTTTGCCAAAATTGTTGCGATGATCTTGCTCATCAGTTCGGGTGTTTTTAGTATATTCTTGATTTCTTTGGTATTGAATCTCTTGGCAGTTCCACAAAACATTCAATGGGGGGACATGACAGTTGTTATATACACTATCGGAGCTCTCGTATTGCAATGCTGCCTATATGCAAGCTTAGCATCTTTTATAGGCGTATGGACGAGATCAGCTGCTTTCGGGGTAGGCGGAAGCTTAGTGTTATACTTTTTTCAGTTAATATTTGGAAATAGCCTCTTATCCATATCATGGACGCACATTCTATTCATTCATCACGATGATTTAAGTGTCTACTGGAGCACATCACAACATAGATCAGAATTAGTTGGCTTACCTATATCGTTAATGATAGACATCATCTATATTATATTTTTCTTTGCAATTGGATTATGGTTCTTCGTTAAGGAGAGAGGGGCAGAATAAATATCATTCGGAGCTTAAGGGCTGTAGGATGACTTGAAGCCTTGTGGCTATGATAGCCAACATGACTAGGCTTTTTTTTGTACTCTACGCTGAAAGGAACAATCATTCGGCAAAATATAGGGATCAAAATCATAAATCCACTTATTACAGACTCGTTAAAAAAGCAGTAGCCGTTCTAGGAACCAAGAAGTTCTAGACCTGCTACTGCTTTTTATTGTGCTCTCGTACCCGTCCCAGACCACTAAAGATAATATCTGCTTATTTCTCCTTAGTTGGTTCGGCCTGAATAACAAGAAGAAATACAACATAATTGACTTTGTGCTGCGCTCCTTAGTGTACGGAAATCGGTGAGTTTACTGGATTTAATTACACAGTGTACATTTTGCGCATTTTTGTTTAAGACCAGATACATAGCAATTGTTTCGACATATCGTAACAAACCTGGTACTGGCGGGAATTTACATACTACCAGACTTACGTTGGACAGGTAATACGCGCTGTTCCACTTTTTCATATAAAGCCAGAAACCGCCTGATAATCCCGAGCTTTGGTGCCAACCAATAGATGAATAAAGCTGAAATGATGCCAATCAACGCTCCCACTGCGATATCTATTGGATAATGAACTCCAACCCAAACGCGGGAGACAGCACCACAGCAAGCAAGCGCCAGCCAGAGCCACCCACCCTTTCTCCGGACAAGCCAGAAGGAGACAGAGATGGAAAAAAACAAAATCGTATGATCGCTTGGAAAAGAATTATCTATATCATGGTTTAGGAGTTTGTTGACATGTGGCAATACCGCGAACGGCTGATAATGTTCATAAAACTTGCCTGCCAATTTACCGATGATCTCTGCCAGAACAAAAGCAAGCCCTGCCTGGATAACCATCATCCGATTCCGGCTGCTGCGGGTGAACCAATAAACAAGCATTGCTAACGCTAGTACATACAGCATATATTCCGCCACAAAGACAGCAGCGGGATTCAGAAAAGTAAACTGTTTGCCCAGATCGTTAATCGTCCGAAACATATCAATATCCCATTGAAACAAAATCCCACCTCCACCTGAATTTCCAACTTACAATGGAGAACTCCAACCAGCCTACCTCAGTGATTATCCATTTTTTTCGAAGTAGGCTATTGTTGCCACTAGTCCTAACGGCAGCAGCATAAAGCGACACATAGGAATAGAACGAAGGGATTGCAGGAACTCCGCAATCAAATGCACGACTGACCATGGAAAAATCGCTTTATAGTCATAGTTTGCCAATGCTATATTCCCATCTTGATCACAACTGTAAAAATAATGGTTTGCACGCAGTTAGTTTTTTGCACATGTTTGTAATAAACATCGTCGGGGCCGACAATAGAAGCAGCTAACTTCACCCAACGTAATGCTGATTCATGGCTGTTAGATGACGCCTCATGACGCAATCCCGAAAAACAGAAACATTAGCATTACGATAATACGTTTACAGGACGTCCTCTATCAGCAGTTTGCTATACTCTTCTGTCTCTTTGCACGAACAGGTCGTACAAATCGTCCACTTGTAACCGTTCTTTAATACGAGATTATCCGGTTCCACCGGACCGAAGTTGCCGCAAATAGCCGCTGCGGATAACCAGGAAGTACACGATTTGAATGATCGCGAATGCACTCAACACGATTATCGACTCTTTGATGAGCGAAAAATTGAACATGCCCTGCAGTGCCGTCAGTGCCACTGCACCGTGAATGAGCGCGATGGCAATCGGCAGGAAGAACAGAATAGCCATCTGGCGAGTGACGATCTTCGACAGCTCACGGCTGGTCAGCCCGAGCTTCATGATTGAAGCGTACTTCGCCTTGTCATCATCCAGATCCGTGTACAGTCGGAAATAGAGGAAGCTGCCGGACGCCACAAAGAACACCACGCCAATGAAAAACCCAACGAACATCACTGCGCTATAGCTCTGAAGCAACTGCTTGATGTGGAACGCCAGTGAGAAGAAGCTACCATTCTTGGAATGGCCAATCTCACCGTCCAGCTGCTGGCCGACTGCTTCTGTCGCCTCCCAGTCACTGACCGCGAACACATAGTAGCCCTCGGACGATTGCGGCTCCGGCAGCTGCTCGTAGCGGTCATCATTCAAGACATAGTACTTGTTGTACTTCGACATGTACTCCGACATTAAGAAGGAGGCGCTCTGTGTGATCAACAGTGGTTTCCCGCCGCCTTCCACTGCCAGCTCCTGCTCGTCGAAGGATTCGCCTCTTCCGTCTATTGAGTTGTACTGGACGATAGCCGCTTCGTTCGCCCCTAGTTTCAACTTCTGATCCCCGGCGACAACGGCAAATGTGTTGTACATTGTCTCGCTGACGATCATTACCGTTTCGTTGCTCTCGGCTCGTTTGTAAGAGCGCAGCTCGGCCTGCAGCTTCTTGAAGGGAATTCCCTCCTCGAAAAGTTTATGTTCGATCACATCCACCGCCGAGGCGGCCTGTTCCGGAGAGTTCCCCGCATACGAGATATATTCAAAGGCGAACGGTTTTTCAATCGACTCAGTAAGGATCGTTTTGAACCCGACTAGGGCACCGATTGCTGAGAAAGCGACAGTCGACAGGATCGTCACAAGGAAAAAAGTGCGAGCATTGTCCTTCATCCGATAAGCAAGATCGTTGAAAAACAACAAGTTCGTTCTTCGCCAGAATAGCCTCCGGTTGTGCTTCAAGCCGCGGATCGTATATACGCTTAATTGAGTGAACAAAAAGTACGTCCCGACGACGACCGCCGCTGTCACTGGCAGCAATGCATACACGACCATCAAGCCTTCGACGACCAGTGACACACCATATCCACAACCGATCAGTGCGAGCGACGCGAGTGACAGCCAGATCGAAGCGCGGGGCTCAGGCCGGGGCTTGGTGGATCCTTTGAGCAGGTCGATCAGCTTGTTGCCGCGAAAGAACAGCACCGTGAACAGCGAGATGCCTAGAAAAAGCAGCATGAACGCGGCAAAGGTCAGACCAAGCGCTCGGTACGGCATGTAGAAGGGGAGTTCTTCCTCCATCCCAATCAGCGACTCCGCCGCAAGCAACAATATCTTGGATAGCACCAGCCCGGACGCGACGCCAGTCAGCGTGGCGCCGAAGCCAATCACAATATTTTCGATAAATACGAGCCGCCGGAGCTGCATATTGGTGATGCCGAACATGACCAGCAATCCGAACTCCCGGCTGCGCGACTTGATAAAAGCGCTCATCGAATAAAGGACAAAGAAGAATGAGAATAGGTAGATGAGCATCTGCGCCACAAGTAATCCGATCGTTACCGGACTGCCGATTTCTCTCGTTGCCAGCCCCGGATGAAAGGCGAAAACGCCAAAGACGAAAAATACCATCACCGCAAATGCGCTGCTGAGAAAATACGCTATGTAAAGGCGTTTGTTGCGCATGACGTTATTAAACGCGAATTGTTGAAAGGTCATGCGCATTCCCTCCAAGCAGTGACAGCACATCGATGATTTTTTGGAAGAACGCCTGCTGGCTGTCCCCGCGGTGAATCTCGTTGTACAGTTCACCGTCCTTGATGAACAGCACACGGTGACAGTAGCTGGCTGCCAGCGCGTCATGCGTGACAAGCAGCATCGTCGCCCCGTCCGCCCGGTTGATCGCCGTCAGCGTCTCCATAACGTCCCGAGATGATTTGGAGTCGAGGTTACCTGTCGGTTCATCAGCCAGCAGCAGCTTCGGCTCGTGAATGATCGCCCGGGCGATGGCCGTCCTCTGCGCCTGTCCACCGGATACTTCATAGGGCCACTTGTCCAGAATGGAGGCGATCCCAAGCCTGTCAGCTATTCTATGAGCCTTCTCTTCCATCGTGCGCACCTTCTCACCTTCCAGCGTCAGCGGCAGCACGATATTTTCTAAAATTGTCAGAGTGTTAAGCAGATTGTAGTCTTGAAAAATAAATCCAAGCTGTTGTCGGCGGAACCGGGCGAGCGCGTTGTGGCCCAATTGGTGTGGGTCCTGGCCGTCGATGAGCACTTCACCGGAAGTCGGATTGTCGATCGTCGCGATCAACTGTAGTAGCGTCGTCTTGCCGCTGCCCGATGGCCCCATAATGCCGACAAACTCGCCCTTCTCGACGCTGAACGATATATCGTCGAGTGCCCGGTGCACAACCTGGCCGCTGTAAATCTTGCCCAGATGAGTTGTTCGCAGAAGTTCCATATCCTCGCTCCTTCATGTAGCTGTTGATTTCTTGTTCTCCACCTCAAGTATATGGCGGGCTCGCCGAGCAACCAATCGACGAAGATTACATTTAGCTTACATCGATGTAAGCTTGACCGCAGTCAGGAAATAAACCCGCACCCGGGTGCCAACGTCAACGGTAGAATCGATCTCCAGCTCGTGGCCCAGCCGGTTGCAAACTTCTTGCGCCAGATGCAGCCCCATTCCCGTCGACTCCCTGAACTTGCGACCGCTCTCACCAGTGTAGAACGGCCGAGTCACCCGCTTTAAGTCGGCTAGAGGAATTCCGATGCCTTCGTCTGCCACCTCCAGCACTGTCTTCGCGCCTTGCCGCCAGGCGCGAATGGCGACGGTCCGGCCGCAGCCAGCAGAGTATTTGATCGCGTTCGACAGCAATTGGGTCAACACGAACCCGATCCACTTCTCGTCGGTCGGCACCGTCAGTTCGTCGTCCATTTGAACTTGAGGGTATAGATTATTGACAATGAACAGCCGCTTGTGTTCATTCACCGTTTTTCGCACAACACGCTTAAGTGGCACATGCGCCGCTTGGAAATCCTCCTCAAACGTCTCCAGCCGGGTCGCGTGCAGCACTGTCTCTAGCCCCCACTGGATTCGGTCTGCTTCGTCGCGGATGTCGACCTGCCGCCGGTCGCTCTCGTTTTCGGTTAGCAGGTGGATAACCGAAAGCGGCGTTTTCATCTGGTGGACCCATTGGGTAATGAATGTCGAATGCTCACGGCGTCGCCGCTCCATCTCTGTGATACGAGTCATGTACAGTGCATACTGCGCCTGCAGCAGTTGGTCGACTGCCTGTGCGAAGGGGGCACTGCTGCCGGAACCAGCCGCCGACTTATCCAGCTCGTTTAGCGGCTCCGCAAGACGAACGTACATCTTGCGATGGCTGATATAGCGCCACCCGGTATAAGCTAGCAAGGTAACCATGCCAAGAAATATCGAATAGAGGGCGGTGTACACGTTGCGATAACCGTCAAGCCAGTAGACCGCCACAACCAGCGTCAGCTGAACAAGATGCATGACAAACAGGGGCCAATGCTCGCGAATCAGCAGCTTCATTTGGGTTCACCCAATTCTTCGTCCGTTTCCAGCACTAGCTTGTATCCGGACCCGCGCACCGTCTCGATGCTGCCCGCAACCGCGATCTCCTGAAGTTTCTTGCGGACACGCGCGATATTCACGTTCAGTGTGTTCTCGTCCACGAACTGCTGGTCGTCCCACAGCCTATCCAGCAGCGCTTCGCGGGTAACGACCAGCGGGTAGCGCAGAAGCAGCAGGTCCAGCAGATCCGCCTCCTTGCGCGCTAATGCGACACTCGCGCCCCGCCACTTCAGCTCCAACCGCTCCGGATAGAGGGCGAGCCCGCCTCGCTCGACCATTTTTTCCCGCGCATCCCCTGCATATTCGCCGTACACCCGCCGCAACTGGCTGCGTACCTTGGCAATGACCAACTCATGGTGAAACGGCTTGGTCATATAGTCATCGGCTCCGTACTCCAGCGCCATTACCTGATCCATATCGCCTGAGCGGGCGCTGATGAAGATGATCGGACAGGTGGACACTTTGCGGATCTGCCGGCACCAGTAATACCCGTCGTAACTCGGCAGATTGACATCCAGCAGTACAAGATGGGGCTCATAATGTTGGAACTGCGCCATTATATCTTCAAAATCGTGCGCGTACTGCGCTGTTAAGTTGTACTTTTCCAGACAAGCCTGTAAAAGCGAAGCCAAATTCGGATCGTCCTCCACAATCCATATGCGATACATTGCAACTCTCCTCCTCTGCGTCATCGTGTTCATAAGAAGCGCAGCCTGTTTGCTCCACTTGCCCCTGGCGCGGCATACCCGCTCGCAGCCGAGGTAGTGAATGAGGCGACTGTCTCTATATTAACATAAACATAATTGTTGATAATCGTTACAAGCCCATCGAACGTAAGGGATACGAGAACTAACATCATTCGCTATAATGGATATAATCTACAGACGTTAACCTTAAGAATTTGGAAGGCGAGGCAGCTAAGATTCAGCAGATCGTAATAAATGGTGAAACGAGACCTTCAAATGGGGCAATGTAATAATTCCTTCCTTTTATCCTCAATTATCGGTCGTTGATTTGGATGCAGATGGGCAAGATGAAGCTGTCATTGTTCTGATCCAAGGCAAAGGGAGTGGAGTACATGATTCGAAAGTGCATGTGCTTAGAACAGACTTTATAGAAATATCGGCTTTGATGTGAATCCACGTCAAAAAACCTCCAATTCTCATACGTAATGAGAGTTGGAGGTTTTACCTACTTATTTTTGCTGTAAATCAACCCTGAATCATGTGGAAAACTTCAATTAGAAATCAAAGTTGTCCGGGTCAGGTCCTACGCGAACATCTTCGTTCAGGGCGCTAATACGTTCCATCTCATCAGTGGACAATTCAAAGTCGAAGATGGAAGAGTTCTCAACGATACGTTTCTCCTTGGTAGACTTCGGAATCGTGATAACACCGTTCTGCAAGTCCCAGCGGAGGATGATTTGTGCTACCGATTTACCTTTCGCAGTGGCAATCTCGGTCAGGACTGGGTTGTCCAGAAGTTGACCCTGCATCAGCGGGGACCAAGCTTCCAATTGAATTCCGTTTTTCTCACAGAATGCTTTAAGCGGGGCCTGAGTCAGACGAGGGTGGTACTCCACCTGATTGATCACTGGTTTCACTTCGGCATCCTCCATCAGATCTTCAAGGTGATGAATCTGGAAGTTACTTACGCCAATGGCTTTAATGCGGCCTGCTTTGTACAGCTCCTCCATCGCTTTCCATGCCCCTTTGTACTTGCCTGCTTTTGGCCAGTGAATCAAATACAGGTCCAGGTATTCCAGTCCAAGTTTGTTCAGCGTTGTCTCATATGCCGCAAGCGTTTCTTCATATCCGAGATCTGCGTTCCACACTTTGGATGTAATGAACAGATCTTCACGTTTCAGATTATTTTCCTTCAAAGCCTCTGCGATCGCTTGGCCTACTCCGGATTCGTTGCCATATATAGCGGCTGTATCAATACTGCGGTACCCGTGAGCAATAGCCTGTTTAACGGCCTCGATAAGTTCAGCTCCTTCTTCTACCTTGAATACGCCAAGTCCGAACCAAGGCATATGAACGCCGTTATTTAAAGCTACTGTAGATTGTAAATGTTTTGCTGTCATGTGAAGTCCTCCTCATATTATGAATCAAAATAATAGGTAGTTGTACAACGATAAATCCTAGTATCCTTCATTAAGTCATAGTAGATTAAATTCGAATTAACGTATTATACTAGATTGAAATATTAGGCGAAACCGGTTCCGAGTTGTGGCTTCAATGCTGGAAAGACCCATGTTTAGCCTGATGCTCTGACTGAACCTGTTTTATGTCTCTGATGGAGAGTAGGGATCTTTACGATCCAGCGCTCTTGCCCAGCCAGTCAGAAGCACAGCAGCCAGAACCATAATTGCACCAACCCATGTGGTATGAATCAGACCGATGGAGTCCGTAATTACACCGCCTAAATATGCACCAATTGCGATACCTGCGTTAAAGGCTGCGATGTTAAAGGCGGAGGCGACGTCTTTGGCCTGTGGAGCATAACGTTCTGCGAGCGTCACGACGTACATCTGAAGCCCTGGCACATTCATGAAGGCAAGCAGGCCCATGCCGAGTATGGTGAGTAATGCTGCCAGCTTAAAGGGAACTGTGAAATACAATATGCCCAGAATGACGGTCTGAATGATAAACATATAGAAGAGTGCTCGGAGCGGATTGCGGTTGGCCGCTTTCCCTCCAATAATATTACCGATAGCAATGGCGATCCCGTACAGCAGCAGAATTCCCGCGACCGTTTTCTCGGAATATCCGCTGATATCGTGCAATAGTGGGGACAGGTAAGTGAACACCACAAACGTTCCCCCATATCCCACAGCTGTAATGGCAAAAGCCAGCAGCAACCGTCCGCCTGTGACCAGCTTCAGTTGTTCACGGAATGCAGTTCGCGTTCCGCGCTGCAACGTGGATGGCACGAGAAGCATGTTGCCGATAAAGGCCACAACACCTACGACAACGATAAGAATGAAAGCTGCGCGCCAGCCCAAGTTTTGACCGATGAGGGTACCCAGGGGTACACCGGTGACTGTCGCAATGGTCAGGCCAGAGAACATGATGGCAATGGCGCTCGCCCGACGGTTTGCAGGAACCAGGTCTGCCGCAATGGTAGAACCAATGGACATGAATACGCCGTGTGCCAGAGCGGAGATGATTCGTGCTATGAGCAGCATGGTAATTCCACTTGAGAGCGCCGCCATGGTGTTACCAGCGATAAAAACAACCATAATGGCAAGCAGCAGCGTCTTGCGTGACACCGTTGACGTCAATGAGGTCAGTATCGGTGCCCCGAAGGTTACGCCTAATGCATATAAAGTAACGGTCAGTCCCGCTGTCGTTACGGAAATGCCCAGGTCATCTGCAATAAGGGGCAGCAGACCAACGCTGATAAATTCAGTGGTGCCGATGGCAAACGCACTGATTGCCAGCGCCAGCAATGCCCAGGTACTGCGTTTTGAATCATGTAACATGTCTTGTTCAACTCCCCAGAATGTAGATTTACGTACCGGCAAATGCTATTATGAGTTATTCGACATAAAATGAATAGTACGTACTTTTTAGTACCCTACGTACTTTTTAGTGCCTATATAGCCATTGCTTTTATGAATAACAATCCCAGGGAGGACATGCAGCATGATCAGAAAGAAATATAATATTTCAGTTGAAGCGACGCTTGAAGTCATCGGCGGCAAGTGGAAATGTGTCATTCTCTGCCATCTGACACACGGGAAGAAACGGACGAGTGATCTCAAGCGTATTATGCCCGCAATTACGCAGAAAATGTTAACCCAGCAGCTAAGGGAGCTTGAAGATGACGGGATCGTGAACCGCATTGTGTATAATCAGGTACCTCCCAAGGTGGAGTACGAACTGAGTGAATATGGCCGAAGTTTGGAACCGATCCTGAATGCCCTATGTAACTGGGGAGATCAGCACATTATTAAGGAATACGGAGACAAATCCTCAGTCTTGGAGGATAATGGGTTAAACGACTTTAACACGGACAACAAGGAGCTGATGAAGCCATGAACTATGAAATTCTATACGATGGTGCATTTGCGATGCTTAAGGTGCAGTTGCAACGGGGAGAACGGTTCAAGGCAGAAAGTGGGGCCATGGTATCCATGACACCAACCGTTGAATTGAAGGGCTCTGCTGAAGGCGGCATGTTTGCCGGATTCGGACGAATGATCAGCGGCGAGAAATTCTTTTTTCAGGAATTGACGGCTGCAGGGGGATCTGCGGAGATTCTGTTGTCACCCTCCAGCATGGGGGATGTGGAGGCGATTGAACTGGATGGTTCCTATTCGCTCTACGTACAGAAAGATGGATTCCTGGCCGGAACGGAAGGCATCCAGGTGAATACCAAAATGCAAAACCTGAAGAAAGGTCTCTTCTCGGGAGAGGGATTCTTTATTATAGAGATCAGTGGTCGAGGAACGGTGTTTCTATCATCCTATGGTGCAATCCATGCGATCCATCTGGCTGCGGGTGAAGAAGTGATCGTGGATAATGCCCACTTGGTTGCATGGCCCAATTATATGGATTATCGCATTGAGAAAGCTTCACAAGGCTGGTTATCCAGCGTGACCAGTGGAGAAGGATTAGTATGCCGATTCCGTGGTGAAGGGACAGTCCTGATTCAGAGCCGTAATCCGCATGGATTTGGTCAATGGGTCAAGCAATTTATTCCTTCACGCTAATGTTTCCCTGAAAATGTACAACGTTGAAACGCATGCGTTCCGACAAGCGTTATAAGATAAGATGAAGCTCAAGGTGTAATGATGGAGGTATATGAGATGGAAAGCTCACGGTATAAAAATGCTCAGGAAAGTCCGGGATATCTGCTATGGCAGGTAACTACGATGTGGCAAAGGGAAATACGGAGGGTGCTCGAACCTCTGGAATTAACACAACCCCAATTTGTATTATTGCATGCTTGTGTGTGGCTCAATGAACGCGATACAGAGGGTAAGGGAGTAACCCAGGTCCAGCTTGCGCAATTTGCCAATGTGGATGTTAACGTTACTTCTCAAGTGCTCCGTGCTCTTGAAAAGAGAGAGCTAATAACTCGCAAGCGTCATCTTACCGATACCCGTGCGAATATTATTACAACAACGCCGGAAGGAACCCGCTTGGCCCTTGAAGGTATTCATCTAGTTGAAACTGCGGACAAGGTGTTCTTTGATGTGTTAAGTGATCGTAAGGACGAATACATGGAAATCATGCAGGAATTTATTCGATATAAAACAGATGTTTAATTCAATAAAAAGATTTTTTCTATGCTTTATTAGACTACAGTGTGTAGTGAAGTTATACCTCCCGGACTTTTTAGCCGGGAGGTTATTTCTGTTGCTTCAATCAATCCGATAAGTCGCAAATGGCTTACCATGGCGGAAAGAGTCGCTAAGTTGGTCGAGCTCGGCAATCATATCATTGGTTAGTTTCATGTCCAGGCTAGCCAGATTATGCTCCAGCTGTTCCGTACTTGTTGCCCCAACGATAACTGTCGAAACAGCAGGGCGTTCCAGCAGCCATGCAAGCGACAGGACGCTTGGGGAGCAGCCATACGCCGATGCCTTTTCACTGACCTGCTCACCCAGTTGAATGTTGTGTTCAAGGAGGAAACGATTGAAGGCCGGATCGGTATCCGCTCTGGAACCGGAAGGTACACCAGCTTCGCCATTGTATTTGCCTGTCAGAATGCCACCAGCCAGCGGGAAATACGGGATGATGCCGACACCTTGATCAAGGCACATCGGCACGAGTTCAAGTTCAGGTGTGCGATCAGCCAGAGAGTAGCTGGTTTGGGTCGAGATATAACGTACATATTCTTTCAGCTCGCTGGTACCAAGAGCTTTCATCAGCTCCCAGGCTGCATAGTTGGAAGCTCCGATATAGCGGACTTTGCCGGAAGTGACCATATCGTCTAATGTGCGCAGCGTCTCATCCAGCGGTGTGTGCGGATCAAAGGTATGGATCTGATACAGATCCACATAGTCCGTTTGCAGACGCCGCAGGCTATGTTCAAGCTCTTGCTGCAAATGATAGCGGGATGAACCGCGCCCATTGGGACCCTCATGCCGGGGAAGTCCGGCTTTGGTAGCAAGCACAGCGTTTTCCCGTCTGCCTGCCAGGGCTTGTCCGATAATCCGTTCCGATTCTGTTCCGGCGTAGATGTTGGCGGTATCGATAAAATTAATTCCCTGATCCAGTGCCGCATGAATAATGCGGATAGAAGTCGGCTCGTCCGCCCGTTTACCAAAGGCATTGGTGCCGAGTCCAAGTGCGGAAACCCGCAGACCGCTATTCCCCAAAAGTCGATATTCCATCGTTCATCGCTCCTTCTCTGTCATTTCTTGTATAGCAGATTATAACGTAATCTATTGAAAACGTGTTATTAATATAGTTAAATGATTCTAAGACCGTTATTAAAGGAGATATGATGGAGAACAATGCTGCACATTTAACCCGACGGAAGCCGAAGAAGCCGAAGAAGAGATGGAAGAAGCCTCTAATTATCATCCTGAGCACACTCATTGTGCTGGGAGGAGTCGGATTTATCTATCAAAAACAACTCGTCCTGCTGGCATTTAACCTGTTTGCCTCGGGTACTGTAAAGGAAGCCCTTGATGAATCCTTCAAGCCGGTTGGCGATAAGGATGCACCCGTTGTAGAACATACCGATCCATTCTCGCTGTTGCTGCTAGGGATTGACCAACGGGATAACGAACCTAGTCGTTCGGATACGATCATCTATTCTGTCGTTCGTCCGGAAGAAAATAAAGTGTTGCTGCTGTCGATTCCGCGTGACTCCTATACCGATATTATCGGCCGGGATGTGAAATCGAAGATTAATTCTGCGTATGCGCATGGTGAAGCCAAGATGGCGATGGATACCGTAGAACATCTGTTGGAAAACAAAGTCGATTTCTATGCCGCAATTAATTTTAACGGACTCAAGGATATTGTTGATGCGGTTGGCGGTGTTGAATTGCCAATTAAGAAAAATATTGAGAACAAATTGAAAACGCATGAGAAGCTGTTTGTTGAAGCGAACAAACCGATCTACAGCGGAGAGGAAGCGCTGGGCTATGTACGTTACCGGGAAGATTCCGATTTCAATCGGACGATGCGGCACCGTCTTTTTCTAAGTGCCTTCATGAATCGTGCGCTTGAGGTCAAAAATCTCACCAAGATCCCGGACGTTATCCAGATCGCTGGATCGAATTTTACAACCAACATGAACTCGGATTTCATTATGAAATTTGCCGAGTCTCTATATATGAAAGACAACGCACCAACAATCAGCAATTACATGCTGAAGGGTGAGGGCGCAACGCGTAGCGGCACATGGTACTATGATTTGTCAGAGAGTGATCTGCAATATGTGCGAACCCTGCTTGCCAACTGGCTGGACCCGGATACCACCGAAATTATGGAGCCGGAGACGGCGGATACGAAAGATCCGGCGTAAGTATCCGAGGCTCAGTAAGATGACCGGAAGTTGTATACGTGTGCAGAATGACTATATCAATGAATGAGAGTCCTGGGAGCTGATGCTTCCCGGGCTTTTTGTTATGTAAGCATTTTGTATAAATCCCATAACGACTTCCAATCCACAGAGAACGGTAAATGATTCTATTCCTTAAACCCCATTTTATGGCATACATATAGTAAAATATAGGGAATGAATTCAACATCAACCAACGGAGGAAGCTCATGAAAGAGTTCAAGGATCGGCTTCACCAGGTTCAGGAGCAGCAGAAGCAGCTGGTAAAGGAGTACAATGCCCTGCTTCAGGAGTATCAATCAGATGATCTGATCGTGCAGAATGAACAACTGCGTGCGCAATATGAAGCGCATCAACTCAAGCTGCAACAGCTTGAAGTACGCACACGCAAAATGGAAGAAGAGAATGCCCGTCTTCGCATGGCTCTGTCCGAACAGATGCTGGATGAGAAATTGAATCTCATTCGTGTATCCCAGGAGAAGATGGAGACGTATTTCCGAGGAAAGACGAGTGTACATAATGATCGGCTCGCAGCGCATGAACATCGCACCAAAGTGAATTTAAATGCGATATTCAACAGGGCTTCAGAGGAACTTCAGGGCGACGCCAATGAGATGAAGGAGAGAATTGCTTATCTGGCTGCTGAGGTGCAGGAACGAATTGAGGCGCATAGACAGACCTTGTGGGAGAGAGAAGAGGCGCTACGTGGCCAGTTGCAACAAGGATATGAGCATATGGCGGAGGAAGGTTTAAGCGAAGAGACCATTCAGCGGCGCATTCGCCAGAACCGGATGGAGATGAAAATTGGCCTAAGCTGGATCAATAAGGTCGCCATCCTGCTTATAATTCTCGGCGTTGGTGCAGCCTTTCAGTACTCCTACAAGACTTGGTTCAGCGATGAGGTGAAAGGTGGAGCGTTCTTCCTGCTTGGCGCGCTTATGCTTGCCGGGGGTGAATGGCTGTTCCGGCGCAAACGTCAAACGTTCGCGATGGGGCTGCTGGGAGGCGGGATTTCCGTGCTGTTTGGCTCGATCTTCTACAGTTACTTTTTACTGCATATGATCGGGTTATATACGGGACTTGCCTTGTCGATATTGGTTTCGGCCTTATCCGTGCTGTTATCGTTGAGGTATCAGTCCAGGACCATCTGCTCACTTGGTTTGGTTGGAGGGTATCTACCGTTAATCTCCTATATGGCCTATTTCGGTCTTCAAGGTTCGGCTGTGTATGTTGCCATGATCTATCTGTTGCTCTTAAACGGAATTATTGTATTAATTTCATTTGGCAAACGGTGGCCGATTGTGCATTATATCAGTTTTTTGTTCAACACACCGTCCATGCTCATCCTGTTATGGCTCTCACCAAGTGAGAAGATCGGCATGTTGTATTCCATTGTGACATTTGCATTATATCTCGGCATCACCCTGGCGTACCCCTTCAAACATCGAGTGAAGTTGACCTGGTTGGACTTCGCACTGCTGGCCATGAATACGAGCATCAGCTGTCTGATGTTGTATGTATTGTTCGATGCAGCGGGCTGGAATGACGCACAGGGCTTGCTTGCTCTGATTTTTGCTCTGGTCTATTTCGGGCTCGCCCGTTTTATCCAGCAGAGGATGCCTCAGGAAAAGCAGACCCTTCTATTGTTCTACGTGACTTCCCTGACCTTTGCCATTCTGATTATACCGTTCCAGTTTGGTGCGAAGTGGCTGTCTATGGGCTGGCTGATCGAAGGAGTTCTGCTGGTTACGCTCGGACATCTCAAGCGGTTCAAGTTGGTGGAACTTGCCGGATGGGGAATCGTGCTTCTGTGCATGTTTACCTTTGTGTACTATGACGTGCTGGTGCTGTTCATCATGGGGGAGCAATCCTATTTCATGTTAAAATACTCCTGCATCACGCTTGGTGCGCTGCTTATTACGCTCTATTATGCCTTGGATCGGAAGGGCTCCCTATCCGGGGAGAAATATCATTATAGCCAGACAGAGCTTGGCTTTTTGAATGCGTTCAAGTACGTCACACTCGCCAATCTGTGGTTATATGTGCTGTATGAATCGAATGAATTGTATATGAAAGCCGTCGATGACTCATTTCTGTTATACCTGTTCTACAAATGGCTGATGTTCGCTGCGCTGACTATTGCCATGGCCTATGGATTGGGTAAAGTGAGGCTTTTGCGTGATCGGATCGTGCAGGGTTATATCGTCTTCCTGCATGCGGTGGGCTGTTGTATTGCACTGGCAGTAACGTTATCCATGCCGGCACTTCAGCCGGATGTTCAGCAGCACACAGCGGCTGAAGTCGTAGGTTTACTCGTATTAATCATCTTTAATGTGGGCGTGTTCTTTGCAGGAAGGGATCTGCTGATCACGGCAATCCGCGGGCAGTTCAAGAGCGTTGAATGGTATCCGGTGATCGCAGGGGTCTATCTGCTGGGTGTCATCACCGTGTTCATGACGGTCCAGTTCCAATGGGGAGATGTAGGGCTGATGTTCAGCCTAATCTATCTGCTGCTTGCTATCCTGTACATTGCCTATGGGTTCCGCAGAAAATATGTAATGATTCGGCGCCTAGGTCTGGGACTGACGTTGTTTTCCACCGGGAAAATGGTGTTCTATGATGTGGGATTGCTTACATCCGGTAGCAAGATCATTGCCTATTTCAGCTTTGGCGTACTGCTGCTTGGAATTTCTTATCTGTATCAGAAGGTGTCGAGCCGGATGGAGGAAATTCAGGCTAGAGAGGCCGAGCAGTCTAATGAATCTGATCTGCCGGAGGATGAAAAGAACCAATTTTAGGATAGTTGATACAGCATTCACAATCTTTGGGGAGGGATATAACATGGGATTTGATCTGAGTATCATGTTATGGCAATTATTATGGATTGCTGGCCCTGTAGCGCTCATTGTCTATGGGTGGAGGAAACTTGGTATCAGGAAAAAGCGGCGCTAAGGGCATAAAATGCCGTTGCAACATCGCTTTTGACAAAATTTCATTATCGGATGCACTGATCGGTATCCATATGTAAAAATACATTAAAATGAGGCTCTTGAGCGCTGGTTGTTAGCGTCCAGGGGCCTTATTCTGATGAATGGATTATGATCTGATCCTCAGTCAGGATGGCATGACCCAGCATAAGATGACATTCGTGAAACGTTTTTTCTGTTGATCACGTTATAATAGAGTATACTTACCGCTGGGTATTCAGTTGCAACCATGAAGTTTCGGTTGTGGTTGTACCTTTCAGTGATTCTCCGCGATCATCATTGATGCGGGAGAGCACTGTTAAGGTAATGGACAGGGTGAAGGCGAGCAGCACATATATGAAAATGTTTTTTTTGTTCATGATGAGGGACCTCTCTTGTTGATTGGGCTAAGGTATGCATACGACCGTTATGAGAAAAAAGGCACAACGTCTGGTATAGTAGAGAAAAGCATATGACGATGCCTGTATACACTATATAAATTGTTATGGATGCAAACAATGGAACAAATCTGATGAATTTATCATTATTTATGAACGAAAGCGCTCATAGAGATAGAGTGATATTTTGAAGGTGGGAGAATAACATGCGGGAGACGGCAAAAATCGTCATTCGTACGCCAGGGCAGGAAAGTGACGGTTCGTTTGCTTATGTCAGCCAGGGGCGTTCCATTACAGTGGGGCGTTATACGGGTGGAGATGAATTGGACTTGTCTGTCTACAATCAGTTGATATCGAAGCGGCATTGCCGCATTCATTATGATGCTCAGTATCAGCTGTGGATTGAGGACTTGGATAGTAAAAATGGAACGGAATTGAACGGGCAGCGCCTCGTTCCTTATGAGAAATACCCGTTTGCCGAAGGAGACAGCCTGACGCTGGTCAACGGTTTGATTCAGCTTCGCGTAGAAGGGGATCTCGAAGAAACGAGAGAATATCGGATATCTGACCTGCTGGGCGAGGGTGTGCGTTTGCAGGATCACCTGCAAACCGTGCAGATTGGAGAAGTGGAGATTCCACTGTCCAAGAAGGAGTACCAACTGTTCAAGCTGCTGTACAGCCAGTTGGATCACTTTGTGACACGGGAGCAGATTGTCGGCCAGGTGTGGCCGGAGCGAAGCATGCTGGAGAGTGAGCCGGTGGGCATTGACGAGATTAACTCGCTGATCTACCGGACGAATCGCAAGCTGGGCGTACATTTTACAATCAAGTCGGTGTACAAAAAGGGCGTTTACATGAAGTCCCATGTGCCGGATTGAATGAATTGAACGAGTTACGCTATGGATTGGGATGAAGCCTAAATAGAATAAGAAGAAGGAAGCTTCTGCCGGGTTTTTTTGGACCTGGGGAAGCTTCTTTTGTTATGATGAAGGTGCAAATACCGCCTCTTAATTAAACTCCAAAGGGTTGAGGTTATGTTCATAGTTCAACTACTACCATGGCTGATTGCTGTGGTGACACTTATATCTGTAATATCCATCGTGCTGGTCAGTTGGAAAAATGGAATCTCACCGATGCCGACTTCCGGCATCGTCAGGCAGACAGTCATTCAGGAGGTCAACCGCATTCCCGGTTACGGTGACGTTATTGAAGCAGGCTCCGGGTGGGGAACGCTGGCACTGGACGTGGTGAGGCAATGCCCAGGCAAAAGATTAACGGGTATTGAGAATTCAATTGTTCCCTTATGGACCTCCCAACTGATTGCTTTTTTAAGTGTCCGTTTCCGGCGAACGAAGGGGAAACGCCACTCTCTGGAGGGGCGGCTGCGATTCATCCGTGGCAACATCTATACCAGTTCATATGAACACGCAGATTGCGTCATCTGTTATTTATTCCCTGGAGCGATGAATCGGCTAGTCGACAAATTCAATCGGGAGCTGCCTCCGGGAGCGAAGGTGATTAGCGTCTGTTTTGCATTGCCAGGCAAGATACCGCTACGGACGATTACATGCCGGGATACGCTGCGTACCAAGGTGTATGTATATACGTTTTGAGCGCTAACGAACCTACAAAATCGGCCCAATCGACGAAATAACGTCACTGTGATTCGTTAGATTTCAGACCTGGGCAAATCGAATCGAATAGCGTGTACCAGGTGGTTCTTTAGAATAAAATAACAAAAACAAGGGGTGTCCTCCGTCATATTCATGACGTATGGGACATCCCTTGTTATTAAATCACCTTTATTTGTTGGCTCTTATGGCCTGAGTCTTCACTTACTTCGTGGTATCCGTAGTGCCCGTTGTACCTGTGGTATCGGTTGTTGTACCCGATTCTGTTCTGTTTCTACCGCCTCCGAATCCACCTTGGCCACGGCCTCCGCCTGGACCACCCATACCCGAGTTGGCAGTTGTAACACCAGATTCGTTCACCCAAGTTACATTGCTTGTGGATTGGAAGGCAACCACTTTGGTTCCGCCACTATACGTTCCGTCTGTATAGAGTCCATCCACTGCTTTACCAGTCGATGATCCGCCGGAGTAAATCACATAAGAACCGTCTTTTTTCAGATCCGGGGAGCTGACAACCACCGTTTGATAATCTTTTGCTGGAGCAAAGGTCAGAATGTTGTTTCCTTCGCTATCTTCCACATGTACCAGTGTTCCTGCTTTTTGCGTTTCAGGGAACGTCATGGCAATGGTATTTTGAGTCGATGCTTCAGATGTTGCCTGAGCCATGCCGGAGCTTCCCGCAGCGACCAGATATCCGCCGCTCAATTCGAAGTTGCCGTCATAGTCCAGTGCTCCGTTGCCATTATCTGTTGGACCGTTCACAATGACGGTTCCGTCTGTCATATAGATGGAGCCGTTCGAATCCAGTCCGTCGCCGCCTGCATTGACGGTGAGAGAGCCGCCGTTGATATGAAGCTCACTGTTGCTGGCAGATTCACCCGGCATACCACCTGGCCCACCGCCTTGTGGGCGAGTATTGCTATTCGTGTCTGTACTTTGATTGGACTGATCCGTAGTAGATGTTGTGCCAGTCGTCTCTGTAACAGAAGTGTTGGAGACTGCAGTTGTATCGGTATTGGCTGCTTTAGTACCGTCCTCTGCAGTGGCTGCCGCATTCGCATCAGCGTCAGTTGCAGTTATTTCTCCGGAAGCATTCACGCCATCATCTGATGCAGTCACATCCACATTCCCATCGTTCAAGGTGATGATTGCACCTTCAAGACCTTCATAGCTCTTGGCAATGGTGATCGTTCCACCGTTAATGGTGAGCGCCTGATCTGCATGAATCCCGTCATCCCCGGATTCAATGCTGAACTTGCCGTCATTGACGATTACATTGTTGTTGCTGTGCAGGGAATCATCCATGGAATTGATCGTATACGTACCGCCATTGACGGTAAGATCTGCTCCTGCTTTAAGTGCTTTGGCACTCGTTGTTTCTTCTTCTGCAGCCGTTGTGCTTGTGTCTGCATCTGCTATGGAATCAGTAGGTGCTGTTGCATTGGTAGAGCTGGATGGTGCTGCGCCTGCTGCGTTCGTTCCATTATTGCTCGGCATATCAGCAGGTGGTTCCCCATCCGGTGGTGTGCCCATATCGGTTGGAGGTGTACCGCCACCCCATCCGCCGCCACCGCCGCCAAATGGTCCTTCTTCTACTTTTTCTGGTGCATTGGCACTGCCGCCTCCGGTTACGATGTTAAATGTGCCGCCATCCGTAACCAATGCGGTTTCCGCTTGAATGCCGTCGCTGCCGCTCTGGATGTTGAATGTACCTCCAGCAATGGCCACGAAGCCTTTGGTCGTATCCGTATCGTTTGTAGATTTGATGCCGTCACCTTCTGAATCAATGGTAATGGTCCCGGCTTGAATCGCCACCATATCTTTACCTTTGATGCCGTCATCGGCGGATTTGACGTTAATTGTGCCACTGACGATTTTCAGATCATCCTTGCTCGTAATACCTTCATTGTAGTTACCCGTAACTGTCAGCTTGCCTGTACCATTGAACGTCAGGTCTGCCTTGCTGAAGATGGCTGCATCCGGCTCATCCGTTGTATCGTCGGCGTATACGTAAGTTTTGCCATCCGAGACAGCATTCTCGGTTCCTTCCTCCAGCGTAATAATGGCTTTGCCTGCTTTCTGGATATAGATAGCTGCACTGTCGTTATCATTGATGGTTGCCCCGTTTAATACGAGATGTACGGTGCCCTTATCTGCCACATTAACTACAATCTGTCCGTCGGTCAGCTTGCCGCTAAGTACATAGGTACCCGCTGCGGAGACGGTTACCGATCCGTTTGCTGCTTTTGCGCCCGAACCTGTGATGGAAGCGGTCGTCCCGTTCAGCTTAATCGTTGTGGAGTCTGCTGCACTCCAGCTCACGTTGGTATCGTCTTCATCCATCGTGACCAGATCGGCATACTTTACAGAGGTTTGTTCACTGACGGATACGGTTTTGGTAGTCCCTGTCGTTGAAACTGCGGCGTTTGCAGTAGTGCTAGTGGCTGCCGGAGCGCTGCAAGCCGTAACCATGGCCGTAATCATCGCGACGGACCATAGTTTGCTGCCAGTTATGATTTTCTTTTTCATAGTATATCGTTCCCTTCGGATTCAATTTAGTATTCTGGTGTTGGACTCATCGTTAACGAGATATCTAGATTTCCGTTTCGTGTACGAATCGCATCCAAGAATTCCTTCTGGCTTACACTTTCGTGAATGGTAACACTGTAGACAAGCTCGTACAGACTGCCGAGTTCGGTGGTTCTGATTTTTTTGAGATCAAAAGGTACGTTAAATTTATGGAACACTTCGTTCAGTGCTTCTTCGTAGCTCAAGTTTTCCGGAATGGTTACTTTCAGCGTTTTTTGCTGGGCTTTCTTCCCTCCGAAGTTGAAGCGGCTCAGGACAAACATCAGTACACACAGGATAATGGTGAACATTACAGCATAACCGAATGCGCCTACACCGCAGGCAAGACCGGAAGCCATGGTGAACAGAACATAAGCAATGTCTTTCGGGTCACCAGGCGCACTTCTGAATCGGATGATGGAGAAGGCACCCGCGAGGCTGAATGCACGGGCAATGTTGCTGCCGATCAGAAGAATGATGATGGCTACGATGACAGGCAAGACGACCATAGTTAGTGTAAAGCTTTGGGAATATGTGCTCTGATTTGTCTTCATGTATGTCAGGCTGATGATGACCCCCATGATGATGGCAAGTCCAATCGTTAGAATCGCATTACTAAAAGTTAGGGTGGTGTCTGTTAAAGCTGAGCTGAAAATGGAATCAAGCATATACTACACGCTCTCTTTCTGTGATTGTTTTTTCTTGTTCTATGGATGGGTTGAAATCGGTACCCGGCAGCAATTCTCGTTCAGTCTGGTAGTTCAGGTTGGTGGTTCTGGCCAGATGTCTGTACTCATTGCCGTATTTCGAGAATCCGGTGCGATATAGGCCGTGTTCGGATAACAGTTGGGAGAGCCACATCGGAACGGTTTTCTCGGCTTTGACTTCCATCAGCCAGCGTCCATCTTTCACCAGTGGTTCACCGTAATCCCCTTGCTCCAGCTTCAGATCGTATCTGCGACTGCGGATGTTGGTATCAAAAGTGATGCGGAGATCGCGGCTGTTCTTGTCGAACAGCGCCTTGCGTTCATAAGCCAGATACACTTTTGGTTCCAGATCGTACAGCCGGAGGAAGTACTTGATCTCTTCCACAACCTGTTTGTTCATGTAATCTGCGAGATTAGGCGCCTTGCCTGTCTGAACGAATTCGTAGGCTTCATCCAGCTTCAGGGCAGTTCGGCGTTTGTTTACCAGGCCAAATACTTTCTTTTTGATCTCCAGATATACCTTCGCATTCTCTTCAGGAACTCCGTATGCCCGCAGCCTAAGCTTCTCCTTGTATTTGGGTTTGGAGAGACTGGCGCGGATCAGGGAATCCTGCGGAGTGTCGAAGTACAGATTGCTGATGGAGTAGAACTCGTGTTTCTTGTTGTAAGCGTCCAGCTCCATATACTTCAGCAGATCGGTGTAGAAGTTCTCGTATTGCTCATCTGTCAGTAGATACTTGCTCTCATATCGGTTGAATACTTCAATTGCCATTGGGTTCAGTCCTTTCATCCATGTTTTGTATGTTTTGTTGCATCGTGTATTGCTTCCATGTCTGTATCTTAGAGCCCCAACCTTGAATGAATCTTAAATGATTTTACATTCCGTTGATCTTTTTTTACCTTCCTTTAATAGTTCTCCAAAAATAATGAATTAAGATTGGTTCAAGGTTCCGTTGATACAATCGCTGGTATAATAGATTGACTTATATCGAAACCAATTCATGCAGAGGAATGAAGAACCGATGAGAATACTGATTGCGGAAGATGAGGTTCATTTGGCGGAAGCCGTGTCACAAATATTAAAGAAAAACAATTACTCTGTAGACATGGTGCATGACGGGAGATCGGGTCTGGATTATGCGCTGAGCGGAATCTATGATCTGTTGCTGCTGGACATCATGATGCCGGAAATGGACGGGATTACCGTGCTGAAGAAACTGCGCAGCGAAGGCAATCATACGCCTGTCATTCTGCTCACAGCCAAAGGAGAAATTTCAGACAAAGTGACCGGGCTGGATTATGGAGCCGATGATTATATAGCAAAGCCCTTTGCCACGGAGGAATTGCTCGCACGGATTCGGGCAGCCCTGAGAAGGAAGGGAGAAGTCGTTCCGGAGGATGGACTGAAGTTCGGTGACATTGAACTGAACACCACGCAGCTGAAGCTGAGTGTTCAGGGCAAGGAGATCAAGCTGAATCTGAAGGAAAATGAACTGCTGGAGCTGCTAATCACGCGTAAACAGGCCATTACTTCCAAAGAGCAGATTATTGAGAAGCTGTGGGGTTTCGATTCGGAAGTGGAGTATAACAATGTGGAGGTGTACATCTCGTTTTTACGCAAAAAATTAACCTTCCTGAACTCCGCGGTTCGCATCAATACGATTCGGGGTGTGGGGTACGTACTTGAGGTGACGTCCTGATGTTCAAGAAACTCAGAAACCGATTTCTGATCGTGAACCTGGTGTCCATCTCGTTTATGATGTTGGTTGCCTTTGCCACGATCTACATCATTACGTATCAGAATGTACAGCGGGAAACCAACATGGAGCTGTTCAAAGTGTCGGATTTCTATCATGGTCCGTACAACTCCAGCAAGATGCCGCGCGGTGATGACAGGGATTCAGTGCCAGGATCTCAGCCATCCGATTCCAGTGCCAATGGAGCGTCGGGGAGTGATCCGAATTCACCGCCAGGACGCTCGGTATCGTTCATGGTCAAGACGGATAGTGAGTGGGAAATCACCGATGCGCACTCCAGGTTTGATATGGATGACACGTTCTATACGGAAGCTTTGCAAAAGGTGAATAAAGTCGACGATGTGGATCGGAAGACCGGACAGTTTACACTGAATGGAACGGACTGGGCTTATGTGATCGACCCGAGCAGCACAGGGCACATGATTGTGTTTATCGATGTGACGGCCCAACAGGGCATTCTTACGAATCTGATTTATACTTTTGCCGTCGTAGGTTTGATCATGCTGATCGTCATCTACTTCCTGAGCCGCTATTTCGCCAATCGTTCCATTACCCCGGTCAAGGAAGCCTTTGAGAAGCAAAAGCAGTTCATAGCCGATGCTTCACATGAGTTGAAAACGCCGCTGGCGATCATCAATACCAACACGGATGTGCTTCTCGCGAACCGGGAGGATACGATTGAGAATCAGGCCAAGTGGCTGCATTACATCAAGTCGGAGACGGAACGCATGTCGGGACTGACGAATGATCTGTTATATCTGACTCAAATTGACGATTCAAGATCCTCGATGATTCATACCAAGTTCAATATGAGCGATGCGGTGGAGACGATCATTTTGACGATGGAAGCCGTGATTTTTGAGAAAAATATATCTCTAGACTACAGCATTGAGCCGCAGCTCATGGTCCATGGCAACAGCGAACAGATCAAGCAGGTCATTCTGATTTTGCTCGATAATGCTGTGAAATACTCCAGAGCCAAAGGCTCGGTCAACGTATCGTTGAAGAAACAGAACAATGACGTTTTGCTGGCCGTTTCCAACACGGGAGAGGGCATTGCGCCTGAGCATCTGGACCGGATCTTCGATCGCTTCTATCGCACGGATGCCTCCAGAGCACGGAAAAATGGTGGACATGGATTGGGTCTTGCGATTGCAAGGTCGATTGTGGAACAGCACAAAGGTGAGATTTACGCCCGCAGTGTGGTAGGGGAAGGTGCAACATTTTACGTTCGTTTATCTTAGGGATAAGGAATAATGCATGTCTGTTCTGGGTTAACCTATGCTACAATGGCAACAGAACGTAAGAATCAAGGAGCTGACTTTAACGTGACTGAAACAAATTCAATCAATGAACAGGAAATGAAGGCATATATTGCAGAGAAGACGAAGGCAAGCGAAGCGAATATCGCTCTTGTCCTGAAGCATGAGCAGGCGTACATCAACAAGGCGCATGAAAATGCCAAAGGTGACGTGGATATCGACGGTGACGATCTGGCCGACTATATTCTGAGCCGTAAAGATGTGAAGCTGGATGAGCTGACCGTTGAAAGCATTCTGGATGCTGAAATGGACTATTTGATGGAAAAAGGGCTCGCAGGCTACGTGGATTAATTTAAATCAATAAATTGAAAAAATGACCTCAGCCTCCACGTTATTGTGGAATTTGAGGTCATTTTGGATTGTGCCTTGGAAATTACCTTTTAAACCGCCAGCCTCCGTTGGGCTGGTCTCATTCTTCTTATTGACCCATCATACCGCCATCAACAGTATAGAGCGAAGCGGTGACATACGAAGCTTCTTCGGACAACAGGAAGTTCATGATGGCTGCGACTTCTTCCGGTTCACCATAGCGGCCCATCGGAATTGCGGATACGGTAGCGGATTGATAATCTTCCACATTACCGGAGTTTGCTTCGATTTGACGCATCATGCGGGTATTGATGGTGCCTGGCAATACCGCGTTAACCCGAATACCATAAGGCGCAAGTTCATTTGCTGCTGTGCGGGTAAGACCAACAACGGCATGTTTGGACATAATATATGGAGATACGGCTGGAGCACCCATCAGACCTGCAAGGGAAGAGGTATTCAGAATCGCACCAGATTTTTGTTTTTTCATGACAGGGATGACGTTCTGCAAACCAAGGAATACACCGCGCACATTGACGTTATATACGAGGTCGAGAGCTTCAACGCTCAGATCTTCGATCAGTCCGGTTGGACCTTCAATGCCGGCATTGTTGGCAAAATAATCGATACGACCAAATGTATCAAGTGCTTGCTGCACATAGTTTTTCACATCAGCTTCCTGAGATACGTTTGCTTTCACCGCAATGACGTGCTCTTTGTCGAGTTTCAGATCCGTGATGGTTTGCTGGATGGCTTCTTCGTTCAGGTCGACCAGGACCAGATTAATTTTGCGTTCAGCAAGGCGGCGTGCCAATTCTTTACCGATGCCTCCGGCTGCTCCTGTAATAACGGCTGTTTGGGTATATGATGTACTCATCATGTATTCGCTCCTTATAAAATGTAATCAGGTGAACGGTGTGTGAACGTTCAACCTGTGGTCTATCGTTCCTATCTCAATGTTAAGATATACATAGTAATGTGACAATAATCATTGACAGCGCAAATGTCAGCTATCGGACAGAGATGTAAGCGGTGTTCATTTAGGTTACAATAATGAACAGAGGAGGTGGAAATGTTGATTATCGAACACCCTCAGGATCGGAGAGCACGAAGAACGCAGGATGCCATCATTGCTGCGGCGGTTTCTTTGATATTGGAAAAGGGAGCTGAAGCCGTCACGATTCGTGACATTACGGAACGGGCGGATTATAACCGGGGAACGTTCTATTTACATTTTCCCGGCAAACCCGAGTTATTGCAATTCATTCTGGATGATTTCATGCAGGGCGTGGGACAAGCTTATGCATCACCTTACGCGGAGTTAAAAGAAGTGGATATGACGGCATTACTGCCATCAACGATGCCTGTATTTGAATATATCGAAGCGCACCAAGACATCTTTCGAGCCTTGATGACGATGCACGGGGATATGGGAACCAGACTCTGCAACATGTTCAGAACATATTTAACCGAAGACTTTGTATTGGTGACCGAAAACAGCGACTACACCATTAATTACGACATTATGCTAAGTTACCTGGTATCTGCGACCGTTGGTGTGATTATGCATTGGGCAGAGATTGGGTTCAAGTATTCTGCCCACTACATGGGGGAGCAGCTGACTGCGCTAATTAACATCAAACCGACCCGTCTCCTGATTGAACCAGGGCAGAAAGGTCGGACCATTCATGAACGCATGCTTCAGGACTAAATAGCGTGCCCGGTTCTCTTATTCCCAGGGATAACTAACGGTGAGGAAGTCGGCGAATTTTTTGCTTTCTTCCCGCCGTTGTTTCCGCATGGCTGCCCGAGCTGGAGCAGTCTCGTATAATTTCTTCTCTTCCTCCGTCTCCGGAATGATGCGAGGAACAATGAGTTTACGGTTATTTTCATCCAAAGCGACAAAGGTAAGGAATGCGGTCGCCGCAATCTTCTTCTCCCCCGTCTTCAGATCCTCACGGATGACCTTCACAAAAACTTCCATGGAACTGCGTCCTGTCCAGGAAACAAACGATTCCAGTGTCACCGAATCTGTCGGATTAATCGGATACAAGAAATCGACCGAGTCGGTTGAAGCCGTAACGGTGTTCACCCGGCACAGCTTGGAAGCAGTGATGGATGCAATATCATCAATATAGGACATCAGCTTCCCACCAAATAATGTGTTGTGATTATTCACGTCCGTCGGGAACACCCGAGACGTCTTGAAACAACGTGTTTCACGCATGTACTTTTTCTCCATCTGATCCAGTTCCGTAGGCTTCGGTATCTCTCTCATATGTCTTCCTCCTGACAGTATGGCTGATGGACTCTGCAAGAAATGTCGCGCCCATCATCTCTATATGTTAGTTCTAGTATAGGTTTCGGTCCCATCCCTATTCAAGTGAAGCGTGATTCAAAAAAACCGCCAGGCGCGGACCGGCGCGCGGGCGGTTTGATGCTGTATATTAAGCCTTGGGTCTGAAAATGCCAGACGGCTTGCCGATAGGCAAGAACGTATAGCCGAAGTGAGCGTTCAGTACAGAAGCACCTGTGCCGTACAACGACACGATTCCGATTCCCATTTCAGCATAAGCTGCGATGGTATGGAAGATATGAGGAGCTACGCCGAACGCGTCAAAGGTCAGACCAAGGAACAGGAAGTCAATGAGAATGAAAATGATGAGCAATACTTTATTGGCTTCCACGGCACCCAGCGTCATGAACAGGGTGAACACGAGATATCCGGCAAAAGCAAATCCGAGCTGCTTGCCATCTGCCTGTTCCGCAAGAGTGGAGCCAAACACGCCCATTTTGATCAGCCAGTTGGCACCCATCGCGAACCAGAAGAATGCGTATGCGCCGAAGGCAGTTGTGCCAAAAGTATTGTTGCGTTTGGAATCTTGAATACAAGCGAACAGCTGGGCAAAGGCACCGAGGAAAATCGCCCAAGGAATAGCGTAGCTTAGGCCGTCTGTAATGCCAAGCTTTTGGGAGGAAGCGACCAGAGTGACGATGGCCAACCCAAATAATCCCATCGCGCTGGGATCGGCGTTTATGATTTTGACTTTAGTCTGTGAATCGGTTTGCATGGTGTTGATGAGCCTCCAAATATTCAAATCAGGATGATCCGTTCGAACCGAACCGTCCTCTATACTTCGTAATTCGTATCCGCCTGGTCCGGACACACACATCGCCCTATTGTACCTGAATGAATTACGTATGAAAAGGGGTTTTATTACCTTTTGGAGCATGATCCGTTCCCTTGTAAGGCTTGTGTTAGAGATCAGGAACGAAGAGATCGGTTTTTTGGTGGAAAAAGACGGAAAATTACATGTTCATTCCCTGAAAGAAGGGATAGTATCGAATAGAAATGCAAGCGCTTACTTTTGAGTTGTACCATCGTTCTGGCTTTAATCATTCAATGATGAGGAAACGAAAGGATGGGTGTTCATGATCGCTAAGACGCGGCGGGTTGGCCTGGTTATGCTCCTGTGGGTATTTACAATTTCCAGTCTGGGGTGGGGGACCATGTTTGGCACACCAGCAGCAAGTGCAGCCGTATCGGCTGATGAAACTGCGGGTGGAGGCACTTATAGATTCGACTTTGGTTCAGGAGCTGTTGCGAATGGATATACAGGTGTGGACGCAACGTCTGCGTATTCGGCGGAACGTGGCTATGGCTTCACCGATGTGTCCAAAGTAACGGTACAGGATCGGGGTACAAATGATCCGATTAAATCCGATTTTGCCAAAATTGCCGATGGGGCCGGATTCAAGGTGGATCTGCCGAGCGGTGATTATACCGTCTCCCTTGTCGCTGGCGACAGTGCAGGCAGCACAGATATTGCAATCAAAGTGGAGAGCATGAACAAGGTTCAGCAGAATACCAAGCCCGCGGGTGAATATCTGGAGATGAGCTTCGATATTGCCTTGGTGGATGGGCAGATGAACTTTGAATTCTCCGGAACGGCCGCTAATATCAATGCGCTCGTGATCACCAAACAACAGGAACGCGAGGCAGGTAACAAACCTGCGGTGTACCTTGCGGGTGACTCCACAATGCAGACGTATAATCCATACTGGGAGCCCCAAGCGGGTTGGGGGCAAATGTTCCCGTCCTTTTTCAGTGATGCCGTGGAGATTAAGAACCATTCCATCGGTGGACGCAGCTCTAAATCCTTTATTTTCGAAGGGCGATTGGATGAGATTCTGCGCCTCATTCGTCCGGGAGATTATCTGTTCGTGCAGTTCGGACACAACGATGCAACAATCAGTGTTCCTGACCGCTATGCTTCACCTGCCGATTACAAAAACTATTTGAAAACCTACATAGACGGCGTGCAGCAGCGGGGAGCTACCCCAATTCTGGTCACCCCAATGGGGCGCAGGGACTTCAACGCAGACACAGGCAAGTTCAATGTGTCCTTCCCTGAATATGTGCAGGCGATGAAAGAGGTGGCTTCGGAGAAAAATGTGAAGCTGATCGATCTGAGCGCACTCAGTATTGCGTACTATGATTCCATTGGACCGGAAGCGACGTTGTCTGTCTTCCTTCATGTATCACCAGGCATCTATCAGGCATTCCCGAACGGGGCAGCGGATAATACCCACTTCCAGGAATATGGAGCGATTCAGATTGCTCGTCTGGTTGCTGGTGCGGTTCGTGAACTGGATCTGCCATTATCAGAAGCGGTTCAGGATGCTGAAGTTCCGGCTGAATTGCCTGCCAAACCTGCTGGATTGAAGGCAGGCAGCATCAGCAACGCGGGAGCGGTATTGAAATGGACAGCGGATGACACCGCAGACATCTACAAAGTGTACCGTAAGCTTTCAACAGAGCCGGAAACTGCCTACAAGCTGGCAGGAACAGCAACTGTACCTACTTTGACGCTAAGCGGTTTGGTCGAAGGCAAGTCGTACACGGTTCGAGTAACCGCTGTGAATGGCCGCGGCGAATCCGATCCTTCGGATGAAGTCAGCTTCACCACCAAATCGGCAGCGTATCGATATGACTTTGGTCCGGTAGGTTCTCCGGTTGCTGAAGGGTATACGGAAGTCAACCGGAATACGCTGTATACACCAGAACGCGGTTATGGATTAACGTCTTCGGCTAATATGGCGGATCGGGATCGTGGCAGTGCGACAGATAACCTGCGTCGTGACTTCGTGATCTATTTTAACGGCTCATATGAATTCAAAGTGGATCTGCCGAATGGTACCTATTCAGTCAAGACGTATACTGGGGACTGGATTGGATCAGCAAAAACCAACATTAACATCGAAGGCAAAGATTATGGGACCGTATCCTCCGGTGCTCAGAATATTGCCGAAAAAGTGATCAACCAGATTACCGTCCAGGACGGGCAGATGAATCTGGTCTTCAGTGGGGCTACGGCGCATCTCAACGGACTTGAGATTACACCTGTATTGGTGGCCCCTTCCAATCTGAAACTGGATGGCCTGGATCTGGAGAGTGATCCGATCACCGCTGCATTATCGTGGGATGCTATTGCTGATGACGTACAGTATAAGGTATACCGTCAGTCAACTGGAGCGGCCAAGGGCGAGCTGCTGGCAACTACGGATGCAACAACCTATACCGATAACAAGATTGACCTGGGCATGAATTACGTATATACGGTATCGGCTGCAGATCGTACAGGTACGGAATCGGTAGCATCCAATGCATTACCTGTTTCGACGATTGATTCATCTGTAGAGAAGGCACAGGTCCCTTCAGGTCTGTCGTTACTAAGCATTAACAAAAATGACGTCTCCTTCACTTGGACGGAATCAGCAGGAGCACGTGCATATCAAATCTATCGTGCTGTGAAGCAGGATGGGCCGTATGACTTAATCGCGCGCACCAAAGAGACGACATACACAGACTCAACCATCCTTAGCACCATTCCTTATTTCTATAAAGTGGCGTCTGTGAATGCGGGAGGGGTATCCGAACTTTCGGCTGCACTCGAAACCCCAGTAGCTACGACGCTGAATCGGGAAATGGAGTATCTGGACCGTGCTCCGGTCGCTGTACAAACAGAAAACGGCAACTATATTGGCTGGCGCATGCTGGGCCTGGATGCCGAGACCATTGCTTTCAATCTGTACCGGGATGGTGCGAAGCTTAACGATGAACCGATAACGGGAAGCACCAACTTTACGGATGCCGAAGGCACCGATGCGTCCAGATACCGTGTCATGACGGTGGAAAATGGTATTGAAAAAGCAGCAACGAAGGAATTTGGCGTTTGGCAGGAGCAGTATCTGTCTGTACCATTGCAAAAGCCTGCTGATGCTTATACGAAAGACGGACAGCCGTATTCGTATTATGCGGGTGATGCCAGCGTGGGTGATGTCGATGGTGATGGCGAATATGAGATTATTCTGATGTGGTCACCAAACAACGGCAAGGATAACTCCCAGTCCGGATATACCGGTATTGTCTATATGGATGCCTATAAACTGGACGGAACAAGACTCTGGCGCATCAATATGGGACCGAATATTCGTGCGGGTGCGCATTACTCTCCATTCCTGGTTTATGACTTTGATGGCGATGGCAGAGCGGAACTGATGATGCGTACCGCAGATGGTACCGTCGATGGACAAGGGAAAGTCATTGGAGACGCCAATGCAGACCACCGGAACAGTTCCGGTTACGTCCTGCTTGGTGATGAATTCCTGACGGTGTTCGATGGTGAAACCGGAGCAGCACTGGATACGGTAGAATATGATCCGCCACGTGGAGATGTAGCCTCATGGGGTGATGGCTATGGAAATCGGGTGGACCGTTTTCTGGCAGCGGTGGCGTATCTGGACGGTGAGCATCCAAGTGCGATGTTCAGCCGTGGATATTATACACGTACCGTGCTCGCGTCCTACAATTTCCGTGATGGCAAGCTGAGCAAAGTATGGCGTTTTGACTCCAATGATGATGATTACGGCGAGTACGCAGGCCAAGGAAACCATAACCTCTCGGTTGCAGATGTGGATGGCGACGGCAAGGATGAGATTACATTTGGTGCAATGGCCATCGATGATGATGGCAAACCGCTATACAATACGAAACTCGGTCATGGCGATGCCATGCATCTGAGTGATCTGGACCCAACTCGTCCAGGATTGGAAGTGTTCGACGTACACGAACATAAAGATTCGCAGTACGGTATGGAAATGCGTGATGCAGCTACAGGTGAAATCCTCTGGGGTGTGTTCACAGGCGTCGATACCGGACGTGGCATGGCTGCCGATATTGATCCAAATTATCCGGGGTCTGAGGTGTGGGCCGCGACCATTACCAATGCCGAGCATATTCCAATCACCGGGCTCTACAGTGCCCAGGGGGAACTGATCACGACGAAGATTCCATCGTCCACCAACTTCGGTATCTGGTGGGACGGTGACCTGCTGCGTGAGCTTCAGGATGATATTCGTATCGACAAATGGGATTATGAGAACCAAACGACAGTTAATCTGCTGACGGCAACAGGTGCTGCTTCAAACAATGGCACCAAAGCCAACCCGAGTTTGCAGGCAGATCTGTTTGGAGACTGGCGTGAAGAAGTGATGTGGCGCGGTCAGGACAGCTCGGAATTACGCATTTATACGACGACAGATGAGACGGATGTGCGTATTCGCACGTTGATGCATGATCCGGTCTACCGCCTTGGGGTAGCTTGGCAAAATGTAGCCTATAACCAGCCGCCACATACCGGCTTCCATCTGGGAGTAGGCATGGAGCAGCCAGCAGCACCGAATATTCGTTATGTCGGTGCTCCGCAAGAAACAGAAGATACGACACCTCCGGTCATTACCGGCATGCCTGCGGAACAGATGAGTGAAGAGGATGTACTCCAAGTTGGAGTGAAGGCAGAAGATCCGGAGTCGGGAATCACTCTTCTGGAATTGACTTGGGATGGCGAGGCCGTAGAACAGGGTGATGAGATTGCACTGACGGGACTGGTGGGAAAACACACCTTTACAGCCAAAGCAGTTAACGGCGCGGGACTCATCACTGAGCTTTCCGTGGAAGTGAAAGTTATCGCCGCAGACCAAGCCACAGGTGCACCGGGTGTACCTTCCTTGTCCGACGATAATCAACATGGCGACGGTTTGGCCGATGGAACATACACCATCACGATGAATATGTGGTGGGGGAATAACGGTACACAGTACAAATTGTATGAGAACGGTGAACTGATCGATACGCAAAAACTCACGGTCTCAAGCCCTGCTGCCCAAAAGGCATCCACCGATATTTCGGGACGGGTAAACGGTACGTATGTATATACTTGCGAACTGATCAATTCAAAGGGAACGACCGAATGCGCTCCGCATACCGTAATCGTTCGTGATGCAGCACCAGGGAAGCCGGTGCTCTCTCATGACAACTGGGATGGGGATGGAAACTACACCATTACGATGAACATGTGGTGGGGCACAAATGCCACCTCCTATCGTCTGTATGAGAACGGTCAAGAGATCGACAGCCAACCGTTGACTGCAGCATCTCCGAATGCACAGACAGCAAGCGCAGTGATCAAGGATCGTGCACCTGGCGAATATGAATACGTTGTGGAATGGACTAACGAAAGTGGATCGGTTTCAAGTGAAGTCATCACAGTGAAGGTCACACATGATTAAAGTGATTTAACGTTTAAGCACCTCTCTATTGATATAGGGTATCCCCTTGGGTAAGCCTGTAGATGGAGAGGTGCTTTTTGTTTTTTTAACATACACAATAATGACACATTTGTTTGAAAATGAAGTTAGTGGGGGAAATTTGCTCGTGGAATTGGAATCTCTTCTTTATATTAGGCATAGCAGAGCCATTTTCGGATCGTCTTCTAGGAATAGCTATAGAGACTTTCAAAAATTGGAGAAGGATACAAAACATCCATGTGAACTATGCCATATGTTAATCCAACTATAGATTGACAGGAAAACCTAAAATGTAACACAGAAATAAGGAGGGATCAGGTGCGATGGTTATGAGTTTGGAATTAAAAAATCAAATAGAGAAAGCCAGACGTAACCTTCATATGTTGGTAGAGCATAACGAGGGTAGATTTGGACATCCCGATGTGCTTCAGCAGTCCATGGTACTGGATGAATTGATCAATGAGTATAATCGAATGAATCTCAGCAAGCCGAGGGCTTGATGGATATAGATGAGCTTTTTTTGCAATCATGCGCACATGATAATAGCTGGAATAGGCAGCAGGAAGAACGAATGCTGTATCATTCCAGTTCAATCATGAGCGCATGTTTTTTTGTTTAATCCTCAATGCAACAGCCGCTTGGCTTCCAGATACAGTACCTGAACGAACTTTTTGGTATTAATGCGTGTTTGGGACAAGGAGGGCTCCACATTGTTTTGCAGTTCCAGCATTTTCTTGCGAATCTCCGTAAAGTCAAAGAACTTCGACGCGTAATTCTCGAACTTCGGATGTGTGTAATCCGTGAGTCCAAGCGATACGACATGGCTTAATGTTTGGAAAATGGCACGGCGAACGCGCTGCTCAGAAGCTTTGATCTCCTTCGTTATTTCAGCCGATGAAGCATCGGAACCCAGTTTGCGTAGGGCTACATTCTGGAAGATATCTTTAAGTGACGGGAACGTGTATGGAGAGAGCTTGTGTTCCTCCGTTTCAATCTGCTCCAGGTATTCCAGCATGTCCAGCAGATCTCTGCTGCCGGCTTCTCCGATCATGCCCATCTCGGATAACAGGAAATGTCCTGCTGTCGTGATCGTTTTGTCGGGGGCTGGTGTTGAAGCACGTTCAGAAGATTGTAATCTGGACAGTCCTTGCAGCGTACGCTGAATATCTGCGATGGATTGCTGCATGCGCAGACGTTCATCCACCAGACGCAGAACAGACAGGATCTCCAGCCGATTAATCGGCTTCGTAATATAATATTCGATGCCAAGCGAATAGGCTTCCCCGATCATATTTTTCGACTCAATCTGGGAGATCATCACGATCTTGCCATCGAACCTTCCTTCCAGCGCACGTATCGTCTGAATCCCGTCTCGCTGCGGCATGAGCAGATCAATCAGCAGTACATCCACCTTATGCAGCTCCAGCAGTTCAGCATGAATATGAGCTCCGTCATCGGCTTCCCCCACGATCTCCCCGAGCCCCTCATCTTCAATAATATCCATCAGCATGGATCGAACCCCGGGATCATCATCCACAATAAAATAACGCATTTCCGTGTCCTCCTCTCTGATTAAGTCTACAGCCTATATATTTCGTTCTCTGCATCTATAAATGATCTTTCCCTGCTGGTAATGTCCCCTATTATCATACTTGGTTGTATATCCCGATGTGAAGACCCGTGTATGTTGATCAATATGTCAGATAAAGTGACAGTGAATGGATAAACGTTGCTTATTTATAAAAAATTTAAATGATTCTGTGTAGGTATTTGTCGATTTACGTAGATGTCCCTGTAGTATAGGTAACATGCGAAAGTGTGGATTCTGAGATATGCAGAATGGTACAAACGATGCTCTTAACCTATCGAACTTCAGCTGGAAGTTGTCCGTATGAGGTGATAGAACTGCATGCCTTTATGAAGTAGTATGAGAATTTTTCGCTCAGTCATACAGCTGGGAACGCTTTTTAACGAACCATTAACGAAAAGGGGCATTGCCAATGGAGCAAACAATACAAGATATTATTGCAGTTTTCAATGATTTTCTGTGGTCCAAGCTGTTAATCATCTTGTTGGTCGTATGTGGTTTGTATTTTACGACCAAGACCCGGTTCATGCAATTCCGCATGATTGGGGATATGGTGAAAGTGCTCAAGGAGCCGAAAAGTAAGGAGCCCGGCAAAATTTCGCCGTTTCAGGCATTCTGTATCAGTATGGCAGCCCGCGTGGGAACCGGGAATATTACCGGTATTGCACTGGCAATCGCTCTGGGGGGACCCGGGGCTGTATTCTGGATGTGGGTTATCGCGATTTTTGGTTCGGCTTCGAGTTTTGTGGAGAGTACACTTGCTCAAATTTATAAAATCAAGGATAAGGGTGGATTCCGCGGGGGCCCTGCTTATTATATGGAGCGTGGTCTTGGGAAACGCTGGATGGGGATATTGTTCGCAATTCTCATCACGTTGTCGTTCGGTTTGGTCTTTAATGCGGTGCAGTCCAACACAATCACAGTGGCATTCAAAAATTCATTTGGGATTGATCGGTTGACTGTAGGTATTATTATGGCCGTTGTGTTTGCGGGAATCATTATGGGTGGTGTTAAACGGATTGCCAAGGCATCCGAATATATCGTCGTTGTTCTTGCTGTGCTGTACATTGGCGTGGCTGCATTTGTTGTTCTGTCGAACATCACACAGCTTCCGGCCATGATTGCGCTGATTGTGAAAAATGCCTTCGGCATAGAACAGGTCGCTGGGGGTACACTTGGAGCCGCGCTGATGAATGGTGTCAAACGTGGTTTGTTCTCCAACGAGGCTGGTATGGGTAGTGCGCCGAATGCTGCGGCTACGGCGGATACAACACATCCGGTTAAACAAGGGCTTATTCAGGCGTTTGGCGTGTTGACGGATACCTTGGTCATTTGTACAAGCACGGCCATGATTATTTTGCTATCTGGGGTGTACAAAGGTTCCAATCTGGGTGGCATTGAATTAACTCAAGCGGCATTAAGTGTGCATATGGGTTCATGGGCGTCCGGATTTTTGGCAGTCATGGTGTTCCTGTTTGCCTTTAGTACGCTTATCGGGAATTATTACTACGGGGAGACCAATATTGAGTTTATCAAATCCAATAAAGGTTGGCTGTGGGTATACCGTGTGTGTGTCATCGCGATGGTGCTGTTCGGTGCCGTTGCCAAGGTACAGCTGGTATGGGATTTGGCGGATCTGTTCATGGGGCTGATGGTTGTGGTGAATCTGATTGCCATCCTGATGCTGTCCAAGGTGACATTCGATGCACTGAAGGATTATAAGAAACAAAAGGCCGAAGGACGTGACCCGATCTTTACTCGGGACCGTATTCACATTCCGGGTGAAGTGGAATGCTGGGAGTCGGAGGCTGAGGTAATTGGGACAAAATTAAATGAATCTGCCAAATAACGAAGGGATTATGGAATCAGATACAATACGAGATCCACATACATCACGATAAAAAGACAAATGAAAACAGGACTTGGAATCTCCACGAGGGGACGCCCAAGTCCTGTTTGTTACATATATAGCAGTATGGTTCAGGTATCTCTGGTGGAGTGGTAACCATCCCATCAGGTTATACTTGTTATCCCTTATTCGTTCACAGAGTAACTGATGAGTTGCTCAGACAGAGCTTTCATGCGTTCTCCCGCTTCATTCAGCTTCTCGATGACATCCGTAAAGGAAGATACAAGCGTAGCTTGCTCCTGAGAAGAAGCTGCAATTTGAGAAACTTCGACTTCCATCTGTTTAATAACCTGTTGTACATCTCTCAAGCTAATATCAATATCGCTGGTAGCCTGTTTGGCATCGACAGAAAGTTTGCGTACTTCCGTTGCGACCACACCAAATCCTGCTCCCGCTTCACCTACACGCGCAGCTTCGATAGCGGCATTCAGCCCAAGCAAGTTGGTCTGTTCCGAGATTTCACGAATGAATCCGGCAACCTTGTTGATCTGGGAAGAGTTCTGTACCGCAAGACGTGTATTCTCCAGAATCTGTTCGCTGGTGGCCTGCAATTCCTCCGCATGAGCGGCAACGTGCTGGACCATTTCAACCAGGTTTCCATTAATCGTTTGGTTTTCTTGTATAATAGCTTCAAGCTGATTCTGGTTCGATTGATCATACGATACGCAGAAAATAGCAACGACCTGATGATTGTCATCAAAGATCGGTATATTAAGGACATCCAGCTCGATACCGTAGTATTCTGCCGGCAGGTGGGTGAGAGAGGCTTCGTTTCCGTTCTTGAGAGCTGTGAAGTTCTTATATCCATCCAAAAGAGGATCGCCTTCGCTGAATCCAAGATTAAACTTATCGGTGGAGACAGAATACAATACCTTCTCGTGATCATACACCGTTAGACTTGCTGGTTCTCTAAGAATCAGACGGATATAAGGCATTACTTTCAAAAGAGCATCTACAATGTTCATGGTACGTCTAACCATCCTTTCACGATTTGAATTCGAAATTAGCAGTTGTAACTATGCTTATTACTTTATCTTTCATCGGATAAGAGTGCGCTATCATGTACTCCTTTTTTCATAAAATATTGTCAGTTCTAGGGCTGAATATTAAAATTTTTTCCATTTAGCTTAATGTTTTGGATATAACTTCTAGTTGTAACTATTTTTATATCAAGATATTCGTACGGACGTATATCGTTTATGGGACATGTGTCCAGTGTATATGTAGAACCACAAAGGGGGGTTATCCGAGATGAGAGAAATCATGGACTTTGAATTGCTGCGCCAGCTTGCGCGGGAGCATGGTCTGGATCAGGTGCTCGACGAACCTGCGCTTGCTGAATTAAGGCTGCTTGAAGCCTCCAAAGGCGAGATTATATGTGCCAAAGGTGAACGTCCCGAGCGATTATATTTTCTCGTCCAGGGTAAGCTCAAGATTTATACAACACTGCCGAACGGCAAGTCTTTGCTGCTTCGTTTCAGTATGCCGCCTGCGCTGGTAGGTGATCTGGAGCTGGTCAATGGCAAGGAAGCCAAAAACACGGTGGAATCCGTCAACAAGAGTTTGCTGCTCGGTGTAAGCTATCGCTATCTCAAGAATACATATGCTGAAAACCCGAAGTTTCTCCATTTTATGCTCAGCCATGTGACCCACAAATTATATACCTTCTCGAATCTGTCGAGTCTCAACCTGCTATATCCCGTCGAGAGCCGTTTTGCAAGTTATTTGCTGTCCACGATGGAGCAGGGGGAGCAGATCACGGAAGAAATCCAGACCTCCAAGCTGACAGAGCTGGCGGATATGCTGGGCACGAGCTACAGACACTTGAACCGGGTCATCCATGACCTCCGCGACCGTGAAATCATCCGCAAAGAAAATCGCAACATTGTCATCTGCAATCTGGAGCAGCTGCGTGAAATTGCGGGAGGTAATATGTACGAATAAATAAGGATAGATGTGCTATTGCTTTCTTAAACCATTAATACAACAAAAACACCCTCTGCATGTGATATGCCAGAGGGTATCTTGCTTTCACCTGTTGGTGGATGGTCTATTTGTATTGCCGTGCTGTAGCTTTATGTTTATGTCGAACTAAACATCTCCACGCTGTTCAAATAATTGAGCAATTTCCACGATGACCTGTGTGGCCTTCACCATATTATCCACTGATACATATTCGAATTTGCCGTGGTAGTTCTCTCCGCCCGTGAAGATGTTGGGTGTAGGCATACCCATGTATGAGAGTTGGGAACCGTCTGTACCCCCGCGAATCGGATGGATGACAGGCTCGATATCCAGTCGAGTCATCGCTTCATGTGCAATATCGACGATCTGGCGCACAGGTTCGATTTTCTCACGCATGTTATAGTATTGATCATTCAGTTCAATGGAAATGCTTTTCTCGCCATATTTGCTTTTCAATTCGTCCACGACTTTTAACAAATATGCTTTGCGTTCCTCGAACTTCTCCCGGTCGAAGTCCCGAATGATGTAGCTCATCTTGGTTAGTTCGACGTCTCCCTCGATGGATAACAAATGATAGAATCCTTCATACCCTTCTGTGAATTCGGGAGCTTCCTCCGCAGGCAATCGGCGGTTCAACTCCATCGCAATTTTAGCGGAATTGACCATCTTGTTTTTGGCTGTACCCGGGTGCACGTTGGTGCCCCGAACTGTGATTTTGGCAGCCGCCGCATTGAAACTTTCGTATTCCAGCTCGCCGAGTGGTCCGCCGTCTACCGTGTAGGCATATTTGGCTCCAAAAGCAGGCACATCGAACTTATGCGGCCCGCGGCCAATCTCTTCATCCGGGGTAAAAGCAACACGAATCTTTCCGTGTTTTACTTCCGGGTGTTCAATCAGGTAAGCCATCGCCGTCATGATCTCGGTAATGCCTGCTTTATTGTCCGCACCAAGCAGTGTTGTACCATCTGTTGTAATCAGGGTGTGGCCCTTATATTCACGCAGTTCCGGGAAATCCGTGGTGGATAACACCACATCCAGCTCCTGATTCAGTACAATATCTTGTCCATCATAGTTGTCGATGACCTGTGGTTTGACATCTTTGCCTGTGAAGTCGGTGGCTGTATCCAGATGAGCAAGGAAACCGATCACGGGAACATCCTTGTCTGTGTTGGATGGCAATGTCGCCATCACATAGCCGTTATCATCCATGGTCACTTCCTGCAAACCAATGGCTTTGCATTCGTCAACCAAGTATTTACCCAAAACTAGCTGGCCTGGTGTGGAAGGGCAGGTTTCACTATTTTCATCGGATTGCGTATCCATTTGAGCATAGGTTGTCAGTCTTTGAATTAAAATATCTTTCACCAGTAATCGCTCCTTTGGCTTCGGTTTATTATAGTTGGGTATATTATTTCCTGAGTGTCCGTATGACTATCATATCATGTTTTGGAACGGTTTCGAGTAATGGATCAATCAGAGATGGATGCAGACTAGGTATCAAAAAGGGTACTATCGCACAATAAAGTACGTACTTGTTTTCCTGTAGGTTAAGTTCATAATATGATTAATAAAAGGATGTGAATTTTCCCATGCCATTTATAACCGTTAAAGTGCTGGAAGGCAAGACGACGGAGCAGAAACGCCAGTTGATTGAACGGATGACCCAAGTGGCTTGTGAGACACTGGACGTCGATCCGAGCAACGTATTCATATTCATTGAGGATCTGGAAAAGAGTAACTACGGCAAGAATGGAAAGCTATTTTCCGATCAGCAAAACAATTAAATGCCTTAACATATACCATATTGAATAGGAGATGTACCTGGAATGACAGATAAATTATTTTCCCCCTATCAAATAAAGGGACTTCAATTAAATAACCGTGTCGTCATGGCACCGATGTGCCAATATTCCGTTACTGCCAAAGACGGTATTCCGAACGATTGGCATCAGGTACACTATGTAAGCCGTGCGGTTGGGGGAACAGGGTTGATCGTGATCGAGATGACGGATGTGGATCCGGACGGACGTATTACCGACAATGATCTGGGCATCTGGTCAGATGAACACATTCCTGCCTTTACCAAGCTGGTGGATGGCATTCACGCTTATGGCTCCAAGGTGGCGATTCAGATCGCGCATGCTGGACGTAAAGCAGAGGATGCAGCTCGACCTGTAGCTCCATCGGTGGTTACCTTCCCTGGAGAGAGCTTCAATACACCGCACGCTTTAACTACAGAGGAAACACAAGCCATGGTACAGAAGTTTGCGGACGGTGTACGCCGTGCAGTAGCTGCCGGGGTCGATGCCATTGAGCTGCATGGTGCGCATGGTTACCTCATTCACCAGTTCCATTCTCCACTGATGAACCATCGCGAGGATGAGTATGGACAGGATCTTTCCCGTTTTGGTGTCGAGATTATTCGTGCAGCGAAAAAAGAAATGCCGGAAGATATGCCGCTGATTATGCGGATTTCGGCAGTGGAATACGCTGATGGCGGGTATGATATTGATCATACCATTGAAATTTCTCGTGCCTATCAGGCAGCAGGCGTGGATATGTTCCACATTAGCTCTGGCGGTGAAGGACCTTCCGGACAACGTAAACCGGGTAACTACCCTGGTTACCAAGTGCCGTTTGCTCGTCGTTTCCGTGAAGAACTGAACGTTCCTGTCATTGCGGTAGGCATGCTTGAGGATTCAGCTCTGGCTCAAGCAGTTATCGGCAACGGTGATGCAGATCTGGTCGCGGTTGGCAGAGGTATGCTACGTGATCCTTACTGGGCGACTCATGCAGCGCTGGAACTGGGTGTTAGCAAAGATCAAGCGGCTATCGCACAGCCATATTCCCGAGGATACTGATCTTAATTAGAACATTTATATAGATGCAATGATAAAGGGATGTCCCATAAGTCATGAACATGACGGAGGACATCCCTTTTTTAGCATCATTACAATCTAACGAACCGAGCAACTGTTATTAGCTGCAATTTTTACAGGTTTACGTATTAACGAATCGTAGGCACGTTACTTCCTCGATCTTGGATCTTTCCCGGTGCGGTCGATTGTTAGCGCTTTGATCTGAAAGTGAAACCACTTCCGAGGGTATTCATCGTGTAGCTTCAAACACAAATTTCTGATCAGAACGCGAAGGTGCCTGCTCGGGATCGAAGTCTGCATATACAACAACGTTAATGAAACCGATCTGTTCCAGAATCATGCGCAGCTCCTCCACACCGTACCAACGTAATGCAAGCTGTTGCAGTTCCGTGGCTATGAGGGTGCCGTGGCGCCACTTTTCATAGCGAATCAGACTTACTTTGTACTGCTGAAGCATATTGACTTCGATGTCTTTGCTCTCCATTGTGATCGTATCGCCATCCGGTAATTGAACAGTCGAGGTACCTGAGTAGTGTGAAGTCGTATTCATTACATCGGGTAGAAAGAGGTCCAGCACAAGCCGGCCTCCCGGTTCCAGATGGTGATACAGATTACGCAGGGCCTTTATGGAAGCCAGTCTGTCTTGAATAAGCAGCAGGGAGCCTGCGGCGATGATAATAAATTCATACCGATAAGGAAGATCAAGTGTCTCCAGATCAGCAGCGAACAATTCAGGCAGGGGCAATCCTCGCTCGGTGCAAAGAGTACGGCAAGAATTGAGCATATCTGATGAATAATCAAGACCGTCTACGTTCAAACCAGCCTCAAGTAATGGAATCAGCATTCGTCCTGAGCCAGACATCGCTTCCAGGATGCGTCCATTGCAGTTCTTCAGATAATCACGGTAAAATTCAATATCGCCTCCAAGGGATTGGCCAACGGGTTTGGTGGCATTATAAACCTCGGTACATAACGGACCATAATAACTAAAAGACATGTAACGTTTCCTCCACAACATATTTAAAATGAGAATGTGGAAGGGAGTGGTTGTCAGATGTTTATCCCTCCCGACGACGGTTGGAATTGAATTTTTCAGAGCAGACTATCATAAGAAATCACACACCTTTTATGTAATATGTTCCAATTATAGGGTGGGTCTGAGAGCCGGTCAACAAAGCGCCTGCCATAATACCTGTTGTTAGCGGAATATATTTGACACTCATCACTTAAATTCGAACAATAAGATAAAAGGGGATTTTGCATCAATTCCATGAGATATAAATGGAATGATGCAAAATGCTGATATATATCTAGGAGGAGATATGATGGAATCTTCAAGTGCATTGCCAGATATTCGGGAACAACTGTTGCTTCACGCACCTGTGGAGAACGTGTGGGCGATTGTATCGACATCGAAAGGTTTGGAATCGTGGTTTATGCCAAGCAATCTGGAGCCAGTGGAAGGGCATGAATTTATATTGGAAGCAGGCCCTTTCGGTAAATCACCGTGCAAAGTCACGGAAGTTCAGCCACTACACAAGCTGTCATTCCAATGGGGTAAGGACTGGACGCTTACGTTTGAACTGACGGAGCAAGGACAAGACACGAACTTTACCTTGATTCACAGTGGCTGGGACGCGGACAAACTGACTGAATTCGGACAAGCTCATGCCATGGTTCGTGAACGAATGGAGCAGGGTTGGGCTGGAATTGTGCAGAAACTGGCTCAGGTCGTTGGACAAGCGTAAGGAAACAAGAAAGTAAAATAGATATTCAACAAATTCAAAAAGTCACGGGTCTTACTCCGGTCTTCATTCCGGCAGCAGAGCCTGTGGCTTTTTTGGCGTTAAAATATCATGTGAGAACTATTTCCGTCAGCAACAGAAACGTGTAACATGGAGTTATAGGAATAAAACGACAAAATTAGACGTCTCTCGCTATAGAGGCGGAAGGATTACATAGATGAGAAAACACTGGATTATGCTCACCATTAGCTTTATATGTATTGTTGTTTTTCCTCTGGGTTTCATTGTACAAACGTATTTTACCGAACGCGGCAACCCTCATGCGAGGGATGGGGTCATGGACCTGACCGGCTGGAATTTCGACAGGCAGGGGGCTGCTTCTCTGGATGGTACATGGGATTTCTATCCGGGCCAATTGTTGACACCTGTTGACTTTGAGGCGGATTTATCCGGACGCAAGCCGCTTTCCAGGCCTGTCCCTATCCATGTCCCATCCCGATGGAATGGCACTCTTGGAGAGGCGCACGGGTATGGAACTTATCATTTGCGTGTTCGCATTCCCCAGAGATTAGAGAAGAACGATTATGGGATACGTACGCAAAATATCCGCATGGCCCATCGTTTATTCATCGATGGCAAAGAGATTGGCGGCAAAGGGCTGCCAGGTGCAACGGAAAATACCGATATTCAGCTCAATTTGCCTTTTACGGGATTTACCTCTATAGAAGGCGACATCGCAGATATTATCATTCAGGTATCCAATTACAGCTACTCGTCAGGCGGCATTATCGCATCCATTTTGTTCGGAGACGAGCACAGCATTCTGAAAGGTCAACAGCAGGACTGGCTCAAGGATCTGATGACACTGTTCGGATTTATTCTGCCAGCGGCCTTCTTTCTGATGCTCTTCCGGCTGCGGCGCAGTGAAAAAGAGCTTCACTATTTGGGGTTATTCAGCCTGTCCGGTGCGATGTACGCATTGACTCATGGCGAGAAGTTGCTGGGAACCCTGTTACCGTTTTTACCGAATAATGAAATTCTGCGGATTCAATTAATCAGCGCGGCTCTTGCGTATTATTTCTTGCTCCGTTATATGGATGCGCTTGTACCTGGAGCAGTTCATCAATGGTTTGTCCGCTTGGGTGTAGTTCTGGTACTCGTCCAATGCACGGTGGGTGTTACATTGTCTCCTGTTCTGTTCTCCATGCTGGAGCTGCCCATGCTGCTGATTTCACTCGTGGTGATTGGTTACACGCTGAGAGCTATGCTCCTTTGGCTGAAAAATCGACCGAATGACGGTCATTTTGTCCTGATGAGCATGATGAGTATATTTATGGTGGTTGTGCTGCACACCGTGGGTGCTTTCACTACCGTGGATACGACATTTCTAGCGCTGTATGAGCTGTTGTTATTTGTCTTTGCACAGATGATTCTAACTGCGATCCGATTCGCACAATCATTCCGTGAAGTTGAAGCGTTGTCTGAACGTTTGCTTGCCATCGACAGCCTCAAGGACGAGTTTATGGCGAATACGTCACATGAACTGAGGACACCCTTGCATGGCATTATTAATATTGCTCAATCGATGCTGGAAGGGGCGGCTGGGGCGGTTACACCCAAGCAGGCCAAAAATTTGTCCATGATCACCTCAACTGGAAAGCGGCTTTCACTGCTGGTAAACGATATTTTGGATTTTTCGAAGCTTAAAAATGGTGAAATTGAATTAAAACGGAGTGCTGTGGACCTCGAGTCCGTTGCCCGAACGGTCGTTGAAGTCTCTGGTTTTACCTTTGAAGATAAACCGGTTGTACTGATTCAGCAATGGCCTCCAGCGTTACCGCTGGTTGAGGCGGACGAGGATCGGCTGAGACAGATTCTGTACAATCTGCTGGGCAATGCGTATAAGTACACGAAGCAGGGGGAGATTCGGCTCTATGCTCGTGTGGATGGAGCTCTGGTAACGGTATCTGTCGCCGATACAGGTGTCGGTATCACCCCAGATAAATTGGAAGACATATTTCAGTCTTACGAACAGGGCAACGGAACAAGTGAGAGGGTTAACGGGGGAACTGGTCTTGGACTGAGTATCACTCGCAAACTGGTCGAACTTGGGGGAGGAACCATCTGGGTAGAATCGGAGCCAGGTGAGGGTTCGACCTTTCATTTTACCCTGCCTATTGTGCAGTTTCCTTTGCTGCAAGCGAGTTCGAGGCCTGTTGCAGCCCATTATGTGTCTACCCAAGAAAGAAGAGCGCAGGATACGGCAGCAGCAATGGATTGGGATGAGACGAATGATATCCTGGAAGCAGAGCATACCATTCTAATTGTGGATGATGATCCCGTTAATCGACAGGTATTGTTCAATTTGTTATCGACGGAACGTTATCGTGTCATTGCAGCGGATAGTGGGGCAGCAGCATTGAAGCTTCGTGAAGAACACCCCTCCATTGATCTTGTTATTACAGACTGGATGATGCCGCGAATGTCCGGGCTTGAGCTGTGTCGCAAGCTGCGTGAGAACAGTTCCTTGTCCGAACTGCCTATTCTGATGCTGACAGCTCGCGGGCTGCCTGAGGATATTAGAATGGGCTTCCAGGCAGGAGCAAATGATTTTCTGAGCAAACCTGTGGATGCAGGTGAACTGCGTGCCCGGGTGAGGACGTTAATTGAGATGCGTGCCTCCGTACAGGAAGTTATTCGTACGGAAATGGCTTTCTTGCAAGCCCAGATCAAACCGCACTTTCTATATAACGCGCTCAACGTCATTATTGCAACGTGCGCGGTCAATCCAGACAAAGCGACCGATTTGCTTATTGAACTGAGTCAATACCTGCGGGGGAGCTTCGACTTCCAGAACCGTGACCAACTGGTTCCGCTCGCGAAGGAGTTGGAGTTGGTGGAGTCCTATGTACATCTGGAGCAAGCACGGTTCGAGGAGCGTTTGGTGGTCCGTTATGATATTGACCCAGATGTGCGTCTTTACCTGCCACCGCTCAGCATTCAACCGCTTGTGGAGAATGCGATTCGTCACGGGGTAATGGTGCGTGCTGCAGGCGGCACGGTTAACCTTGGCATTACCAGGGAAGGCGAGCACATCGTCATTGTGGTACAGGATGATGGAGTAGGCATACCTCCTGAGCGTTTGGCTCAGGTGAATTCAGGGCGAACGGAAGGTCCTGGGGGTGTAGGGCTACAGAATATAAATCGACGCCTGCTGTCCTTGTATGGTCAAGGGCTTGAGATTCAGAGTCATTCGGGGAAAGGAACGCTAATACGGTTTCGTATACCTGTGGAGAAGGAAATTAACTCCAAATAATGGGCCGATTTAGGCAATTCTGGTTAACAGATTAATAAGCGGGTGCCAATATAAGCGGTATTCCTATTGAATAATTCACGGCAGGAGGCTGGAAGAGCGATGAAAGCCATTGTAATCGATGACGAGAAGCCGGCGCAGCTTCATCTGGAGCGTCTGTTACGATCAGATGGACGGATTACCCCCGTGCAGTGTTTTTCGACAGCCCGTGCCGGTCTGGATTTTCTGGCAAAAGAGCGTGTGGACGTTGTGTTTCTGGACATTGGCATGCCGGAAATGAATGGACTGGAAGCGGCTGAATATATACAACAATTGGACAGCAGTATTCGTATTATATTTATAACGGCTTACGCTGATCATGCGGTTGAAGCCTTTGAGCTCCAGGCGCTGGATTATGTGCTCAAGCCGGTAAGTTCAGCGAGGCTTGGCAAAACAATCGATCGTATTGCCGCAGGAATGATGTCCATATCCTCACTGGTTGCAGCAACTGCCGAGGTTCAGGAATCTGAGGCTGTGGGGGTGGATACCCGCATGCCTGGACTGCTTACTTTTAAACATCTGGACATCTACCGAAGCCTGGATCAGGAAGCACAGAAGCACAAGTGGCGCACAGCCAAATCGCAGGAATTGTTTGCTTTTTTGTTTCACCATAGAGGAGATTGGGTAAGCAAAGAGATTCTACTTGATAAATTGTGGGCGGATGTCTCGCAAGAGAAAGGGCTAACGCATCTGCATACATCCGTTTATCAAATCCGCAAACTGCTGAGGGAATGGAACATGACGGGCAAGCTGGAATACAACATGAACCGTTATCGTTTGTTATCGGGTAATCTGGTAAGTGATGTAGAGCAGTTCGAGCAAGGAACGGCATACGCGGACGTTACGTCAGATAATGTGGATCAACTGAGAGATATCGTCTCGCTCTATCGCGGTGATTATCTGGAGGAGCATGATTATCACTGGGCTCAATCCAGAGCGAGAGATCTGAGACGTAAATATGTAGCACTGGTTATGGATATCGCTGAATGGGACATGGAGCATGGACGGGGCAAGGAAGCGATGGAGAAATTGAGCGAACTACAGGAACGGGAGCCGTACGCCGAAGAAATCTGCCGATTAATGATGAGAGTAAGTGCATCCATGGATGATCAACAAGCCATACTCAGAATATATCAGTCATTTAAGCTGACCCTGCTTGAGGAACTGGGGCATCAACCGGAGCCGGAGACAAGCAGGCTGTATGAAGATTTAACGGCAAAGTAGGCAGAAGCTCAGGCAGGAGGATGAAGCATGAAGTTATTCATACATCGCAAAGATTTGCGTACAGATGATCTGGTGGCATTCGATTATTTGCGGCATCAGAATGCAGAGAGTCTGCATGTGCTCATCTATGATCCATTTCTGCTGCGGCAGGGTCGTGAACAGGAACATAGCGGAGTGAATTTTCTACAGCATGCTGTTGATCTTGGTAAGCGGTATCGCGATTCTGGTCGCAAGCTGCACGTAGCTTATGGCAAACCGGCTGAGGTGATTGATTATATCCTCGAACAGATGCAAGGTCGTATAGATGAAGTTATTGTTCATCGGGATATGACCCCATATGCAATGGAACGGGATCGTGGAATACGCAAGGTAACCGAGGAACGAGAAGTCACATTTACCCAGCTGACGGATCATCTGTTGATGGATTTGAAGGGGTTTGCTGATTTTACGGGCAAGTCGGAGCCATATAAAGTATTTGCTGCCTTCCACCGACGCTGGGTGGAATTCATGAATGAGCATCCCAATCCAGCTTCAACCACTACGGTTGCAGAGGTGAAGGTCAGTGATCAGCAGATAGAATGGTCAGAGACATTCCAGGTACCACAACAATTGCTGGCATATGATGGTTCGGATTTGAATGAACCTCATCAATTGTTGGATGGCTTTTTATCTGACAGAATTGCCGATTACGGAGATCATCGGGATGAATATGAAGCATATGAACCGAGTGGTCTCAGTTCATATGTAGCTGTGGGGGCTGTATCCATTCGCAAGATGTACGATGCTGCAAAACGTACGGAGCATTCGGATGAATGGATCAGACAATTATGTTTCCGCGACTTCTATCTGTATCGGGCTGTATATGAGAGTCATTATTTTACATATGAAAAAGTTTATGATCTGTCGGCACTCAGCGAGGTCCACTTTGAACGATGGTGCAAGGCCGATACGGGCATTCCGATTATCGACGCAGCGATGACGGAACTGAATGAGACTGGACATATGCCGAATCGGCTTCGTATTCTGACCGCGATGTTCCTTACCAAAAATCTGCGATGCCCGTTCACACTGGGTGAAGCTTATTTCAGACGCAAGCTTCGTGACTATGATAATATTCAAAATCGGGGCAACTGGCTGTGGTGTGCATCACTTGGCGAGAATGCAGCTCCATACTTTCGGGTGAACAATCCGGTGACACAGTCAGAGAAGTATGATCCCCAAGGGGATTATATCCGCAAATGGCTGCCTGACCTGAAGGATTTGCATAGTAAAGAGATTCATCAGCCTCGTCAGAATGCCATTGTTGATCTGAAAATATCAAGACAGTCGGCTATAGAGATCTATAAACAGATTCTGGCCAGTCGTCAGCATTGAAGTTTACCATTTTCATCCCAGTGAACCAGCAATATTTTGGACAGGTACGAAACATGCCCACAGGCCGCGTGATAGCGGTCTTTTTTTACATATATAGACATGAAAAGACTGTGAAACATATTGATTATTTAGGAACTTTTAAGAATTTGGACTACCCATCTTAAGCTTTATGCTTTTTAATAGATAGTGAGCTTATCATATTAAGTCATCTTAGACATATCAACGAAACATATTAAGGAGAAACGCTAATTATGAGTGAAACAATCAAAAGAGAGCGAATCCCAGAGCTGAATCTCGTACGGGCAATGGCGATCATCGGTGTGCTGTGTGTACATTCCACTTCATACGCGACGGTGGACATGACAGGTTCAGGGTATTACTGGCTGTACAATTTTATTAATATTTTTATGAAATATGGTACACCAACGTTTATTTTTATGAGCAGTTTTGTACTGTTCTATAACTATTATTCTCGCCCGCTCGACAAGAAGCTGGTCAGCAACTTTTACAAAAAAAGATTTGTTTACATTTTACTGCCGTATTTCCTATTTTCATTAATGTATTTTGTAATCCTGCACTTCACGCATTATCAGGGCCGTCCGTTCGGAGAATCAACAGTAAGCTTCATAACAAAACTGTTCACGGGCAAGGCGTATACGCATCTGTACTTTGTATTTATTAATATGCAATTCTATCTGTTATTCCCGTTGGTATTGTGGCTGCTCAAGAAATATCCCTCAGTCGTCAAATGGTCGGTACCAATTGGGCTGCTCATTCAGTGGGCATTTATCGTAAGTAATAAATATGGTTTCCAGGTGCCGAACAAGGGAAGTTGGGCGTTCTCGTACTTCTCCTATTTCATGCTGGGTGCTTTTATCGGGGTATATTTTCCGAAGATTAAACAATGGTTTGTCATCAGTCGGGAGAATGCAACCAAAGCTCGTGTAGTTTCATGGATTGTGCTGTGGGCGGTATGGATTTTTGCCGGACTCGGTCATGTGTACATTTATTATCTGCTTCGCATGAAGATCGCAACGTATAACACGCTGTGGTACGAGTTTTTCTGGAATCTGCATACGTTCGCATGTGCGTTGGTGCTTATTCAAATCGCGTACCTGCTTTATCGCAAAGGACCATCGCTGATTGTTAAGCCGCTCAATCGGCTTGGGGCATTGTCCTTTGGTATTTATCTGATTCATCCATTCTTCCTGTTGGTCTATCGGAATTTTCCACCACAAACCGGGGTTTCCTGGCTGATTCACCTGTGGTACGCCGGAGGTTTTGGTGTGGCGTTAATCGCTTCCTGGATTGTGGTTGGACTCACGGCAAAATTCATTCCGTTTGCATGGGTGATTTTCGGCAATTTGCCAAAACCGAAGCCACGTCTGGTACCGCAACAAAACTCGGGACAATTCGACGTTCGTTAAAAGATTTACACCAATACAGGAATAATAAACCGTTTCTTGGTCGACCATTAGGGTTGAGCAGGAAACGGTTTTTTGATTCCCAATTTGATTTATATATGGGGAACGGATGTTTCTTTTTTACACGCGAAGGGTAATGAGAAGGCGGAACACAATTATTTTTTTATAAGCAGAGAACTTTAAGAACAGGATTAAGGTGAGAACAATGACAACATGTGAACAATGCGGGAAACCGATGCAAGATATATTGGAATATGTGGAACACATCCTTCACGAATGCGTGGGACAGACGCAGGAGTACAAGACAAAAGACTATGGGACATCTGGCTATGAGTGTGTTAACGAGCAGATGTGATACAATAGAAAGAAACCGGATTCATACGGAACCGAGGTGACAACATGGAGACGGGCTCGGCCCCTTTCCGGCAGGAAATGACGGAACATGAAGCGCAACTGACCAAGACATGTATGTATTGCGGGCAAAAGCGACCTTTGTCCGAATTTCGACGAAGAACCGGAAAGCGGGCTGGCCCGGGAGCCAGACGTGGCGCTTGTCGCCACTGTCGTCAGCTCGGTGGACGAGCGGATAACGATAACACCTCACTCCGGACTTCGGATGAGGCGATAAAGAGCCATCAAGGTGCTGCGGCTGCCAGACCTTCTGCATCTGCGAATCATAGAGCTGAACGGATCGTCGATGCCGTTAATGGAACACCTTCTATTGCTGCTACTTCACAAAGACGCGAGGAGTCACAGGCATCCACAGGTTCATCTTCTTCGTCGGAAGGTGAAACGGCTGACTTCGTTGCTTCTTCAACTGTCTCTTCCCCTTCGGGCAACCGCAAGAAGAGGAGAAGGAGGAGAAAGGCGAAGCGACCAGAGCTGCATACCGGTAAGGAATCGCTCTCCCGAACTGAGGTGGAGAGCGAGGCTGTAGATCAGCCGCAGACGGGGGCTGATCTGCAAGACAGGGATTCGCAGGTGCATACAGCGATTGCTGATCCATCTGCGAAGCGTGCCCGCGCGCGTATAGCCGCTGGCACGGATCAGGCCGCCGAGCAGGAGATTGCGGCGGCCAAGGCTCTGCTGCACGCCAAGCCGCAAGGCCTGGCAGCAGAGCCAGGGGCTGCGGATCAGCCGACCGCAGCCAAGCGCAAACGCAAGCGGCGCCGCAAACGTGCTGTCGCGCTGCCGTCCGGCGCAGGACAGGCCCGCAGCATAGCTGAGGCCAGTGCGCCGAGCCTGAGCGACCGTGGCAATGCCTCGGTCGCCGGACCCCCAGCAGCGGCCGCACAGCCTGCCGCTGCTGCACAGCCCGCGCCCGGCCAAGCGCCGGGCGCGGCCATGGAGGCTGCGCCTCCTGCACCCGGGCGCCAGCCAGGCTCGCCCGGGTCGAAGCCGCGCCCGGCACGCAAGGAGCGTGCGCCTAAGGCGGGCGGCGAAGACACAGCCCGCGCCGGATCATCCGGGCAGCGGGCGCCAGCACATTCCAGCCGCAGTCACGGGGCTGGAACGGAAAGCCGCCCCCGCCGTCATACGCCGGCGGTGCCTGTAGCGATTGATCCGGAAGATCCGGCATCACTTCGGACGAACCGGCAGGGTATGGTGCGCATGCGCGGCAAGACGGACAAAGGACGGCGCTGGCATCAGGAAGTGGATATGGAGCTGGCGGTCACGCTGGTCAAGGAAAAAGCTGCTGTTGTGGTTAATCGGTACACGATCCGCCGATTGTTTAGCAACAAGGATTTCAAGCGGTTTATTTTGACCCGTGATAACTATACCTGTTACTTCTGTGGCTCGTATGGAGATACGATTGACCATCTTCTGCCGCGAGCCAAAGGTGGGCATACTACCCCACTTAACTGTGTCTGCGCCTGCAATCTGTGCAATCAGTCCAAAGCAGCGATGGATGCCGAGGAATTCATGCGTTCCGGTATTCCCGAGTGGAATGCTGCGCATCAGGAAGAGCTGAATGAATTGGCAATGCAGGAAGCTCAGCTAGAATAAACGGTAAGCAAAATACTGCCCTAAGCTTGTTCACCATGGGTTTCAAGCGGGGTATCCGATATAGAGAGCACACCAAGACTGAACAGGTCCGGGTGTGCTTTTTTGTTATTCAGCGTCGCGGGTGAAATTTCTTCAAATTGACAACGGTACAGCGTTCATATGTACGTTATACTGGGGGAAGTGAGTCGTGAAACTTCACATCGGTTTACCAGATGTATTTTATTATGGGCACCACCTCTTTAGAAAATGTGAACTGTATAGATTGGAGGGAAGCAGATGAACCCGGCATCTTTGGACATCATGTCCTATATTACGGAAGAGAATATTCGTTTTTGGCTGGAGAAGTTTCGCTCCCTGGGCCCTTTACCGGGAATTTTGCTTACCTTTATGAAATCCTTCGTGCCCCCGCTGCCTACGCTGCTCATTGTTGGGGTTAACGGAGCCGTGTACGGGCTATGGGCAGGGTTTTTATATTCATGGATCGGGATGGTCCTTGGCTGTACCGTTACATTTCTGATTGTAAGAGAGATTGGAAAATCGGCTTTTGTGGAACGTTGGGCTAACAAACCCCGTGTGCAGCGCAGCATGGTATGGATTCGGCGGAATGCGTTCAGTTATGTGTTTTTGTTGAGTATTTTTCCGGTTGGCCCTTTCGTCATTATCAATGTAGCGGCAGGTATTGCACGAATGAGATTAATGTCCTTCCTGCTTGCGGTGAGTTTTGGCAAAGCCATTATGATCTTCTGTGTGACGTATATTGGTTCCAATGTAGCTCAGTTTATGGAACACCCTGTGCGGTGGGGCGGCGTGTTGCTGTTTATCGTAGTATCCCTGTGGGCAAGTCGGAAGCTGGAGCGGCACTTCACCCGTTCGTCATCCAATCGTGAGGAAATGAATGATCTGAGTCACTCCTCTGGAAAGTCTATTTCGTCGTAAACTTACGATGATACAGATACGTACGTTTGATTTTGTATGGTTTAGTCGGAGAAGACCGTCTGGTCTGTTAAGACTGTTTAGAGGGGGATAAACATGATTGACAATGTCTTTGATTTTGAAAAGGAGCTGCACCTTATGAATGAGGATGAGCTGCGTTCGCTATTGCGTATGCTTTATCTCATTGCAGAAAGGGAAGTCAGTGTTCAGTCAGCGAAAGAACATTCCGATCATTTTGCAACGAAAATTCAGTCGATATTTAATACATTGGACGAGAATCGGAACCGGGAGAAAGCTGAGAAACAGGCATTGATGGCACAGAAACCACGTGAAATTCATATAGCGATTGGAGAATCGCCGTTAGGTAGCATTAAGGTTGCGATGGGCAAGGTTCCAGGGCGCTCGGAGCGGCGGTTTTTCTCTATGAATGACTACTATGCCATCGGTCCATTGGGCGATTTGACGAACAAGGCGGATTTACACCGCAGGCACCTATGGCTACTTGAGAAACTTTATTTGAGTGAGAATGGAAGTTATGCCGTCCAAGGCATGAATGAGCTGATTCAATTAAACAGCGTAGTGAGTTCAATTAATGAAGATACCCGAATCATCATCTGGTATGCGAATAATGCTCATGAGAGAACAGGGCTTTTATATGCCATGCATTTGCTGCGTGATAGGCTGGGGCCTATCTATTTGATCGAGACCAGTGCATTATATCAGGAATTATTTCATAATTCTGAAGTTCAGCATGATGTTCTTAGAACAGGTGAAATTTTTTCTGAGAAGTTGTTAGCGATGTGGCAACACGGTGTGAATGCCGAACCGTTGTCTTTGGAGGAACGCAGACAAATGGAGCAAGAGTGGGTGGATTTGGCTGTACAGCCTGGACTTCTGCGATTAATGAAGGATGGCGAGATTCAGAGTGTGCCCGAAGACGCGATTGATGAGTACATTATGCAGAAAGCCAGAGAAGTTATGTTAACCAGACAGCCGGGCGAGTTTATAAAATCAGCCCGCCTCGTAGGTGAGGTGTTGGGCCATCTCGAACAAGCTGTCGGAGACGCATTCATTGAATACCGTGTTCGACAGTTGATCATACAAGGACGGCTTGAGATGGAAGGGAAGCCACATGCCATGCGATTCTACAGTGTGAGGCTTCCCCAGTAACCGAAATATGGACTGTTCCCGGTAGTTTTTTTATCCAGGAGCAGTCCATTTATTCTTTCATGTCTTGTTCTGATTCCATAACTCCAATAGTGGCCCCTCTTGCCCATAGACCGGATCGGTATCCGGGATGGGAACCTCCTGAATTTCACGCAGAACTTTGGGACGCTCTCCCGGTTCACCTGTTCGGGTATTATAACTCATGCCACCTGGGTAGGCCCCTGCAATGCGGAAATCAAGGCTCGCACTCAGCCGTTTATGTCCGGTTCCCGCAGGTAATACGACGACATCTCCTGCCTGAAGCCGCACAACCTTTCCATGTTCCCCACCAAGGATGAGCTCAACCCAACCACTCACCACCGCAAGTACTTCGTGAGCATTGCTGTGATAATGATGATAATTAAACACGCCGTTTATCCAACTGTTTCCCCATCCGTTTTGGTTCAGCAACGACTCCGCACGAGAGGAATCTGTTGCCCAAATTCCCTTATACAGAAGTACAGGCAGACTCGAATGATTGGGGATCACACCATCGTCCTGGAATAACATTGTCTGTACATTGTTCATGTCCTCTTTCATCGTAAGTATCACCTCCCTATGGCATTACCCATTTATTTATGGAGAAGAACAAAAAACAATTGTAAAATGATACAAAATGTATCACTATAAGATTATAATCAGAACATAGACTCTCTTCAGTGAACTTGTTGTATTAATCCAAGGGGGAATGTGCTTGAATATTGTCATTACAGGGGCTTCTGGATTTGTAGGATTTAACCTTTCTCAGTATTTGGCGCAAAAAGGACATCGAATCACCCTGGTGGATCAGGATGATTATTGTCAGAGGCTTGTACATAGCTCTCCACTTCATGAAATGGCCTTTATCCGTTGTGATCTCGCGAAGGACAGATTCAGCTTGCCGCACGAAACAGACTATATTATTCATCTGGCAGCGATGCCACACGTAGATTATTCGTATCATCACCCCGGAGAAGTGTTTCGTAACAACACCCTCAGTACACAGACTATTCTGCAATACGCTTCCGATCACCATATTCCCGTGCTGCTGGCTTCATCCGTTGAGGTATACGGAGGGGAGATGGGCAGAGTGTATCACGAATCCGATGAATATGCTCCGGTATCCCCTTACTCCGCTTCCAAAGTAGCCTGTGAGATGCTCGCACGATCCTACGCTCAATGTTACCAGCTTCCTGTGAAATTATTTCGTTTAACCAATCTCTATGGTCCTTGGCAGTTGCCGGATCGGATTATCCCGCGTAATTTTGGGCGAATGATGGATGGCCTTCCTCTGGATATTCAGGGATCGGCTGTACGTGATTTTCTGTATGTGGATGATGCGCTGCGAGCGATTGAACAGATTATGCTGAATGGACAAGATCAGCAGATCTATAACATTTCGACAGGGCAAGGAACGACCATGCAAGAGATCGGAGGGCTTTTGCAACAACTGCAAAATTCTAATGGAACGGCGGAGATTCGGGAGCAGGAGCCCACCCAATCCAGAGGTTCGAGCCTGGTCGTTCACTCTGGAAGATTACGATCAGAGACGGGATGGTTCCCCCAGACGACGCTGGAGCAGGGACTGGAGCAGACCTTTCGATGGTATCAGGAACACCCCGAATGGGTAAGACAATTCAGCCGAGAATACCACACGACAAGAGAAGCACGCAGCTTTATTATCGATATGGCGAGATATGCAGTTCCGGCTATCTAAACAGGACAAAAAAAGCCAGGGAAGGGTGTAGTGAATAACACCTTCCTTGGCTTTTTTGCGCCCCCGTCGAATCCCGGCTTTCAACCGATATGGACGGTCGGGCAATGACTCTATATTTACTACACGAATCATCGTGCGTGTTCACGTTGAAACGAATCGATCTAGTGATGTTTTTTAACATCTGCAATTTTGTCCTGCACAGCACCTTTGGCTTTGTCTTTTTTACCCTCAGCCTGAAGGGATCTGTTATTCGTTGCATTACCGATCTGATCCTTCACTTCGCCTTTAGCCTTATTGATACCTGCTTTGATTTTATCGCTAGTTGAATTACTCATATCGAACATCTCCTTCGTTTCTGGTGTAGTTCTTATTAACCGGGATGTCCGCATTCTAAACGTTCGCTATTTTATGCGGGCAGAAATTTGTTCTGAATATTCTGTCAGAAATGATCTGTACGAAGAGTCAGTATAAGTATAGGCATTGCATAATCGCGTGCTTCATTAAAGGAATGAGAGGATGTTATGATATGAGCAATTATATCGGAAATGGTGCATATTGCTACGCCAATTCAGCTTCAATGCTGCTGTCGTCCATTGGAGAAAAGGTAGACCCTGGTCTGCTTGAAACCATCGGTGGCTTTTCACTAGGGGCCTTTCGAACGCAGGAAGACCTTCTCTTTTTTGATAACTGTACTTCTAGTCCTGATCTGGCCATCAGCAAGGCGATGAGCATTCTGGGATTTCGTGTGCGCGAAAGTGTGCAATCACGGGGTACAGAGATGCCTGTAGATGAGCTAAGAGAGACTTTGAAGCAGGGTCCTGTGATGATGGGTCCGCTGGATATGGGCAAACTCGTCTACAATCCCAACTCTCCCAACCTGGGTGGTTGCGATCATTATGTAGTGGCGCTGAATATGGAGGGCGATGAAATATGCCTGCATGACCCGGCTGGATTTCCGAATGTTTTTCTGACACTGGATAAACTTGAGGAAGCATGGAAGTCTGAATTCCCATGGAGTAGCGGTGTGTATCGACGATGGTGGAGTCCTGAACGCATTGAACAGCCTGATCTGGAGGAGATTAACCGCCGGGCGTTTACTTGGTTCAAATCAACCCTTACAGAACAGCTCCATGATATCGCTGCACAGGAAGGACGAACCGGAGCTTCAGCCATTCTGCATAAGGCGGAACAGGTTCGTGCTGGAGCAATCGATGGTAATGAGTGGGCTCATTATGTGTATTTTGCTCTGCCAGTAGGCGCGCGTCGTGCCCATGATTATGGTTTGTTTTTTAAAACAATCCATCCTGACCTTTCTGTTTTGAAATACGCACAATCTCGCCAATTCGGGGAATGCCAATCCCGTCTTGTCTCCCGGAACTGGGAGGCTGCTGCGACAATCATGGTGGCACTCGCGGAGACGGAAGCCATGATCGAAGCTGCTATTTTGAAGATGGAGTGAAGATGGAGTAATGAAAGTAAAGCGAGGCTATAAGAAAGGGAGATATACATGGATGGATTAACTGACAATCGCCATATCAGGCCAGGGGAAGATGAGACATTAGAGGATCGGCAAAAGGAGCCGGATATCGCGCTTATCCAACGAGCCCAAACTGGCGATACAGAGGCCTTTGGGGAGTTGATTCACCGTTACCGTGGGCAATTGTTTCGTTATGTGCGAGCACTTACGCATGATTCTTATCTCGCAGAAGACATTTTACAGGATGGGCTTATTCGTGCGTTCATTCATATGGGACAGCTTCAGAATGCTGAGCGTTTCATGGCCTGGATGCAGCGCATTGTGCGTAATCAGGCTTACTCACATATGCAGCGCCAAGAACAGCAGCGGGAACAACATTTTTCTTCGTTCCTTGCATTTGGAGCCGATGACGCTTCATGGAGCGATCAAGACTCGCTCGACATGACGCTGAATCATCTTTTGAATGACACCGATCGGAGATCCCAGGAGACAGGCTATGATCCGTATCAAGCTGTTGCTCAGCAGGAAATGAGGAACAATCTCCACATGCTGCTGGGTTGTCTGAATGAAAGAGAACAACAGGTCTTCACATCGTATTCTATGGAGCAGCTGTCACCGCAAGAAATGGCCTGCAAATTCAATCTGACAATTGCCAATGTGTATCAAATCCTGTCCCGTTCACGTAAAAAAGTGTCTCAGCTTCATATTCATTTATCTGTAGAAGAAATGCTGGCAGAGTGGAATTCACTCGGGCAAAATCGAGTGATTCTGGAGGAACCCCTTTCGTTTCGGGCTCCCCAAACCTGGAACTCGGCAGCAGCATCCATTCACGAGATGTTAGGTTATATCGGTCCATCTCCGTCTCTCCCCATGGTTATGGGGATGAGCGGACTCTCTTTTCGTCTAACCATCCTACCTCAGGATATACATATCGCTGGCCCCACCGCCTATAACTTCAAAGAGGTGCTTACCAGAGGATTGCAACATATGGGTTATCGTTCCCATGCGGTTGAGGCTTTGGCGAGCCAAGCGGGACTCAATGCCAATCTGGTCGATCCTTCGATGCTAGAGGAGAAAGCGAAGGGGAAAAGGTTGCTTAATCCAAGACTTGTTCGGGCCCTCTCCCTAATACGTTACTCCATTCATCGGGGAATTCCGGCCGTCGTATGGGACCTGCATATTCCCGAGTTCGGATTGATCTATGGCTATGATGATGCAGCCCGGACCCTATACGGTACAGATTTCATTAAATCAGGAACAATTGCCTATGATCATGTAGGCCGGGGTGTGAATCAGGAAGTATTTGTACTGGCAGCGGAATCAGATGGCATGATACGAGAACTGAACTTGCACGCGGCACTGACAGATGCTTTGGCTCATTATCGTGGGGAGGACCCGTATACCTTGCCGAACACAGTCAGTGGTCTGGCTGCCTATGCGGTCTGGAGAGAAGCCCTAGAATATAGACGGGTAGAACCGAACGGTCATGCCTATAACATTGCGGTTTTGTGGGATGCAAGACGTTATGCAAGTGAGTTTTTCAAAGAACTTTCTCTAAAGTGGGCTTCGACTGCCCGCTATTCCAGCTTGATTCCATTCTGTCTTCAGGCGGAAGAGTTATATCGAAACATGTCCCAAAAGTTAAATATACTCGCGGAATTATGTCCTTTTCCAGATGGAGGACTGCCTAATGAGAAGCTTCATGCCGATCAGGCTATCTCGATACTTCTGGAGGTGGAGGAATTGGAGCGTGCCGCTGTCGTTGTAATAAAAGCGTTGCTTGATGGAATGGCTCAGCATTCCCCAGAAATAGTTATGGTGTGACCTAAAGTAACGATCCAATCGGGCGAATAGTAAAGCAAATATCAGGAGGCAGGACGATTCGTCAGGCCTTCTTTGTGTCTTTTTTGCTTTCATGCCAGGATAGGTTCATACTTGAACAAGAAATGATGTCATTTCAGGAATAAGGCTGCACCCCTAGCTGCATAATAACGACAGTGACCAATTTCGTTGCATGAAATTCATGGTTTTGGAAAACAATTCCTGAAAAATTCAGTTGAAAAAATCCTTCCTTGTGTACATATCGCACATATGGTCATATGGGATCTTGTCTTCATACCACATGTGGTAGGATTACGGATCTGGGACAGGAGAATAGTCGATTTTAAACCGACCGCAATGCTTGACAAAAAAATCGATTTTGTTACAATGTTCACAATATCTTCACAAGTGTAAAAAATTTCTTTTTCATGTTCATGTGTAAGAGGTGTAATATAGGGGTATAGAGTTCGGTTTCGGCCTGCTTGTCGTTTTGCGTCAACACATGTTGTCCGCAATAGACCCAAGATACAATACACGATGTGGGAACGGCCCTTGGGCTATGCTCATTCTATTGTGTGAAATTTGGTACATTTAGTTGTATTGGATGTATTTGTGGTTCGGCTCTGCTTGACAGGCATCATGAAAGTCGCGGACTTCTATCCCAAAGTAAAGGAGGACTTTCTCTTATGTCACAATCGCCTACTCAACAAGAGGTGCCGGTTACAGAAGGTGCCGACGTTTCCCAACGCCAGTCCTTGGACGTACTGGATCAACTGATGAAGCCTGAGGTACAGGAGTCTCTGACCGTTCTGGTGGAGAACCTGCCTAAACTGGCTGAAATGGTCACTGCAATGACCAAAGCTTATGACTTTGCACAAAGCGTAGCTACAGACAAAGTTCTGATCAGCGACACAATGAGCGCAATGGGCGAGTTTGCTAAACCTGTTGTAGACAAAGCTAAAGGTGTAGCTTCTGCTGCCATCGAAGCGAATGATCGTGCGCAAGCCGAGCAAACTTCGGTTGGTTTGTTCGCTATGCTCAAAATGCTTAAAGATCCAAACGTACAACAAACGCTGCGTTTTGCTCAATCATTCCTGAGCATCCTGAACGAGCGTCAACAACAGCAACGTTAAGATTAGAAGAACGGAGGATGGATATGTCGAAGCAAATTTTGATCTTGGGCGGAGGTTACGGTGGTCTGTTGACTGCGCTGACTGCGCGTCAATACCTGACACCGGAAGAAGCGACTATTACAGTCGTGAACCGTTACCCTACGCACCAAATTATTACGGAACTGCACCGTCTTGCAGCAGGAAGCATTGCTGAAAAAGCAGTTGCCCTTCCACTCGAAAAATTGCTGAGTGGTAAAAATGTGAACTTGAAAATCGATACGGTGGACACAATCAAGCCGGACGAGAAAAAAGTTCTCATGACCAGCGGTTCTACTTACTCTTACGATGCACTCGTTGTTGCCTTGGGCAGTGAAACGGCATTCTTCGGAATTCCGGGATTGCAGGAGTACAGCTTCACGCTGAAATCCGTTAGTGATGCTAACCGCATTCGTGCACACGTGGAAGCTCGCTTGGATGCTTACAAACAATCCGGCAACAAAGCAGACGCTACGTTTGTTATCGGTGGCGGTGGTTTGACAGGTATCGAGCTTGTTGGTGAATTCGCAGACCTTCTTCCGGCTGTATGCCAAGAAAAAGGTATCGACTTCAAAGAAGTTTCCCTGTACACGGTTGAAGCAGGTCCTTCCATCCTGGCAGGATTCCCGCCAGAACTGGTTGAGCGTGCAAAATCGAGTCTGGAAAAACGTGGCGTTAACTTCATCGTTGGCGTAGCGATTACCGAAATGAAAGAAAATGAAGTTCTGCTGAAAGACGGAAGCTCGATCCCTACGAACACACTCGTATGGACTGGTGGCGTTCAAGGTAATGCAGTTGTTGCCAACAGCGGAATTGAAGTGGATCGTGGCCGTGCGAAAGTTACGGAAGTACTGCAATCCACATCTCATAAAGACGTGTTTGTTGCTGGTGACAGTGCAGTGGTCTTCCCTAGCGAAGGCGCTCGCCCATACCCTCCAACAGCACAATTGGCTTGGCAAATGGGTGAAACCATTGGTCACAACTTGGGCGTAATGTTCAAAGGTGGCGCAATGGAATCCTTCACACCAGTATTCTCCGGTACACTGGGAAGTCTGGGTCGTAAGGATGCTGTCGGCATGATCGGTGGCAACCAGACTCGTCTGAAAGGTCTGCCAGCAACCATGATGAAAGAAGCAAGTAACATCCGTTACCTTGCTCATATTCACGGTTTGTTTGCACTGGCTTACTAATACCTGTACGCCATGCAGCAAAAGGTACCCCTCCTGGGGTGCCTTTTTTATTTTAACCAACATCGGCTGGCATAGGGACTAAGCTCCTTGAAGTGATATATGAAGTGTAATCGTTGTTATCTGAAATGTTTTACTAAAAAAAGTGCTCGGTATAAACCCTATAGGGTGTATGGTATATTAAAGGAAATACGTGTTACCCGCATCATCGCAGATGCGCTGAACGGTAGTATACATAGCAGCCGGCGCTTAGAAGCGTCGGCTTTCGTTTAAATTAAAGACAAGTCTGGTTTATAAAAAGCTGGTTTATAAAAAGGAAAACCGAGAGGAGAATGACATATGAACGTATTCGTAATTGGAGCGAACGGACAAATTGGCAAATTTCTGGTGCAGCAACTGGCGCAGGAAGGGAAACATCAGGTCACCGCGATGATTCGGAAACCGGAGCAGGCAGACCTACTTAAGCAGCTCGGTGCCAATGTCGTAATTGGCGATTTGGAAGGCAGCGTGGATGATCTGGCCGAGGCAATGAAGGATCACAATGCCATTGTATTTACAGCAGGCTCCGGTGGATCTACGGGTGCAGACCAAACATTGCTCATAGATCTCGATGGTGCAGTCAAAACCATGGAGGCGGCGCAGCAGCAGGGAATTACCAGATATATTCTGGTCAGTGCGTTTGGGGCAGATCAGCGGGAGAAATGGTCAGACGCCATTAAGCCGTATTACGTGGCGAAGCACTATGCCGATCGGGCGTTATTCGCAAGTGATCTGAATTACACCATTATCCGTCCTGGCGGTTTGAAAAATGAGCCGGGAACCGGCAAAATCTCTGTAGGAACAGATCTGAAACCGGGTAGTATTCCACGTGAAGATGTGGCAAGTGTAATCGCTGCTTCCCTTCAGGAGGAGAAGACGTATCGAATGGCTTTTGATCTGATCGCCGGGGATGACTTCGTAGAGGATGCCTTAGGTAAATTGTAATTCGTATTGTAATATAACGGGAGAATGGAATGACGGAATGAGGGGGAGCTTTGCATGAATGAAGCCGTGCTGGTGATCGAGGATGAGCCCAAAATTGCACGCCTGCTTGAACTGGAATTACAGTATGAGGGATATCAGGTAGGCAAGGCAGGCAGCGGAACGGAAGGGCTGGAGATGTATGGGGACGGGCAATGGGATCTGGTTCTGCTGGATATTATGCTGCCGGGTCTGAGTGGCATTGAAGTGCTGCGGCGGATACGTGCCAAAGATGCGACCGTGCCCATTCTGATGCTCACAGCCAAAGACTCTGTGGAAGACAAAGTCTCCGGACTCGATCTGGGGGCCAATGACTATATTACAAAACCGTTCCGGATCGAAGAACTGCTCGCGAGAGTACGTGCTGCACTGCGCCTGAGTGCTGCCTCGGCTGCTGCCCATTCTTCCTCTTCGGTCACACGGGACACAGCGCAATCATCGGAGCACACGGCGGATAATGAGACAGGCTGGCTCACCGCAGGTGGATTGAAGCTGAATGAAGGAACCCGTGAGGTATCCCGGGATGGTCAACCGATTGAGCTTACCCCGCGTGAGTTCGATCTATTGGTGTATCTGCTGCAAAACCAGCGCCAGGTGCTGAGCCGGGACCAGATTGTCCAAGCCGTATGGGGATACGATTATTATGGAGATACCAATGTGGTGGATGTGTATATCCGTTATGTGCGCAAAAAAGTCGATAACGGATTCACACCACCCTTAATACATACCGTTCGGGGTGTTGGTTACGTCCTGAAGGAGCAAGTATGAGCCTGCGCAGCAAAATCTACGGATACTCGTCCGTATTGTTCGCCGTACTGCTGATTGCTGTCAATCTGTCGGTGTATATCGTGTTTGAACGAATGTCGATCGATAACGAGATCAAGCGGGTAGAGGCTGAGGCCGAGTCTATTGTAAAAGGAGTGCGTCAGTCTGCCGGCTCCATTCCGCCGGATGACTTGCTCCGGGCCTACGCGCCGCTGGACGGCATGCTGCGGATCGTCAATGAAGACGGCACCAGCTCCCCGCCGGTGACGACCTCGGCAGAGGAGCAGCTGAGCAAGCTGTCCTACAAGTACGAAAGCGAAAAAAAATCCGAATACACCCACGTTGGGCCAATCGGCTATGTCTGGGTCTCTGTTCCAGTGATCTGGCCGGACGGAGAAGTGGTGAATCTACAAGTCACCGAGAGCATAGAGGATACCGAGAATCGCCTGTCTGTGCTTCGTACAGTTCTTGTTGCCGTGACCATCATCGCGCTGATTCCGGCCATCATCTCCAGCCGTATTCTGGCGAACCGGATGACACGGCCGATCCAGCAGATGACACGCACGATGAGTGATATTCAGTCGAGCGGACAGTTCAAGCGCCTTCCGCTCGACGAAAAATCAAAGGATGAGCTGAAAACGATGGGGCAGACGTTCAACCGCATGATGGATCTGCTCGAATCCAACTTCGAGCGGCAGGAGCGCTTTGTTTCCGATGCTTCTCATGAACTGAAAACACCTTTAACCATCATTGAAAGTTATGCCAGTCTGCTGCAACGAAGGGGTAAGGAACGACCCGAAGTATTCGACGAGGCGGTGGAAGCCATTCTGTCCGAATCCGTGCGCATGCGGGAGATGACCGAGCAGCTGCTATTGCTGGCAAAGCAGCCGGAGCAGTGGAATGTGCAGCTGGAGCGGGTGGATATCACCCAGCTTACACTGGATTCCACACGTGCATTTCGCGAAGCCTATCATCGGGAAGTCCACTGTGATGATCCAGGCAGGATATGGGCGATTAGCGATGTGAGCAAGCTGAAGCAGCTGCTTTTTATTTTGCTGGACAACGCTCGTAAGTATAGTGAGGATGCCATTGAAGTTCGGCTGGAGGCAAAGGGGCAGGAATGCCGAATTCGTATTGTAGATAAGGGGATCGGCATGCGTGAAGAGGAATTGTCCAAGGTGTTTGACCGTTTCTATCGCGTAGATCAGGCCAGAACACGCAGCGGCGGAGCAAGCGGTTCGGGCTTGGGGCTATCCCTTGCCAAAGATATCGCAGAGGCCGTGGGCGCACGTATTGAATTGAACAGCACCGAGGGTAGAGGAACCGAGGCTTCGATTATTTTGCCCACATCCCTACAGAACGGATCACTCTCATGAAAATCTCATTCTTCTCTTATATACTAGTAACACAGTACGATTTCGGATCATAAGAGAGTGCGTAAGGGAGGAAACGTGATGGAAGAGCATGAGGGGCGTCCGGAAATGAAACGGGAAGAACAACGACGCAAAGGATGGGCGAAGCCGAGACGTTCATTTTGGTGGGGTGCGGGATTCCTGGCTCTCCTTGCCGTTATAGCGATTATGTGGTGGAATCCGTGGCAATCAGACCGCGTGATGTTAACAGCAGAAGCAGCGGCCCAATCGGTCTTGGATCAATATCCGGGAGAAATCGTGAATTCCACGTTGAAGGACGGAACCTATATTATGCAGCTCCGCTCCGAAACCGGACTGTATGACGTACAAGTTGATGCGGTTACGGCGACCGTGAATTCCATTAAACGGCTGGAGTCCAACCCGCAAGCCGAGGAGAAGACGTTATGGAGCCGGGAACAGATCAAGACGGAATTGCTGAAACAAACAGATGCCGAACTGGTATCCCTTGAACTTGTCGAGCAGCAGGGAAGCCCGGTGTATTTGGCGGTATTCAAGATAAAGGACAATGGTCGGGAGCAATGGACCATTGACCCGTATAACGGAGAGAAACAGTCTTCAAAGACGCTGGAATCCTCTTCACCCGACCCGACGACAGGGGAAGGCACCAAGACTTCATTTCTGAGCGAGAAAGAAGCAGAGCAGAAGGCACTGGCTAAGGTTCCCGGGGAAGTGGATGATATCGAACTCCGTGGAACGAATAGTGGCAATCCGTATTATCTGGTTGAAATTGACCTGGAGGACGGTCGTGAGGCCATTGTGCAGGTGAATGCCATTTCAGGCGCGATTCGTTCGGTTACTTGGGATGAGGACGAGGATTAGGGACTTCACGATGGTTTAAAAGCTCTGCATGAAGCCAGTCACATTGCTATTCTAAGGAATAATGTGAGGTGCTCACTCCTTTTCTCATCAAATTCTAATCTGACTCTCGCTGATCTCTCATTCGTACAGGTTAATCTATAACTGTAGACGAGAACGAGAACAACAACGAGGAGATGAATGATGATGATGAACAAACATAAACTATGGATTGGCAGCTTGTCGGCAGCGGTGCTGCTCGGAGGATCAGCCGCTCTGGCCAGTGGGAGTGTAAATGGACAATCGGTTCAGCCTACGCAAACGTCCACTACACAATCAGTAACACAGACCCAGAACACAGATACATTGCTGACAGTCGCACAGGCAAAAGAAGCAGCCTTGAAAGCAACGGATGGCAAAGTGGATGATGTGGATCTGGAGCGCAGAAACGGCCAAACGTTCTATGAAGTTGAAATCGACAAAAAAGGAAGCAACGACGTTGTCGTTCGTTTGGATGCTTACTCAGGTAAAATCCTTGCAGTAGTCGATGATGAAGATTACGATGACGACGATGATTATAAAGGCACTGTGGCAGGTACGTCTTCCAATCACTCTGCTTCAAAACAGGTTAAACTGACAGAGGCACAAGCTTCGAACATTGCCCTGAAACAGGTGACAGGCGGAAAAGTAACCGAAATCGAACTGGATCATGATAACGGCCGTTATGTTTATGAAGTGGAACTGAGAACTGCAAATGGCGAAGCCGATGTAGACATCGATGCCAATACAGGCAAAGTGCTGTCGGTTGACCAGGATTTTGACGACGAAAATTAAGAAAAGCGTTAGCACATAGGACAATGTTATTACACAAGCTAACGAATATGAACAACATGTTGTTGCAGCTAATCTAAGTTTAGCTGGAGATAACGTATATTATAGGGATTTGGCTTATGTATAACAGAGGACGCTTCGGATGAAGCGTCTTTTTGCTGTTCACTCCATAAGTTCAGTGTGTAATCGTACATGTTCCGCCGTATTGTTCACTATTCGAGCAGGAGGAGGGCGGATACAATCGTAATCAGGAGGTGAGTGCCGAGCCAATCTGAGATATAGGTAGTCTATGAAATGCATCATCGATCGGAGGAAGAAGAGACGTATCGATTTTATTGTAAGCGCTTTATAAGTAAATTACGGAGGTGTATCATTCCATGAATGAGGGTTGGTTGGAAAAGAAAACAAATTCACATCGTTTCACTCGTCGTCTATGTTATCTGCTTGCTCTAATCTTGGCGCTGCAATCGCTGGGCATGCTGGTCGCTCCGGGACAACAGGCTTCCGCTGCTCCACTCAGTGTGACCAACGGGGTACAGTTCAAGGATACAAACGGCAATGTCATTCATGCCCATGGGGGCGGGATGATTAAGGCTAACGGGTATTATTACTGGTTTGGGGAGAATCGCAATCCTAATGGGACGTTCAAGGCGGTTTCTGTATACCGCTCAGCAGATCTGAAAAACTGGGAGTATCGCAATGATGTGCTCACCAGCAGCTCGGCTGCCGAGTTGAACATTTCCAACATCGAACGTCCGAAAGTCATCTATAACAGTGCAACAGGTAAGTATGTTCTTTGGATGCATAAGGAAAACGGAGTCGACTATGGTGAAGCCAGAGTGGCTGTAGCCACCTCAAGTACAGTGGATGGCAATTATACGTATGTGGGCAGCTATCGTCCGCTTGGCTATGATTCGAGAGACATGACGGTGTACAACGACAACGGAACGGCTTATCTCATCTCCGCGACCAAAGTGAATGCCGACCTGAATATTTACAAGCTGACTCCTGATTTCCTCGGTGTGGAATCGCTCGTAACGACGCTGTGGCCGGGTCAATATCGTGAGGCACCTGCCATGTTCAAAAAGGGTGGCGTCTACTTCCTGATCACATCCGGGGCTACGGGATGGAATCCGAATCAGGCCAAATATGCGACCGCTACCAGCATAACGGGCACCTGGAGCGGCCTGAGCAACTTTGGAGATAGTACAACCTACGGTTCCCAATCCGCATACGTGCTTCCGGTCGAAGGCTCACAGACAACATCCTATCTCTATATGGGTGATCGCTGGGCTGGCGCCTGGAGCGGGCCAGTGCAGGATTCCAAGTATGTATGGCTGCCGTTGTCTTTCCCAAGTGCAACCAGTCTGGCGATGAACTGGGCAAGCACGGTTATCATTGATGCAGCCACGGGTTCCGTAACCGGAGTGGATACGCCCGATGTCTGGGACCCGAATGCCTCGTATCAGCTGATTAGTCGCAAAAGCAATAAATTGCTTAGTGTCATCGGAGGTTCTGCGGATAATGGTGCGGATCTGGAGCAGCGGGCAGACGGCGGCACAACCAGCCAGCAGTGGCAGATCACGGATGCAGGTGGTGGTTATGTCAAAATCATTAATCGTTCCAGCGGCAAGCTGATCGGTGTAGAAAATGGTTCCACAGCGGATGGAGCTGTTATCGAGCAGTGGAACGATGGCGGCTGGGCCAGTCAGCAATGGCAGTTGGTTAGTGTGGGCGGTGGTTATTATAAATTGAAAAACCGCAGCACAGGCAAGGTGCTTGATATTTCAGGACAATCTCTGGCAGACGGCGCTGCTGCAATCCAGTGGACCGATAATGGCGGTACGAATCAACACTTCCAGATTGTTAAGGTTCAATAAGAGTTTATGTTAAGGTGAGAGATTATTCATCGAGATGATCTTGTGAAGCCCTTGTCCGGCACCTCTAGGTGAGACAAGGGTTTTTTCGTGTGTTCACCCCTGTTACGTGAATAATGATACTGAGAAGATATCCAGATGATTTCATGTGTTGCAATGTATTTCCGATCATGAACATCCCAATCTGTGGTAAACTAGTAGAATTGTAGAAATAATAGAGACAGGGGCTGGATAACGAAGTGAGTGAAAAACAAGTACTGTCAATTGAAGGCTTGCGTATGCGGTATAACGGGCGTTATGTGCTCAATGGGATTGATCTGGAAGTGAATCGGGGGGAGATGATCGGATACATCGGTCCGAACGGCGCGGGTAAAAGCACAACGGTCAAGATTTTGCTCGGACTGGTTGAGGGGTATGTGGGTACGGTCCGCATCTTTGGCAAGGATATCGCGGATGGTGACGCGGAATATAAGCGCAGAATCGGTTATGTACCGGAAGTCGCGGAGCTATACGAGCAATTAACCCCGGCAGAGTATCTGACCTTTATAGGAGAATTGTACGGGCTGTCCTATGAAGATGCCGATTATAAGGCAAAGCGGTTAATGGACTGTTTTGGACTGGAAAAATCATATCATTCCCGCATTGCTTCCTTCTCCAAAGGCATGCGTCAGAAGGTGCTGCTGATCTCCGCGCTGCTGCATGACCCGGATTTGTTGTTCCTGGATGAACCGCTCAGCGGTCTGGATGCCAACAGTGTAATGGTGGTAAAGGAGATTTTGACACAGCTGTCGGCCAAAGGCACAACCATATTCTATTCGTCACACATCATGGATGTGGTGGAGAAGATCAGCAGCCGAATCGTTCTGATTGCCGAAGGACGTGTGATGGCTGATGGTACGTTCAGGCAGCTTCAGCAGCAATCCATGGAAGGCTCACTAGAGGAAGTATTCAATCAACTGACGGGCTTCAATGAGCATCGAGCAATTGCAGAACGCTTCGTGTCCATCGTGCAGGAGGTGTACTGATATGGCGGAATCCTCCGACTTCCGCACGCTGAAGATTCTGGATCGTTTTCGGTCTGTCATCGTCAAAACAGGGGCGGATTATGATGTATTGCGTTTGATTCTACGGGTGAAGTTCCAGATGGATCAGCGGAGGGTGCCAACGGTATTGTCAGCGCGCAATGGCAATAAGGAGCAGAAAGAAGGCAACCTGTATCTGCGTTCCCTCTGGTTGTATGCACTGATGGGGCTGATTATGGTTCCGTTTGTTGTCTGGGATACGGGACATTATATGCTCCAGATGGGTCTAGTGACTGCCATGCTGATGTTTATGATCATGACCTCCATGATCTCCGACTTTTCTTCGGTGCTGCTCGATATTCGGGATCGTAATATTATCATGACCAAGCCGGTAAATGGACGCACTGTTGGCTTGGCCCGTGCCATCCACGCAGGAGTTTATCTGCTGCTGCTGACAGGCTCCCTGACGGCTGCACCGCTGATAGCGGGATTGATTACCCACGGAATCGGCTTTTTCCTGCTTTTTCTGGTGGAACTGATTCTGATGAATATGTTAATTCTGGTGACCACGTCCCTGATCTATCTATTCATGATGAAGTTTCTGGATGGGGAGAAACTGAAGGACATGATCAATATGGTGCAGATTCTGCTCTCCATCGGGATCGCTGCAGGTTATCAGCTGGTCATACGTTCATTTAGTATCATCGATTTTAATATGGTGTTCACACCTGCCTGGTGGCAGTTGCTGCTGCCTCCGGTATGGTATGCAGCAGCATTTGAGCTGCTGTTCGGCGGCGAGGGAAATGCCTGGCTGTATACTTTCTCGGCGCTTGCTGTGATCGTTCCGCTGGTCAGTCTGTTGGTGTACGTGAAGCTGATGCCTTCGTTCGAATTGTATTTGGAGAAAATGGCACACGCAGGTCAGGCCTCTGGACGAAGACGTGGGGGTTGGGATCGCATCATGGCGAAGGTATTCTCCCGTTCCAGAGAGGAGCAAGCGTGCTTTCGTTTATCTGCCAGTATGATGCGAAGTGAAAGGGAGTTTAAGCTGAAGGTATACCCTTCAGTCGGTTTAGCTTTTGTATTGCCCTATGTATTCTGGTTCACCCAATTGCAGAGTTCTTCGTGGGCAGAATTCAGGGAAAGCTCCTTCTTTTACACGCTATATATTGTGCTCTTGCTGATTGTCTCAGTTGTGACTATGCTGAAGTATTCCGGGCAATACAAGGCGTTCTGGACTTTCCGGGCAGCCCCTCTGGCCAACGAGAATGTGCTATATAGTGGAGCGCTGAAAGCTTTCTTATGCAATATGTTTCTGCCTGTATTTATATTGAACGCTATCGTATTTGTGTGGACCTTCGGGTTAAGAGTTCTTCCTGATTTGGTCGTTATATTTTTAGTGGCAACCGCACTTATCCCGCTGTCTGGAAAGCTGTTGATGCGAAAACCGCCGTTCTCCCAATCCTTTAGTGTGGCCGGGCAGAGTGATGGCTGGCTCGTCTTTGCCTTCTTTCCGCTCATGGGTTTGTTATGGGGATTACATGTATTTATCCGCACCCTACCAGCAGGCATCTGGATCTATGTAGCGCTCCTGGTCGTGATCAATATGCTGTTCTGGGCGATGCTGCATCGGGTGAAGCGGGCCTCTGTAACGGTTGAAGGGTAAGGCGGACGGTAGCAGATTGAGATTGAATGTGAAGTGTAGTAGATGTGTATGTGAAGAAAAGTGGCTTAAAGCCTAAAGCCAATCCGGTTTTGATGACCTGGATTGGCTTTTTACGTTATTTCCCATTTTTTATGTGACTCGCTGAATTTTAAAAATGGAGAAAATAAATGATAGGGCGAACGGTAACAGAGATCTCGATTCTGGAGCCCTTAAAAGATTAGAAGATTGAATTAGTGTGCTAAATCGGTAGCATTGGTTGTTAAGCATGGGGGTTTCCGCTTTGCAGGACAGCCACTGCCAGCTGATCGGCTGCATCCGCCGTGGAGAGGGCAGACTGCGCTGCTATCGCATAGACCTTGGACAGCGTGCCCGCAATCCCCGCCACCTTTTGGCGGATCAGGTCGGGCCCTGCGCCTTCCAGCTCGTAGGCGGTGCTGATGATTCCGCCTGCGTTGAGCACATAGTCAGGCGCGTACAGGATGCCGCGCGCCTGCAAGCGGCGAACAACCAGCTCCCGGTGGCTGAGCTGGTTGTTCGCCGCCCCGGCAACGATGGAGCAGCGCAGCTCCTCCACCGATGCCGGGGTTAACACGCCCCCTAGGGCACAGGGGGCGAACACCTTGCAGTCAGCGGCGTGAATATGGGCCGGATCGGCCGAGGTGGCGCCGCTGAACTGCAGAAGGGCACGTTGTACACGCTCCGGTACAACGTCTGCCACGATGAGCCGTGCCCCGGCTGCATGCAGGTGACGGCACAGGGCATACCCAACCTTGCCCAGTCCCTGGACAGCAATGGGAATGCCCTGTAATGTGGCGATGCCTTGATGACTTAGCGAGGTCACGATGCCGGTGTACACACCGTAAGCGGTCATCTCGGCGGTGAAGTCATCCTGTGCGCCCAGTGATCCGGTCATATCGGTCACATAGGAAGTCTCCAATCGGATCTGATCCATGTCAGTGGACGTGGTGCCTAGATCAAGACCGGTAATATAGCGACCGTTCAGTCGTTCAAGAAAACGTCCAAGGGCTCGAAAGATATGGGCTCGCCCTGTGTTGGTGTTGGGAATGGTGAGTTGATGGGAACTAGAATCGGAATCCACGACGTTCTTAATGGGGAATGAAGAACTAGCTTGGGATTTAGGCTGTGCAGGGGAAGTGTTTACCTTCCACTCCGTGGGGATATTCCAGACAACCGCTTTCCCGCCGCCATAAGGCAGACCGGAAACGGCTGATTTATAGGTCATACCTCTAGCAAGCTGCATAGCATCGCGGATTGCATCCTCTTCTGAGGCGTATGCCCAGCAGCGACATCCTCCGAGCGCTGGCCCGAGTGCCGTACTATGAATTGCGACCACTGCTTTCAGCCCGCTACTTGGGTCGTGACAAAATAGGAGTTCTTCCATCCCTTCCTGCTCCATCTCCTGCCATAGCTGCATGGATGCTCCCCCCTTTTTGATGTATCATTGATGGGTATCGATTGTTCGCATGGTGTATCCCATGGTGTTCGGCGATTACTAATGCTTCAGCATATTCAACGATAGAGCCTTTCGCCCCTAGGTCTGTTACCGGGTTGATAATCGCAGTAAACAATTCTATAATGGCAGTTCTGGCACCATATCGATTGCAAGTAGACCGTTTAAAATCACACCATAACGTCCAATGATGAAGATAAGAATTAATAATACTTGGTTAGTCTGAGAGCAAACGGAAGATCAGGAACTTAGGCTGGCAGTAACAGGTCTGATCATTAGGACGTGTCTCAAAACTTGCTGAAGTGTATCTTTCACCGCCTTTTCGCCCCTTGCTGCGTCAGTCTCCCTTGATGTGCCTCGGCACGCCTGCGGAAAACTTCCTGACTTGGAACGGAAATTCGGCAAAATCTGCGTCCTGCGGAGTTTTCAGACACGCCCTAGGAAAGAGGGATGCAAATTGTTTAAAATACTCGTGTTTATTTTTCTGATTCAAATTGTTTACGTATCGGCGTACACGCTGCGTATGATACTGACGCTTAAAGGTCAGAAATACATCGCCGCACTGATCAGTACGGGGGAGATTGTGATCTATGTACTCGGATTGAACTTGGTGCTGAGCTATCTGGATCAGACGGTTGCACTCATTGTTTATGCAGTAGGATATGGACTTGGTGTGTTACTAGGTGCTTGGATTGAGGAGAAGATTGCGCTTGGCTATGTTACGGTGAAGGTGATCTGTAATCAGATGGATGGCAATGTCGCCAATTCTCTGCGGGACAAAGGATATGGCGTTACCGCATGGGTAGGCAGTGGGCGCGATGGGGACAGACTGGTGATGGAGATTTTGGCGAAACGCAAAAACCAAAAGCTGCTCTACCAGACGATTCTCGGGTTAGACCCCAAAGCCTTCGTTATTACGGTGGAGCCAAAACAATTCCATGGTGGCTTCTGGACACGTTCTATTAAGCGATAACTTGTAATGATGCAACATGGTAGAATCAAAAAACTCGCCAATGACTTTTCTGGCATCGTTATATTGCATAGTCACTTCTTTAATTTTTTGAATAAGATACACTATTTATCACACCTGTAGGTTATATGTTATGGTTAATGTACCACTTCAGGGTGCATTTATAACCATAAATTTGTGTGCTACCATAACCGCGAACAAAAAGGAATCCCGGCACATCATGTCCGGGATTCCGTTTCATTTATGAATGGGAGAGATCGCACAGCTAACGTATCACTTGTTCAGCGAGAGTACCGAAGCATCTTTGATATCATAGAGAACTCCGTCAGGGGTACTTTTAACGAGTTGGATAATCTGTCTGTAGGCATCACCGTCTGATGGGGCGATGGCATCAAATACAATCTCGTCTGCTTTCAGTTTATCAGCTATTTCTTTAATGCTAAAGGAAGACAAGGGGAGTGACTCATGGACAGGGGCATCGGTAATGAATATAATCCGTTTGGCGTTGTCGCTGCTGAACTCCGAGAGCTTATTAGTAGCTAAGTTAATAGCCTCCAGTCCCGATTCTCTTATATCCCCTCCGCCAGAAGCCACCAATGTATTCAAATCCCCCTTTAACTTATCTTTATCCTGGGTAAAATCAAAGAACTTCAAATTGTAATCGCCATTTCTGTAAATGTTAACGTCCCGATAGGTGATAACCGCAAAATTCGAACCGGCAGGTACGGAATCAACGAAGCTCTTAACCGTTTCTTTGATATAGTCGATCACTTCACCCATACTGGCCGTCACGTCTATAACAAATATAATATCAGACGGAGTATTAATTCCCTTCGATATATTATTTAAAATAGGCGAGGTACTTGAAGACCCAGATTCTGTTGTTTTTGTTGCTCCCGAAGCCGGTTCTTCGCTTTCAGCAGATGTAGGAATGGATGGCTTATTTAGAAAAATGGTAACCGAACCAGCTTCTCCGTGCCACTCTACTTCTCCTCCGAATGCTTCACTGACGAACCGTAGTGGCACCATGGTTACGCCGTTAATGATCTGTGGTTTTGCACTTAAGGTTACAGCGACACCGTTAATGTAGGCAATTTTAGAGCCGATCGTCAGCACGATAGTCCGGCCTTCTCTAATTGCCGTAACCGTTTGAGTGGAACTGTTCCATTTAACATCGGCTCCCAACGATTCGAAGATTCCTCGAAGCGGCACGAGCACACTCCCCTTGAAATTAGTCGGGGGTTGCTTGTAAACCTGCTTCTCACCTTCAATAAACACCTGAATATTCGTAGGCTCATGGTTGATTATAACGAATTGAGGAATAGAAGCAGACAATTCACCTGACTGATTGGCCGATTTTAGGTAAAAATAATATCCGCCTGTTGGAAGCCCCATCTTTCTTAGTGAGAAACTGAAGGTCTTTCCTGGCTCAATCTTTATTTGCCTAACCACCTGCCCGCTTGCATTTTTCACCATTAAATAGGAGGTGTACCCGGAAACGGAGGCCGATTCAGACAGTTTGATGGTAATGGTATTGCCTGATCTGATCGTAATACTGCCGGGATAGCGCTCTCCTGTTGGAATTTGAACAAGAGGCTCCGATGGTTTGTTTGGAGTTGGACTCGGACTCGGACTCTCAATCACTTCTTCGGAAGGAGAGGGTTTACTGGAAATAGAAGCCTTAGGGATATAGAAATAGACTTTGGCACCGGAGTGCGGAACCTGCTGTTTTTCGGATAGGGTTACGGTATTCGTTGTTGCGTTGAAGGTAAATCGGGACGTGGCTACCTTCGTTAGGTCAATGGAAAGACTGATCTGTTTGGTTGAATTTAGCGTATAGTTTAACGACACTGGAAAATTCCGTGTGGAGCCATCTCCCTCAGGCAAGGCAAAACCCATATTGGCACCTTCTTCCCACTCAAATCCGGGAATAATGCCGTATTTAATATGAATCTCGGCACCTCTGTCGGGAGCTTTATTGAAGGTGATGCTATAGTTGGCATAATCCACAACATAGTCCTTGGAGTCCACTTCTATCGCATTGACATACAAGCGCAAAGTGGTATTGGATGCGGTCAACTTGTTCTTCGTTGTAAATCCGAAGACGCGGTTTTCTCCATCACCATCTTTTAGAATATTGATTAAATCATCGTGCTCCCTGAATTCAAGGGAATCAGCAGCGTGCACAATTACGCTGTGAAGGCCCAAATTGCCAAAAATAAAAATAGAAATAAACGATATCAAGAGCATCTTTCTAAACTTCATCTGTTTCACTCCATTTTATGTAACTTATAGATAAGTCAGCGGCTGTTTGTCCTATTAATACACTCTATCCACAATGTGGAATTGCCTGCTGCTCTCTTACTTTATCACAGGAAGTAGGACTTAACTATATATATCGGAAATGTAGTCATCCTGAAACCAAGTTAAACCTATACGATTCATAGTTGATTACAGTATAACCTCTTACCAGATTTGGTTTTTCCACATGGATGTGAGATTAAGATTATTGTTGTAATCGCTTTCAAAATATACAGTGAGGACATGTCCTTCATGACACGGTATGGCAGCGAGGGACGAGCCTTATCAATTATGAAATGGGAGGAATGAATGGGATGAAAACAAAATTAAGAAGCTGGTGCAGTGCAGCCGTGGCTGTAACGTTGGGGATCACACTAATGTCGGGTCCTGCAAGTGTGCAGGCAGCAGGGAATGCAGATTACAATCTCACGGGATTCTCCCAAGGTAACACGGGCGGTGGCATCATCAGTGAGTCGAACACGTCCACGTATAAGAAGGTATACAATGCGACTGACCTGGCACTGGCGTTGAAGAAGAACTCCGGCGTCAAAGTGGTGGAGATTATGAATGATTTGAATCTAGGGTGGAACGAAATTCCGAGTGCCGCGCAGACATCACCTTTTGCCAAACACAATGATGCCTTAACGCATCCTGTATTGAAACAGACTGGCGTAAGCAAGATTACAATTGACGGTTTTAATGGACTCACTATTTTCTCCGCTAACGGTTCCAAAATCAAACATGCTGCCATTAGCGTGAAACGAAGCTCCAACGTCATTATCCGTAACCTCGAATTTGATGAGCTCTGGGAGTGGGATGAATCCACCAAGGGTGATTATGATAAGAACGACTGGGATTACATCACTCTGGAGGAGAGCAGCGGTGTGTGGATTGATCACTGTACATTTAACAAAGCCTATGACGGACTCGTTGATTCGAAAAAAGGAACAAGCGGCGTGACCATCTCCTGGTCTACCTTCAAGGGCGATGACGGCAGCTCAAACAGCTGGGTTACCCAGCAGGTTAACGAGTTGGAAGCGAACAAGGCTTCCTATCCAATGTACAACTACCTGCGCAGCAGCGCGGTTGGGCTCAGCAAAGCCGATATCATTGCCATTTCATCTCCTCAGAAAAAAGGTCATCTGGTAGGTTCGACCAGCTTCGAATCGGCCAATGCCAATCTGTCCATAACCCTGCACCATAACTTGTACAAAGATATCCAGGATCGCATGCCGCGTCTGCGCGGAGGCAATGCGCATGCCTACAATATTGTGATGGATGCGACAGGGGCGCGTGCAGCCAAATCCAGAATCACTTCTGCGATGGCAGCGGCGATTTCGTCCAAAGGGTATCATTTTGATATCATCGGCAACGGAGCGATTTCCACTGAAGATGGTGCAGTGCTGGTCGAAAAATCCGTGATCAAGGACGTACTGTTCCCGGTCCGCAATAACCAGACCGATCCGGCCGATGCAACGTATACAGGTAAAATTCAGGTGAATGACACGATGTATTCTCTGGATGGAAGCTCATTCCGTGGAAACAGTGATGCATCCGGCAGTCCGCTCAGCCCGGTTCCGGCCGCAGTGAAAGCTTTCTCCTGGAACGGATTCTCGACACTTCCTTACAGCTACACTACCGATGATCCAGCGACGCTGAATGCACGCCTCACCGGTTCAAGCGGAGCAGGTGCAGGCAAATTATCCTGGTCCAAAGACAACTGGCTGAAGACGAGCTACTAGGCTAGGCAGCAACAGGATCCGGGTGTTGAAACGAATGGCTGTGCCTACAAGGATTTTAAGCCACGTTATCGTTTTTTCATAAGCAAAGAGTGCTCCTGCAGCCGTAATGGCCGGGAGCACTCTTTTTGTGGAACGGAGAGTCTTCGTTCCTTTTTAGTTAGATTCGTCATCCGAAAGTGCAGGTGCAGCACTCACGGAATCACGATAAATGATATTGCCCTTCACGTGTACGCGGCCGAAGCTGCGACTCGGGTTATCAATCTTTTTGAGCATGGAATGAACCGCAGTACGCGCCATCTGTTCCACATCGACCTCAACCGTCGTTAATTTGGGCTCGGAGAGTGTGGCATAGATATCATTATCGAACCCAACCACAGAGCATTGTGCAGGCACCTGAATACCCAGTGAAGTCAGTTTTTGAACAAGCAGATGGGCCACCTGATCACAGTTGCATACAAAAGCCGTAGGCAGCTGCTCTGGCAGATCAATTTCAATAAACGTACCTCGCTCATCGCGGTCATTAAGCACGAGATCCGGATTCATCGGCAACCGATGCTCCAGCAATGATTTGTAATAACCGAGGAACCGGTCCTGAATGCTGCTTGTCGAATAGAGATTCCCCACATAAGCGATGTGGCGGTGTCCCTGCTGTACCAGAACGTTTGTCAGCTCATAAGCAGCGTAAAAGTTATCGGTTACGACAGAGTCGATATCAGAATGCTCATCGTAGAAATCGAGAAACATTTTAGGTACCTCCATCGACTGGACCAGCTCGATATATTCCTTGCTGACTTGTCCAAGCACAATGAAACCATCCACTTTGTTGTCACTATAGAGCTTTGGCAGGATTAATTCCTCTTCATCCTCCACATTCAGAATATGCAGAATGCCGTAGTATCCCTGATCCTCCAGATGTTTGGTGATGCGCTGGAATACACGTACATAGAACGATTGTGTAGGTCCGGTAAACCGCTCCGGGATAATAACACCAATATTATGAGTTAAGCCTTCCTTCATCGAACGAGCCGCGGCGTTATACCGATAGCCCATCTGAACGGCAAGCAATTTAATTTTTTCCTTCAATTCGCCACTGACGCCATCTTTGTCGTTTAATGCTTTCGAGACCGTCACACTGCTAACTCCGAGCTTGTCGGCGATATCCCGCATGGTGATATTGTTCTTCAGCTTTGGTCGCCTCCTTCAAGCCGGTTTACGTACAATGTGCTGTCATTATGGTTAACGCTTCCTTCAAACATAACAACAATCCATATTAGTATACATCGTTACCCACATGGAATAAAGAAATTCTGGTTAGCGCTGCGCTAATTTTTCAGCATGCTGGATTTTCCGCCTGAAGGCTGATCGTCGGTTTATACCAATTGCTTTTGGAGAAGCTTCTCATTCCGCTCAATCAGGTCACCGCGCTGGCTGGCGCAATCCAGGGAACGATACGGATCGGCCGGGGTATTGAAGGTGTAATCAATCAATTGATCAAGCGTTGTGGCTGCCACATGACAGCGCGTATCGCTAGATGCATAATAAATGAAAACCTCACCCTGTTCGTTGACCACTGCACCGTTGCAAAAGATAACATTGGACACATCGCCCACACGCTCGTCGTCATAAGGAGCAATGAAGTGTCCACCCGGCTTGGCGATGATGCGTGCCGGATCATTCAGATCCGTAGCGAACGTGTACAGCACATAACGAAGGCCCGCTGCCGTGCTGCGAACCCCGTGGGCAATGTGAATCCAGCCGCGATCCGTTTTGAGCGGAGCAGGGCCCTGGCCATTTTTCACTTCGTATACAGTATGGTATTTCCGTTCATCGATGATTGTCTCTTCCTCAATCACTGGATTCAGGATATCATCGCACAGACCAAAGGCAATCCCGCCACCGCTGCCTGTGGAGATGAATCCGTCTTGTGGACGGGTGTAGAAGGCATATCTACCCTTTACAAATTCGGGGTGCAGTACAACATTTCGCTGTTGAGGGGAGTTGGTCTTGATGTTGGGTAGACGCTCCCAGCTGACCAGATCACGTGTCCGCACAAGCCCAGCCTGGGCTATGGCACTGGATGTATCAAATGCCTGAGCTTCCGGGTCTTTGCGCTCCGAGCAGTAGATGCCATAAATCCAGCCATCTTCATGCTGGACCAATCGCATATCATACTGGTTCGTTTCGTCAGCATCGATATCTTCCCACACTAATGGTTTGCCTGTGAAGCGAAATCCGTCGATGCCGTTATCACTTTCAGCTAGAGCGAAGAAGGATTTACGGTCCAATCCTTCGGTACGGATGACCATCACATATTTGCCATTGAAATAGATGGCACCCGGGTTCAGTGTAGCGTTAATGCCCAGACGCTCCATGAAATGGGGGTTCGTCGTTTCGTCCAGATCAAATCTCCAGTGCAGCGGTACATGATGGCGCGTGATTACCGGATAACGGTACCGATCATATACGCCGTTGTAGAAGGAAGGATCAATTTCATTTTGGCGTGTAAGCAGCTGTTCCTGTTGCTCCAACAATTCATTGTATTTGGGGTGTATCATCACTATCCCATCCTCTCCATTAGTTCAATACAAAACCTGCTGTTGTGATACGGGCATTTCCAAGGTCCGGCGATTTCGCTTTGATCCGGCGTGCCGTCCCCGTCTACCGACCAGTACCATTCGCCGCCAGCACGGTGATCGACAATATGTACCTTCGTATAGGTCCACAAGCGTTCCACTCTCTCCAAAAACAAAGGGTCACCTGTACGTTCATAGGCATTATAGAATCCGACCATTGCCTCGGCCTGAACCCACCATATCCGCTTCTCATCCACATGATCGCCCTCTTGTTCATTCATTAGGGAGCCATCGTCCTGTACAGCCACATTGGAAATGTTATAGGCAATATCCGTAACCATCGCGGAATACTCCGGGTGTTGGTCCAAGCCCAGCACTTTTAACGTTTCGTCAATCAGCCAGCTGGCTTCAATGTCATGGCCGAATGAACGCAGATCAATGATGGATTGCCAGTCCTCGTTGAAAAATACCCCGAGAAACGTCGTGTCCTTGTCATACACCCGTTCATATAAGATGCCGAGCAGGCGTTCCAGCGCCGTCTTCACCTGCGGATCTGGCCACACTCGGTAGAGTGTGGTGTAGGCCTCCAACACGTGAATATGCGTATTCATCGTGTAATCTGCAATCACACCATTCTCGCTCAGCATTTCATTGGGCTGTTTATTCCAAAAGCGGTCAAATTGTTCCTTATATGCAGGTAGTTCGGCATTCAGCCCTTGATCCTCAATGAGAGCAAAAAGCGTTTTCGCAAGTTCCAAAGCAGATGCATCCCCGGTGGCACGATAGTACTCACTCAATGAGTAGACGCCGAAGGATTGCGTATACACATGTTTGCTTGTGTCCATTGGTTCTCCATTGGCGTGGACCATCCAGTACATGCCGCCATATTCCGTATCCATCACATGATCCACAAGGAAACGGTAAGCATGTTCAGCGTGATCACGCCAGATTTCATTTCCGGTTACCCGGTAGGCAGCTGCAAAGGACCATAATTGTCGTGCCGTGGCGATTCCACCTTTGGGAGCGAGTGGATCGACCTGAAGGTCACTGCCAACCCAACCGTAGAATCCGCCGTAGTTATGATCTTTGAGGGCAGACCAGAATGGTAGAATATGACCTTCCCAGTGTTCTTTTATTTCAGTTCTGATGTCATTGATGTGAGTCATAAGTGAGCGCTCCTTCAAAGTACAGGGATAAAGTTTAATTAAGTTAACGTTAACCTTATTTTATAATACTAGTGTCGGGAAAAAGCATTGTCAACGCGTCTGGGGATAAAAACTTGTTGTTAAGTAATAAATAATTTAATTGACAGGTAAGCGTTACCATAATAAAATTCATTTTGTAACCTTAACGATAACTTAAATTAACTTAAGAAAGGGGTCGGATCAATTGAATAAAAACAAAGGTTGGATGTTGCTGCTCACCATGCTGCTCATCACTTCTCTGCTCGCAGCATGCTCTTCTGGAGGTGGTTCCTCACAGGCAGGAGAGGAAATTAGCACAGATCCTGCGGATATCAAGGGAGAAATCACCGTCCTTACACAGCGTACCGATATTGTGGATACCGTATTCAAAGACTATGCTGCGGAGTTCAATAAGGAATACCCGGATGTCAAAGTAAACTTCCAGGCACTGGCCGATTATGAGGGACAAGTGAAGATTCGTATGAGTACCAAAGATTATGGTGACGTGCTGATGATCCCCACCAGCGTACCGATTGCGGACATTCCGGACTTTTTTGAACCGTTGGGCACGTACGATGAGTTGAAAGATAAGTACACAGCCATTGAAGAGCGTATGGTTGACGGCCAAGTCTATGGTATTCCAACCGTTATCACGTTCTCCGGCATCATGTATAACAAGCAGGTGTTCAAGGATGCTGGCATTGCGGAAGTTCCCAAAACACCTGAGCAATTCCAGGCTGCACTCCAACTGGTGAAAGACAATACAGCCGCGATTCCACTGTATACCAACTATGCATCCGGCTGGGCTTTGACACAATGGGAAGCTGATCTGCCGACGGTTGCAGGCAGTGTGGATTACGTAAACATTGACCAACCGAACACGGATGAAAACTTTGTGGCTGGCAAGCCGCACTATGAATTGTACAAAGTGCTTTATGATGCAGCCAAGAATGGCCTGATTGAGAAAGATCCAACTACAACCGACTGGGAAAGCTCCAAGGCTGATCTGGCGAATGGGAAAATTGCAACGATGGCACTTGGATCATGGGCGATTACCCAAATTCAAGGCTTGACGGATACACCAGACAACATCGGATTCTTGCCATTCCCTACGAATGCAAGTGATGTAGTCGTTCCGCTCGCAGCAGACTATAACATCGGCATGAACGTGAACAGCGAGAACAAACCTGCTGCGAAAGCCTGGATTGATTGGTTCCTGGCGAAATCGAATTACGCGGTTGAGCAAGGCGGGGGCATGAGCGCAGACAAAAATGCGGAATTGCCACCGATTTTGGATCAATACAAAGACGTTACATTCTCCACGCTGACTCCTGCCAAAGAAGGACAGGAAGGTCTGGTTGACAAAATCGACAACGAAGGCGAGATCGGCCTCTGGCAGCCTGACTTCAAGAAACGCATTATCGAAGCTGCCATCGGTAATCGCAGCGAATCGTACGACGACATTATGAAGGATCTGAATGACAAATGGGTTAAAGCACGGACAGAACTGACGAAATAAGCAGATTATGGGTATACATCGATCTGTAAAGGTGCTACCAGTGTCCGACCACCGCTGAAATGATGCCAGGCAGAACGCCCTGGCTGAGGGGAGAGAATTTCTCTTTTGGTACGGTATTTTGCATCTGGATGCAGGAAAAATCAGATGTAAAATGCCACCTTTGGTGGTTGATTATTTAACATCATTTGTGATTTGGACTGGAGTCTTTCGATATAAAAGCGGCAGAACCGCTTGGAGGTGTGGAGAGCATGAAATACTTGAAGATTTCGAACTGGGGCTACTCAGCGCAACGCATATTTATCATCTGTGCCTTCTCGATCATTCCACTGGCACTGCTGTTCACGTTTGCTTATTTGCCTGTCATTAACATGTTCAAATACAGCTTCACCGATTGGAACGGATACAGCAAAAGGTTTGACTATGTCGGATTTGAAAACTACACGCGGATATTCAGTGACCCTGAGTATTTTAAAGTGTTTATTGTCAGTTTGTATTATTTTGTAGCCACATTCGTACAAATGGGTTTGGCCCTCTACTTTGCAACGATTCTGAGCTTCAAAATCCGCGGCAAAAACTTTTTCAAAGGCATATTGTTCTTCCCCTATCTGCTGAATGGCGTAGCCATCGGATTTATCTTCCTCTTTTTCTTCAAACCAGATGGTACCCTCGATACACTCATGCAGGCCGTAGGGCTTGGACAATACACTCAGCTCTGGCTTGGGAATCCGAATATTATTAACGTGTCGCTCGCAGGCGCATCGGTATGGAGATACATGGGCTTTAACTTCATCATCTTCCTGAGTGCGATCTCTTCCATCCAAAAAGATGTCTATGAAGCGTCAGATATTGACGGGGCCAATCGCTGGCAGCAGTTCCGCCATATCATCCTGCCGAGCATTACGCGCATCCTGCAGCTCAACCTGATTTTGGCGATTAGCGGCGCAATCAGTGCGTTCGATATTCCATATATTATGACCGATGGTTCCAACGGTAGTGAGACATTTGTCATCCAGACGGTTCACCTCGCATTCAAATACGGCAAGCTGGGCTTGGCGTCAGCGATGGCTGTTGTGCTGCTCTTTATCGTCATTCTTGTTACGTTGGTTCAGCGTTTCACCATGAAAGGGGAGGAATGAACGTGCAATCATTCAAATACACCCTAGCGAGCATATTTAAATATGCTTCACTCATTCTCGCAGCGTTCATTGCGCTTGTACCCATTGTTGTGGTGCTGTTTGCATCGCTTAAAACCAATGCAGAGTATGCGACCAGCAGTCCGCTCGCCCCACCAGCCAATTGGCTGAACTTTGCAAACTATACCAAGGCTTTTGTGGACGGCAACATGCTGGTCGGTTTTAAAAATACGATTATCATCCTGATCATCTCCATCGTAGGTGCCACTTTAACGGGTTCCATGATCGCGTATGTGCTGGACCGGTTCAAATTCAAAGGCAAGAAAATCATGGTCGCCGCGTTTCTGCTCGCTACCCTCATCCCGAGTGTGACAACGCAGGTCGCTACATTTCAGATCATCAATGCGCTCGACCTGTTCAATACTCGCTGGGCAGCCATTGTGATGTACCTAGGTACAGATATCATCGCGGTATATATCTTCCTGCAATTCCTGGGTTCCATCTCGAATGCATTGGATGAATCCGCCATGCTGGACGGTGCTTCCTACTTCACGATCTATTGGAGAATCATTCTGCCCCTCCTGAAACCGGCGATTGTAACGGTCATTATCGTGAAGGGCGTCAACATCTACAACGATTTTTACACACCATTCCTGTACATGCCCAAGACGGACTTGCAGGTCATATCTACGGCCTTGTTCAAATTCAAGGGGCCATTCGGATCACAGTGGGAAGTTATCAGCGCAGGCATCATGATCGCCATCATTCCAACGATGATCATCTTCCTGCTGCTACAGAAGTACATCTACAACGGCTTCGCACAAGGCTCTGTTAAATAAAAAACGAAGGGAGAAATGAAACGATGACAGTTGTTGGTACGAAAAACGTACACATTGTTGGAGATGCATTGCCGAATATGCCTTGGGAGGATAAACCGGAGGGAACGGAAGGTCCAGTATGGAGACACTCCGCCAACCCGATTGTGCCGCGTAACCCGATCAAAGGAGTTGCCCGTATTTTCAACAGTGCAGTGATTCCTTATGAAGGGAAATTCATCGGAGTATTCCGCGCAGAAACGATCAATGGCCGCCCACACCTGCACATGGGATCGAGTGAGGATGGTCTGGAGTGGAAAATTGAAGAGGAACGTATTACTTTTGTGGATGAGAAGGGCGATCCCTTCATGCCGAACTATGCATACGACCCACGTCTGGTGAAAGTGGAAGATACGTATTACATCATCTGGTGTACCGATTTCTACGGTGCTGCGCTGGGTCTGGCCAAGACCGAGGATTTCAAAACGTTTGTCCGTCTCGAAAACCCGATGCTGCCGTTTAACCGTAATGGCGTGTTGTTCCCGCGCAAAATGAATGATAACTATGTGATGTTGTCCAGACCAAGCGACAGTGGACATACGCCGTTCGGGGATATTTTTCTGAGCGAAAGTCCGGATCTCGTGTACTGGGGCAAGCACCGTCATGTCATGAGCAAAGGCGGTCAGGGCTGGTGGCAGTCGGTCAAAATTGGCGGCGGTCCGGCACCGATCGAAACGTCCGAAGGCTGGCTGATGTTCTACCACGGCGTAACCGGGACTTGTAATGGTTTTGTCTACAGCATGGGTGTGGTCATTCTGGATCTGGAGGAGCCATCGAAAGTAAAATATCGTTCCTCCAACTTTGTACTGACACCGGAAAAGTGGTACGAGGAGCAAGGGTTTGTAGACAATGTCGTCTTCCCGTGCGCCACATTGCATGATGCAGAGACCGGACGGATTGCCATCTATTATGGTGCAGCCGACACATACGTTGGAGTAGCTTATACCACTGTCGAAGAGATCGTGAACTACGTCATTGAGACCGACGAAGTCATTGCAGGAGACCGTGAGGAAGGCAAGCTGTAATGCATATCGAGCATTAAGGAATTTACATTTGACTGGATGTGTGGAAGGGGAGATTTTGAGATGTTCATTGCAGGGACGGATACAAAGTTGACGGTAAACCTGCTGAGCAGGTGATTTGCCAGTTCTATGAGTGCATTTAAGTAGAAGTTTAAACGCAAGTCAGGAGACATATCTGAATATGAATCTCAATCAGGTCAAGAAGCCCGTCCTCCCGCCTGCAGGAAGGGTTTTTTGGCTGTTTTAATAAACCACATATACAATATCGAATTTTGTTGACAAAAGAAGGACTCCTGCCTATTCTTAATGGATGAATATGATAATCATTATCATGAAATAGAGAAAAGGGGTTCTACATCCATGTCTGTACAACATCGCAAATCTTCGGCCCTCACGCTGGCAACGATGCTCTTGTTGCTATTCGTTATCGTGGGCTGCAGCAATACAGGAAGTGGAGATGAATCCTCATCTGCTGCTTCGGATCAAACGTCTACGAAGTCGATTACGATGTCATGGCCACGTGATATCGGTACAATGAATCCGCACACGTACAATCCTTCGCAATTATTTGCCCAATCCATGCTCTATGAGCCGCTAATCAGTTACCAGAAGGACGGAAAACTGGAACCTGCGCTGGCAGAATCATGGACCATCTCCGATGACGGCAAGGTATATACATTCAAGCTTCGCCAAGGTGTGAAATTTTCAGATGGTACGCCATTTAATGCTGAGATCGTGAAAAAGAATTTTGATGCTGTGATGAAAAATAAAGACACACATAGCTGGCTGGGCATTGTAGGCGTGCTCGACAAGACGGAGGTTGTGGATGACCAGACTTTCCGACTGACACTCACAGAGCCATATTATCCTGTTCTTCAGGACTTGTCGGTGGTTCGTCCTTTCCGCTTCCTGGGTGAAGCTGGATTCCCGGATGATGGAGATACATCCCAAGGCATCAAAGAGCCGGTTGGAACGGGCCCGTGGATGCTGGCTGATTACAAGCAGGACGAATATGCTGTTTTCAAACGTAACCCGAATTATTGGGGGACAGCACCGAAGGTAGACCAGATTACGGTCAAAATCATTCCTGACGGTGAAACCCGTGTACTTGCTTTTGAAAAAGGCGATCTCGACCTGATCTATGGTGAAGGTATGATCAGTCTGGATGCGTTCCAGGAGCTGCGTGACAATGATAAATATGTGACCCAATTGTCTGATCCGGTGGGTACTCGCAGCTTGCTGCTGAACTCTTCCAATCCAAAGCTGTCCGATGTCAGAGTGCGGATGGCGCTCCAGCAAGGGTTTAACAAACAAGCGATGGTTGAAGGCGTCACTTCCGGTTTGGAAGAACCAGCCGATACGGTATTATCCAAAAACTACCCGTACACTAATGTAAACCTGGAACCGATCACGTATGATGTGGAGAAATCCAAAGATTTACTGGATGAAGCGGGCTGGAAGCTGCCGGCTGGTGGTACGGTTCGTGAGAAAGACGGTCAGCAGCTTGATTTCGAGATGATTTTTGACAAAACGGACCCGATTCAGAAAGCGATGGCTGAGACCATTCAGGCTGAGTGGAGCGAGCTGGGGGTTAAAGTAAACCTCACTGGACTGGAACTTACGGTACAGATCAAACGTTTGAAAGCTAATGATTTCGACCTGTATTTCTGGTACAACTATGGTGCTCCGTATGATCCACATTCCTTCATTAACGTTGTAGCGAGCCCTGGATTCGGGATTTCCGAGACCCTGAGTGCGCTGCCGATGAAAAAGGAACTGGACGAGCAGGTGCATGCAGCACTGTCATCTACAGACGAGACGAAACGCCAGGAGTTATATGGCTCTATCCTGAAAACACTTCAGGAGCAATCGGCGATCGTACCAATCTCTTATATTAAGAAAACAGCTGTATATCAGAAGAAAATCTCCAACTTTATTTTCCCGGCGAACCGTGATGAAAATCCGTTTGTGGGCATTGAATTAGGCAATCAATAAGAAGTAGCAATTACTTTAATTTTGGAAGTGGTAAGGCCTTGGTAAGGTCATGTAGCTTGATAAAGGGGAGGAACGTTTGGTGATCGGTTATATTGGTAAACGAATGATCGCGATCATTCCTATCGTTTTTATCGCTACACTTGTTACCTTTGCGCTTATTCATATCTCACCAGTTGATCCGGCCGAGGCTTATCTGACAGCAGCTCATATCTATCCAACACCGGAGCTGCTTGCGCAAAAGCGGCATGAATTCGGACTGGATCAGCCCTTGTTAACCCAATATGCGCATACGCTTCAGAAGATTGCCAAGCTCGACTTCGGCACCTCCTATCTCACCAACAAACCCGTATGGGATGAAGTGAAATTAAGGCTTCCGGCTACGGCTGAACTGGCCTTCTGGAGTATGTTGTTATCGGCTCTGGTGAGCATCCCTTTGGGAATACTGGCCGCAGTGTACAAGAATAGCTGGATTGACATGGTCAGCCGGGCCATTTCCTATTTTGGAGCATCTATTCCGCAATTCTGGCTCGGTTATCTGCTGATCTTCTTTTTCTCGGTGAAATTGGACTGGCTGCCTGTGGAGGGGCGTGGATCGTGGGAGAATCTGGTTCTGCCTACGATTACACTCTCCTTGATTCTTATTGCGATCTACACCCGATTGTTGCGTTCCAGTGTACTGGAGCAATTGCAGGAGACCTATGTACAGTACGCGAGAACACGCGGGATTCGCGAACGAGTCATCATGCTGAAACATGTCCTGAAAATCGCCATATCGCCCCTCATTACGGGGATGGGGATGAGTATGGGCAAGCTGCTCACGGGCACCATTATTGTGGAGCAGGTATTTTCCTGGCCGGGGTTTGGGCGTTATTTTGTCGATGCGATATTTAACCGGGATATCCCCGTAATACAATGTTATGTCTTTCTGGCAGCATGCCTGTTCATCGGTTGCAATCTGCTCGTTGATCTGGTGCAGTTTGTGATGGACCCACGGATTTCAGCGAAAGGACGGGCCGAACATTGATAAATAAATGGCGTGCGGTATTTAAAGGACAGAGAGCCATCCAGATATGCTCGGTGATCATATTGCTTTTTTTCGTGATGGCGTTATTAGCCCCATGGATTGCTCCTCATGACCCTGTGAAGGTGAATCTGTTACAGAAGCTGGCGAGTCCATCGCTTGAGCATTGGCTGGGAACAGATCATCTGGGACGCGACAATCTCACCAGGCTGATGTATGGAGCGCGGGTATCGCTCGGTTTTGCGACCCTGATCTTTCTGTCTTCTTTGCTTATAGGTGTCATTGTAGGCTCAATCTCCGGTTACCTTGGTGGCTGGGTGGACAGTCTGCTGATGCGCTTGTGTGAAGGCATTATGGCGTTTCCGAATCTGGTGCTGGTTCTGGGCATTGTGGGGATCTTTGGTCCAGGTCTAATGCAGGTGCTTCTAGCCCTCATGATGGTGCAGTGGGTGTATTATGCACGCATCTGCCGGAATATGGTCGTTAGTCTGAAGGAGCGGAACTTCATCGCAGCGGCGCGAATTAGCGGTTCCTCTTCGTGGACAATTATCCGCAGACATATCATCCCCAACGTGCAGCGTCCGATCGTTGTGATGGGTACGCTGGAGATGGGTTGGGCGATTATGGATATATCTGCACTGTCCTTCCTGGGACTCGGTATTCAACCCCCGAATGCAGAATGGGGCGCCATGATTCATGAAGGAACAGGTTATATTCGCAGTCATCCGGAGTTGATGATCTACCCGGGTGCATTGATTCTGCTGGTCGTCATTACGTTCAACATCTTGGGAGAAGCGTTATCCGAGCGTTATGGCATTGCAAAAAGGTAGTTGGTTCGGAACCGAAGGCATATAAGGGGTGAACGTAACGATGGATGATGCAGCGAAGGTGCTCGAAGTTCGTGGTCTGCAAGTGAATCTTAGAACAGCGGAGGGTTTAGTCCCGTTACTGGAGCCCCTTGATTTCGAATTGGAAAAAGGCCGTGTCTTCGGTCTGGTCGGCGAGAGTGGTAGCGGTAAGACCGTTACGTGTAACGCGCTGCTCCATCTGCTTGATCCGCGCAGGATGGAAGTGTCGGGCAGCATCCGTCTAAATGGACAGGAGCTTGGCTCGTTGTCAGGTGAGGAGATGCGGCGCATCCGGGGCAAGGATATCGGATTTATTATGCAGAATCCGATGAATGCTTTTACACCCGTATATACGATCGGATCTCAATTCATTGAAACCTTGCGTACGCACACGGGGATGTCGAAAGCAGCGGCCCGAGAGCGGGCTATTACTGCCTTGGCAGACATGAACCTGCCCGAGCCAGCCAAGCTGATGAAGCGATATCCCTTCCAACTGAGTGGTGGTATGTTACAGCGGGTGATGATTGCCATATCGATGTGCCTGCGACCCGCCTTGGTAATTGCTGACGAACCAACGACGGCACTGGATGTCGTGAATCAGTTGAAGGTGCTTCAGGAATTGGATCGGCTACGTACGGAATACGGCACATCCATCTTGCTCATCTCTCACGATCTGGGTGTGATCTCGCAAATGGCGGATGAAGTCGCGGTTATCCAGAAGGGTCGAATTGTGGAGCAGGCGGATGTGTACCAACTGTTCGATGACCCGCAGCATGAGTATACACGGATGTTGTTAAATGCCAGGCCCAGTTTGCCTTTAGGACGATAGCGAATCACAAATGAATTGAATTGTTCAGTGAGTGTTTATATGGAGCGGGTATGAATTGTATTTTGAGTGGTAGGCGTAGGTTGGAATGGACAGGGTAATGTGTAATTTCGGCTTCTTCGGAGATTGATTCTGCCAAGTACGAGAGAGGAGGATGACCTGATGCTTCAGGTACGTGAAGTAAGCCATAGCTATGGCAAACGCAACTGGATGGATCGTTCGGGGGCACGTCCTCCTGTGCTGTCAGACATTTCGCTTACGATTGAAAAGGGTGTTTGTCTAGGGCTGCTGGGTACAAGTGGGGCAGGTAAAAGTACCTTGGGCAAAATCATTCTTGGTTTGGAAAAGCCCAGCCAGGGTCAGGTTTTATTTCAAGGTCAGGATATATACCGGGCCAGCAAACCCGTACTTAAGGGATTACGACGTGACCTGCAAGTCGTGTTCCAGGACTGTTATTCGGCTGTGAATCCGCTTATGACTGCCGCGCAGATCATCGGTGAGCCGCTGGATAATTACGAGCAATTGTCGGCAAAAGAACAACTGCGTGTGGTTGGACAACTGCTTGAACAGGTTGGACTTACATCTGAGGATGGGATTAAGCTTCCACACCAGTTCAGCGGTGGGCAATTACAGCGAGTCAACATCGCACGAGCTATCGCGCTCAAGCCGAAGTTAATCGTACTGGACGAATCAATCAGCAGCCTGGATATGGTGCACCAGACGCAAATCCTGTCCTTATTGGCGGAGCTCAGAGCATCGTATGGGTTGTCGTATCTCTTTATCACGCATGATATTCGGGCTGCCATGACCATCTGTGACCGCATTGCCGTATTGGATCAGGGCAGGCTGGTCTATAGCGGAGATGCAGGTGATTCAGTGCTGCAGTCGGATCATCCGGCTGTGCAGCAGTTGGTTAAAGCTATTTTGCCTGAGCATCCTTCGGGTCGTATTTCGTTTGGGTAATGGTTGCTTGTATGGGTGTAGATGGCTGTTCGTTGGAGTTGCTTACCATGGTTGCTCCATTGCATTACTGATGCGAAGTCGACTTTCCAGAGGCGGGGTTTGGCGTATTACGCTGACCTGCCTCTTTTGTCTCTCTAAGTGTAAGTCGCTAACGAACCTAGTGAGGGCTAATAGCGTGTGTACGGTTGGTCAGAGCAGCATGAATGCTAAAAGGGGTGTCCCGTCTTGAACATGACGTGAGGACATCCCTTTTTTGTATCTAGAATAGGCAATATTCTGCTTTCATATATAAGTTGGAAAACTAAGAATACACTCGCCACGACGGATTAAATATACCTTTCGATTGCGGTTATCCCCAAATTTTTGATTTACTTTACAAAGGTGAAAATCTGGAGATAAACATATGCTTCGGATGTAGCTTTCTTGCAGAAAGTTTTTAACCCATCTTCCGCCCAAGCTGCTCGATCTTCTCCAACCATTTCTTTCTCTGTTCCTCGGACTGTTTGCCCACGAGATCTACAGGTGTTATGCGCACAGGTTTGATGCCTGTCAGAGCAAAGGTGGAGATCTTCATCATTTTGTGTGCGGGCTCACCTTGGAACCATTTGTAGTACCAGTTCGGACCATCCATGGTGGTTATCATGCGTGCGGTGCGACCTTTGAGCAGTTGATCCGGGAAAAGTTTACCTTTGTGATACTTGAAGGCATAGCCTGGCATGAAGATGCGGTCGATGAATCCTTTGAACAAAGCTGGTGGTCCTCCCCACCAAATCGGAAACACCCATACGAGATGCTCTGCCCATTTAATCGCTTCTTGGGCTTCCAGTAAGTCCGGTTCGAGCGGCAGTTTATTACGATAGCCTCCCTCTAAATTCATGTTGAACTCCAGTTCGTTCAGGGTGATCATGCGAACCTCGGCACCTGCCTGCACAGCGCCTTTACGATAAGCTTCGGCGATTGCGCCATTGTAACTTGGGGAGACGGGGTTGCCTTGAATAATTAATATTTTCTTCATAATGATGACACGTCCTGACTATTTTAGTTAATGAACACTAACCTCATGTGCAAAAAGAAAAGGTCACGAATGACCTGGCCATCGTTCAGGAACCTCCTGAACGTTAGTTGAAGCCGGAGCTTCTATTTTAAACGAATGATTTTACACTGGAGCACTGGGCGATTAGATGCATCTCTTGATCCCTGACAGACCGGAACAACCTTCGCAAAGCTATTCGGCCCGCTTCTGCCCCATATTAGTTGCCCCCTGTCCCAACATCGATGCGAGTCGGTGAACGGTCTCTCCAGTGTATGGAACAAGCAGCTCTGGCAGTTCACCTTGCATACTGGAGACAGCCATGCGCGTAATGGCACCAATGACCAGAACGGCCGTGAGCCGTGAATCCTGAGCGGGCAGTTCACCTCGCATAATTCCCTGATCGATGAGATCAATCAACGCATCCAGCGGTTGGCGGTAATCCTCACTGCTTCCAGCTTCAATGAAAATCTCATGATTTTGTGAAATCAGCAGCAGTCCATAGGGATCTTCATCATGCAGGTGGAGAACTTCGGTAATCAGTTGCCGGAAGCGTTCCAGCACCGGACCTTCCTGGCGAACATACCCGTCAATCAAGGCGGTATAGTCCGCGCAATATTGGGTGAAGGCCTCAAGGGCAACAGCATCTTTGTTTTTAAAATGTTTGTAGATCGCCGCATCCGTTACTCCGGCGGCGTCACCGATCTCTTTGACGGAAATGCCGTCAACGCCTTTGGTTGCAAACAAGCGCATCGCCGCTTGTAGGATGTCTTTCTTTTTGCTGTCTACATGAGGTTTGTTCTTCATGATTGTATAGTAAGTGATTACTAACTAAATTGCAACTGCCATTTTGAAATCTCTTATTTAATGCTACGAAAAGTGCTGTCGCTCAAAGCTTGCAGGCTTGTGAACGGCAACGTATGATGGATAGAAATAATAACGGATAGACGGGCGCGGAGCATGGGCAGATGTAGGTCTGCAAAGGCAAGCATGAATAGAACCAGCTCCAAGCCTGGGGAACGAAATGGAAGGTGAATGGCGTGAATGAAGACGTGCAGGCGCATCGCTGGGTGACTCCCGCAGGGACGTTGAATGAACAATATATAACAAGCAGGGAACGGCTCTACAAAGGAATGAATGGTAAATATGTGGAGCGTTTCACTGTTCATACCGGGGAAAGTTATATTTTCAAACCACTGACCAATCCCGCACAATATGGACGTGAACAATGGATGTCCAGGCATGTGCTGTCTGTACTGCCGCCCATATATCCAGAATTAATTGCTGCATCAGACTGCGAAATTGACGCGGAACAGAGCTGGATCATCTATGAGGATCTGGGTGAACTGGTGCATGATTCGCGGGAAGAGACGATGCTGGCTGCTGCTGTACATATGGCGGAGTGGCACACGTTATCTGTTACAGATTGGGGTGAACTGCCCCGGGTGGGTCAGAAACCGCCAATCCGAGACATGCTGGATGATCTGCTTGAGCAGAAGGAATCCACTGCTGATTTGTTGTCCAAGCTGGAGATCACGCTGTCACCATCGGATTGGCACAACATCGCCGCGCTAATCCATACGGCAGAGGAGGAGTTACCTCGTGTTTTGTGTCACGGAGATCTCCATCCCGGCAACATGGCGAATGTGAATGGCAGGCTGGTAATTATCGATTGGGAGCATGCGCATCTGAATACGGCTCTCTGGGACGTGTATCATCTGGTGGATCTATCACATCCACTGTTCCCGAGAACCGTTACGTCTGAGCTGCGGGAGCGGATGATCGATGTTTATCTGGACGGGCTGGAGCGGCATAGCGTTCAGGTTGACCGGGTTTCTTTTAAAAGGTGGTACTGTGCATATGCCATTGTATTCTCGCTCTGGATGCTGCGTCTGATTGATGGAGATCTGAGAAGTGTAGACTGTGTATGGCCTGAGGAACAGCTGTGGAACCAGTGGCACGAGACGGCAAAGACGCTGGAACAGTGCATGAAGCAGTGTTGTAGGGAATAGAAATGAGGGGTGCAGAACATGCGTAAAGTAGGACTCGTAATGCGTAAAATTCAATTCACGGAGGCCCAGGGCCCGCGCGTATTTGCAGATCGTCTGAAGCAGATCGGGCTGGAGCTGGGCGTGGAGATTGTGTTCATCTCGCCTGAGCGCCATGTCAGCGGGTATGACTGGTTGCCGGGTTATGAGCATGAGAAGGGCGACCTGGTGAACTATGATATTGTACTGGACCAGATATATAGCCAAAATATAGAGCATGTCATCTACACCGTATCCGGGTTTACGTTCCTGAAGATGTTTTTACCGAAGAGTGTGTTGTTCCCGCACAGCTTTCCCGACCCGGCGCTGACGGGGTACGAGATGATGAAGCCATTTTATACGATGGTGGATAAAGCAATTGTGCAGACAGAGTTTTTGAAAACGGAACTGGGCCGCAATTTTGGTGTACATGACGTGAACGTCATCCCGATTGGCTTCAGCGAAGAGCTCGCAAACCGCCACTACGACCCGAGTCAGGTTGTGCATAATCGCGTGCTCTGGATCGGTCGGGATGAAGCGAATCGTCGCCCGGATCTGGTGCTGGAATACGCCCGGCAGAACCCGGACAAGGAAGTATATATGGTATTCGGCGGTCGCCGCTATGAGGAAAGCATGAAGAAATACAACATTCCGGACAATGTAAAATTGCAATTCGCGCTGACACAGGATGAAGTATTTACCCTGATGAACTCGTCCAAGGTGTATTGGAGCTGTTCTGCCTTTGATACGTTTGCAATGCCGCTGACCGAAGCGATGGCGATGGGCAAAATGGTGGTGAAACCGGAGCATGCCTGCTATGGTCACATTCGATCAACGCATGCCTTTGCAGGCAACGAGGATAACTGGTTTGAACTGGTGAACATGGCTGCTGCTGCGCCGCGCAGTGTGTCGGAAGACAACCGGGAGTATGCCTTTGGTGCTTTTTCGCGCACGATCATGAAAGAAGGATATCGGGAGTTCTTTGCCAGCTGGTTGAAGTGAAACTTGCAGATGCAGGCTCTAGCGACGTCGGGTTCTATTGGAGCAACAATAGCAACGAGGCAACAGGGCCAGAAGGACAGGTGCAGGATGAGCAGCCAGTGGTGAATAGAAAACGGAGACAAAAAGACATCTAAAAAGGCTTCTAAAAAGGCTTCTAATTGGGCAGGGCACCCGATCAGGAGCCTTTTTGTTGTGCCGAAATCAATAGGTGTTCCGATAGCGCTGAACAGGAGCTGTATTAATTTGACCCGAATGAAATGGACATATTTTAGTATTTATCAAAAAAAGGCCGGGTGTTATGCTTTGGGCGTAAGGAAGGAGTGATTTCCTAATGAAAGCGCTATCTGCGAGAGAATATCAGATTCTGCATTTTCTGTTGGAGCGTCGGGATTTCGTTCCGGTCAAAGAAATGGCCAGTCAGATGAACTGGTCTGAAAAAACGATTTACAGGGAACTGAATGCGTTGGAGCACAGCTTGAATCGTCGCGGGATTCACCTTGAACGAAAGCCGGGAACGGGGATTGCACTTGCATTAACGCAGGAGCAGACGATGGAGCTGAGAAGCACGCAGTTGATGTCTGGAAAAAAGATGGTGCCCAGCCTTTCAGTCGAGGCCAGGAGAATCAAAATATTGACGAATCTGCTATACGATTCACCTGAGGAAACCTCCATCAACAAGCTGTCGGATCAATATTTTATTGGTAAGGCATCGATTGTGAATGATCTCAAGGCGATTGAAAAACGAATTGCACCTTTTCAACTGCGGCTGGAGAAAAGTCAGCTTGGGACCCGTCTTATCGGATCAGAGATCGATATCCGCAAAGCGATGGCCTCTCTGATTCACGAGCTTGTCAATGAGGACCAGAAGCAGGAAGAGGAGCATGAAGCCCGGATCGATGGCAATACGCTAGGAGAGCTGGTCAGGCATTTTGGCTCCGATCCGGTAGAAGGTATACATTGCATTCTGGAAGAAACCGAGCAGCAATTAGGGTACACCATCGGTGATCCATATTACATCAACCTGCTGACTCACCTGCTGATTTGCATCCGCAGATTGAAGAATGGCAAAGCCCTTCGCCTGGCCGACGGTGTTTCTGAGCATCCGGTAACCGATCCCAGTGTGTATGCCATTGCCAAAAATATGGCCGCAAGGATCAGTGAGCAATGCGAGCTGGAGCTGCCGGGAGAAGAAATTTATTTTATCTATCAGTATCTGATCTCTTCAGGCATGAGCTTGCCTTCCCTGAACCTGGAGCTGTCGGGTCTGATGGACAAGGCGTGTGCACAGTCCCAAGCGATGGTCCGGGAATTGATTCAGACTGTGTCCGTAATGATTCATCGTGACCTCACAACAGACGAGCAGTTGTATAAGGGACTGATCATTCATTTCAAACCGATGCTGAACCGTCTCAAATACAACATCGCCATTCATAATCCTCTGCTGGAGGATATTCGCAGGGAGTATGCCGAGATTTTTACCTTGGTTAGCCTGGGAATGCTGCCCATTGCTGAGGCCTCCGGTTTAAACTCGTTCAGTGATGATGAGATCAGTTACCTGGTCCTTTATTTTCAGGCGTCCATTGAGAAAAACAGTAAAAAGAAAAAAGTCGTTCTGGTCTGCTCTACGGGAATAGGCACCTCCCATTTGCTGAAAAGCCGGATCAATCGTTCATTCCCTGAATGGGAGGTCGTGGACGTCATTTCAGCAAGCTGGTTCAAGCAAATGGAGGATTGGGCAGATATCGATCTGATCATATCGACCGTGAAACTGGAGCATCAGAATCTGCCGATTGTGTATGTGTCAGCACTCCTGAATGACACCGATGTCAGTCTGATCAAGGCCAAGCTTGATGAGGAAAGGGTCATTCCCGATCCCAACAAGATGCCGTCGTTTTCACTGCTCGAAGCGTACTTCCAGCCCTCTTGTTTCCATATGGAAACAAATACAAAAGAGCAGGCGGCAGAAGAGATAACATCCCGTAGGAAGCTGTTTGCATCCGTACTCGCAGCCGCAGGTGCGGACGGTAACCTGCATAACCGAATGTTTGCCGAGGCCAGGCTGAACAAGCATTTGTCCATTTTCCTGCTGCGCAGTGAGCTGACCGCCAATCCGGTCGTCGGTTTTAATGTAACGAAGGGCGAAGCGGGAAAAGGCAAACTTGAAATTGTAATCGCTTTCTCTAACGACGGACCATTCATTGAATTGTTGATGGAGATAAACAGCTTGTTCAAGTGCAAGTGGATATATGACCAGATTATGAGGGTGAACACACCTCTGGAGCTTGCAGAGATATTACAATCCCGTCAGTCCGGCAAGTCCGGGCATACCCAGAAGGAGGAGACGTATGGATATCACCAAAATTATCAATGAACGGTTGATCAAGCTGGATCTCCAGGCGCGAACCAAGGATGAAGCCATTGAGGAGCTGGCAGATTTGCTGGAGAAGGACGGCGCCCTGTCCTCCAAGGAGGCTTTTATCAAGGACGTGTATTTAAGAGAGGAAGAAGGCCAGACGGGTCTGGAGAATCATGTCGCTATTCCTCACGGCAAATCAGCCGCTGTACTCAAAACCTCGCTCGCCATCGGGCGGACAGCGCATGCGCTTGAATGGGAAACGCTGGATGGCAAACCGGTGCATGTCATTATTATGTTTGCCGTACGGCTGGTGGACCGAAATACAACCCACATGAAACTGCTGGTCCAGGTTGCAGAGATGCTTGCCGATGAGGAGGTGTTGGAGCGTTTGCTGCACGAGCCTGATCCGGCCATGATTATGGATCTGTTTGCGCGCAGAGAGAGTGTGTCGTAGAACAGAGCGTAATTTTGACGTTGATTAAAAAGAAATGCACGACATCATCATTTGGAGGGATACGGATGAACATTGTAGCTGTAGCCGCATGCACTGCAGGTATTGCCCACACCTATATTGCCAAGGAAAAATTGATCAAAGGTGCAAAGGCCCGCGGACATGAGATTAAAGTGGAGACCCAGGGCACCATTGGCACAGAAAACGAGCTTAGCCGGGAAGAAATTCGAGATGCTGATGTGATTATAGTGGCCGCAGATATCAAGATTGGTGGAGAAGAACGGTTCAAAGGCAAACGAATCATTCGAGTGAAAACGGAAACGGTCATTAAAGCCCCGATTAAATTTATTGAAAAGGTGGAGCAGACTTTAGGCATATCCTCATAAAAGGGAGGCAGGACGATGAGCGCAAAATCCAATCACGCGGGTTCAGTCATCAAGGGCCATCTGTTAACAGGCATTTCCTATATGATTCCTCTGATCGTTGCATCAGGTCTGTGTATTGCGCTGGGTCAGGTGTTGGGCGGGGCGGATGTGGGCAAGGCGGAAGGAACGATTCCGTATATGATCAACCAGATCGGCGGTTGGGGCATGGGGCTGGTTGTACCTTTAATCTGCGCAGCGATTGCGTATTCGATCTCTGACCGCCCAGGCATTGCTCCGGGATTGATTGTTGGTTTTATATGCAGTCAGATTCAGGCGGGGTTTATTGGTGGCATGCTGGGAGGTTTTCTGGTGGGTTACGTCGTGGTTGCCATCCGAAAATATGTGAAGCTGCCCAAGTCCATGCAGGGATTAATGCCTGTGCTTGTGATTCCGTTTCTGGCTACACTCATATCCGGTTTGGGTATCTTCCTCGTCATCGGTCAGCCGATTGTCTGGCTGCAGGACAGCCTTACCCATGTGCTTGAATCGATGCAGGGCGGTTCCAAATTTGTATTGGGGGCCATTCTTGGCCTGATGGCGACCTTTGATTTTGGAGGACCTGTCAATAAAACGATGTCGCTGTTTGCGGATGGCATGTTGGTCCAGGGCATCTACGGGCCGGAGGCGGTCAAGTTTGTCGGCTCAATCATTCCACCACTCGGCATTACCCTGTCGTATTTCCTGACGAGAAACAAATATACGGCGGCAGAAAAGGAATCATTAAAGGCAGCATTTCCCATGGGCATCTGTATGGTGACGGAGGGCGTCATTCCGATTGCCGCAAGAGATCTGATTCGGGTGGTGACTTCCTGTGTCATCGGCTCAGCGATAGCGGGCGGTCTGATTATGATCTGGGGTGTTGAAGCTCCGGTACCGCATGGCGGGCTGTTTGTTGTCCCTCTTTTCACGCATCCGTGGCTGTTTATGTTGTCGCTGCTCATTGGAACCAGCATCTGTGGCGTAACCTTATCGCTGTTAAAGAAGCCGGTTACAGCGATGGATGAAGAATTCGACGATACCGAAGACGAAAGCGTAAGCTTCGACGACATTGTGTTCAAGGTAGAGTAAGGTTTGTTAAAGATGGGCCGGGCGCGAGCACACGCTGGTCATGTTTCATGACGAATATTAATTTGAATACCATCCAAGGGAGATGTGAGCTTATGTTGATTACGATGAAGGAATTGCTTAAAGCAGCCAAAGAACACAAATTTGCAGTAGGCGCGTTTAACGTAGCGGACAGCACCTTTTTAAGGGCGGTCATTGAGGAGGCGGAGCATTCCAATTCCCCGGCAATTATCGCCATTCACCCCACGGAGCTTGAATTTCTGACGGATGAATTTCTGGCGTATGCCAGACAGCGTGCACTCGCCAGCCATGTTCCGCTGGTGATCCATCTCGATCATGGCGGCTCCATTGCTGATATCATCCGGGCGATCAAGTGTGGATTTACGTCTGTCATGATTGACGGCTCTCTGCTCCCTTATGAAGAAAATGTGGCGTTGACCAAAAAGGCGGTGGAGATTGCGCACGCTGCTTCCGTATCGGTTGAAGGGGAATTGGGCACGATCGGTCAGACCGGCAACTCGATTGAAGGCGGCGTATCGGTGGTCACTTACACAGACCCGGCGCAGGCGCAGGATTTTGTAGCCCGTACGGGAATCGATACTCTCGCGGTGGCTATCGGTACAGCCCATGGCATATATCCAAAGCACATCAAACCGGAGCTGCAAATGGATATTCTGAAAGAAATCAGCCAATTGGTCGATATTCCTCTCGTTCTTCACGGTGGCTCTGCCAACCCGGATCAGGAGGTATCGGACTCCGTTCAGCTGGGCATTTGCAAAATCAATATATCCAGCGATATGAAGCACGCATATTTCAAAAAAGCTCGCGAGATTTTAAGCACAACCGAGTTATGGGACCCTAACGCGATTTACCCGGAATGCATTACTGAGGCCCGAAACGTCATTCGCTATAAAATGGAGCTGTTCCATTCGGTCGGCAAAGCCGATTTGTACAAAGGATTGCGTTATGAACAGCGCCAGGCTGAAAGTGTCAGCCTTTACTGAGGCTTGCGCTTGCTGGTGACCAGGCGCAAGGAACCCTGAGTAATTGGCCAATCTCATCATCACATAAAAATCAGGAAGCCCTCATTCACGAACTCAAATGTTTGTGGAATGAAGGGCTTTATGATGTGATACAATCCTGTCATATTCATATCTCAAGTCAACGGATATCAGCTTCAGTTTGGAATCGTGAGAAACGAGCTGAGCTTAGGAGAAGGGGGCGTTTCAATGACAGGACTAGTTCTATGGATACTCCTTGTTTGGGTTGTACTGCTGTTGATCGAGTGGGTGATCTATCGATTGCAGGGACGTCGAATGACCGGGGTCCAATATATACTGCCATGTGTGGCCTTGCTCGGCGGAGCCGTTGTGATCATGATTAGCATCGATATTGGCGGGTGGAACGGCATTGGTTATGCCTTGCTTGGCGTATCGCTGGGTACAGCGGGGATGTTGACACTCATTACGGTGGCGATCATGGATGTGGTGTTTCGGCGTCGGAGAAGGAATTAATCGCAGGGTTAAGCTGCGGTACAGTTAGAGTGAATTGGGCGGACGGGAGGGTTGCAGGAATACATTCGTCTGTGATATATTGACATTAATTATGACAAGGGAGGTGAAGACAGGTGAATCACGAGATGTTTAACAACCGTATTAGCCAGCTGCCGATTGCTATGGCTGGCATTGTTCATACTTTTCTGACCAACGGGAGAAGTCTGTCCAATTTTGAATATACGGAAGTTAACATTTGCGAGAAGATGCCTGCCTTGACCTCATTCGGACGATAAGCAATTTTGCTTGAATTCTGAAGGGCCGCGGAGCTAACCTCCTGCGGCTCTTTTTGTGTTGCGGTCAGGATCTTCCAATCCATAGGAGGAACCTTATTATGATGATAATTAGTGCACAACAACTGACCCAATACCACGGAGCACATCTGGTGCTGGATGGCATTACGTTTGAAATTATGGAAGGCGACAAGGTCGCCTTGATCGGTCGCAACGGAAGCGGCAAAACGACATTAATGCGTCTGATGGCACGATTGAACCAGCCAGATGAAGGACAATTGATGATCAAGAAGGATACACGTATCGGATACGTTGCTCAGGTGCCGGAAGGAATGGACGATTACACGGTGCTTGATGTGCTGAGTCTTGGATTCAGAGAGCTTATGGCGTGCCGGAGTCAAATGAAGGATATGGAGCAGCAGATGTCCGATCCAGACTGTGTAGCCGATCCGAACCAATTGGAACGACTATTAAAGCGGTACGCGGCATTGCAGGAACAGTTTGAGCGTGAGGGTGGATATGAGATGGATGCCCGGATCGATCAGGTGGCGGGCGGTCTGGATATTGCCAAGGAGCATTACGGATGGCGTTTTGGTTCGTTGTCTGGTGGTGAACAGACCCGGGTTGTGCTGGCTTCACAGCTAATTGTAAGGCCCGATCTGTTATTGCTGGATGAGCCGACCAACCACCTTGATCTGGAGCGGGTGGAATGGCTGGAAGGATTTTTGCGCGAGTACACAGGTACGATTATCCTGATCTCACATGATCGCTACTTTTTGGACCGTGTAGCATCCCGGACGTTGGAGCTGGAAGATGGAGAAGCGCAGACGTCAGCTGGTGGTTATACGGAATATATGAAAGTGAAGGAACAACGACTGCTGCAGCAATTTGAGGCGTTCAAGGAGCAGCAGAAGGTGATCAAAAAAATGAAAGAAACGATCCGCCAACTGGAAGAATGGGGCCGAGTCGGGGGTAATGAAAAGTTCTTCCGGCGCGCGGCTTCGATGCGTAAAGCAATCGAACGGATGGAACAGGTGAAACGCCCGGTATTGGAGCGGCGTAACGCCGACTTCGATGTACATCCTACAGACCGTACGGGAAAACGGGTGGCCGTTATGGAACAGGTCGAAAAGGCTTATGGAGAACGCCAGATTCTGCGCGGTGTATCAGGATTACTCGAATATGGCGACAAAATTGCCCTTATTGGACGTAATGGTTCAGGCAAAACAACGTTGTTCAAGCTGTTGCTTGGAGAGGAACAGCCAAGTGCAGGCAACCTGGAGTGGGGTGCACGTGTAGATGTTGGTTATCTGGCCCAGCAGGAGGAGCCTTCCAATCCGAAGCTGAATGTGCTGGAGTACTTCCGTCTGGAAGCGGGCGTGGAAGAAGGAGAAGCACGCGGCATTTTGGCCCGGTATCTATTCTATGGAGCAGATGTATTTCGCTCGGTAGGACAGTTATCCGGCGGTGAATGGACACGGCTAAGGCTTGCATTGCTGGTGCAGCGCAAGCCGAATGTGCTGCTGCTGGATGAACCGACCAACCATCTGGATATTGCTTCAAGGGAAGCACTCGAAGATTCGCTGGTTGATTTTGAAGGCACGGTGCTTGCCATTTCCCATGATCGCTACTTCGTCAATCGACTCGCTTCCCGTGTTTGGGAACTGGAGAATGGGCGGATGACTGCTTATCTTGGAGATTATGAAGCCTATCGCGAGAAGAAGCTTGATCTGCAAGCCCGCGCAGCCGCGACAAATCAGGCTACAGCAGGAGCGGAGACGTCACCCCGAGGTACTGCCGTTGGGGCAGGAGCAGGGGGTTCTTCTCACGGGATTGCGGCTGCAGCGGGATCAGGCAAGCTGAATAATCCATCCTTCTTCCAGGCTGGGAACACTGGAAAGAGCCGTGACAGCGAGCGTACTGCGGAGAAGCTGGAGCAGATCATGGCACACCTGGAGACCCGGCTCCGGGAACTGGATCAACAGCTCGAAACGGTGGCGAATGATCCGTTTGCTTTGGAACAGATGTGGAACGAGCGAGAGCAATTGTCGGCGGAATACAATGAACTGCTCGCCCAATGGGCCGAATTATAAGCCATACGTGTCAGCTGGAAGGGCATTGGCAACAGAAACAGCAATAGCAATAGGATTAGAATAGGAGCTAGCATCTTGAGCAAGCAAGGAGGCTGTCTCATAAGTCATGTATTGGCTTTGGGGCAGTTTTTTTGCGCTTCAGGGACGACTCCCCATGATTCAACGGATTCAAGTATCCGACATTCTAACGAACCGAGGAGATCCTATTGGCTTCAAAATCCACACATCGAATATCTAACGAACCACAGAGATGTTAATCCCTCATAAAGTGGAGGTTATCGTTGTTTTGGGCCGTTTTTTTCCGTAATAACATCTCTCAGGTTCGCTAAAATCTGTATTTCACATGTAATCCCCATATAAGGCTTGTGAGATTCGTTAACGCTTGAGTCCCATGCTTGGGGAACAGAATCGATAACCTGTTCTTTTTTACATGTCATCGGGAATAGTGTAACTTTTTTCCTTCTCATGCGTTTAATACGTTTGTGTGTATGGAAACGGCTCCTCTTAGAGCTCACAGAAAGGCAGGTTATCGTTATTTATTATTCAATGACTTATCGGAACTGGTCGGATGACCGGCAGGTGGAGACGGGTGTACTGGAGCAGGTGTCGGTTACTCGCGATGAGCTGTTCATGCGCAAGCTGGTCGATGCGACCCTGATGAAAAATAAGCTATGGGTGCATCTATCCAATGAATGCGAGGATCGTCGGGAGCATGCAGTCTACGTGACCGAGTATGACAATCAAAAACCTGCGGAATACGGTACAGCGATTGCGGACGCTGCACTGGCGATGTGCAAAATGACCTCCATGTACAGTGCTGAATATATGCTCTGGAATGGGAGTGCATTTCAGGAATTGGACTTGGCAGAATCCTCATCGTACACGATGGAGCTTGCCGAGCAACTGCTGGACCATTACATGGTGCGGGGCGGTACGACCTATGAATTTGTGTATTCCGTGCTGGATGCGGATCGCAAGAAAGTGTTGTTTTTGATGAAGGAGGTGGATCTGTAATGGATGACAATTCCAAACCCAAACCCGGATCACGTGCCAAGCTGGTTGCCTTCTCGCTAATGCTCGCAGTGCCAGCCGTATTATCCGGTTGCAGCAGCAATAGCGACGAATGTGACCCGGAATACGATACCGGATGTGAATATGACTCCAGCAGTGGGCACTATTACTACGGTGGCGGGTCGTCCTATCGGAGCAATAAGGACAGCAGCTCCTACAGCAAATCCAGTTCAAAATCGAGCGGCTTTGGCAGCTTCTTCCGCAGTTCAGGAGGTTAGAACCTGATGAGGCATATATACCAGCTGCCGTTCAGTCATGAAGAAGTATTCAGAGGCCAAGCAGGGCAGCAGGTTCCTTACCATCGGATGTATGGCAAGCAATATTGTGTGCCTGCGTTGACGGTCTATTCCCCTGAGGAGATGCAGGAATTGCGTACGGCAGTTGAGGCTGTAGACGGGATCTATTGCAAGGTGATGCGTTTTATTCAGCAATACATGCCCGACTCATTTCTGGAGCAGCAGTTGGGCATTCATCCCGGGCTGATTCCGACTGCGCGTATGGAGATGGTGACAGGCGGGATCACTCGGCAGGACTGGATTATCGGAGAAGCCGGGCCTAAATGTATTGAGAATAATACGGATACCCCAACCGGCATACCTGAAGCAGCTGCATTGGAAGGGTTTTTGGTGGGGATGGCTGAAAAAACATCGCTCCATGCTCCGTCCATAGGAATGGATGAATGTATCCGGGAATGCTTTCGCCGCTGGCTAGATGCTTACGCACAGCAGGGTTTGCTGGGCTCGGTGACCTTTACTTCGTTTGGGGAGCATGTGGAGGATCGGACCAATACCGAGTATCTGATGAAGCTGTGCCAGGAGGCGGGGTATGAAACGTTTTACGCTCCACTGGAGGAGTTGGAGATTGTTCCAGGGGAGGCGCTCTACCATCAAGGACGCGAGATCAACCTTCTGTACCGGCTCTATCCCCTGGAATATCTAATCGATGATCGAGATGAAACGACCGGCGTGGACATCGGCGCAGCGCTGCTTGAATTGGTTCAGAATGGCCGCCTGGGCCTGATGAATCCTGCACAGCATGTGCTGATGCAGAGCAAGGGCTTCATGGCGGCGATCTGGTCACTCTATGAACGCAATGAACAAACCCCGGAGTATTGCGGGTTTCGGCTGTTTAACGATGCAGAATTAGCGACGATTTCACGTTATCTGCTGCCGACTTATTTTGAAGCCGGGCCATTTGAATGGAGCGCAATGCCTTATGTGGCCAAAAGCTATTGGGGCCGAGAAGGTCGAGGCACCTCGCTGCTGGGTGAGGGATCGGATCATCATGCGGGCCAAACGGCTGCTTTTCATCAGCTGCACGTCCACACGAATTCCGACACCATAGTCGACCTGGAAGAAGATGAGGAAATCGCAGCCTACTATAATAATCAGCCTAAAATATATCAGCAGCTGGTACCGATGGAACAGGCCGTGATTCAGACAGAGGATGGCGAATACAGCGGTTATTTGCTTACAGGGGTCTTTGTCATCGGTGGACGTTTTGCCGGTGTGCTGCCCCGGATCGGGGAGAAGGTAACCGGAGATATGGCCTATTATTGTGCGGCTGTGGTCAATGAACGGATGGATGATGAGGAGGAGAAGGAATGGACAATTTGGGATTGAACCTGCTGAATGTAGCGGTAGGTATAGGCATTTTGCTGGTTGTATTGGTATGCGGGTATTTCGCTTTTAGCCAATTGACCCGGTATAACGATAGCGAGGAAATCGCGAAGGGCAACGAGGCGGCAGGTATGTATATGGGCAGCAAATTGCTGGGCCTGTGTATCATTGTGGGCATGGTGTCCTTTTCTACGCATTCGTGGCTGGATATGCTGCTCTGGTCGGCGCTGGGAATCATTATTTTGTGTCTGGTCTATATTATATTTGACTTCCTTACCCCCAAGATGCGGGTATGTGACGAAATCGCACGAGGCAATATGGCGGTAGCTCAGCTGCTGCGTTCGATTATCATCGGCGTTTCCATCGTCATCGGTACGTTTTTGATGTAAAATAAACCCTAGCGATAAACGATAAGTTAGATTGAATATCATAATTACACATTAACGAAGAGGACAGAAAAAATCTGGAGAAGCGGAGCGTTCGCCTTTATCATCGGATTTTTACCTTTGAGAGAAGGTATATAGAAAATCTGAGGATAACAGCGATCGTAAGATTGTTCTGTAAACGGAGTGCTGAAGTGTAGTGTTATATGTTCGTTCTAAATGATATCCAACCAAGAAGGAGCGCGGCATCATGAGAAAAGTCATCATCGATACAGATACAGCAGGAGACGATACGATTGCGATTCTGACGGCACTGCACCATTTCCAGGTGGAGGGCATTACGATTACCGGCGGGAACGTACAGTTTGACCAGGAGGTTGAAAATGCGCTGTACACGGTACAGGTAGCAGGGCAAGGCGGCAAGGTGCCTGTGTACAAAGGGTGCGAACGCCCATTGATGGCCTATGGCAAGGCCCAGCACCGCACGGTGGAAGACGTACATGGCGATGACGGCATGGGCGGAGCCCATTTCCCGAAGGCAGACCAGCGTCCAGAGGCAGGGCATGCGGTTGATTTTATCATTGAAAAGGTACACGCACATCCGGGCGAAATCTCGCTTCTGGCCATTGCACCCCTGACCAACATTGCGATGGCAATCCAGAAGGACCCAACCATTATTCCGGAGATTGCCCACCTCTACATCATGGGTGGAACGAATAATGCACTGGGTAATATCACACCAGCCGCGGAGTATAACTTCTATGTAGATCCGGAAGCAGCCAAAATTGTATTGCATGCAGGCATTCCGACCACCATGGTTGGCTGGGAGATGTGTACGCAGTATTCTGTTATGGATGATGATGATCACGCGGAAATTGCAGCACTGAGTACATCTGGTGCCGATTTCTTCACAGCCATCAACAAAGTGGTTATGCAGTTTAACAAATCGGTACATAAACTGGATGGCACCACTCACCCGGATACGTTGCTGATGGCTGTTGCCGCAGATGAGTCGCTCATGACCCAATCCGGTCAGTATTATGTGGATGTAGAAGCAGCAGGAGAGTTAACACGTGGATATAGCGTTGTAGATATCAACGGACGTTTTGGCAAAGAGCCGAATGTACGCGTCTGTGAGGCCATTGACCGTCCGAAGTTCAAATCCATGCTGCTGGATGTGCTCTCTGCTATTCAATAAAACGGTGGATTTCAACTCAAATAAACGTATATATCATCCGTGCCTATTCCAGGTACGGATTTTTTTGCCTATTTTAGGTCTAACTACTTCACCTGTCGTAGTAAATTGTGATATACTTCATCTACTACGACAGATGAAGTAACGGAGGAGGATTACCTTTTGTGATCAGCAGTGACGTTATACGCGGCTACAACGATACGCTAATTCTCTATATGCTGCTGGAAGGGGAGTCGTATGGGTACGAGATTTCCAAAAACATCAGGCAGCTGACAGATGAGAAGTATGTGATGAAAGAGACGACACTATACTCTGCCTTCACCCGATTGGAGAAGAACGGGTATATTGAATCATTCTACCAGGATGAGAGTCTTGGGAAGCGGCGTACGTATTACCGGATCACGCCGCTCGGCCTCGATTATTACAAGGAAAAATGCGAGGAATGGAAGGTTACGCAGGAGGTTGTGAATCTATTTATCAGGGAGTGGTGACAGAGCATGGAGACGATTATGGTGTATCTGGAAAACATGTTTGCTGGTCTGCCGAAGACCTCCGAGGTGGAGCATTTGAAACAGGAGCTTCTCTCGGGGATGGAAGATAAATACTTGGAACTGAAGCGGGCGGGTAAATCGGAGAATGAGGCGATTGGTATTGTGATTTCGGAATTTGGCAATATCGAGGAGTTAACAGCTGAGCTTGGTATTCAACCAGCCGGGATTGAGGAAGCAGCACCTGTGCTGACGGAGGAAGAGGCTTATGATTATGCTGCTGTCAAACGCAGTGTGGGTCTGTGGACAGGACTTGGTGTTTTTCTCTGCGCATCCGGGGTGGCCTTCCTGATATTCCTTGATACATTTTTTGAACACAACAATATCAAGTCCATGACAGGGTCGATGGAAACGGGCAGCCTGCTGGGGCTCATCGGGATGTTTGTACTGATTGCCTTTGCAGTCGGCATGTTTATTCACAGCGGGATGAAGCTTGATCGTTTTAAGTATATGGAGAAGGGATTTCAGTTGCCCTATGCGCTCAAGATGTCACTTCAACGCAGTCAGGCCCATTTCGCGCTGACGTACCGCGTTTCAATCATTACAGGCGTCGGTCTGTGCGTGCTGTCACCCGTTTTTATTTTCGCGGGTGCATATATTAACGATGACTACGCATCTTACGGTGTCTCTCTCTTTATGTTAATGGCAGCGGTGGGCGTGTTCCTGTTCATTTATTACGGCAATATCCAGGGGGCTTACACGAAATTGCTGGAGGAGCCACACTTTAGTGCTGATAAGAAGGAGCAGGAAAGAATGGTAGGCGCAGTGGGGGCAATCGTATGGCCATTGGCTACGGCGTTATTTCTGTTCACGGGCTTTGTATACCAGCGATGGGACGTTAACTGGGCCATATTTCCGATTACAGGTGTGTTGTTCGGCATGTTCAGCAATACCTATCATATATTAAAACGGAAAAATCCTTCCTGATGGTTTGCAATGCGCGTGCGCTACCCACTTGGTGACTACGCTTCGGGTGTGTTAAAGTGAAGGAAAAGTTACAGCGGAGACCTTTAGTTTAACTTTGGAGCGTCCGGCAGGAGGAGTGGCACGATGTTATTTTATTTTGTAGCACTGCTGGTGACCTTGGTTGATCAGGGAACCAAGATGGCGGTGAGGATGTATATGGAAGTTGGCGACACGATGAGGCTTGGCGACTCGGGAATGCAATTGCAGCATTATGAGAACAGCGGAATGGCAGGCAGCCTGTTTCAAGGGAATGCGCGTTTGTTCGGTGTGGTTGCCATTCTGTTCGTGGCGGGCATAATGTATTATCGGAGAAAAGGTGAGATTCGCGGTTTCTGGATGCAGGCAGGTGCCGGTTTCATGGTCGGTGGTGCTTTGGGTAATGCAATCGATCGGTTTATCTACGCACGCGTAACGGATTTTCTTGTATTTCCGTCGGGACGTGGTATTCTCAATTTGGCGGATGTAGCCATTAATGTTGGTGTGGTTATGCTGGTCATCGGCATGTTAATCCGTGCATTTCAGAGTTACCGAGCCAAGCGTTTACGTAATGCTTTGCCGAAAATAGAGCGTTGATAAAGAGTTAACAACAGCTTTGATGTAAGTAGTGGTAACTGAATACATGAGGGACATTGGAGATATTCCGATGTCCTTTTTTGTTATGTCGATGAACGGACTCGCGCTCAGTGGGCCTGATTCAATTTGATCGAAACCGTTTTAGGAATAATAGGACACATTATAGTCAACGCTCTAAGTATAAAACGATGGAAGGATTAACCACGTGGTTATTTCACTAATTTAATGGGTAAATCTTTACGTATATAAGCTGAGGGAGGTACAAAATGAGAACATCGCTTACCAAGGCACTCGGGATAATGCTGCTTTGTGGAATAACGGCTGTACTTCTGTCTTCCTGCACCAGCGGGAATCATGCCAACGGCAAAGTGCAGGTTGAATTTTTTCAGAATAAACCCGAAGCCAAAGGAACCTTTGACGAGTTAATCAAAATGTTCAACGCCGAACACTCCGATATTCAGGTCACTCAGGTGAATCCACCTGACGCGGAGACGGTGCTGAAGACACGTGTGGTGAAGAACGATGTGCCAGATATTATGGCAATGGGGGCAACCGATACCTATTCCATTCTTGCACAGAGTGATATTTTCGCCGATCTGACAGACAGCCAACTATTGAAAACGATTGATCCCAACTACATACAGATGCTAAAGGATGTCACGGGTATGGATGAAGTAACAGGTGTCCCTTACGCAACAAATGCAAACGGCATCATGTACAACAAAACGTTGTTTAAAGAGATGGGTCTGGACGTACCCAAGACCTGGGACGAGCTGATTGCTACAGCCCAAAAAATTAAGGATGCGGGTAAAATTCCGTTTTACTTCACATACAAGGATGACTGGCAGACCAATCTGCCGTTCAATGCACTCGGACCTAACTTGGTTGGTATTGATTTCTACCTGGAGCGTCGCGAGAACAAGGTGACCTTCAAGGAGAAATACCGCGAGGTTGCGGAGAAGCAGCTGGAGCTGATGAATTACGGTCACGGCGACAACTTCGGTAAAGCGTATTCGGATGGTAACCGTGCCTTTGCCAATGGCGAAGCGTATATGTACATCCAAGGTACCTGGGCCATCTCCGAGATTCGCAAAGCCAACCCGAATGTGGACATTGGTTTCTTCCCATTCCCGACAGGCAACGATCCGAGCAAGATCAAGCTGGTGAACGGAATCGACTCCCTGTTTACCATTGCAGCAGATACACCGAACAAGGAGCAGGCCGAGCAGTTCATCGCGTTTCTGCTGGAGCCTGAGAATATAGGCAAGTACATTAAGGAACAGACGCTGTTCTCTGCGGTGGAAGGTGTAAAACAAGACGATCCTGCTGTACAGGAACTGACACCTTACATTGAGCAGGGCAAGGTTATCGATTTCGCCGATCACTATATTCCGGCTGCGGTGCAGCTGAATTCCATCGTACAGTCCTTTTTGCAGAACAAGAATATCGACAACTATCTGGATACACTCGACAAAGAATGGGACAAGGTAGCGAATCGGCGATAACGCCTTGTCCGAAGGAGGATGGAGTATGAACAAGCGCATCGCGCCTTATTACTGGATGACGGTTCCGGCGGTAGTATTGTTCTTCGTGTTTATGACGCTGCCGGCCCTCCAGGGGATTTATTATTCATTTACGAACTACAACGGATTCGGTAAAGGTTATGATTTTGTTGGATTCAAAAACTATTTCAATCTGTTTCAAGATGACAATGTAGGCAATGCCTACTGGTTTACCTTCAAGTTTGCGATCGTTGTAACGATCCTGACGAATATTCTGAGCCTGCTCATTGCACTCGGGCTGAATGCCAAGATCAAGTTCCGTAACTTTTTCCGTGGCATCTACTTCTTGCCGAATATCCTGAGTGTATTGATCGTGGGTTACATATTTAACTACCTGTTCTCCAACGTATTCCCAATCTGGGGACAGAACCTAGGCATCAACGCCTTATCCACCAACATTCTGGGCAGCGAAAGCCTGGCATGGATTGGGATCGTGATTGTGGCGGTATGGCAATCCGTCGCGTTGAATACGATTCTGTATTTGGCGGGATTGCAGACGATCCCTACGACATTGTATGAAGCCTCAAATCTGGACGGCGCCGGCAAATGGCGTGAATTCTGGAGCATTACGTTTCCGCTAATTGCCCCGTTCTTCACAATTAATATGGTGCTGGCGATGAAAAACTCACTGATGGTCTTTGACCAGATCGTAGCCTTGACGAATGGTGGACCGGGACGGGCAACACAGTCCATCTCCCACCTGATCTACACGGGTGGATTTGAAGGCGGCGAATATGCATATCAATCTGCGAACTCGGTTATCTATTTCATCGTTATTGCGGTGATTTCGATTCTGCAAATCCGGTTCCTGCAAAGAAGGGAGACGGATCTGTAATGAGAAGCCGTTTACGTACCAACTGGCCCGTTATGTTGTTGATTGTTCTGGGTACTTTATTCATTCTGTTCCCTTTATATATGACGGTTACGATCGCATTGAAGAATCCGGAGCAAATGGCCCAATCCGTCTTTGCTATTCCGACGACGCTTCACTGGGAGAACTTTGCAAGTGCAATAGATATGACAAACTTCTTCCAATCGTTCCGTAACAGTGCCATTGTTACTGCGTCAACAGTCATTCTGACCTTGCTCAGTAACTCCATGGTCGCTTACGCCATTGCGCGTAATATGGAGAAACGGAAATTTTTCAAAGGGCTGTACTATTACTTCGTCAGCGCGATGTTCATTCCGTTTCCAATCATTATGCTGCCGATTGTTAAGTTGACTGCATCACTGGAAATGACCAATTTGCTGGGTCTTATCCTGCTGCATACGGTGTATGGTCTCGCCTTTAACGTATTTGTGTATGTAGGTTATATTCGGTCCATTCCGGTAGCGCTGGAGGAGGCAGCCTTTGTAGATGGAGCGACAACTTGGGGCACGTTCTGGAAAATCATTTTCCCATTGATGGCGCCGATCAGTGCCACGGTTGGTATCCTAACTTGTCTGTCTACTTACAATGACTTCCTGCTGCCACTCATTATTATTAGCGACCCGGCACAATACACACTACCACTGGTACAATATGTGTTCCAGGGTCAATTCAATACCGACTTCAACCTGGCGTTTGCATCGTACCTGCTGGCGCTGCTGCCAATGATCATCATTTATCTGTTTGCACAGAAGTGGATCATCAACGGTGTAACGCAAGGCTCAGTGAAATAATGAAGAATAGGGGCGGACTCTTGGAGTCCGTTCCTTTTTTGTTTTCATGAGCTTCTGGCTTGTGGTGCTGCCCTGTATTTAAGTGATTGATTAAGATTGGAATCTGTGCTATTTTTTAGTCGTTAGTTTAATCAATAAACAAAGATTGGTGAAGGAGAACAATAAGCCAAAGTGTAAACGCTTCAATAATTGGCGATGATGGATTCCGGCATACTTGTACTCAATCGTCACCCAACATGAGAAACGGGTGGCGATTTCTTTTACATGCGGGGAGGAGAATGGAGTTTGCGAGTGAATTGGGGCAGATGGAACTCGTTGCGCAATCAGATCTTTGTTGGTTTTGTACTGGTGATGCTGGTGGTGTTATTTATTGCAGGAATCGTCGCCTATGATCGGGTATCCGGTTTGCTGAAAACCAATGCGGAGAAGCATATCCATCAAACTGCTGTTCAGGCCAATGGCAGACTGGATGCCTTAATCGCACAGGTTAACTCGTTGACGGCCCAAGTGGCTGATGATTCTTATGTGCAGCGTTTGCTGAGCAATGAGAAGGGTGGGGAACAGGCTACGTTTAATCAACGTCAAGCGCTCTTGCAGGTTGTGAGCAGCTATCCCTCCTTTATGAGCGGTGTGCAGAGTCTGGAAATCTATACGACAACTTACAGCAGAATATTTCCCATGGATGACCGATCTTTGGATGGAAGGCTCGGACGTAACTGGATAGCGGAGGCAGACGCGGAAAAGGGCAGGCTGGTCTGGGTCGGCCCCGACCCGGAAGATCCCGGAGTCATTATGGCTATTCGGCGAATCAGTCTGATGGACCGGGCTTTTGAACCTGGCGGTTATGTCGTGGTGCGGATGCAGCGCAGCTTTTTTCAACTGAATGACTTGGATGCTGAGGACGACGTAGAGGATTCAATTCTGCTGGTGGATGCGGCAGGAAGCGTAGTTACTTCCAATCTGGAGGCCAGTCTGGATGTGGAGGCACTCCTAAGCAGTGACAGCTCTGTTGTCCAGACCCGGGATGAGCCTTATATCGTCGTCAGACAGCATTCCGAAATGACGGGATGGACACTCGCGGTTCTTACTCCTGTGAGCGAGACGACGGAGGGCGTATCGATTCTTCGGATGGCACTGCTTATTTCCGGTTTGTTTGGCGTCGTGCTGTTCCTCATTATGTCATTTCTCTTGTCGACCATGATTACACGTCCCATCACCCGTCTGATGAGGGCCATGCGCAGTGCACGTCCGGGAGCCATGAAGCCTAACATTATGTTCAGCTCAACGATGGAGATTCACAGGCTCAATGAAGTATACAATCAGATGGTTTATCGTCTGAACGAGTTGACCGAGGAGATCTACGAGAAGGAAATCATGCAGTCACGAACAGAACTGAAAGCTCTGCAGTCGCAGATTAATCCTCATTTTCTGTTTAACACGCTGGAGGCGTTCTACTGGTCACTTGATGACAAGGGAGATGAGGAAATGGCGCGTATGGTTGTGGCAATGTCCCGCCTATTTCGCTACATTATCTCCAGTCCCAATCAGGATGAATGGGTTACGGTTGCCGAAGAACTGGAGCATGCGGAGCGTTATCTTCGAATTATGGAGATGAGGCTGGGAGAAAGGCTGCAATGGGAGATCAGACTGAGTGAAGCGATGCGCACCGTGAGAATTCCCAAATTGCTCATACAGCCTTTGGTGGAGAATGCCATCCTTCACGGGATCGAGAGCAAAATCGAACCGGGAAAGGTAAGCATCCATGTAGATGCTTCCACGCAGGAGGGTCTGGTCCATATCGAAGTTCGGGATGATGGACCTGGCATGGATGATTCTCGGCTTCAATCTGTTGTTCGCGCATTGAATGGTGGACCTGCTGTTTCCGACAAGGGAACAGGCGTGGGCCTGATTAACGTGCATCGCAGGTTGAAGCTTTATTTTGGCAGTCAGCTTGGGGAATTGTGCAGACTTACCATTACGAGCAAGGTCGGTGAAGGGGCTGTTATTCGCTTTGAGATTCCGAAGGATACGGAGGGTGCATATGATTCATGGCAGAACGATTCTAATCGTTGATGATGAGCCGCGTACACGAGAAGGCATTCGCAAGACGCTGGAAGGTTGGTCAGCAGGTCGTAATGAAATTCGAACTGCGGCAAGTGGAGTAGAGGCAGCGGCATGGCTCCGGGAACAGACGGCGGACCTTTTAATTACAGACGTTCGCATGCCAGAATTCTCTGGTCTGTCGCTCGTTGAAGCCGTGCAGCAGTTTCCGAGCAAGCCAGTCGTGCTGATTATGTCTGGGCATGCCGACTTCCAATATGCCCAGCAGGCCATCAAACTGGGTGTGGTTGATTATCTGCTTAAACCGATTGAGAAGGAACAGCTGATTCAGACGGTAGAGAAAGCTTTGCAACTCAGGGACCAACAGCGGCGTATTCAAACGATGCAGAAGCTGGTTGACCCAAAGCTGCTGGATGCCAAGGAACGGGGAGACCAGAGGCTTAATCCCCAGATCAGTGAAGCTGTTGCTTATGTGGAAGCCCATCTCAGCGAGCATGTTACTCTGCGGGAAATCGCTGATATGCTGCATTTGAACTCAAGTTATTTTAGCGTTCTGTTCAAGGAGCAGATCGGGATTAATTTTAGCGAATTTCTAACCCGTACGCGTATTCAGCGGGCGAAGGAGATGCTTGTGCAGACGACTCTGCCCATCTCGGAGATTGCCGAACAGGTCGGCTACCAGACGGATAAATATTTTATTAAGGTATTCAAAAGTCTCGAAGGGCTCAGCCCAAGCAAATATCGTCATTCCATTACGGTTCGTAAAGAGACTGAATTACCATAAAATAGTGGAGTTTTTCCAAATCATCCTGGTCTTATGGGGGAGATGTACCCATGCTACAATTTTATTAAAGCGGTTACATCAACCGAATAACCATTACAGGGGGTTAGGAATATGAGAAAAAAGCCAATAGCAATGCTACTGACATTGACACTTATCCTCGCCGTGTTTTTATCCGGATGCAGCAATTCAGGTTCTGACGGAGAGGGTGAAGCGAGCGGTAGTGGCTCTGACGGAAAAGTGACCCTCAAGTTTATGCATCTTTGGCCAGCAGGCAGCTCTGCACAGCAGAATAAGCTGGTCAACGAGATCATCAAACAGTACCAGACCGATCATCCCAACGTGACCATCAAACAGGAAGTGCTGGAGAATGAGCAATATAAGAACAAATTGAAAATCCTTTCCGCATCCAATGAACTCCCGGATGTAGGCGTAACATGGGCAGCGGGTTTTTTGGAGCCTTATGTGAAGGGCAATCTGTTTGCTCCGCTGGATGACCTCCTGAGTGGTTCGCTCGAAGGAAAATTCATTGCCGGAACAACCGAAGCGTATGCCGTAGACGGCAAAACCTATGCGCTCCCGATTGAATTGAACATATCTCCGATCTATTACAACAAAGACATTTTTGCCAAATATAATCTGCAGCCCCCGGCCACATATGATGAATTCCTGAATGTTGTGAAAACGCTGACAGACAATGGTGTGGTTCCCATCGCTCTCGGCAACAAGGATCGATGGACCGGATCTCTCTGGTATATGTATCTGGCCAATCGATTGGGCGGGGACGCATTGGAGAAGGCCATCAACGGCACAGGCAAGTTTGACGATCCTGCCCTGATCCAGGCGGCAGCCGAAGTACAGAAGCTGGTGGATATGAACGCCTTTAACAAAGGCTACAACGGCCTGTCCAATGATGAAGGCAAATCGGAATTCATGAATGAGAAAGCTGCCATGTACCTCATGGGCACCTGGGAACTGCCGAACTATACCACCAATCCGGATGTCCCGCAGGAGTTCAAGGATAAAATCGGATTTTTCAAATTCCCGACAATGGATGTTGGCAAAAGCGATATTAACAGTTGGGTTGGCGGCCCGGGTGTAGGCTTGTTCGTCGCACAGAACTCCAAGGTGAAGGATGAAGCTCAAAAATTCGTTCAATATTTTGTAGAAAAATGGGGCGAAAGCTCTGTAACCGAGGCGGGTGTAATTCCGGCAACAAAAGTGGATACAGCCGAAGTAAAACTGCCGCAGCTTTACACTGACCTGCTGAATGAATTGAATCAGGCCAGCAGCCTGACATTATTCGCCGACGTGCAGATGAAACCGACCGCAGCTCAAGTCCATCTGGACATGATCCAGGCGTTGTTCGGAAAAGCGGTCACTCCTGAGGAATTTGTGAAGAATCATCAGGAAGCGATTGACAAAGGCAACTAACGTACAACGCTCATAGGGAGGATATTGTATGGATAAAGTCATGTCCAGCCGTTTAGTCGCTGCGTTGTACGTGCTTCCCGCACTGCTGCTGTTATTGGTACTGATCTATATCCCGATCGTGCTGACCGGATATTACGGATTGATGCAGTGGGACGGGATCGGCGCAATGACCTTTATCGGTTTTGAAAATTATGCAAGATTGCTTCATGACGCAACGTTCTGGCAGAGTGCATATCATACCTTTTTGCTGGCCTTGTTCTCTGCACTGAGTCTGATCGGTTATCTTATGATTGCCCTGGTGTTGTCAGGTGAAATTAAGGGAGCCAACCTGTTTCGGAAAATATATCTGATTCCGATGCTGCTGTCCTCTGTAGCAATCGCACAGCTGTGGCTAAAGATTTACCATCCCAGCAATGGTGTGTTAAACACCTTTCTGGAAGCAATCGGGATTGCCAATCCGCCAGCCTGGCTGGCGGAGCCATCCCTGGTGCTGTATGCCCTGTTCGTACCGATCTTGTGGCAGTATGCCGGATTCTATATTCTGATCTACTATGCTGCGCTCAAGAATATCCCGGAATCGTTGATTGAAGCAGCGCGGATTGATGGAGCAAGCCCTTGGCAGATAGCCTTTCGCATCAAGCTGCCCCTGATTACGGAAGTGATCAAAGTGACGATCGTGCTGGCTGTCGTTGGCTCGCTGAAGTACTTTGACCTCATATATGTGATGACGGACGGTGGACCGAATGGCTCCAGTGAAGTGATGGCTTCTTATATGTATCATCAGGCTTTCCGGGGATTCGACTTTGGTTATGGGAGTGCCGTTGGTTTCTTCCTGCTCGTGATCTGTCTGGTCGTTACCTGGCTGCTTCGGAAAGCTACAGCATCCAAGGACACCATTCAGTATTCTTGAGTCAAGTGAAATGAAAGGAGGTTCATCCCTGTGAAGACCGATACTGCGGTTCGGTTGCCAGCCTATCCGGGAACAGGCACAGGACCCACTGTGCTGAGAAGGCTCGGCTATGTCCTGCTCTACAGCCTGTTGATCTTGGTGGCGCTGCTGCAGATTCTGCCCTTGATATGGCTGCTGCTGTTTTCGCTAAAAAACAATCAGGAAGTATTCGATATGGCACCGTTTGCCCTTCCCGCGACTCCGCGTTGGGAGAACTATGTGAAGGTGTGGACGGAAGGCAACATCAGCTTATATTTCTTCAATAGTGTCTGGATCACGGTGGTGTCCGTTGTGTTCACCGTCCTGTTCGCGAGTCTGGTCACCTTCGCAATAACCCGCATGCGCTGGAAAGGGCGTTCTCTGGTGCTCGGATTGTTCATGGTGGGTATGATGATCCCTGTGCATTCTACGCTGATTCCGTTGTTCAGCCTGTTTCTGAAGCTCCATCTTACGGATCATCCATTGTCGGTCATTTTGTCATACATCGCGTTTAATATGCCAATCACCATTATGATTCTGCTTGGCTTCTACTACGCCCTTCCGCGGGAAGTGGAGGAAGCAGCGGTGATGGACGGCTGTTCTGTCCATCGGATTTTCTTCCGTATCGTCCTGCCAATGACAGCTTCGGTGATCGCTACGACAGCGATTATCAACATGATTTATGACTGGAATGAATTCATCTTCGTGAATACGTTCATCAGCACAGATGCGTACAAAACGCTGACCGTTGGGGTGCAGAATTTTATTGGACAGTATACAACCGATTGGGGAGCGATTGGTGCGACACTGATGATCAGCATCCTGCCGATCCTGATCGCTTTTCTCGTTTTGAGCAATCGAATTGTGGAGGGCATCGCTGCCGGATCGGTAAAAGGATAATCAGTAAGCGTTTAAAGCCCTGCGTATAAAATACTTGTCATCGAAATAAGTTAAACCTTAGACCCTTACATATCCCGATCCTAAAGGGATGTGTAAGGGTTTTTGCTCATCGCCCCGGCGCTAGATAAATTGAAAGGAATAAAATCTAGGATAACAGCGATCGGAAGGTTGTTCTGGCATCGGAGTGGCAAGTGTAAATAATATTAGTTCAATTTATATAAATGAAAGATCTGAAAATACCTATTATTGGAATTTCAAAAAACTTTCAAGTTTTTTCGCAAAACTACTGCATTTTCAAACTACCTGTGCTAACATACCCTAAGAATTAAAGCCCACACGGGAAAGGTGAGAAAATGACAGCAATATCCTCAACCCAAGAGTCCCTGCGTTCGGATGCCAAGGATCTGAATCTGATTCGGCTAACATGGCCAATTTTCCTGGAACTCTTCTTGTTTATGTTGATGGGGAGCGTGGATACGTTCATGCTCAGTTCGGTGTCCGATAATGCAGTATCCGGAGTCGGAGCAGCCAACCAGATTATCTCCATTGCGATTCTTGTACTGGAAGTCATTGGACATGGCGCTGCTATTGTAGTGGCACAATATATTGGTTCGAAGAAATTGAGTGAGGCGGCACAGGTCACAGGTAATGCGATTACGCTTAATCTAATTGTCGGACTGATTCTGAGCGGAAGCTTCCTTCTGTTCGGAGGTCATCTGCTTACACTGCTTCATATCCAAGGTGAAATATACGATTTTGCCCGTTCTTATATAAGTATTGTCGGAGGCGGGATCTTCCTCCAGGCGCTGATTAACGCGCTGGCCGCGACGATTCGGACGCATGGTTATACCAAAGAAACAATGTATGTTTCTGTTCTGATGAACGTGATTCACGTCGTTGGTAACTACGCCCTTATTTTTGGCCATTTCGGCTTGCCAAAGCTTGGTGTGGAAGGGGCAGCGATCTCTACGGTGGGAAGCCGTCTGATCTGCTTGATTATTTTCTTCTGGTTGCTCTATCGGGTTATGGATGTAAGGGTGGAGTTCGGCTATTACATCAACCTTTCGAAGAAGTTTATTGGCAAAATATTACGAATCGGTATCCCCTCTGCGCTTGAATCCGTTGTGTATCAGTCCTGCCAGCTCGTCTTCACACTGTACGTGACCTATCTGGGGGCTGAAGCGATGGCAACCCGGCAATATGCGGGTAACATTTCAAGCTATATCTATCTATTCAGCATGGCGATCGGAATGGGGACATCCATTATTGTTGGTCGGCTGGTCGGTGCGCGGCGCAAGAATGATGCATACAAACGTGTATTCGACAGTGTGAAGTGGGCGCTGCTCGCCACCATTGTGATCGATGTGATTATTATTCTCTTCCGTGTTCCGCTGATGAGTGTGTTCACGGATAATCCGGAAATTATCAGGCTGGGCGCACAGGTCATCCTGCTCAGTCTTCTGCTGGAGACCGGGCGAACCTGCAATATTGTGATTATTGGTTCGCTACGAGCCGCAGGGGATGCGAAGTTCCCGGTATACATGGGACTGATCTCCATGGTCTGCATGAGTCTGCCGCTGGGCTACCTGCTGGTGTTCAAGCTTCATATGGGGCTCGCCGGTGTCTGGCTTGCGATTGCCGCAGACGAGTGGACACGCGCTGTCATTATGTATTTCCGCTGGAAGAGCCGGGCTTGGGAGAAACATGATCTGTTGGATCATGAGGAGGAAGTTGGAGCTCAGCCGGTGCCAGCAGTATAATGATGGTTTGGAAAATAATTTCGATTTGATCGGGGTATAGAAATAAAAAGGCTCCGCACTTGGAGCCGTTAGTCTTATTCAAGAAGAGTCAATCATGGGATGGAGCATTTCTCCTTATGGTTGGCTCTTTTTTCGTTAATTTGTGCGTCATTACGTTGTTGCCTTGGAGAGGTGCAGATCATGGGCGCGGTTTGTATCGGAGGTTGTCCCCAGAACAATTTAGCAAAAATGATCAAAACGAGATGTGCAGCCTCACGTATAGTAAGGATATGGAAAGGGGCTGGACTTTATTTGAATTCATACAGTGAATTGATTCAGCAAAGTCTCTACTTTATTGAAACGAATCTGTACGAGGATATTGGACTTGAAGAAGTGGCGTCCGAAGCTCTCCTGTCACCCTATCATTATCATCGGGTGTTCCGCAGGGAGGTTGGCATGACCGTTGTGGAATATATTCGGCATCGTCGAATGAGCTATGCTTCCGCTGCACTGCGTTCCACCAATGTGGGTATTCTGGACATTTCTCTGGAGTGCGGATTTGATAGTCAGGAAGCTTTTACTCGGGCATTCAGGAAAATATACGGTATGCCGCCTGGTCGTTTTCGCAAATTGTTCGATCTAAGATTATTTGAAGGAAGAACCAGAGGAGGAGAAATACAGATGAATGAGATGTCAATGATCAAAGGGTGGATGTTAACCGGAAGTCATCCGCAAAATTATGAGATGGGTATTGATCCTGCCGAAGTACACCAGGGCAAGTCATCGGGCTATCTGAAAGCTGTTACGCCGATGGAGAGTAATGAGTTTGCTACCATGATGCAGCAGTTCAAAGCGGACAGGTATGTGGGCAAACGGATGAGATTATCCGGTTTTGTGAAGACGGACCGCGTTGAAGGATTCTGCGGATTATGGATGCGTGTGGATAACAACGCTCTGGATGTGCTCCAATTCGATAACATGCATGATCGACCGATTACGGGAACGCAGCCATGGAATCAGTACCATATTGTACTAAATGTTCCGCAAGGCAGTGCGGTCATCTCATTCGGGGTTATTTTGAACGGCAAAGGCAAAGTGTGGGTGGATAGTTTCCGCTTCGAAGAGGTTGATCCGAATACACCATTGACTCATATGGAGACGGAGTATGAGATGTCGGACGAGCCAATGAATTTGTCCTTTGAAGAGTGATTAAGCTGTGAATGCAGGTCCAACGTTAAGCTGAAGAAAGTATGGGAATTATGATATAATCTTGGGTAAGAATGGAGCTGATGCTGGATGACGGATTTGCTCGATCCTCGAGTGGATTTTGTATTCAAACGTATTTTTGGAAGTGAGCAAAGTAAAGATGTTTTGTTAGCTTTCCTTAACAGCACGTTTATTGAAACCGGTGAGTCGCCTCTTACGGAGATTACACTTATTAACACGTTTACGGACAAAGATAGTCCGGAAGATAAACAATCCATTTTGGATATCAAAGCGCGTACGGTGGAGGGCAAGTTAATCAACATTGAGATGCAGCTGTTTAATCCGTATAATATGGAAAAAAGGACGCTGTTCTACTGGAGCGAAATGTACTCTCACCAGATCAAGAAGGGCGAAAACTATAATCTTTTGAAAAAATGTGTGACGATCAATATTTTAAATTACTCATGTCTGGACAATGAGCGATATCACAATGTTTTTCATTTACGCGAAGATCATACAGGTATTGGTTTGACAGATGATATAGAAATTCATGTGATGGAATTGACCAAACTGGATCAACACCCTGTCCCCATGGACAAGGGCGGCCTGGTGAACTGGCTTTTATTCTTAAAAGGGATTGATCCATCAAACTGGGAGGTGTTGGCGATGAATGAACCGATGCTAAAAAAGGCGATGGACACGCTGGAATTTCTGAGTCAGGATGCAGCTACGAGAATGGCTTATGATGCACGGATGAAAGCACTAAGCGATGAAAAGTCGATGATAGAAGGTGCACGTGCTGAGGGTGAGGCCAAAGGGAAAGTAGAAGGCAGAGTAGAGGGTAAAGTGGAAATGGCCCGTGAGCTGCTTGCACTTGGCGTAGATATGTCAGCTGTGGTGAAAGCCTCCGGACTCTCTGCAGAGGAAATTAAAAAGCTGTTGCCTAAGCAGTGATGTGAAACTGAATTTACACTTTCCAGGGCTAATCCAATTACGGGTTGGCTCTTTTTGTTGTGTTTGGGGTATAAAAAAAGTGGAGCGAAGTCCAAGCTGAGAGGGTACAGGCCTTTTTCACGTTTTCCCGCAAATCGTAAAGTCCTCCATAGCTAATCAGGCGATACCTTGTTAACATAGATCCAAAGAATACGATAACTCATGACACATAATAGAGGATGATTCCGATGAATAAAAAAGTGCTGGTCGTGGATGACGAGTCAAGCATCGTCAGTGCCATTGCTTACGCGCTGCGGCGTGAAGGATATGAAGTAGAGACAGCAAATGACGGCGAAGAAGCGCTGGTCAAGGTGGCCTCATTCCATCCGCAGGTCATGATTCTGGACGTGATGATGCCCAAACTGGACGGATACGGCGTATGCCGCAGGCTGGAGGATCGGGAGGATATCGGCATTATTTTGCTGACCGTCAAAAATGACATCGTGGATAAGATCGTAGGCCTGGAAATGGGCGCGGATGATTATATGACTAAACCGTTTGAGATCCGCGAACTGCTCGCCCGGGTAAAGGCACTGATGCGTCGTGTAGAGAAAAGCAGTTCACCCTCTGATGATCCCAAGAATCAGGCTATCGTCAATGGAACACTGCGCATCCATATCGCTCACCGCACCGTGACGGTGAATGAGGAGAAGCTGGATCTGACGCCAAAAGAGTTCGACTTGCTGACCATTCTGATGTCCAACCCTGAGCGTGTATACACGCGGGATGATCTGCTGGACCGGGTGTGGGGCATGGAGTATGCCGGGGGCACACGCACGGTGGATATTCATATTCAGCGGCTGCGCAAAAAGATCGGCGATACCGACCAGCAAAAATTGCAGACGGTATACGGCATTGGTTATAAGGCCTCAGCCCCTGAACCGGGCGGCTTGGTATGAGAGTCAGCATCAAGCTGAAGTTTAGCGTTTTTCTGGCCGCCTTGCTGATCCTGACCGTCGTTGTGCTCAGTTCTCTTGTACTGCGCGGTATTGAACGCAACCAGCAGACGCAGATCGAGACTATTCTGTCTCAGCAGACCCGTCTGGTGAATCTGAATGTGCGGCAGTCGTACTATACCGAGTCTGTTCGTCTGGAGCAGGAGGTTTTTTTACAGCAAAATGGCCGCAGGCTGGCGCAGGAGCTTGCAAGCTCCACAGGTCTGCCCATCGCGCTTTATGATATGAAGGGACAGCAGGTGGGTTCATCAATCATGTCTGAAGAAAGTCCAGATATCACAGCGACGCTGAACTATGCGCTGCAAAATAAAATTGCTTACCACGAACAGGGGGATACCCTGCTATATATGGCACCGCTCGACGGCCCGGATGGACAGATGGGTGCTGTACGCATGCAGTATCCGGTTCAGAGCTATCATGAATTCTATGCCCGTATTCTTCAGTTGTTTATGTGGGCAGGGATTGCGGTTGTTGGACTAAGCTTCATTCTGGGATATCTCTTCTACAATCGCTTTGCCGTTGCCATAACCCGCTTGAAGAAGTCTGCCGATTCCATTCGTGAAGGTTATTATATTACCAAATCACCCGTGAGTCGCAAGGATGAGTTAGGTGAGCTGGGACAGGGCATTTATTATATGAGCACATCGATTCAGCAAAATATTGAAGCCATGCATGCGGAGCAGCAGAAGCTCCAGCTCGCCATCGAGAAGCTTCAGGCCCTGGAGCAGCAGCAGAAACAATATATCGGCAACATCAGCCATGAGTTCAAGACGCCACTTACGTCGATTAAGGCGTATGTGGAGCTGCTGGACATGTATAAAGATGATCCACAATTGCTGGATGATGCCACGAGCAATATTGGCAAGGAAACCGAGCGGCTGTACGAGATGGTTGAGAAGGTATTACATTTGTCTGCCCTGGAGAAATATGATTTTGAGAATCAGGCGGAAGACGTGGAGGTGCGAGCTCTACTGGAGGATGCCTGTGGCCGGATGCGGGGCAAAGCCGAGAAGTTTGCGCTGAACATGGAGCTGGCGTTACTGCCTGCGGTGATCCGCAGCGATCGGGAGAGCCTCATGCATATTTTCATCAATCTGTTGGATAATGCGATCAAATATAATGTGCCGGGAGGTGTCATCCGGGTAAGCAATGAACTGCGAATGCAGGAGCGACAAGCGGTGATTCGCATCTTCAACTCGGGTACGCCCATTCCGGATGAGGCGCGCGAGAAAATCTTTGAACCCTTTTACACCGTCAACAAAGACAGGGCCAGAAAAACCGGGGGCACCGGGCTGGGACTATCCCTTGTCAAGCAATTTGTAGAGAAGCAGGGCGGTATGATTACATTGTTGCCGGGCGATCCGAAACATGGAGAAGGAACAACGTTCCAGCTGGTTTTCCCTTTGGCGCATTCAAGTTTACAAGTTGGAAACAAGTCTGAATAACTTTGGAAGTATGCGATGTGTATGCTTGGTCTATAGAAAGCACTCAGGAGGGACCATGATGAATTGGAAGCAGGCGGCTATGGGCACGCTCGGGGCAATCGTCCTATTATCGGCAACAGCATGCGGGGGAACAGCGAAACCAGGGGATCATGCACAGAACGGGAAATCAGGCACGGATATTACGGTGAAGGATAATACAAATACGTCGGTATACCAGAGCTTTAAACTGGAGAAAATCGATAAACTGCCGAATATGCGCGGGGTAGCGTGGCTGAGTAATGACTTGATTTTGTCGGATAAAGAAAACGAGTCCATGAAGCCTGTCACGGTTGAGGGTGAGAAACGTTACCCACATAACTTATACATGTACGATCTTACGAAGGGTACAGATACACCCGTGAAGGAAAGTGAAGCGAGTCTGGGCTCACCACTGGTGTCACCGGATAGTCAGTATATTTTTTACAGAGAACCAGAGGAATCGACAGGCAAAGGCTTCATTCTGAACCTGCACAACGGGGAAGTGGTACCTGCGGGCAAGGACGATGGATTTGTTTTTGAAGGCGCATGGCTGGATCAGGAGCATGTCGTCTTTCCAAACATGAATGGAGATATTATATCAGCAAGTGTAGATGGAACGACCAAAGCGCTGGTCAAGACGGGAAACTTCAATGTAAGCAGTGTCAGCGTTTCAGGGAATGTGATTTACTACATCACAGGCACGGACGGACAGTTGAATAGCTACGATACGAAGACCAGGGAAGTGAAGCAGGTGTTGAAAAGTGTAGAGAGGGTAATCCCGTCCAACGATGGCTCAAGACTGGCGATTGTGAAAAAAACAGCCGATACCAAACGGGCGCTGGTGCTAACCGATCTGGAAGGGAATGAAAAAGCCACACTTGCCAGAGGCACGCAGATCTTCGGCACGAGCTGGTCTGGTGACGATTCCAAAATCGCCTACACGATCAATTCAGAGAGTGATGAGGAGAAAGGGCTGTTCGTCTCCAATACGGAATCGGCGGAGCAGTTCCAGGTCTCGGCCGAAATGGATAACGCATCTGATCCGTTGAGCTGGAGTCCGGAGGGCAACCGAATTTTGCTGTCACAGGCAGTGCAGGAAAATGAATCGTACCACTTTGTCACCTCGGTCATTACGATTTCGCAGTAAATCATCATCGAAAAAGAAACAAATCAGCAGGGCGGGCCTGACTCCTATTGAGTTGGGCTTTTTCTGTACCTGTAACGCTGGTTTTCTGGGTTATACTGAAGAGACGAGAAGTGAAGGGGGAACATGATCATGGATGAAAAGGACTGCCGTCTGCTGCTGAGCGTTTCCGAGGAAAGCAGTCTGACCAAGGCTGCGGAGCGCATGTTTATGACCCAGCCGGCTTTGACATACCGTTTGCAGCAATTGGAGAAGGAATTTGGCGTGCCACTTATCGATAAAACGTTAAAAGGCGCCAGGTTCACTCCCGAAGGAGAACATCTCGCAATTTATGCCCGTAAAATGCTCAATGAGCTTAACCAGGTCAAGGAGCAGTTGTCGAACATTCGGAATGAAGTCAAAGGAACGCTGCGCCTCGGGATTGCCAATCATTATTCGTTGTACAAGCTTCCTCCCTTATTGAAGCAGTTCAAGGAGCTGTACCCTGAGGTTCAGTTTGCTGTGACCTGTGCACTGAGTGTGGAGGTTATGGAACTGTTGATGCGGGATGAAATTCAGGTAGGTGTCATACGGGGGGAGCATCCATGGTATGAGGGGAAACATCTGCTGCACGATGAACCGGTCTGCATTGTATCCCGTGAACCCATCAATCTAGATGAACTTCCCGAGCTTCCGCAAATCGCATTTCAGGAGCCCTTGACGAAAACGGGTGGATCTCCCGTGAGCCCATTCCGCGAGGGAGTGGCGGCCTGGTGGTATGAGCGCTATGAATGTTCACCAACTGTAGCGATGCGTGTGGACAGCTATGAGACATGCAAGGAAATGGTGCGTTATGGGCTGGGTTATGCGATTATTCCGGGCATTTTCGTATCTGCTTCGGATGGCCTTCATCAGCAGGAGCTAATCCGACAGAATGGACAGGGAGTGCGGCGTAATACGTGGTTGGTGTATAAGGAAAGTGTGCTGCAGCAGGCAACGGTGGGTCGCTTTGTTGACTTGATGAAAACGGCTGGAACACAGCATGTTGTGGACGGAAGCTAGGTACAGACATAGCGGAATCGATGCATTGCTTTATGCATAATTATCCGGTGTTTTATTGTGAAAAAGGGTGATTTATTGCTATTGGACAGTGTCGTTTTCATAGGGAGTACCCGTTCGAAGGATGTACATAAGATCAAAATGTATACCGGTTTAGTCTTAGCTAACATGCAAATAAACCAGTCCTATACTAACATCTAATGATATTCATATGTCATGATCTAGCGAGTCCATAAAATTTTTTATGGGCTATTCCTTAATTTTTTTGAATTTACTTATGGCTTGGCCGCACATACAATATATCCAATCTGATTGTATATTTATTCGATTGAATTGAATATAGAAATGCTGTAATTGGAGAAAGGCGGCCAAACAATATGTATCCTGACCCAGCTCATATGAAGCAAAAAATCAAAGAAACTGTAGATCGGCTGGACCCCGACTTGCGGGAATTATCGCTGCGCATTCACGCTAACCCTGAACTTAGCTTTCAGGAAGTCCAAGCACAACAATGGTTAACCGAACCGCTGGAAGCAGCCGGATTTCAGGTGGAAAAAGGCATTTCAGGCCTCGACACCTCGTTCCGAGCTGTATGGGAAGGCCAGCCAGGTGGACCCACGATTGCACTGCTCGCTGAATATGATGCACTGCCCCGCATCGGACATGCCTGCGGACACAATCTGATCGGAACCTCTGCTGTAGGTGCAGCACTGGCGCTCAAGGAAGCTTGCCCTGATCTTCCGGGACGGATCATCGTTCTTGGCACACCGGCTGAAGAAGAGGGCGGCGGTAAGATCATTATGGTGAACGATGGCGTATTCAATGAGATGGATGCCGTCATGATGTGTCACCCGCAGCAAAAAACGATGGTACTGAGAGGTGCGCTGGCTTGTGTGGACGCAACCTTTACGTTCCACGGCAAACAGGCACATGCTGCCTCATCTCCTGAGAAGGGCATTAGTGCGCTAGATGCCTTGGTCAACGCGTACGCGGGAATAAATTCACTCCGTCCTTATTTGAAGGATGACGTTCGGGTGAACGGGATTATTACCAAGGGTGGAGATGCGCCCAACGTGGTGCCTGAGCTGGCTGAAGCCGTATATATCATTCGGGCGAAGACCGTTGAAGAACTGAAAGTCGTCATGGACAAAGTTTACCGCGTCGTGCGCCATGCTGCGGAAGGCGTTGGCGCTACGGTAGATATTACAGAAGGTCTGATCTATGCCGAGCGGAATAACAACAAAACTCTGGCGGGTCTGTTCCAGCAGAACCTGGAGGATATGGGCATTGAAGTGCATGATCCACCGCAAACAGGCGGTGTGGGTTCCTCGGATATTGGTAACGTAAGCCAGATCACAGCCGCGATCCATCCGTATATTCGGTTAGGAGATGCGACAACACACACACCTGAATTTGCCCGGCTTGCCGGAGCAGAGGAAGGCATGATTGAGCTAAACCGTGCGGCGAAGGCCCTTGCACTGACAGCGTTCGACCTGTACGCAGACAAGGCAGCATTGCAGCAGGTACGGGATGAGTTTGAAGCATGGAAACAACAGAAGGACGAGGGATGATGAATTGGAAAACATAACAAAACAAACACAACAACGGCGTACATGGTTCAAAATGCCTCACACCTTCGTCATTTTGTTCATTTTGGTGCTGGTAGCTACCGTGCTGACCTACATTATTCCCGCTGGGGAATTTGATCGGGTCAAGGATGAGGCGACAGGCAAATCTTTGCTCGTTCCGGGTTCTTACCATCATGTAGAGGCCAATCCAACGGGACTATGGGATATTCCCAAGTCTATCGTTCGCGGACTGGTTGATTCTGCGGACGTTGTATTCTTTATTTTCATCATCGGCGGAGCATTTCAGATCATTACGAGCACGGGAACGATTGAAGCTCTTACAGGTAGGGTAGCCCGTTCGTTCGCGAATAAAGGATTATGGGTCATCCCGGTATTCATCACCTTGTTCTCAGTTGGTGGCTTTACGATGGGGATGTCCACAGAGGTCATGGTCTTTGTACCAATCGGGATCGCCATTGCGCGTGCGCTGGGGTATGACGCTTTAACGGGTACGGCGATGATCTCGCTGGGGGCCTCGTGTGGTTTTACCGCGGGATTGCTTAATCCGTTCAATGTGGGACTGGCTCAAGCCATTGCAGAAGTACCGATCTTCTCGGGCATGTGGCTGCGCGCCATTATACTGGTGTGCCTCATCGCCGTGACAAGTATCTATATTATGCGGTACGCGTCCAGAGTGAAGTCTGATCCAACTCGCGGTTTGGTGCATGAGCTGGAACAGGAGCAGGCAGCAGATACACCTGCGGTCGACCTGAACAAACTGCCAACGATTCGCATCACACATATTCTGACCATCATTACAATTGTAGCTGGCTTTGCCCTGTTAATCTGGGGTGTGTCCAAAGAAGGCTGGTGGATGGAAGAACTGGCGGCTCTTTTCCTGAGCATGGGCGTGATCGCTGGTCTTGTCTCCGGGTTCGGTCCTAGCCGAATTGCGAGTGAATTCGTCAAAGGTGCAAGTGGCATTGCCTATGGTGCCTTTATCATCGGTCTGGCGAGAGGAATTATGGTTGTCCTCGATCAAGGCAACGTAATTGACTCCGTAGTATACGGGATGTCTACAGCGGTTGGCGAATTGCCGTCCTCCGTGCAGGTATTGGGTATGTACTTCTTCCAAAATATCATGAACGTGTTCATCACCTCGGGTACAGGTATGGCCGTAACAACGATGCCGATTATGGTTCCATTATCGGACCTGCTCGGAGTTACCCGTCAGACTGCCGTACTGGCGTTCCAGTTCGGAGACGGTTTTACCAACATGATTCTGCCAACGTCTTCAGCCTTGATGGGCAGTCTCGCGGTATCCGGTATTCCGTATCAGAAATGGGTTAGATTCTTCTGGCCGCTGATGGTGATGTGGATCGCTATGGGTATTGTATTTATGCTTATTGCGAATGCCATTCAGTATTCTTAGAAAAACAAAGAGCCTGTGTTCTATGGAGCCCCTCTCAAACTTCGAAAGGGTACTGCCAGAACGCAGGCTTTTATCTATGTTTTTTATTTTGGCATGCTCAGCAATAATTTAACCGCTTCTGCACGTGTAGTGTTGTCTCTAGGAGCAAAGGAGTTCAACCCTTTGCCGTTCAGTAGCCCGGACTTTTGCAAGCCAGCAACAGCTGTTTTGGCCCAGGACGGAATCTGATCATCATCTGCAAAGGATGATTGGGTGCCAGAGTCTGCCTTTAATTGCATGGCGTTGGCGACCATGACAGTCATCTCTGCACGAGTGACAGCTTCATTCGGGCGAAAAGCCCCTTTTGAGTCTCCTTGAATAAATCCCGCCTGTAAAGCACGCGCTACAGCAGACTGTGCCCAAGCTCCTATGTTTGAACGATCGGTAAAAGATAATGTCGCTTCCGTGTACTCTGTGTTCAGGGTATTCATCAGCATCACCGTAAACTCTGCACGTGTAATGGATGCATCCGGCTTGAATGTTCCATCAGCATATCCTTTAACGATGCCTTGAAGAGTAGCTTGCTGGATGACTTCTTTCGCCCAGTGTCCTTCGACATCATGAAACGAAATGTCTGCTGGCTCTTTGGGCTGATCAACCGCCAACACGGCGAATTTGGTAAAATGATCTACGTTCACCCGAATGTGCTTGCCTTCCACAGTAGGTTCACCAGCGGAAAGCCAAACCTGTTTTTCTTCATCAAAGTAGAATAGTTTAGCCTGCTGATTGCTCTGCAACTTTGATGGATCAAATGTCAGGGTTATGGTTACGGGCACAGTGAAGTTTTGAGGAGCGTTCTTGAGCAGTTCATATACCGGGCTGAGCAGCTGGACCTGGTGGGTCAGCGAGGCAGAAGGATCTGCAATCTGTTCAATGGTAACCTTGAGTTCCTGGTTCATCGCCCCGGCAGGGATGGATATCATAATGTCATTGCCCAAACTTAATTGCCCGGCGTGCCCCGCTGCAAGTGTTAAACGTCCATTCGTGGACGAATGGGTTAGGGTATCAGGCGGCGAAGGGGGACTGCTCGACCCGTTGTTATTCTGGTTACCAGAGCCGCCGCCGCTGCTGTTACCATCATTACCACCTGATGGTGGCGTGGAATTAACACTCCATTTGGCATATAAGGTCAGATCGGATGTGATCTCTGTTTGAGTAAAGTTGAATGGAGTTTTCAACTCGGGATCTGCATACCAGCCTGCAAACGTATAGCCAGAACGGCTTGGCGAAGCAGGTGCTGAAAGTTTCTTTTCGTATTCAACAGCTGCATCGGATACTGCTGATCCTCCAAGTGTATTGAACGTTACCTTATATGTGTTTGGTGTCCATTTTGCATACAATGTGGTGTCCTGGACAATCGATCTAGTATTCAGGTCAAATGGCGTACTCCATTCAGGCTCAGTATACCAGCCAGCGAAAGTGTGTCCTGCTTTGGTTGGAACGTCAGGAGCTTTCACCAACTCACCATACGTGACTGTCTGATCAGGAACCACTGACCCACCATTAGTTTCGAAGTTAACGGTATAGGAGTTGACCGTCCATTTCGCATACAGGGTGAGATTGTGGGTGACAGTTGTATTATCGAAATCGAAAACTTGGTTCAAAGCTGAGTCATTATGCCAGCCAGCGAAAGTGTATCCTGCTTTAGTTGGATCTGCTGGAACAATAACCTTGTCACCGTAATATACCGTTTGTTCGGTTACTTCAGAACCACCGTTACTGTTAAACATTACAGTACGCGGTGTATAAAAACTGAAATGTAGGCTTGTGGTATTGCCTGCACTATCGGTAACAATCAGTACATATTCTCCTTCAGATTGGACCGTTTCTCCGCTGCTGAAGAGTGAACCGTTCAGAGTGGCTGTTCCTTCATTAAAAGTGATTGTTGGGCCTTCATTGTATTTTCCATTATCGGTGACACCCGATACAACAGGAGCTGCTGTATCAATGGAAAAAGTCAACGTTGTAATGCCAATACTGTTGGTCACCACCAAAGTATAAACGCCGTCGGCCATTACTGTAGTGCCACTCGTGAATGCAGCGCCATTCAGCGTAGCCGTACCGTTATCAAAGGTTGGTGTCACCGTATGATTATATAATCCGCCGTCCGATACACCGCTGACTATTGGGGGGATGCTTTGCTTAACGTTTATGGTCACTAACACTGGAATACTTGTATCCCATTGATTCTTGGCACTGTAGGTGAAGCTGTCGCTGCCCACATAATTGGTGCTTGGAGTATAAGTAAACGCTCCATCCGCATGCAGTACCAGTGTTCCGTTCATCGGGCCACTTTTCAAAATAACGGAAGATGCATCGCTATCATTGGCAAGCAAACCAGGCGCAGGCACAACCAAAGCCGAGTTTGAGTTGGTGGTATAGGTGTCTTCGGCTGCTACTGGAAGTCGCACACCGTCTAAAATGGGGAATGTTCCTTCATTTGAAATGTAATATACGAGGTCAGGCTGGCTGCCATTCAGATTGGGCACTTTAAATTCGCTCGAACCATTGCCGCCAAACTTGGTGCCCAATAGACTAAACAGGGGCTGATTATTGTTGGTGGTAAGAGTGGAACCATTCGCCAATATCCAGTTTTTTAACGGAAGATTGACTAACATGGGAATAATCTCACCTATGAACTCATTACCTGTACCTTTCTCGGCTTGGTTGGTTGGGTCCGTAAATATAGCGTAATGTACACCATTAATCTCTGGGAGGTTAGGCAGCTTGAATTCATCCGGTTTGTCTGATCCGTAGGTTGTACCAATCATTTCATATAGAGCCGAGTATACGGATGTATTAACGCTCCGGCCATCAGCAGATAACCAACCCGTAGGAGAGTAGGCATAAGGAAATAGGCGAACCTCGCCTAACACCGCATTTTGGCTGAATGGATGGTCTGTGTTTCGGGGAGGGAATGTACCATTCATAGCTATGTAATAGCCCATCCCTTCTGGTGCAGCGTGGGTAAGGTCAGGTAAGGAAAATGTTGATTTTCCGTCACCGCCATAGTTATTTCCTAGCAGCGAGTAGAGCTCTGTATTTTGGTCTATAGAGAGCGTCTGTCCTCTGGCGGGCATCCATCCTGTCGGGCCGGCGCTATACGGGAATAAACGGATCTCACCAACATAGGGAACTGCTGCCGCAGCGTGCGCCGGCTGTACAATGCTCGAAAGATTCCACAGGCCACTCAGTCCAATGAGGAATACCAGCCCGATGATGCTTATTTTCTTGAATAGTGATAAACGTACCAATTTTACACCCGCTTTCCTAACAAATATGTTTACGTTATGCTTAGTTCTGTCTACTGCACTTTCTAATTTCACAGGGGTAGGCCATATAAGGATGAGCTTAGTTTAAATGATCCCTATTCAAAAAAAAATAAATTTTTCGTCCAAATTTAAAATAATTCTTCGGATTTTCCAGAAGCACATCATATATGTAAAATATGTTCCATAACTTTCATCCCTTTCTATACATTTATATTGACTAAGCTATTCCGCTTCCGATAAACTAGAATGCAGGAATAAAAGTCGAATGTTCAAAGCAGCAGTTCGAGACATTGTTTCGGACGGCTGTTTCTTTTCTTTTTAATAAGCAAGGTTGCAACGTTGTAGTCTTGTCGGATGATCCGGCCAATAACAACATGGAATAGGAACAGGTGATACACATGTGTAACAGCGCGTACCGCGTGCTTTTATATTATAAGTTCGTGAAGATTGAAGACCCTGAAACGTTTACGCAAGAGCATCTGCAATACTGTAAGGACCTGGGGGTAAAAGGCCGTATTCTGATTGCCTCGGAAGGCATCAACGGTACTGTATCCGGTACACCAGAGCAAACCGAACAGTATATGAAGGATATGCATGCCAACCCGCTGTTCAGCGATATGGTATTTAAGATTGATGATGTCGAAGAGCATGCGTTCAAAAAAATATTTGTTCGTCACAAAGCCGAGCTGGTTACGTTCCGTGTGGACGAAGAATTGGACCCGAACGTCATTAGCGGTAAACGGTTGTCCCCAAAAGAATTTTACGAGCATCTTCAACAGGAGGATGTTATTGTAATTGACGGCCGTAATGACTACGAGTACGAAATTGGTCATTTCCGAGGTGCGATTCGTCCGGACGTTGAGTCGTTCCGCGAGTTTCCGGAATGGATTCGGGAGAACCTGGGTGACATGAAGGACAAAAAGATCATTACCTACTGTACTGGCGGCATCCGTTGTGAGAAGCTGACTGGGTTCATGATTAACGAAGGTTTCCAGGACGTGGCACAACTTGATGGCGGAATTGTTACCTATGGTAAGGACGATGAGGTACAAGGTCGTCTGTTTGATGGCAAATGTTATGTATTTGACGAGCGTATTTCCGTGCCGATTAACCGGACGGATGAAGATATCGTGATTGCTAGCTGTTATCACTGTGGAACGACACATGACCGTTATATTAATTGTCCAACCTGCAACCTGCAGCATGTATGCTGTGAGGATTGCGAAGAGACGCATAACCGCTTTTGCTCGGATGCCTGCCGGGAGGCAGCACCGGTAACCGCATAAGCAGGGAGAGCAGGTGCTGAACGTGAAGCGCGAAGAGGAACGAACGACGCGTGAACGGATTTTGTTCATGCTGAAGCAGCAAGGCACAATGACCGCAAGGGAAATGACAGCTGAGCTTGGTCTGACCGGCATGGCGATTCGCCGTCACCTCACGGCACTGGAGCAGGATGGATGGATAGAAGTTCGGGAAGCCAGAGCGACAGCAGGACGTCCATCGGCTGTGTACCATCTGACGGTACGCGGGGATAGCTTTTTCCCAAAATCATATTCATCACTAACCCTGGAGCTGCTGGAGGAACTGTCGGATTCAGCGGGCAGCGGTGTCGTGGATGCATTGTTCGAGAGCCGTCGGGACAAGCTGCTTCGCAGCGGACAGCCGCAGATGGAAGGTCAGGATCTGGCCGGACGTGTCGAGGAACTCGCGCGTATACAGAATGCAAACGGATATATGGCGGATGCCTCCAAGGAAGAGGATGGCACCTATGTGCTTACCGAGCTGAACTGCCCCATTGTGCAGGTAGCGAGTGTCTATAAACAGGCTTGCCGTTGTGAACTGGAGCTGTTCCGTTCATTGCTACAGGCTGATGTGGAACGCACCGAATGTTATGCAGAGGGCGGCAAAAAATGCACGTACCAGATTCGCGAAGCGGCTGGGAATTAGCATGTATGGAGATTGTTTCGATCACTCGAAACAGTCTCTTTTTTTTGAAGATTTTTAATATGAAAAATCTCGGCTAGTAAGTTGACTTGACACATGAATTAAACCGTAATAACATACGTTATATAACATGTGTTATCAACGAGGGGAGGAGAAAGAAATGCCACCCAAATCCGACATTACGCAGGACAAAGTATTGTCTGCCGCCTTTGAGCTTGTACGGACCCAAGGCTTGGAGGCGCTAACTGCACGAAACGTTGCTCAGGCGCTCCATTGTTCCACCCAACCGATCTATAGTCTCTTTAATAACATCGAAGAGTTGAAATCAAACGTGTATGACAAGGCTGCCGAATTTGCCCGTCACAGTATGGTGGAGTATAAGGACGATGCGAATTCCCCTGCGTTGAACCTGACCATCGGTTTCCTGTACTTTGCACAGAACGAGAAGCAGCTATTTCGAGCCTTGTATCTATCAGGTTATCGGCAATATAACCCTCACACAGATCAGTTTCTGGGCGAAGAGTTAACTACGTTCTATATGCGATATAGCAGACGGTTACAGAATGTATCTGTCGAGCAACTCAAGCGCATTTTCTTAAAGCTCATGATCTATTTAATCGGCATCGGAACACTTCTGAACTCGCACACCTTGGAGCTGGACATAAAGGAAGCGATTGAAATGATCCGGGAAATGTACGAGATGTTGCTGCATAAGGAAGGTCTCACTTATTAAATCCGTTGAAGGGGTGAGCAGCATGGTCCATAGGCTTGGCCACAAAATTGGTGAAGGTGGATGTGCGGAGGTGTTCGAATGGGAAGATGGAAGCAAGATCGTCAAGCTGGCGAAGCCCAATACCGTTACGGCTGCATTGGAGGCCGAACTTCATCACTGTCGAATAGCTTCCTCGTGTGGGCTGCCGGTTCCCCAGCCATATGACCTGGTGACTGTTGAGGGACGATCAGGTATTGTATTTGAACGGATTGATGGCGAGACGATCATGAAGCGCTTTGTAGACAGATCAGTAGAGCAGTACCGTATGCAGCAGCCTTTGGATATCAGGGAGGACTTTGTAAATGCCCGAATTACAGCACAGCTCTTTCACCAGATTCATTCGCATTCGGTTGCCCATATGCCGAGTCAGCGGGAAAATTTCAAGCATAATATTCTAGCAGCACAATATCTGACTGAAACGGAGAAGGCTGCCGTGATTGACCAATTGGATCGATTACCAATGAAGCAGCAGCTATGTCACGGTGATCCCAATCCGGGTAACATACTTCTTAGGGACAATGATGCAGTCATTATCGACTGGAACAATGCCTCTACCGGAAATCCCGAAGCTGACTTGGCCGAATATATCATTATGATTCGATACGCCATACTGCCACCTCATCTGCCACATGAGGCGATGGTTGCTCTTGATGCTACGAGAGAGGCAAGTATCCACATATTTATGGAAGAATATGAGAATCTTTCCGGTATTGGTTACGCAGACATTGAACCCTGGATTGCTCCTGTTGCAGCGCGTAAACTGATTGCGGATGGGATATCCGATGCGGAGAAAAAAATGCTCATAGATGAAATTAGAAGAAGACTCGATACTCCATATCCATGAATAATAGCCTATCTATTAGCTTTGCCAACGGTACCATCTACAGAACGTTGTGGGTGGTTTTTTGTTTTATGTAATGTTTTCTCTCACGTATCTGCAATGAATCCAAATTGGAAGCGGTTCAACCATTGACGGGAAACATGTCGCACCTTAATATTAGGGAAACAATAAAATACCAACACGAGTCATGGACTTCAGTCGCATGAGAAAAGTCTATATTTGTCTGCTTTTGTCGATCAAAGCAACAATGCGTTGAAGCGTTCGTTTTGTCCCGCCCTATCGTGTCACTTGGATAACGATGAGGGCATCAACATTTTAGAAGATGGAGAGGGGTTCTCACACATGAAAAAGAAATTCTTAATGTCTCTGATGATGGTTGCATCTATGATCGTAGCGGCAGGTTGCGGAAATAACAGCGGCGGTAGCACAACGACCGAGGGATCAGGCAGCACAACAGATGAAGGTACGGCAGAAAAATCGTATCGCATTGCGATCTCGCAAATCGTCGAGCATCCATCGCTGGATGCCACACGTGAAGGATTCATTGCAGCGCTGAAGGATGCTGGTCTTGAAGAGAACAAGAATCTGACGATTGACTACAATAACGCTCAAGGCGATTCAACGAACAACCTGTCCATTGCCCAGAAGATTGCCGGGGATTCCAAAAATGATTTGATCCTGGGGATTGCAACACCATCCGCACTGGCTCTGGCTCAACAAGTGAAGGATAAGCCATTGCTGTTCGCGGCAGTGACGGACCCGCTGGGTGCCAAACTGGTGAGTGACATGGACAAGCCAGGCGGCAATGTAACAGGTGCATCGGATACGAACCCGGAGGCGATTGTGCAATTGGCTGATTTTATCGCCAAATATTTGCCGGATGTGAAGACGGTAGGACTGGTTATTAACGAGGGCGAACCGAATGCGGTTGTGATGGCGAACAATGCAGAAAAAGCACTGGCTACACATAATATCAAGCTGGTCAAAGCACCAGTTACGAACACATCCGAAGTAAAACAGGCAACCGATTCTCTGGTTGGCAAAGTAGATGCCTTCTATATCACACTGGATAACTCGGTAGTTAGCGCAGTGGATACAATCATCCAGACAGCGAACAAAAATAAAATTCCGTTCTTCTCTAGTGACCGGGATACCGTGGAAAAAGGAGCTTTCGCAACTGTAGGTTTCAAATACTACGATCACGGATACCAAGTGGGTGAAATGGCTGCGGACATTTTGAAAAATGGTACGAAACCCGGTGACATGAAAGTCACCGTGCCGGACAAGCTGGATTTGATTCTGAACCTGAAAGCGGCTGAAGCTCAAGGCATTACCGTTACGGATGAGATGAAGGCAGAAGTGAAGGACCAGGATACCAACATTATTCAATAATCTGGCCGGAGATCCTCCGGCAGTAGGGATTCGAGGCGGACGTGCAGACGGGTTCGCCTCATTCTTTTCGATAGACAGGGAGGAAGCAATGTGAATTTGACTTGGGGTTCAATTGAAGGGGCAATCGAGCTTGGATTGTTGTATGCACTGATGGCACTGGGTGTATATATTACATTCCGCATACTGGACTTCCCCGATCTCACCGTAGACGGAAGTTTTACAACTGGAGGCGCAATCGCGGCGGTCATGATATCCAACGACTTCTCTCCTTGGCTCGCTTGCTTGGCAGCAATGGCTGGAGGAATGGTGGCTGGCGCCTGTACGGGTCTGCTGCACACCAAAGGCAAAATTAACGGGCTGTTATCCGGTATTCTGATGATGATTGCCTTGTATTCGATTAATATGCGTATTCTTGGTGCACCTAATAAATCCATTATGGGCATGGATAATCCCTTCTCGGGAGAGCATGTCATGATTATCATTATCGTGGTTGTGCTGGTATTCAAAATCATGCTGGATCTATTCATGAAAACCGATATCGGACTGGCACTGCGTGCTACAGGTGACAACAAACGCATGATTCGCAGCTTCGGCGCGAATACGGATGTGACCACCATCGTTGGTGTCAGTCTGTCCAACGGACTTGTTGCGCTGTCTGGGGCATTTATTGCACAGCAATCCGGTTTTGCAGACATTACGATGGGAATTGGGATGATCGTTATCGGACTGGCCTCCGTTATTATCGGGGAAGCCATTCTGGGTGCAAGAACCGTATTCTGGGCCACGCTTGCGGCCGTCGTCGGTTCAATTATTTACCGGATTGTGGTCGCGATCGCACTCCAGGTCGAATGGTTCGACACATCCGATCTGAAGCTGATCACCGCGGTGATCGTTATTATCGCACTTGTTTTCCCAACTATGCAGCGCTCCATGAAGCAGAAAAGTCTGGCTCGCAAACGAACCGAAGAGCTGATGGGCTCGTCGAGCCAACAGGCGAAGGGAGGCATGTGATCATGCTTGAGATTACACAAGTAACCAAACTGTTTAATCCGGGAACGACGGACGAGAAGACCGCACTGGTTGGTGTAAATCTGACCATGAATCCGGGGGATTTCGTGACGGTGATTGGCAGTAACGGCGCAGGAAAATCAACGTTGATGAACATTATCTCAGGCGTCATGAAGCCCGACATGGGCGATGTGCTTATCAATGACCGTTCTATCAAAAGCCTGCCTGAGCATAAACGCAGCAGTTGGATTGGCCGTGTGTTTCAGGACCCGATGGCGGGTACAGCACCGCATATGTCCATTGAGGAGAATATGGCGATGGCGTACAAACGCGGCAAGGGCCGTGGACTGGGCTTTGGAGTGACCCGTGCCAGACGGGAGATTTTCAACGCTCAATTGGAGAAACTCGGCATTGGACTCGACAAACGCCCCAATGCCAAAGTGGGTCTTCTATCTGGCGGTGAGCGCCAGGCGCTCAGCCTGCTGATGGCAACATTCACCCAGCCGCAAATTTTGCTGCTAGACGAGCATACGGCTGCGCTTGATCCTTCTCGTGCGGAGCTGATCACAGAGCTGACAGAGACGCTTGTACGTGAGATGAGACTCACAACGTTGATGGTCACACACAATATGGAGCAGGCCATACGTTTGGGCAATCGTCTAATTATGATGGACAAAGGCCGGATTATTTTGGACGTTAGTGAAGAGCGCAAGCGCACACTTACCGTACCTGAGCTATTGGGTGAGTTTGAACGTATCAGTGGTAAAAAAATGGCCGATGATCGCGTGGTGCTGGGTTAAATCCAGGAGCATCTTGCGATCAACCAAGAGAGCCAGTACATCTCAGTACAGAAACCTTTTGCGTTCTCGCAAAGGGTTTTTGTGGTATGTTGAACAGAATAAGGACTACAAGTAGTAAGCATACATAGGAGGGCCGAGCATGTCGTTACAATTCGATGAAGGAACATACACCGTAACCCGGCGTACCGATTCGATTCGCCTGCTGGCGAAGGAATTTGCACTGCTGCATTTTTTGTATGAAAACAAGGAAAAAGCCTTTACTCGCAGCCAACTGCTGGACCGGGTATGGCCCCTGGAATATCCGGTTGAACGCACCGTGGACGACCATGTGTATCGACTGCGCAAGAAGCTGAAATGTTGGGAAGAAATTGCACTGGAGACCGTGCGTGGTTATGGTTACCGGCTTAACATTCGATCGAATGTTGCGATATTGCCTTCTAACCCTTCCGCCCAAGATCAGGAGATGCGAGAAGTGATACATGGATTGTTCCGCAAATACCATCTGTATGGGCAGGGCAAATCGATGCTCACGCTGCTGGATCAGCAAGAAGCGCTGGGTATTGAGATTGATCCATTTTATCAGTTGTATATCCACTTTATTCAGGGAGATCTGGAATGGCTGATTACCACAACGGAAATTCCCTTCGAGGAACGTTTGTACTGGCTGCTGATTTTTACACATACCCTGATTGAACCATCGGAGAGCTTGCCCTTGTACGAAAAGGCTCTGAATTCATCCGCATTGTCTGCCGAACAGCTTCGAGAACTTCGTATTCTGAACATTGTTGAAGTCTACGCAGAGGTGGGCCAGTATGAACGAGCCAAAGCTCGACTTATTGAAACGTATCATGTGATGGAACAAGATGAACTGATCCATTTCAGACTTCCGGTAAAACTCTCAGCGTTGTATGTGGAACTGTGGGGTGGCAGCGGAGAAGCGGTAGAGGATAAGATGGCTGCTCTGCGTTCCGGGTTGAAAGATGCGCCATACTTGCGGGAAATCGGACGCTTTCAAGTTATGGAAGGCCTATGGCTGCTTAGACAAGGGAGGATCCGAGAGGCAGAGCCGAGAATGGACGATGGTCTGGACGTATTGAAAATGACATTGAACGCACCGCTATATCTCAATTCGGCCTACCAGATATTGTTGTTCATGGCACACCATCGCATAGAGGGGCGTCTTCGAACTAAATACCGTCAAGTCTATGCGGATATCTCCAAAAGTTACGGCGTGCCTGTTTATGGACAGCAAATTGTGGATGAAATCCGCACATTTTTATCCCCGTTTGCTCCATCCTCTGATCTTCCTCTGATATAACACCCTTATGATTACAGCCAAGGAACATATAAGCCAGCAACAAGGCTGTAATCAGGGGAGGAAGTATAACGTATGACCGTCATTTCAAATGAACCCAATCCATCATCCATTTCGTCCAATGGCTCCTCCAAAAGCCTATGGGCCAACTTCCGCTTTATGCGGATGTTTATTGCGTATTCACTCGCGACATTTGGAGATTGGTTTGACGCGCTCGCCATCCAGGTAATGGTCGCTTATCGTTGGGGTGCTGATCCGCTGATCATTGCCCTTATTCCGGTATGTATGGCTGTTCCGGGTATCGTACTTGGATCGGTGGCAGGTGCATTGGCTGATCGTTTGCAGAAGGTGAAAATCATGATGATATGTGATGGGATCACCGTTGTATTAACGGTTGCCATTCTGTTCGCGCCAAGTGCGGCTTGGCTGCTGCCGCTTCTTGCTTTACGAGCGATGATGGGGGTATTCCATGTTCCTGCGCAGCAGGCACTTACGCGCCAAGTGGTAGCAGAGCAGCATTTGTTCCAGGCATCGTCACTGAACGGTTTTGTGAACCAATGCTCCAAAGTAGCGGGGCCGCTGTTAGGTGCAGTCATTGTGGCCGTATTTTCACCACAAGTCTGTATTTTAATCAATGCTTGTACACGTCTGTTGTCCGGAGCCGTATTATGGCCTTTACGGTGTCTAACAGAGAATCCAGAATCATCTTCATCGGACGGAGGTCCTTTGGAAACGGGGGAGACCACGGAATCCCTATTCACTCAATGGCAGAAGGGTTGGCGTTTTATCCAGAGCAGCCGCACCCTTCTGAGTACGATTCTGTTTGGTTGCTTTGGATTAATGGCGATCCTGATGATCGATTACCAGTTTACGACGCTGTTTCGTGAGATCAAGCCGGGCAACGAAGCCCTGATCGGCTGGCTGGGATCATCCGCTGGGGCAGGTGCGGTTGTGATCATTCTACTGTTGAATCGACTTCCCCGAATCGGATATGGCTGGGGGCTGGGTGGAGGATATGTACTGATTGGTGCCGGAATCGCTGCGCTTGGCTGGGTCAGTTCCCAAACGTCCGAGTTCTGGATCATCATCTGGGGCTTATGCATCGGAGTGGGTAATGGCCTGTTTATGGTGACGTTGAATTACTTGCTGCAAAAGGAAACCCCTCCTACCTATGTAGGTCGTGTATTCGGTATTCAAAACTCGCTTTCCAGTGTCGTGCTGGTCGTAGCTCCACTTGCAGGCGGTGCCTTGATTCGGAGCGTGGGACCGAGTCCCACATTTCAATATATCGGAATGGCGACACTGGCTATTGGTTTGGCAGGCATGCTGCTGCAACGAATCTTATGGGAGGGGAAACAACCGCATCCGGCGGAGTCAACTGGAGAACTTGGGCAGAAGTCAGTCTGACAGCCATGATTACCATCGTTACGGTAAAAAGAATATAAACGATCAACAGCCGCTACGGACTTATCCGTAAGCGGCTATTTCGATCGAATAGGGCAGTACATCATACTTCCCACCAGGAGAAATAGGAGGTGGAGGCCATTAGTCCCCCAACAGTGAGGGAACCACTAACGGATAGGTTAATGGACTGACCGGGAGGAATTACGTAGCGTCCTAGTTCATTGGATAAAAAAGGACCTACCTGCAAAGGCATAGCCAATAAGGTTGTGCTACCCGTGGGGGCAGCTGCGGAGAATCGTACTGTTGCAATACTGGTGTTACTGCTTGATAAATTATTGTTTACGGGTGTTAGAGTGGTTGGTGATGTTATCGTTCCGTTTGTGCTTAGACTCATACTGCCGCTAAAGGAAGAGAGCAGATTTAGTGCGATGGTTATTCCGCCGGAGAGCCGTGATATATATACAGTTTTACCGCTCCCGGCGGGGTTTGTCAGTTGTACAGTAGCAATAACACTGCCACCCAGCAATCCTAGTGTCGTGGAGTTGGTTGAACCTGCATTATACAGATTTCCCGTACTGCCGGCATTTGTCTCAGGCGGAGCGACAATGCCGGGTGAAGTAAACGTGTTTGTGATGGAAGTATAGACAGGGCTGTTCTGCGGGTTGAATACGTTATGATTCGGCATTGTACATACACCGCCCTTTCTTCAATATACCATTCAGAATTCCCACCAGGAAAGATTGATTGCCGCGGTTTGGGAACCCGTTCCCACACTAATGGTTAACGTCTGCCCTGGAGGGACGATGATTGAGCCGTTCAGGTTTAACATATAGATGCCTGCCGTAAGGGGGATGCTGATCAGGCTTGTGAATGTTCCCGTTAACGTTCCTGTATTTTGTCTCGTTGTCATTACACTTGTATTGGCATTACCTAGCAATGTGTTGACCGGAGCAGATGTAGTGCCGCCCGTTATGGTTCCACCGGAGTAGACAATAAGCGTTGCCGCTGCCGTTGTGCCTCCGCTAATCCGGGAGACGTAAAGTGTGCGCCCGCTGCCCGTTGCATTCACTACCTGTAACAGGAGATTTAGTCCAGCTCCCACGCTGACACTGCCTGTTGTTAGTGTAAAAGAGCTGCCTGCCGCTGCCGCTCCTCCCTCTGGAGAGGACTCAATGCCGGGGGCGGAGAATGTATTGGTCAGTTGAGTATATAAAGGATCGTTGGATTGATTAAATACATTGGAATTGGTCAACTAATCCACCTCCAATCTGCATGAATAAAGATAACCAAAGCGAATTTTGGAATGGGCTGCTTTTATGGAAATTTTGAAATAGGAACGTGAAGAGGTTGTACTTACAGTGTATGTGGGGGATGAGGTAAGGGTTTGGGATACAAACAGTAAATCCTCAAATAACGGCGTATGCCGTGCCCGTATTTTACATGCAGGCATACGATGCGGAAGCACATTTTTTAAGGGGAAATCGATATGAGTCGAACAGCGAAGCGTAGCAAGAAGAGAACGAACCAACCAACTAAATATGTCAGCCGTCGCCAAACCCGTCGTTCCTGCCGCGCTAAATTGCTGAAACCTCCTTGTTCTCGGATTACTCGTCCCCGGTTCAAGCAGGGTACTTCCTCACGTACGACACTCCCTGGTGCTACTCACTGTTTTACAGAGCATACGTATGTCGGAGCCGAGACAAACGGTAGTATGAATTCTCTTCCGGCTCAAGACACCTCATCGTTCAGTATGTACACATATGGCATTGTAAATCGGGGCGAACATCCGGCTCTTGTGCAGATTCAGATCAGCCCTAATGCCAGGGACTATGCTGTGGACAGCCAGGAGGTGATCGCCGGAGGCCAGACCAAAGCGCTGGTGCCGCTGCGATTCCTGCGTTATACCCGGCTGGTTATCCAATCGGTTGAACCGGATCAGCCGACCCGGCTCGATGTTTATTTTCAGGCGCAGCGTATGCCGTAAGAACGTGGAATACAACTGATTTGACCAGGGAGGAGGACGAGGCATATGCCTAACTTTACAACGTTTAATACGAATCCGGATAATCTCAGAACCTTGATTTTTGGTCAAGATAGTACAGGCACAGCCCAGCCGGTTCACACCGATACAAGCGGTAACGTAATCGGAATTATTTTGGATGGTACGATCAGTAATATATCAGGTCTCACTACCGTTACCATTAATGCCGGAACCATCACAAATATTCTGAACGGAACGATTACCAGCGTCCTCGGAGCAACGATCACGGCGGGTACAATTAACAGCGTGCTTGGCGCAACCATCACAGCTGGAACATTGACGAACCTGCTCAATGGTACGATCACCAGTGTTTTGGGAGCCACCATTACTGCCGGAACGATCACGAGTGTACTCGGGGCAACCGTGACGGCGGGCACATTAACGAACCTGCTCAATGGTACCATCACCAGCGTGCTTGGAGCTACAATCACCGCAGGAACGTTGACCAACTTGTTGAATGGTACCATCACGAGTGTACTCGGAGCGACGATTACAGCCGGAACGATCACCAGCGTGCTTGGAGCCACGGTGACCGCAGGAACGCTGACGAACTTGCTGAACGGTACCATCACGAGTGTACTCGGAGCGACGATTACCGCAGGAACGATCACCAGCGTGCTTGGAGCCACGGTGACCGCAGGAACGCTGACGAACTTGCTGAATGGTACCATCACGAGTGTACTCGGAGCGACGATTACCGCAGGGACGATCACAAGTGTGCTTGGAGCAACAATCACTGCGGGTACAATTACCAGTGTGCTTGGAGCTACGATTACCGCAGGAACACTGACGAACTTGTTAAATGGTACCATCACGAGTGTACTCGGAGCGACGATTACCGCAGGGACGATCACGAGTGTGCTTGGGGCTACGGTGACTGCAGGAACGCTGACGAACTTGCTGAATGGTACCATCACGAGTGTACTCGGAGCGACAATCACAGCCGGAACGATCACGAGTGTGCTTGGAGCAACAATCACTGCGGGTACAATCACCAGTGTCTTGGGAGCTACCGTGACAGCCGGAACGTTGACCAATTTGTTGAATGGTACCATTACCAGCGTATTGGGAGCCACCATTACAGCGGGTACACTCAGCAGCGTAACGTCCATCTCGCAAAAGAGCTTTCAGGAATCACAGCTTCTTAGCACGCCGACGGCAAACACGTTTACACCTCTTCCGGCGGTCACGACGAGTGTGTTTGGCACTTATTCTTTCTTTGTATATAACAGGGGGCCGGGGCTTAACCGGGTTGATGCCCGCGTCGAAATCAGTGCTAACGGTACCAACTGGTACGATGATGTGGACACGGTGACCGGGATTTTGCCAGGTTCGGTGGATGTTCTGGTGCCGCAGCGTTTTCTCAAATATACACGTCTTTCCTACCGCTCCAGTCTGCTGGGAGCACCCAGCACGATTGACGTGTTCTTCAATGGACAAGGCACATAACCAGGTTTATCGTCATATAGGTACATGGAGTCCCTTTGATGGGCTTCATGTACTTTTTTTTGCATTGGAGGTGGCTGCATATGCAGAACAGGTTACTCGGAATTCATATGATTGTGCAAAATGAAGAACATCAACTTGCCCGCTGTCTCGACAGCTTCAAGCCGATTGGCAGCGAATGCTTCATTACAGATACCGGCTCAACAGATCGTACACCGGAGATCGCCAGACATTATGGAGCAACGGTGCTTCACGCCCGTTGGGAAGATGATTTTGCATATGCCAGAAATATAAGTTTGCCTCTCGCGAGCACGGAATGGATTCTGTGTCTGGACGCCGATGAGTATGTCATACAGGGGTTGGAAGAGCTTTTGAATTATCTTCCCAAGGTCCATAAGAGCGTTTCGAGACTGCGGATTACGATAGAGAACCGAATTGGTGAGGGAACGGGAGAGAATGTCATCTTCCATCCTGTGCGTCTTTTTCGCGCTCAACAAGGATATCGGTATGCGGGGCGTATCCATGAGCAATTGGTTCGTAGCGGTAGAAGGGATGGTGGAGAACAGGAAGGAGACGATCCGGACATAAACGACTTCTTTACCCGTGAAGAAGGCTGGATTGCTGAGCATGAACCCCTGGCTCCACTGCGTTTGGTCCATGATGGTTATCTGCCGTCCACGATTGCTCAAGGACATAAACCATTGCGTAATCTAAAGCTTTTGCAGCGGGAACTAGCCGATCATCCGGGGCAGCCTTTCCACCTCTATAATGTGGGGGTGACGTACTGCCAGCTAGGTCATATCAAACAGGCAGCAGAAGCCTTTACTGAATCCTTTCTTCATACACCGCTGCACGCGCCGTATCGCTCCACCCTGGTTCGGGACTACGCCAAGGTTCTTCTGGCGATGGGACGCTATGACGAAGCTCATGGGCTGTTGGCGGGAGAAATACAGCGTTATGCGGAGTATGCCGACCTGCATCTGATATATGGAGAGATTTTGGAGCAACAGGGTCTAGAGGAGAGGGCCTACAAATCCTATGCAAGAGCAACAGATTGCCGGGAGGGCTTCGATGGAGCTGATCTCAAGGGCGAAAGCAAGGCAGAGATTCGAGGCATACATCAGCAGGCAATTGAGCAAACAGGTAAACCGGATAGCGTTGAATTACGTGAGGGCAAGTCCTTTGATGAAGTCCAACAAGAACCGGCCCAAATGGAAAGACATTACGTAACGGACGTAGGTTGCGATAGCTACAAAGCCTATACATCCATGGGAAGGCTTGCACAGAAAAGAGGCTTTCTACAGGAGTCTGCTCATCTGTACAGCCTGGCTCTGAGCAGCGAGATCACGTATGCTCCTGCATGGACAGGGTTAGCCGATGTATTGCAGCAATGCGGAGAGACGGATGAGAGCATAGCAGAGACTTTACTTGCACACTGGAAAGAGCATTCAAAGAAAGAGGGCTCAAAGAAAGAGGATTCAGATCCGAGCGTAATAACATACGAGGATGATCTGGCGCTTGTGGTTTACGCACTTGCCTCCAGCGGTGCATATGGGCAGGCATTGAACTTGCTACATGGAGATGCCCGAAATACGCGTATAGAACATGAAGATTATCTGTATTGGATGTTATGTGCCAACAGGGTTTCAGATGCGCTGCAGTATGTGCAGAATCAGTGGAGTGAGGAGCATCGTGCGGGTGTAAACCTCCAGCCTGAGCAACGATTGGATTTGGCATTGACCTATTGGGCAAATGAGTTATCTGTATCCGAATCATTTATGGCAGCAGCAGAACCACAGGAGAGGGAAGGCTGGAGACTGCTGAATGACCTGTTGGATACGGGGAAAAGGGTGCATGTCGAGGATGACAGAGATGGAAAAATAGTTCACCAGACGCTCCAGGCTGCAACGGAGCTAAGTAAGAACATATGGATTCGGGCAGTGCAGACGGGGCAACTGGCGTTTGCCAGGATGCTGTATGAGAAGGTGGCTGCTATTAACCCTGAACACCACGAAAATGGTGTTCATAGCCGATGGCTGGCCGCGGCTCTTTACCGCCAGGGATACACCATGGCGGCTGCAGAGCTGCTGATTCAATCTATGTCACAAGGCGATATGGATGCGGACAGCCTCTTCTACCTAGGGGAAGCCGTTTATGCCAAAGGGCACTATGATCAGGCCTTAATTCTTTTCCAGCAGGCATTGGAGAAGGATTCAGAACAGCGGCAGGCGAGTGCTGGAGCTGCTGTCTGTTATATGCAGCTGGCGCTGGGGGTTATCAGACAGGAACGAACTCGATCTCCCGCTGATAAGGTGCTTATGGCACAACAGACTGTTTTGGAGCAGCAACTACGCACCGCAGAGGGTATCCCTTGGCGCACGGTGTTCTGTGCAAGGGAGAGGAGGAACCAGCTTGCCGACCAAGCACATTTCATTATGCATGATCGTGAAGGATGAAGAAGAACTGCTGCCTCATTGTCTCGAAAGTGTCCGCGGGGCGGTGGACGAGATTATTGTTGTGGACACCGGTTCGTTGGACCGAAGTGCTGCCATTGCCAGGGAATATGGGGCAGTGGTTGTGCCTTTTAAGTGGAGCGACGATTTTGCCGCGGCACGGAACGCTGGCCTGGAGCGAGCATCGGGCGAATGGATTCTTTTTCTGGATGCGGACGAGGCGCTGGATGAGATTGCGCGGGAGCAGATCAGAAGCTGGACGGCAGCCAGCGGATGTGACGGATTGTTTTTAAATATCCATAACTATACAGGTTCGGGTCAGCAAGGGGTGACGGTAAATCCGGTATTGCGCCTCTTCAGGAACGAGCCGGAGCATCGGTTCGAGGGTCGGATTCATGAGCAGATAGCGGTGGCAATCTGTCGGAAGAATCCTCAGGCTGCTTTTCACGTGACAGACATGATCATTCACCATTACGGGTATCAGACAGCCATCGTGGAGCTCAAGGATAAGGTGAACCGGAATTTGCGTTTGCTTCAACAGGCGGTGGAGGAAGAGCCGGAGCAGCCGTTCCATCACTATAACCTGGGCGTCGAGTATCTGCGGATGGGGGAAACGGAACAGGCGCTGAAGACGTTTGGCGTAGCTAAAGCGGGAATTGATCCCACCCTGACAAGTTATGCACATCTGTTGTTCAAATATGAGATTCGCTGTTTCCAGCATTTGAGTCGCTGGCAGGAAGCATTGGATCACATCCATGCTGCTCTTGAACTCTTCCCAGAATACACGGACCTGATGCATCATCGCGGAGTATGTGAGGAAGCGTTGGGCGAGACCGAAAAGGCAGAGCTATCGCTGCGTGAAGCAGTTCGTATGGGACCGCCACCACCCATATTTCATACAGAAGAAGGAATCGGAACCTATCAAACCTGGTATACGCTGGGGAGGCTGCTGGAAGGTCGGGCGGACCTTGAAGGCGCAGTGGATGCTTATGTGGAAGCAGTCCGTGCCAAATCGAGCCTGCTGCCGCCGTTGTACCGGATTTTTCGGATCATGCGGATTTCGGGTCAAGAGCAACATCTGGTGGAGCTGATTAAGGAGCGATTTGCAATCACTTCAGAAGAGGCGATCCAGAAAGTATTGGGCATTCTGGAGCAGTGCCGTTGCTATGATACAGCTGTGCAGTTGTTGCCAGACATGTCTTCACATCCTTCAGCGGAGATGAGGGGGAGGTTATCCATGGCTGAGGCTCTGCTCCAGATTCAACAGGGGAAATGGAACAAGGCACGCCTTAAGCTGGATACGGTACGGCGAAAAAAAGGAGAGCTTTCTGTACCAGCTGCCCATTGGATGGAGCGACTAAACTGGATTGAAGGAAGACCAATAGAGGGGAAAGATCAACTGACTGCGTGGCTGTATCGTCAATCGCAACCGGGTAGGAAGTCGGAGCGATATCAACAGACAGAACGAATCGGGAGTTCACAAGCCGTTGCCCAAAATGACGACTCAAACGTGGCTGCTGGAACAGCGTATAATGGCTGGCAGGCAATAGGACTGATGATGGAGGGGTGTGTGCAATCCGGGAAATGGGGTGTACTGCATGCGCTGGTTCAGCTTGCTCAGGGACAGTTGGCAGAAGGAGTGTCTCCATTGGTGGAAGGCAATCGGCAGGAAGCGGGAGAGCTCTTTGTCGGAGCCTCCGATTCACGTGTGGGAACCAGCTGGCTGGTGAAAGGGCTTGTCAGTGCTGCCGATCATCACCTGGAGGCGTTCGCTCAAGGGACAGAAGGTCAGCGACATCGTTGTTGGCCTGTGGTTCAGCAGATTAGACTGGATTTACCGGGGCCGGATGGTTTTGAGTTTTGAGGGTTGAATGAAAGAGAGCAGAACCCCGTATAGGAAGGACGGAGGATGAACATGCAGACAGGAATCAGCCTGTGCATGATCGTGAAGGATGAGGCCCGGTCGCTTCAGCGGTGTCTGGATGCCATTCAGGATGTTGTGGATGAGATCATCATCGTGGATACGGGATCAACGGACGAGACGATCGACATTGCCCGTCGTTATGGTGCGATTGTCATTAATGCAGCATGGACCGGAGATTTTAGCGCTGCTCGTAACCGGTCCCTTGCCGCTGCGACTCATCCTTGGATTCTGGTACTGGATGCAGATGAAGTCTGGATGCAGACCGAGTACAATCTGGCGGAGATGAAGCGGCTGCTGACCTCAAGTCAGGAAGACGTATGGGGATACTGGATACAGGTCACAAGTTTGCTCGGAATGTCTGGAGAAGAGCGTGTGACGGATGCGGTGTGTCGATTATTTCGGAATGACCCCCGAATTGCTTTTCAAGGGATGATTCATGAAGAAGTGGCATCTTCGATTCTGTCCTTCGCTCCGTGGGGTGTGGTCGATTCCGGGCTTGAGATTATTCATGATGGATATCTGGAGCACGTTATTGTTGGCAAAAATAAACCTGAGCGGAATATGCGGCTGATTCGTTCCGCTCTCCAGCAGTCACCGGATCAACCGGAACTGTTATATGCGATGGCCGCCGAGTGGTTTCAGCAAGCGAGATACGATGAAGCGCTCAGGTTGCTGCAGCCTTTGCTGGCAAAGCTTACGCCGGATTGCGGATATCATTCGGATCTGGTACTCAAAACGGCTTATGCCTGGCGGGAATGCAGCCGCCCAGAGAGAGCATTCGCTATCGTTGAGGAATGGAGGCCGGTGTATACTGACTTCCCCGATCTGCTGGAGCTTGGTGCTGTGTTGGAGCAGGATCAGGGTCGGGATGCTGCGGCGCTCGACTGGCTCAAGCAGGCCAAAGCGGCAGCTTCCACTGCCAGTCGATATACGTCCGTTTCCGGTGCCGGAACGTATCGCAGCCTGACTTTGGAAGGCATGGCCTATGAACGGCTGGGCTGCGGGCAGGAGGCAGCTAGGGCCTATACCGCTGCGCTCGCCGTACAGCCCGGCAGCTTGCCAGCGTGGCAGCGGCTGTTGCTGCTGGCCGCAGCTACTGGGCGGCCGTATGCCATCGCAAGCGCAGCCCAGCGGATAAGCCTGCCGCCTGCGGCCTGGCAGGCGCTGATCCCGGCCGCGCTGGATGCGCATCGGCCGGAATGGCTGCTGCGCCACGCGGCATCGCTGCCCGCCGCGCTGCGGGCGCAGCCCCTCGCCGCCGGGCTGGCGCTGGCCCAGCTCGGCGAGGACGCCGCTGCCCGGGCGGCTTTGCAGCCCTGGGCGACGCATGCGCAGCACGGGCCAGAGGCGGCGCTGGCGCTGTGGGCGCTCGGCCACAAGCAGCCCGGCGAGCATCGCGCCAGTGCAGCGGCGGGCTCAGCGCAAGGCTTCGCACTGGCGCCAGCGGCGTGGCGTAAGGCGCGCCAGCAGGCAGCCGCGCCCGCCGCAGCCCGCGCAGCCGATGCGCTGCTGCGCGGCGCCACGGCCAGCAGCGCCGCGCCAGCGCCGCAGGCCGTGCACGCCGCGGCGCTTGCGCTCGCGCGCGTAGGCGCCTGGGCCGCATGGCTGCGCCTGCTGCAGGCCCAGGCGCCCGGCCAAGCGCCGGCGCTGCTCGCGGCGCTTCCGCCTGCGGCCCGCTGCGGGCTGCTGCGCGCGCCCGCAAGCGTGCGTGAAGGGCTGCTTGCGCTGTTCGGCACACCGCATGGCGCGCAGCAGCCCTTCACGCACGAAGTGCCCGCCATGGTACTGGCGGGCACGCTCGCTTTGCTCGCCGGGCGGCGGCGCACAGCGCGTGATTGGGCCGAATCGGCCCAAGTCACTGTACGGCAACCTGCCGCCTCCGGCAGCCCGGCGACAATCCCGCCGGGCCTGCACACCCTGCTGCGCCTGACATCACCCGGCGCAGCATCCGCCGAAGCGTACGTAAACCAGTGCAGCATGCTGCTGGTTCATCTCTAACGGCTCCGGTATTCAAAGGATTTAAGGATATAGAGTTAATCTCAATCCATGCCCTCATCAGTGATCCCATTTATCCATCCCAATTATTCCTTACGGATCACAGCACGAAAACAACGGATTACCGGCCCATACATGTCAGACCAGATGGCATCCTCCGGTTCTTTCACGCTTAGCTTGCCCTCGATCGTCAGTCCGGTGACAGCCATAATAGTCTCCAGCAGGTCCGGACGCATCTCGGGCACATCAAACGTGGCGATCAACCGTCCGTCTGGCTTCAGCACCCTGGCGAATTCGCGAAAGGCCCGCAGCATCGTGCCTGTATCCAGATGCTCCAGCACAGAGATACAGAATACGCTGTCAAACATCTCGGATTCATACGGAAGCTGAGCCAGGTTGGCCTGCGCAAGATGCAGTCGGTCCAGGCTCGATTCCGGCAGGTCGCGTGCGGCCTGCTCGCCAAAATCAGAAGCGATATCCAGCCTGATCGCTTCTCTGGACAAAATACGCTCATCCCAATCACAGGCATAAACTTCCCGGCAGTGCTCTGCCAGCCAAAATTTGAATGGATGGGATATACCACAGGCAGCGTCGAGTACGACGTCCTCCTGCTGCGCAAACTGGCGTGCCCATTCGTACTCGTACGGACGGCTCCACCACGCAGGATGCAGTGGAAAAACCAATGTATCCGTTTTGGGATCACCCTCCCGAATGTATCTTGATTCCATGAAATCCGTTGCATTTGGCGTATCCCTCATCCCCGAATTCCCTCCTTTAATCCTGCTTCTGCCAAAAAAGATTCCAATACCGAACTCCACCTGCGCCGCCAGTGGGATATGTCGTAGGACAGCGCTGTCTCGCGGGCATAGATACCCAGCCGCTCCCGTTCGGCTCTATCTTGAACGAGACGCACCAGCGCGGCGGTCAGCGCTTCTTCCCCTGGAGGCACCAGCAGTCCGTTGAAGCCATCCTGAATCAAATCATTCAGTCCGCCAACATTGGAAGCAACAACCGGAAGCCCACAGCTCATCGCCTCCAGACAAGCGTAGGACGTTCCTTCCGAGAAGACGGTCGGGATCACGGCGATATCTGCCTGATGGTAGGCCTCGCGGATATCCCGAAAATCATACGTGCGATGTTTGATTCGATCTGCATGGGGGTGCGTGCGATGCCAATACCGGAAGGAGCGGCCCACCGTGCTGCCTTCAACCAGCTCTCCAGCAAATTCGACCTCCAGATCGGGAAAGGCACCAAGCAGTCGGTCAGCTGCCAGCATCATCGGAATAATGCCCCGTTCCATGCTGATCCGACGCGGATATAAAATACGCAGTGGACGCGAAGGGCTCACTTGAATCGCAGTTGTTACATCTTCATCCTGCTCCTTCAAATAATCATCCGATAGATCATTTGGCTGCCGACCAGCTAGCCCCTGTCTAATATTTGCTGAGTCCAGTTCTTCAGCGATTACTGTCACCTCGGATCTGTCCGCCCGCACCATGCCGTTTCCAACGTTTCTTTCCCCCACGGATGACGCAGCATTCAACCCCGAGATGGCAGCTTCAGCATGCTCTTCATGGCCTGCAAGATCTTTCTTCCATGCTGCCAGCCATTCTTCTTCCTGTTCATGCTCGAACGTACGCCTTGGCGGAGCAGGTGTGAAGTAGGAGGTATCCACTGCATTGGGAATGAGCACGACCTGACCTGGATCGGCAAACGTACAAGCAGCACGGCAAAAGGTCTGAAAATGTGAATCCACCGACACGATGCGTACAAGTCCATCCAGTGCCAGTTGAATATGCTCCGCGACTTGCTGCTTGGTCCCCAGCGGCAGCGCGGGACGATCCCAGTTAATCCCGTGGCAGATGCCGAGGCTGCCCGGCTTGTAGGCAATGGGCTGCCACAGGCAGCTTGCATAGATCACAGGCCCTCGCGCTGCGGCAGCCATTCGGGCAAAAGCTTCGGGCACATCATTCATATCGTAGGCATACCCGTATACATCGATCTGTTCCGTACGAGTCTGAAAAGCTTCAAAATAGGACAACTGATGGACCTCGGGGATGTGTCCCAATCCGCGGATTACACTGCACAAATCCAGGACGTAACGCTCCAGACCGCCCCCGAACACCCGGCTGAATTCCCGGTTATATCCGTCGGTGAAGCTGTGTGTCAATATGCTGACCACGCCCATCTCACTGCTCCTCCTTCCACGGAATCAGCCTTGGCTCCGGATCAAGAATCGATTCATAGTGTTCCAGGCTGCCCCACTCGCCGTGTGGATCAATTCGTTTATAACGCAAATATTTCCGAACCCGATCCTCCAGACTTCCTGCCCAGCCAAGATGCTGGACTTTCAATTCCGTGCTGATTCCGGGCAATACAGTGCAGGGCAAGGGAAGGCGAGGCACATGATGATTTTGCTGCGGGTAAAAGTAAGGGTAACCCGGCATATATCGGACCAGGGAAGCGGTATGACGTCGGTGAAGCCCCCAAAGGTCATCCTCCCGATAGTGGGTTCGTCCGCCCCACATATCGTAGAAACGGAAAGCGATCCAGTCCGCATGGTCCTGGTTAATCAGAGCGCGTATCGCTTTCTTCGCATCTGTGCTGTATAGCTCATCAGCATCAACCGATAGCAGCCAATCCGGCGAGGTACCTGCTGCTGCTTGCCATAGAGCGTTACGTAATCGCCATTCCTCCGCAAATAACGGCTTCTCCAGCACTTCCAGACGAACAACCTTTGGATAGGCTCTGCATATATCGGGTGTTCCATCTGTGCTGGCATCGTCCACAATGACGATCTCATCCACAAATTCACTTAAATCGTCCAGCACTTCCTCCAGATATCGCCCGCGCTCGTTGCGTACCTGAAGCATGGCGGTCAGTTTATTGCCCTGACTTTTACGAACGCGACGAACGGAAAACGGCTCTCTGAATTGGCCTATATCTCTGTGCTTTACAGCATCCTGGTTCCCTGGGTGCTCTGTGCTATATCTTTGATGGGTTTCACTTCGGATATCCAACGGACTCAGCGCATTTTCCAGATGCTTATCGCCAGTTTCCAGTGGCTCAGCGTGTGGTGATTCCGGCGCTTCCGTTAGAGTATGAGTTGTTTCGGATCGTATATCCTTATGCACCATCGGTCCATTCACATGTTGTCTGCGCTTCTTCGGGTCCAGCATCATGGCACCTCCCCCAGCAATTGCTGGACGGCTTGATCCAACAGATCCATCTCGACGATTCGCGCAAGAACATCTTCATCCTCCAGTGCCGTCTCCAGAAATTGTCTCACCGCCCCGTGACGTTCTCCGACCAGAGCCAGAGCTAGACCTGATAATTGCCGATAATCCTGTCGGCTGGGGCTATCCTGAATATCCACTGCATGCACCAAATCTAATGCATCTTCCACACGTCCAGTCTCCTGAAAGATACGAAATTTCCAATGCCGTGCCGTTTCGCCTCCGAGTTCATCCAAAATGCGCAATGCGTTTCCATAATCATCATTCAGACGCAGCAGTTCTGCCCGGACAAGCTGTTCCTCCCCGGCCTCCAGCCAGCGACAGAGTTGTTCATAATGGTGCCGTTCCTGCTCGTTACCTGCGCTGATTCCATACACCTGCAGCGCGTTCTCGATTTCCCCGGCCCTTGCATGAATCGCGGAGAGGAATCGATAGTGGGAGCTTACACAATCATTGCGCCCGTTTAATACCGCGTGGGAGAAGGCCTCCTTGAGTGAAGCGGCCGCTCTGGAATCCTCTAGCACATATTCATAGGCTGCCAGCAAAAAGGAAATCGTCTCATGCGCTCCAGCTTTGGAACGAAGCTGACGATAGAAGTCGGCCCGCACACTGCATTGCAGCTGGGTGACCGTATCCTGAACACCCGAGAGGGTCTGTCGCAGCGCATGCAGGAATAGCAGTTCATAGTCCCGGAGAGGGACTTCGAGGTTATCCTTTTGCATGACGCCAGCAGGGGAGGAATCCTCTCCATTCAGCCAGATGGCACGTACACCCTGGAATACCAGCTTCATGTAGCGTGTTTCTGAAGTAGTGCCCACCAGATCGGCGATACCGACCAGTCTTGAAATACAGCTCTCCCATAAGGGGGACTCGGCTTCTTCACCAACCGGCTCGGGAAGAAGTACAATACAGAGCTCCGGATGGAGCGAGGCTGTGGCGGTAAGCCAGTAGGGATGAGCAACCACAGCAACCGTATGGGGCTCCTGCAGCAATTGTTCTGCTTCGGGAAGCGTGATGACGGTGATATTCGCAGGCATTTCCTCGGAGCGCTCCAGACTGCTGACATAGTAGACAGGTCCTTCCGCAACCATCAGAGCAGCGATGTCTGGATAAGGAAAAGCAGACCATCCTCCCTTCCGGGGAAAAAGAATATAACGAAAGGCAGGCAGGTCCGTACTTGGCTGTTCTGCATCTACCCCTTGATGAGGCTCCGGGTCCGGGATCGGAGACAGCTCTTCCATCGATGAATCACCTCACTTGATTTGCATTTTTGTCCGTTCATGGATTGAAGCAGCACTATCTGATGAATATCGGATTGGAGCTGCTTTGAATGATATCAATGAATCGATTGATTCAATATGTAATGCCCATTTTGCCCAGCGTATTTTATGCCTGACACTAACATATGGGCGTTCCGTCCCAAACATGAGCATCTTCCGTGAATAGACGAAGCTGGCAAGCCCAAAGATTAGGTTTAATTTTTTCTATTGTGTGACCATCGTCACTTTTTTTTGCTGTCATGGCAGGGTTTGTGATAATTGTCACATGTATAAAATAGTCTATCTGGCACAATACGTTCATCAATACGTGTTTGGCTGACAGAAACGGAAGAAGGGGCTTCAATGCCAAATACGAAAACTGCGATATGAACAGAAAGAAGGGGTAACGGTATGGATCCGATTATGTTATCGCGTATCCAATATGCGCTCACAACGATTTTCCATTTCTTTTTTGTGCCGCTGTCCATCGGTCTTGTGCTGCTGGTAGCGATTATGGAGACGTTGTACGTAGTGAAGGGTAAGGAAGTTTACAAAACGATGGCCAAATTCTGGGGCAAACTGTTCCTGATTAACTTCGCCGTTGGTGTAGTCACAGGCATTCTGCAAGAATTCCAGTTCGGCATGAACTGGTCGGAGTACTCCCGTTTTGTCGGGGATGTATTTGGTGCGCCACTGGCTGTGGAAGCCTTATTGGCGTTTTTTATGGAGTCTACCTTTATTGGACTCTGGATTTTCGGATGGGATCGTTTGTCCAAAAAGGTGCACTTGGCCTGTATCTGGCTTGTATTTGTCGGCACATTCCTGTCCGCGCTCTGGATTCTGGCAGCCAACTCATTCATGCAGCATCCGGTTGGCTTCGAGATTAATAATGGCCGCGCCGAGATGAATGATTTCTTTGCACTGATTACGAATGGTCAACTGCTGGTAGAGTTCCCGCATACGATCTTTGGTGCCCTGATGACAGGTGCATTCGTCGTAACCGGGATTAGTGCCTACAAGTTGATGAAGAAGCAGGATGTGGAAATATTCCGCAAATCGTTCAACATTGCCATCATTATTGGCCTGGTTTCCTCGCTGGGGGTTGCCTTCTCGGGTCACTTCCAGGCGCAATATCTGGTGGAGACGCAGCCAATGAAAATGGCAGCCAGTGAAGGAACATGGACGACGACGGAAGACCCTGCACCATGGACCGTGGTAGCCTTTATCGACCCGAACAAACAGGAGAATTCCAGAGAAATCAAAATCCCTGGATTGCTCAGTTATCTGTCCTATAGCAAGTTCTCTGGCAGTGTCAAAGGCATGAAAGAATTGCAGGCGGAGTATGAGCAGACGTATGGTCCAGGAGACTACATTCCTCCGGTACGGACGACGTTCTGGAGCTTCCGCATCATGATTGCTGCGGGCGGATTGATGATTTTGCTAGCGATATACGGTACATTCCTGGCGATGCGCCGCAAATTGGAGGGAGCAGGCAAGTGGTTTATGCGTCTGATGGTGTTTGCCATTTCCCTTCCGTTTATCGCTAATACGTCGGGCTGGATTATGACAGAGGTGGGAAGGCAGCCGTGGACGGTATTTGGTTATATGACAACTTCAGCCGGGGTATCCCCGAACGTAAGCGCAGGCCAGATTTTGTTCTCCACCATTGCTTTTACAGCAGCGTATACGGTTCTCGGCATTGTGATGGTCTACCTGTTCGTTCGTGAAATCAAGGCAGGGCCATATGCAGTCGAAAAGCCGGAGGAGCATGATGAATCGGCCGATCCGTTCGGCGTGGATGGGGGTTATTCTGTTGTCACTAAGTGAGTTGTGGTTTTTGCTGATTGCCGTCTTGTTTGTTGGTTTTTTCTTTCTGGAAGGTTTTGATTTTGGTGTGGGCATGTCTACTGCAATGATTGGCAAAACGGATCGTGAACGTCGTACCCTGATCAACTCGATCGGTCCGTTCTGGGATGGCAATGAAGTATGGCTGATTACGGCAGGGGGTGCAATGTTTGCAGCCTTCCCGCACTGGTATGCCACGCTGTTTAGCGGGTTTTATCTGCCGCTGGTCGTCGTGCTGCTGGCCTTGATCGGACGCGGAGTTGCCTTTGAATTCCGCAGCAAAATGAGACATGAACGCTGGCGCAAAACATGGGACATCATCATTGTAGTCTCCAGTGCGTTACTGCCATTCTTGTTCGGCGTTGTTTTCGCTACCTTGATGAAAGGCCTGCCTATTGATGCGCAGATGCAGCTTCGTCCCGGCTTCCTGGACATCGTCAATCCGTATACGGTGGTAGGTGGGTTGAGCGTGACGTTGTTGTGTCTGGTGCATGGTCTGCTGTTTGCTTCCTTGCGGACCGTGGGAGATCTTAGAGAACGTGCCCTGAATTTGGCCCAAAAACTGATGCTGCCGCTCGCCGCGATCCTCGCGATCTACGCTGTGATGACATACTTCATGACCGATGTGTTCGCCGTACGCGGCTGGGCTCTCTGGATTATGGTTGTTCTGGGTGCTGCTTCATTGGGTCTGGCGGCTTACTTCGTGCGTCAGAAACGAGAAGCCTGGGCCTTCGGCATGACGGGAGCTGTAATTGCAATCGCGTTTGCCTCCGTATTTATCGGTCTGTTCCCAAGGGTCATGGTGAGTTCAATGGGTTCGGCGTTTGACCTGACAGTCTATAATGCTTCATCCGGTGCATATTCGCTCAAAGTGATGACGATTGTGGCTTGTACGCTGCTTCCGTTTGTACTCGGCTATCAGATCTGGAGTTATTACATTTTCCGCAAACGTCTGAACGATCACCATCACCTGGAGTACTGACATGGGACGGGGGCTGTTGAAGCTGCCGGGCATCCGGCCAGTACTTGCGCTGGCCTCAGCGCTGGTACTGTTGCAGGCGATGACGATTATCATGCAGGCCAAATGGCTGGCACAGGCGATTACGGCATTGTTTGAAGGTTCACCCGTAACAGAGCAGTACTCGGTACTGCTGTTGTTCCTGGCCGCTTTTGCCGCCCGCTATGCCCTGTCGTTCTGGTTGCAGCTCATCGCTTCGCGGTACGCGGAGAAGACAGGAAACGATCTGCGCAGACAGATGGTGGAGCAGTGGTTTCGGCTGGGGCCGCGTTTTGCCAAAACGGAAGGAACAGGGCACCTGGTAACCTTGGCACGCGAAGGAACAGCCAAGTATAAGACGTATCTGGAACTGTTTATTCCCCGAATGCTAGGGATGGGGTTCACGCCAATCGTTATTCTGTTCTATGTCTTCAAGCTGGATATGATGTCCGGGGTTATTTTGACGTTGACGCTGCCGATCCTGATTGTGTTTATGATTTTGGTGGGACTGGCTGCACAACGCAAGATCGATGGACAGTTCAAGTCGTACAAAGCGCTGGCCAACCATTTTGTGGATACGCTGCATGGACTGGAAACACTCAAAACACTGGGACAAAGCGGTAAGCATGGAGAAACGATCATTCGGGTCAGTCAGCGTTATCGCAAGGCCACGATGTCTACGTTGCGTATGGCTTTTCTGTCCTCCTTCGCACTTGATTTCTTCACCATGCTGTCGGTGGCTTCGGTGGCGGTTGGCTTGGGGCTGCGCCTGACGGAAGGACATATGCTGCTTGGACCAGCGCTGACCGTACTTATTCTCGCACCGGAATACTTCCTTCCTGTACGAATGGTAGGCGCAGATTACCACGCCACACTGGACGGCAAAGAGGCCGGGGAAGCGATCAGCCAGATGATTGAACGAGGTAAATTGGCCGAACGTAAGCAAAAGGAAGCATACACGAGTGCTGTTATACATGGTGTGTCAGAAAAGAACGGAGAATTCTCTTCGCCTGAGCCTACTTTTGGGCAAGGTGACGTGTCCGCATCCACCATACGGGTGGTTTTACGTGAGGTAAATGCCCGAAGTGGCATGGCTGCTTCCTCATCGAAACCCTCTTGGGAGGCGACGAGTAGACTGGCGCTTACCAACGTACAGGTACGACATCAGGAAGACGGGCCATGCTCGCTGAACGATGTGACATTTCAGGTTTCTGGTCTGGGCAAAGTAGGGATTATCGGAGCGAGCGGAGCAGGGAAATCAACCCTGATTGATGTACTTGCAGGTTTTCAGCAGCTTACTTCGGGTCAGATTTTATATAACGGTCAGCCCTTATCTCCAGAGATGATGGAAGATTGGAGAAAACAAACGGCGGCGATCCCGCAGCATCCAACTATTTTCAGTGGAAGTCTGGTGGATAATGTTCGGTTCTATATGCCCGAGGCTTCGGATGCGGAGGTGGCTGATGCCATTCACGCAGCAGGTCTGCATAAGGTTGCCTCCTCCTTGCCGAATGGGTTGCAGGAGCCGATTGGGGCTGGGGGAAGGCAGCTCAGCGGCGGGCAGGAGCAGCGGGTGGCTTTGGCGAGAGCTCTGCTTAGTGCGCGCCCGATTCTGCTGCTGGATGAGCCGACTGCGCATCTGGATGTGGAGACCGAGTATGAATTGAAACAGACGATGTTACCACTGTTTGAGGGCAAGCTGGTGTTTCTGGCAACACATCGACTGCATTGGATGCCGCATATGGACCGGATTATCGTGATGGATGGCGGTACGGTTGCAGAGACAGGAACACATGAAGAATTGTTGGCCCGACAAGGCGTATATTACCAGATGATTCAGGCCCAGATGGAGGCGGTGTAAGATGAAAGCCGGATACGAGCAGACAGAAACAGCCCGGAGCGGGAGCCAAAAGAATAGCTGGATCACTCCGTACGTGGCACAGTACCGCTGGAGACTCATAGCAGTCATTGCGTTGGGGATTTGCGCTACGCTATGTGCCGTATTGCTGCTCTTCACCTCCGGGTTTCTGATCTCCAAGTCAGCGCTCCGTCCTGAAAATATTTTGATGGTATATGTACCGATCGTGGGTGTTCGTGCATTTGGGATTTTTCGTGCCGTATTCCGGTATGTCGAACGTCTGGCTGGACATGATGCGGTTTTGCGCATACTCGCGGATCAGCGCGTGAAGCTGTATCGGATTTTGGAGCCGCAGGCACTGTTCCTGCGCTCTCGTATGCAGACAGGAGACGTACTTGGTGCTCTTGCAGAGGACGTAGAACGACTGCAGGATATTTACCTGCGTACGGTATTTCCGGCGGTTACAGCGCTCATGATGTACGGTGGAGCTGTTGTCGCTTTTGGCAGCGTTGATCTGAGATTTGCACTGTGGATGGGGTTGTATATGCTGTTTCTGGTTGCTGTGCTTCCTGTCATTTCCCTCCGAGTGACGTGGAAGTTGCGGGTGCGGCTGAAGCGGGAAAATGCCAAGTTGTACACTCGTCTGACCGATGGTGTGCTTGGCCTCGGGGATTGGATAGCGAGTGGACGAGCTGAAGAATTTATGCGTCGGCAGGATGAGGCTGAAGGTCAGGCAGATATGATTCGACTTCGCTTGCGGCAATGGACGCGCTGGCGTGATCTGGTTGCGCAGTGCGTGATTGGACTAATGGTGGTATCCGTGACCTTATGGGCGGGAAGTGCGGCTTCTGCCGGACAGCTGCCTGCGGTTATGATTGCAGCATTTGTGCTGGTGTTGTTTCCACTCACGGAAGCGCTGCTGCCCGTAGGAGATGCGGTGGAGCATATCCCGCAGTATCGTGAATCGCTGGAACGCTTGCAGAACTTGGAAGGTGGAGAGATTAAACCAGAACAGTCTGGAACCGAAGAAGCGAATGCAGCGGCTGGAGCCAAAGAGGACATGAACTTAGGTGTATCAGGCAGCAATTTGGTAGCTGGACAACAGCGGGGTTCTCTGGAACGTAAGGAAAAAGCTTCGGACCGACGTATCCGCCTGCGCATTCCGCCCAGGCTGCGAGCCGACATTCAGATCGATCAGGTGAGTTATCGTTATACGCCTGATGCTCCGTATGCGGTGCAGGAGGTGTCCCTACATCTTCCTCAGGGTAAACGCTTGGCTGTACTCGGTCGCAGCGGCGGTGGGAAATCAACCCTCATGAAGCTCATTCAGGGAGCGTTACTCCCATCCGCCGGGAATGTATTCATCAATGATCTTCCGGTACAAACGATGGGTGAAAATATAACGGATGTCATTGCGGTGCTGAACCAAAGTCCACATCTATTCGATACTACGGTAGCCAACAATCTGCGGATCGGCCGTCCGCATGCCACAAACGAAGAAATCCAGCGAGTGGCTGCGCAAGTAGGTTTATCCGATCTCATTGAATCTTTGCCGCAGGGTTATCATACCCCGATGCTGGAGACAGGACTTCGTTTCTCTGGTGGAGAAAGACAGCGAATTGCATTAGCCCGGGTGCTTCTTCGCGAAACACCTGTCGTTATTTTCGATGAACCGACGGTAGGACTTGATGCTGTGACGGAACGAGCGCTGATGCGGACGATTCTGGACAGCATGCAGGGCAAAACAATGATCTGGGTCACCCATCACCTGATGGGAGCGGAACGGATGGACGAACTTATTTTTATGGAAAATGGACAGATCACCATGCAGGGTTCTCACGAACAATTGCTGGCCCGGGAAGAGCGTTATCGCCGTCTGCTCGAACTGGATCGACCGGGATGGTCTGATGGGCAGCAACCTGTGGTCCCGCTACCACCTGTAGCCTCCAGATAATAGCGAATATAAGGTGCAGGTGCAGGCAGGGGCGAGTATCGGAAGGGTATGGGGCGTTTGCAGAGGCTTGTGTACGACATGGTAGCTGTTACCCTCTTATAATGTTAGTTCGATTCATCAGCGGCATAGCAAAGAGACGAGCCACAGGATCAGTAGGCTCGTCTCTTTTTTGCACCTTTTGTTGAAACGTTTGTTTCTAATATTACATCTCCACCAGCATCAAAATAATGGACGAGAGGCAAAGGCAGGTACTTATGAGATACAGGACGCCAACCACCTGTTTGTGATTCAGGCCAGCACGCAGCAAGCGATAGTGAGCTTGACTTGCATCTGCCTGATAGATGGCTTTGCCTTGAATGAAGCGTTTGATGACCACAAAAATGTTGTCGAAGATCGGCACACCGAGCGCCAGAATCGGGATAAAGATGGACAGCATAGTTGCTTGTTTGAAAGCACCGTCCAGGGCGATGACCGCCAGGATGAAGCCGAGAAACGTCGCTCCTGCGTCGCCCATGAACACCTTGGCGGGAGCTTTATTATATTTCAGATAACCAAGGGTTACACCGACTAGCGTAATGGCCATGAGAGCAGAATCGGTTTGGCCTTTGGTCATTGCAACAATAAACAGTGTAATGGCTGAGATAGCAGACAAACCACCTGCCAGTCCGTCCATGCCGTCCGTGAAGTTAATGACTGTCGTTACACCGAAGATCCACAGGATCGTCAGAATGAATTGCAGCCAGATCGGGAGCATGATGTATTCGGAGTTGAAAGGATTCACAAATCCTGTGAACGCAATGCCGGAAGCAAATACGAGCACTGCGGCAGAGACCTGTACGAGCATCTTGGGCAGGGCAGGAAAATCTTTACCTTTCGTTTTGTACCAGTCATCGACTGTACCAATCGTTAATAGAAGCATTCCGCCGGCGACCAGGGCCGCCGTTTCCCATGAAATTTCTTTCGTAAGAGCAATGTATGTCAGGAAGAATCCAGTAAATATCGCGTAACTTGCCGTCAGTGGAATGGGCTGCCTGTGCAGCTTGCGCTCCACATCTTCTCGGGGCTTGTCCACAAAATCGAGCCGATGTGCCAGTCGACCAAGCGGCGGAATAAGCAGAACCACGACAGCAAAAGACAGCATAAAAGCCAGTATGTATACCATAACTTCGCTTGATTCACTCCTATCTACCCATTTCCCCCTATTATACGAGCTAAACAGGAAATCTGTCGATGTCATTATTGTAACCAAAGCTTCTACCCAGATCGTTAGTATGTTCTCCCCTTTGTGAAAAACCAACCACCGGCCACGAACACGATGAAAAGTACAAGATTAAATCCAACACCCTTGAGTAGTGAGCCATTGAATAACAATGCTTCAAAAAAAGAAACAACATGAACGCGTAGCGCAGGAATCGCTGTTCCGGTTGGAATCGCCACAATGATTAGCACCCACAGCAGCCAACCAACAAGGTGGTGGTAGCCGGAGATCAGCATGCTTAGGAGCGCCATCGTCATTAAATAAAAAACGGTTTGATAGAGAAAAGAACCTGCCACGCCAAAGTCATTCCAATGAAACGCTTCTATAAGGTTTATGGTGCTTTTGTGGAGTAGGTTCACTTCGAGTATAGGCCATAAAGAATTAAATAAAGCGAGGGCCACTGCCCACACAGCATAAACGAATTGAAGACCGAAAAAATATTGTTTTCGGCTTGCTCCTAAATGTACGATGCGGTTGTAATAGCTAAGCGGAAGTACGATTGCGAAAATGAGCAAAATAAGCAGCAGCAGGTTGCCATCCGCGATTCCTGTGTTTTGACTGCTGTCTATAAAGAGGCCAACAATGAATTCCGCCAACCTGCCAAGGAGGATTAAAGTAATGACCATCCATATATAAATCCTCATTTGCAAATAGGTCGCCTTTAAATGAACGGTCAATGCACCCAATTTAACGACCTCCTTCGATCAAATACGAAAAAAACTTCTGAAGCGTCAAATTTTCAATAGTTATGTCTAGTTTGCGTGCCTGAAGCCTGTCCTCATCGTTAAATTTTTCGTAGATGGCGGCAAGCTTTCCGTGGCCGTAAGATTCTGTATGTAATACTCGCTTTCCTTTTGTGAACAAAGCTACGGCATCTGAATTTCCACGAATCAAATAAGCTGCCATCCGTATCCGATTCATCTCGTCATGAAGCAGGAGAGAGCCCTCATCAATGATATAGACTCTTTCTGCGATTGGGGCGATTTCATCAATCAAATGCGTAGAAATTAAAATCGTACGAGGATGATTGGCGTAATCCTCCAAAAGCTCCTTGTAAAACCTTTCCCGCATCAATACATCAAGTCCAAGCAACGGTTCGTCAAATAATGTCAACGACGATCGGCTAGACAGACCGATGATGTTTCCTACGAGTGATTCTGTGCCTCTTGAGAGTTGTTTGATTTTTCTGTTGGGATCAAGCTCAAACGTTTGAAGAAGCTTATGAGCAAACGTCCAGTCCCAATTGGGATAGAAATTTGCAGCGAACTGCAAAATCTCAATCAATCTAGCTCCGCCAAATAGCTTGTTATTCTCCCGTACGAAACAGCAATCTTCTGGTAGGGCTCCTTTACCCAACTTTTCACCTCTTATCTCAATGGTGCCGTCATTCGCGAAGAGTCCACCTGCTATGATGTTTAGCAAGGTAGTTTTGCCTGCGCCGTTTCGTCCGAGCAAGCCATAAATAACGTTTTCCTCGAGCTGTATATCCAGATCCCGTAATGCGTAGGTTCGACCATATTTCTTATTCAATTTGTCGCAACTCACCAAGATGCTCACAATGAATTCATTCCTTCCTTAATTGTTTAATCATCTCAATGATATCCTCGGTTGCCAGTTCAAGTTTGTCAGCTTCACAAATGAGATTGGACAGCAATTCCTTATAAAAACGATTTCTTCGCTTATTCTTAATCTTTTGTTTGGCATCAGACGAGACATACATGCCAAGCCCTCTTTTTTTATACAATATTTCTTCATTTACGAGCAGGCCAATTCCCTTCACAACAGTCGCTGGATTGATTTGAAAGAGCTGAGAAAACTGAGCAACGGAAAGAATTTGCTCGTCCTCTCGGTAAGTTCCGTTGAGAATATCGTCCTCAATGATATCTGCAACTTGTTGAAAAATTGGCTGCTTTTCGTCGAAATTGACGCTCATTACCTCACCACTCAGCATTGTAGTTTGTTACACATCTAGCAGGAAAACATAACTTATATGCGAAAATTTGTCAATAAACAATTCGGTAGGGGTAGATGATGATTTTTTTTACACGGAGTCCAGTTATTGACAATTGGTTGCGGTGGAATTATAGTATGCTACATGAGTGACATACTCATACACTAACATACTTACATAAATAAAAATACACTTGCAATAGGGAGTGCTCAAGAAGTATGACAAATAGATAACGGGGAGAGAAGAATTTATGAAAACATTAATCGAATTTAAAAGCGTAACGAAAGAATACAGAATTGGCGAAGTACCGATCAAAGCGCTGAACGGTGTTGACTTTACCATTAACGAGGGTGAATTCGTTGTTGTTCTAGGTGCAAGCGGAGCCGGTAAAAGCACGATTCTCAATATACTTGGTGGCATGGATACAGCAACCTCGGGTAAAGTGACTGTTGGCGATAAGGATATTACTAGCTTCAACGAAAAGAAGCTTACGGGATATCGCGCCGAGAAGGTGGGTTTTGTCTTTCAATTCTATAACTTAATCCCCAATTTGAATGCTTTAGAGAACGTTGAATTCGCCACTGAAGTATGCAAAGACCATTTGGATGCCAAAGAGATATTAAATAAAGTCGGCTTGAAGAATCGGATAAAAAACTTCCCGTCTCAGCTCTCCGGAGGAGAGCAGCAGCGAGTTGCTATAGCACGCGCCGTTGCAAAGAACCCTCTGCTATTGCTATGCGATGAGCCCACTGGTGCGTTGGATTATGTAACTGGCAAGTCGGTTTTGAAGCTGCTTCAGGATTTGAATACGGAAACGAAAAAATGTGTTGTGCTGGTCACGCATAACTCTGCGATTGTGCCGATGGCGGATAAAATCATTCGGGTGAAAAGCGGAAAAATTGAAAGCGTAACGGTCAATGAGCATAAACAAAGCGTTGAAGGGATTGAGTGGTGATGAAATTATTCAAAAAATTGATAAGGGATATCAAGCAATCCATCGGTCAATTTCTGGCCTTTGTGTTGGTTATCACCATAGGCGCTTTTTTCTACACGGGGCTGGTAACGTTAAGTGATAACCTTAGCTCTTATTCAAAGAATTACTTTCAAACTCATAATTTAAGTGACTTAAACGTTTACTACGACCAAGTATCCAAGCAGGATATGTCGAAGTTGAGTGGAATTGAAGGGATAAAGAAGGTGGAGGGACGGTATACCTTTGATGCGACGCAATCATTTGGCGATACGAAAGCAACTTTAAAGATCCACTCCATCCCCGAAATCAATAGCATTAATACGCCTACTATAATTGAGGGCAACATTCCGTCTCGCCAGGATCAAATCTTGCTTGATTCCCATTACGCCAAGGAGCACCAGTACAGAGTCGGGGATCAAATGAAGTTAAGCGTCAATAACGAGAATGTGGTATTCACCATTAGCGGCTTGGGCGAAAATGTGGAATATGCCAAAAAGAACGAAACCCAGGATCATAAAACTTCGGGATTTGCATATATGGCTGAAGCGGGAATTCCTCGAATCGCAGGTAACCTTTATTATAATGAGGTTTTGATTGACGCTGAAGAAGGGTACGATATAGACCGATTAGGCCAAAATGTTGAAGCGCAGTCTCAACAACTTTCTTATGTAAGTCAAATAAGTAAAGAGCGAACATTCAATTACTCGCAGCTTCAACAAACAGTCTATAACAATAAATTGATGAGCAAGGTTATTCCGCTGGTTCTCTTTATCATCGAAGCGATCATTCTCTTCCTAACCATGTCTCGAATCATCGATTCGCAAAGGAACCAGGTAGGAATTATGAAGGCATTAGGCGTGAAGAACAGCAGCATTATGCTCCATTACATGGGGTTCCCGATACTTGTCGGTATCATAGGTTCCATTCTTGGTTGTATCATTTCGGCAATCATATTTGTTCCAATGATTGAGGCTTCAAATGCTAGATCCTACTCGTTGCCGAACATAACATTCTCCTTATCCCCCTTCTCGATCATTATGCCTATCCTATTCTCGAGTGCATTCGGCATGCTGGCTTGTTATTTGAGCGGCATAGGTATTCTGCGAGAACACGCAGCACAGGCTATGAGGCCTAAACCGCCAAGGAAGATGAAAAAATTGCTTATTGAACGGCTTCCGAAAGTGTGGGGACGTATTTCCTATAGCAATAAACTTATTTTGAGAAACATCTTTCTTAACAAGCAAAAGGCAATAGCAAGCTCCGTAGGTGTTGTGGTGAGCACAGTGTTGTTAATCACTGCGTTCGGTACTCAAACGTCCTTACAAAGGGTCGCCGACCAGATCGAAGAAGTGAATACTTATGATCTGAAGGTCGAATTTGGGAAAGGGGCAGAGCTAGAAAAGATGGAGTTACCCACCGGGATTAAAAGCAGCTATGTTCAATCAACCTTTCCTGTGGAGTTTACCAAGGGCGATGAACATGAGAATGCCACGTTGACCGTTACGGAGAAGGACAATACTCTTATCCAATTTTTCGACGAAAAAGATAATCCCATGACACTCATGGACAATGGTGTGCTGATACCCAAATCGTATGCAAATCAATATAAAGTTGCGATAGGGGACACGATTCAAATTCGATTTACCGATCCGTCGTTTGAAAATAAAACGGTCGATATGAAGGTTGCACAAATATCCAATCAGTATTCCAATCCATCTTTCTTTTGTTCGATAGCGTATCTGAATAGTTTTGACATCGACTATAAGCCAACATCGATTCTAGTAAAAGCCAACGATGCCGCAGAGCTTCCCAACGTTCGACAGTTTTTTGAACAAGATAACCAGGTAGATACAATCGCGGATAAAGATGATTTGAAAAAGTCCGCACAATTTATTATGAAGCAAAATAGTTTTATCTTCATTATGTTTATCATTAGTGCTGTTATTCTTTCGTTTGGCGCCATCTACACCATATCCTCCATCAACATTTACGAAAGGAATCGTGAGCTGGCTACTCTTAAGGTACTGGGTTATCAAAAATATAAAATAAATCGACTTATCTTTTCCGAGAATATGATACTCACCACCTTTGCGGTCATTATAGCTCTGCCGATCAGTGTATACATGTATTCGATTATTATTGAGGCGTTGTCGAGTACCCATCAACAAATCCCAGATCAAATAAATATTTTGGTTATGCTGGTATCAATCATGATTGCATTTTTACTTACAACGCTCTCTAACTTGATGCTTCAGAGAAAGGTCTCTCGAATTAATATGATTGAATCGTTAAAAAGTTTAGAATAAATCGGGCAATAAAGAGTGAATTATTTCCAATTATATAAAAACGACAAGTGTGATTGATTCCACACATAGTAAGTTGTCCTTCAAATATGTCTTGATTCTTGATGCCTATCGGAAAATTATCGGTCAGTTTTCAGTAAAACACTGCAAGCCTTCGAGCTACAGTGTTTTTACTATATCCACCTAAGTATTTGTTTGTCATTCATATAACCAGGTTTAAGCAGACCTAGGGCTGGTTAAGGTCTTAGAGTTTCTGGGGCAGATAGGAGCCAAAGATGGAAATTGCCGCATCTGCGCTATAACCGTCATCGCCCTGCCAGGTTGCGGCAAAGTGGAAGTCGCTGTACCCACCTCGGCTTTTCCGTGGCGTATCCTGCGGCTCAAGAAGACCGGATGCACCCCAGATTTCGAGGATGGCGTCGCGTTCCTGTTTGCTCGAAGGAAACAAGCCTTTCCACCGTTTTTCTAGCCCGCGTGCGCTCTCATGAGGCTCGCAGGTCTGCGCTGCTTCAAGCATGCTCACAAGTATTGCGATGTCTGCGTCAGTGACTTCATAGGTGGCTTCCTTGCTAGCCAGCAGTAGCTCCAGATCCATCAGGCAGTATAACAGGTTATTATGGCGGACCCCGCCCCATTTCACCCGTTCAAAGTTCAATACGTTCAGATCGACGTCCGTGTACGTCTTGTCCGATTGCAGGTGAAGGAAGTTGCAATCCCCGCAGGAGCTGGTGTTGGCATGCAGTGCACGGCGTTCCTCGTAGGTATGTAAAGGCAGTTGTGATGTTAGAGCCCAGCTGGAAAGCGCGCTCCGCAGATATACTTTTTTGGTAGACAAACTGTGTAAAAATGCCGATACTACCCGTCGCTTGATGGAGTTGTCCTGATGAATCTCATGCAAACGTGCGACAATCTCATCATGGGTAATGGTTAGCGGATCGAACATAACGCCTTTGCTTTTGGCATATTCAAAGTCATCCCCCGAGAAGGGAAGAGATGCTGTTTTCCAGCCGCCGCTTCCCCAGAAGGTGCCCAGCAGAATTTTTGCCGCTTTTTTATCCAAGAAATCATCCTCCTCTATGCAATCCATAAGATGATGTATCGCATGATTCAAGCTTCGTTTTCCTTAATGTACATATTCCTCGGTTGTATTCAGAATCAGTTCAACGAGACCGGGGAAACGGGTGCTCAAGTCTTCCTTTCGCAGAGAATAAAAGTGCTGTTTACCTTCAATGCGAGGCCGGATAAGGCCTGCTTCACGTAAGATTTTGATGTGATGAGACAACGTTGACTTGGAAATATGGTCTACTTCGAAGGCGGAACAGTTTTTCTCGCCAGAGCTGGCCAGACAGTGTGCAATTTTCATCCGTACCGGATCGCCCAGTGCGTTGCAGACCGCGGTCAAATTCAATTCCGAAGCCATAGGTATCGTGGGAGTTTTCATATCTATGACGGTAGCATATTCGACAATCTCTTTCAATGTTTGATTTTTTTCGAACTGAGGGTTGTTCTGGGGACGGAAAGTGTGGTACATTTCATCTCAGTTAGTTTGAAATTTTTCGAAGTGAAATCCAAATCGGCTTATACATCTCAGGAGGAATACTCATGACTACCTTGTTAAACAACTATTTCCGTTTATTTGACGCTTCCCGTACAGACGAACGTGCGATGCAGGATCTGTTGTCCCTGTTTACACCGGATGCCGAGATTGTGCTGAACGGCACCAGCAGAACAGGATTCGATGGTTTTATGAAGGCTTTCTATGAATACAATAGCGATGTGAAACACATGTGGGACGAGTGGAAGCTTCAACCGGATGGCAGCTATCAAACAAACTGGGCGGTATGCGGACAAGCGGCGGACGGAACCGTATATGCCAAAACAGGCATCGATATCGCTCGTGTGAACGAGGCGGGGCAGATTGTATATTTGGAAAATGTGCAGGCAGACAAGGATGCATTCAGTAAATATAACCAGTAATTCGCAGGTAACCTGAAGAGAACCTGTAACTTCACAGCAGCTCCATGCTGTGGAGTTTTGTTATGCCCATATATATTAATCATTATTTTTTTTCAGCATGCTGATTGCACTATTTTGCTTAAACATGCTCATCGGCACGTTATGAAGTGTGAAGGGAGCGAAGGAGTAACGTGGATCATTCTTGATTATACGTTGTGGAAAAAAGTCTGCATGAAAAAGGCCGTCCCCCATTGCACCAGGGGGACGGCCCTCATGAATGTTCATCTGACCGGTCATCGGGATGTCATATGTTATTACGAACCGGGCACAGCCCCCCAGCGGCCATTCTAGAATGGATAGGGTGGACGGCTGCTTCCAACGAACCTCACACACGCTATTGGAGGGTATTCGGCATAATCAAATTTTTAACGAATCTCAGGCAGGCTATTGCCCTGTATTTTCAAATTATAGGCAGATATATGCTTCAATCAGCTGATATAAAGTGGCTGAAGTTCGTTAGAATACTAAATCAAGCAATAAACCTCTAATAAGGTGTACACGGTTCGTTAGAGTATGGCGTTTGGAAGAAGGAAGGCGCGGTCTGTGATGAACCCACCCACTTGCCCACTCACTCACGGCCCAATGCCGCTCACTTCTGCATCGTTTTATTCTGAAAAGCAGCGATATCGGCATACTCCTCTTCAAACTTGCGGGAGATGCGGATGAAGATCGGCAGCAGTTCGCGATAGATGCGAACGCTATCCGGGTCTGGCTGATGCCGATGCGTCGATCCAATCATGCCGGAGACGGCACTGAGGGAATCGATGCGGCCAAGGGCATATAGCCCCAACACAGCTGCCCCGAGGCAGGAGCTCTCGATACTTTCGGGAATGATAACATCCTGATCGAAAATATCAGCCATCATCTGCCGCCATAGCTCGGAACGGGCGAAGCCGCCCGTAGCCTGAATTTTTTTGGGGCGCCCGATTTTCTCTTCAATTGCCAGCATGACGGTATACAGGTTAAACAAGACACCCTCAAGAGCAGCGCGAATCATATGCTCCTTCTTGTGATGCAGCGTCAGGCCAAAAAATGAGCCGCGTGCATTCGGATTCCATAGTGGAGCCCGCTCACCGGTCATGTACGGATGGAACAGCAGGCCTTCCGAGCCTGGGGGTACATTTTCGGCGACACGGGTCAATACTTCATACGGATCAATCCCGAGTCGTTTCGCTGTTTCTACCTCGGACGCTGCAAATTCATCCCGTATCCAGCGGAAAATGACTCCGCCATTGTTGACTGGACCGCCAATTACCCACGCATCCTCAGTGAGCGCATAACAGAAGAAACGCCCTTTCGGATCGGTGACTGGCTTGTCCACGACGGTACGAATCGCTCCGCTGGTTCCGATAGTGACGGCCACGACGCCTGGATCAATGGCATTTACGCCCAGATTGGAGAGCACGCCGTCACTTGCCCCGATGACAAATGGCGTCGTATCCGCAATACCCATTTCCTTGGCATACTCAGGATTCAAACCTTTCTTGAGGACATGTGTCGTCGGCACAAGGCGGGACAAATGATCCGGGGTGATGCCTGCGACATGTAGAGCTTCCTCGTCCCAGTCGAGCTTTTCGAGATTCATCATTCCCGTGGCAGAGGCCATGGAGTGGTCAATCACATACTCGGAGAATAATTTATAAAATACGTATTCTTTCATGGAAATAAATTTGTGCGTCTGTTTGAACAGTTCCGGTTGATCTCTGGTTAGCCACATGATTTTGGTCAGAGGTGACATCGGATGAATCGGTGTACCGGTTCTCAAATAGATTTCGTGACCGTTCATTTCGGTTTTGAGCGCTTCCGTCCACTCGGCACTGCGATTGTCTGCCCAAGTCATTGCCCGCATCAGCGGTTTGCCGTGTTCATCCACAGGCAGAATGCTGTGCATGGCTGAACTGAACGACACAAACAGGATTTCATCCGGTTTGATGCCCGCCTTGGAGGTCGCTTGTTTAACCGATTCAACTACCGCTTTGAAAATATCTTCCGCATCCTGCTCTGCAATCGCAGGGGTAGGGGTATACAGCGGGTAATCGGCACCGCCTTGTGCCACGATGGTTCCGTTCTCTTCAAACAGGACGGCCTTCGTGGAGGTGGTGCCGATGTCTACGCCGATCATATAGGGTGAAGAAGCCATTTTGTCATCCCTCTTTCTTGAATATATAAGTGAAATGAATGCTGTTACACGTTACACTCCGGGTACAGAAAGCTTCCGTCAACGTGTCGCTTGTCGCTATTCATCCAACTTATATGGCATCTGGTATTTTATCTATAGATAAGAATATCAGACTTGAGGGATGGATCAAAATGCGGCTATCCTTAATCCTTCACAGCTCCTGCGGCAATATCGGAGATAAACTGGCGGCTGATGAACAGGAACATGACGATCAACGGAATAACAGCCAGCAGTGTACCCGCGATAACCATCGCATAATCCGTATTGTACAGTCCGTTTAATTGAGACAGCGCAATCTGCAGCGTATACTTTCGCGCATCCGTCAGGACGATCAGGGGCCAGAGATAATCATTCCATACGCCAATAAACGTGAACGCACCGAGGAAGGCAAATGCAGGCCGCAGAATAGGCAACGCCACGTTCCAATAGAGCCGGAAAAAATTACAACCATCGATTCGTCCGGCATCCAGCAGGTCATTCGGAATGGACTCCGTGGCATATTGGCGAATCCAGAAGATGCCGAAGGCGTTCACCATGCCCGGAATAATGAGGGCTTTGAAGGAGCCGACCCAACCGAATGTCGCCATGAGCACGAAGGAAGGTACCAGCGACAGCTGGGAAGGCACCATCATGGTGGCGAGCAGCAGGACGAAGAGCCATTTTTTACCCGGAAATTCAAACTTCGCAAACGCAAACCCCGCCAATGAGTCAAAAAACAGCACCAGTACCGTCACCAGGCCCGACACAAACAACGTATTCATGAATGCGCCCCAGAAGTCAATCTGCTGAAGCACCCGACTGATATTGTTCCACAGTTCGCCCCCGAACCAGAGCTGAGGCGGGAATTTATAGATGTCGGACGTCGTCCGGGTAGACATGACAATCAGCCAATAGAACGGGAACATGGAAATGAGCATGCCCCCGATAAGACCGATATACAACACCAGCGATTTGAGAGATTTGGACGTCATGAGCGCTCCCCCCTTGTCACATCAGGATGACTTGCCTTGAACAAGCTTCCAGTTCACAATCGAGAACAGGGCGATAATGAGGAACATGCCCCAACCAACCGCAGCACCGTACCCAAAGTAGTTATTAATGAAAGATTCGCGGTAAAGGTACAATACAATGGTCATCCCGGCTGCACCTGCGCCGCCATCGTTACCTACGAGAATTTGTGGCTCGGTGAATAGCTGCATGCCGCCGATTGTTGATGTGATCACAGTGAACAGAATGACGGGACGCAGCATCGGAATCGTAATTCGGAAAAAAGACTGTATCCCGGATGCGCCGTCAATTTTGGCTGCCTCGTACAATGTCTGCGGGATGCTCTGAAGTCCGGCCAGATAGATGACTGCGTTGTATCCTGTCCAGCGCCAGACCACCATGGAGGAGATTGCCACTTTGATGCCCCACGGTGCATTCAGCCATTCCACCACGGGAAGTCCGACGGACTGTAGCAGATAGTTGAGGAAGCCATAGTTGTTGGCAAACAGGGCACCGAAGATAATGGCGACGGCCACAATGGACGTCACGTTCGGCAGGAAATACCCCACCCGAAACAGCGTACGGAACTTCACAAAAGGTGCATGCAGCAGAAACGCAATGATTAGGGCGAAGAACAACATGGGGATGGTGGAATAAACCCAGATCATGAACGTGTTGCCCACCGCTTGCCAGAATTCAGCGTCAGTCAGCATATATTTAAAGTTATTTAGTCCGTTATAGGTCATCACACCAATGCCATCCCATTTGTGGAAGGCCAGATATAAGGAAAAACCGATGGGAAACAGTCCAAACACGGCAAACAGAATATAGAACGGGGAGATCGCCACATAGAGTGCACGATGTTCCCACATCCGGGACAAGAGTGGTTTCTGCCGATCCAAATCCGGACTTACCTTCCCCGGATCCGGAGTGAGGCGTGGTTCGGTTACAGCCATATGAATTCCTCCTTTGCGGATTGCCATCTCATTAGAGTGTCTGAATTAACGCTGTAACTCCCGCTCAACACGGTGAACCGTATCAGGCCAGACCTGCTCCGGGTTGGCATTTTGCTTCGCAATATCATTCAGCCGCCGAGTAATGATGTTGTGTACCGAAGGGTATCGTTCGCCAAAGAAAGCCTCTGGCACATGCTGTGCCGATTCAGCAAATACAGGTCCTGTTGCCTGCCCGCCGAAGAAGGGTTCTTCTTCTTTCATCGCCGGTGTATCAAACACACCAGGTGCCGAAGGAAACAGGTTCAACGTTTTATATTGTTCAAGCTGGTTATCCGGGCTTTGCAGCCACTGAATGACTTCGAACGCTTCTTTTGGGTGTTTGCTCGACTTCAAAATGGACAGAAATGATCCACCGTTATTGCCGTCTCCACCAGGAGCGCGAGTGACTCGCCACTTGCCAGATGTATCCGGCGCGGCTTCCTGCAGTACCTGCTTCATCCAGACCGCCCCCACAAAGGAAGCGATCTCACCATTATTCATCGCTGCGTTCCAGCCCGGGGTCCAGCCGTCTGCATTAGCAAGCAGCCCTTTTTGCTTGAAGGATACGGCGGTATCCCAGCTCTGCTTGACGAGTGGAGAATCCATGCCGATAAACGAGCCGTCAGGACGGAAATACCGTTCGGTTCCTTGGGATAACTCTTGATTGTAAACGGTTCCAATATTGTCGGTTAGAAAAACCTTGCCTCCGAACTTTTCCTTGATCTTTTCTCCTGCAGCAGAATAGGCATTCCAGTTGTTGATCTGACGAGCCACTTCTTCAGGCTCGGAAGGCAATCCGGCTTCCTTAAACAGATCTGCACGGTAGAAGAGGGCTGTCGGTCCCGTATCCATGGGGAAGCCGATCATCTGTCCGTCCGGTGTAACGCCTTGTTTCCATTTCCACGCCAGGTATTGGTCTTCGACGTCACCTGCGCCGAGATCATACAGATTATAGAAACGGTCCTCGCTGGGAAAGAGCTCCATGATCCAATCGTTCAATGCGACAATGTCGGGCTCACCTGAGCGCGCAGCGAGTGTCGTTTTGAGTTTTGCCTTGAAATCACCACCGATTTTCTGGGCGGTCAGTTCAATATTGGGGAACTTTTCCTTGGCCTTGGCAATCAGCTTATCATCGATGGAACGATTCCAGTACCATAATGTAAGCGTTACCTTTTTGTTGCTCGATGAATCGTTCTGTCCCGGCCAGATGGAGCATCCGCTCACCAGCATGACACAGACTAGCAGAATGGCTGTCCAGCATGTTCTTTTCCGGCGGATCATGTGATAACCCCCTCATCGTTAAGTTCGAGGCATGAAGTGCGATGGACTACAACATAAGTGTATGAGCAGTTTATAAACTCATACCCAATATTCCTGAAATGAAACACAAATTTGTGTCGGTTGCGTATCATAAATTTATTAGTTACTTTAGAAACAAAAGTTACTTGACACAACATAATTTTTATTTTAAACTTGCTTACATAAAGTAACTAATGATGATGACAATAATATAGATACGTATGATATGCAATTCAGTGATCCATTTTCCGTCTGGATGCGAATCAATTCATAACAAGATGGCTTAACAGGAGGAACTTACTAATGATTAATTCACATATTATTCAACTGCTTGCCCCCAAAATTCAGACTTTTCCGAGTGGAAAAGAATTCATTTATCTCGTTGGGCCGATTAAACTCCCAGTGAATCTGGATGGAGAGACACATACCTTCCAGTGGTACAGCTGGATGAAATCGGAGAAAGTCATGGAAAGCCGCGAGTTGATTGAATCTCTCGCTACTGCCGAACTGGCTGAACGTCAGCAATCCAGCGTATTGGTGTACGGTGAGTTTGCCGAAGCACAGGAAGCGCTGATTCGGATGCACAGCATCTGTCATACAGGCGACATCTTTGGTAGCAAACGCTGTGACTGCGGTTTCCAACTCGAGCAATCGATGAAGATGATTGCTGCCCATGGAGCAGGTGCACTCTTCTATCTGGCGAACCATGAGGGTCGTGGCATCGGTCTGTTCAGCAAAGCGATGGCGTACCTGCTGCAAGAGGAAGGTCTGGATACCGTTGACGCGAACCTGCAACTTGGGTTCACAGACGATGCGCGTAATTATGATGATGCCATTGCCGTATTGCGTGCGCTTCGTACAGCACCCGTTACATTGATCACCAACAATCCACGCAAGCTCGCTGCTTTGCAGGAAGCGGGACTGAATGTGGGTGGACGTGTGCCACTGTGGGGAGATCGCTCGTCCTTCAACGAAAAATATTTGCAGACCAAAGTGAGCCGTTCCGGTCACTTGGCAGAAAATGATGCATGGGCTGGTGAAGAGACCTTGCTTCCGCATGCCCAAGCCTAAAAGGCTGATCCCGATCCCGATCGATTGTTCAATATGATTTTGGCATAAAGCCTGTTTGCCATACGGTCCAATAAACAAGACAATTTAAGCTGTTTGTGTATACTCCTCCGGGTATACATGAACAGCTTTTTTGAGTTTAGAGAATGGAATGGCCCCGTCTCACGCCAAGAATTAATCTGACGGTCCTGACTTTGCTTGCCGTTCATACCATACGAACTATACAATATAGGCATCTGATTTATGCGGGAGGAACGAAGGTGCCATTTGAGGGACAGTATGTGTTACCGGCTGCCAAGAGCATGAAGCAGTTCGAAGCAATGATTGAAGGCCCTTACACCTATGGGGTTATGCTGGATACGCACATCGCGCAGCTTCACAGTGTGATGAAGGAAGCGCGGCGGCGTGAGAAGAAAATATTACTGCATGCCGATCTGGTACAGGGGCTGAAGAACGATGAATATGCAGCAGAGTATTTATGCCAGCATATTCGCCCGGCAGGACTGATTTCGACGCGGGCCAGTGTAATTCAGAAGGCGAAGCAAAAAGGGATCACGGCCATTCAGCGCGTTTTCTTGCTGGATACAAATGCACTGGAGAAAAGTTATCTTTTGCTGTCCAAGACCCAGCCGGATTATATTGAAGTACTGCCCGGTGTTATCCCGCATATTATTGCAGAAGTATCCATACGGACAGGTATACCCATTATTGCAGGTGGGTTGATCCGCTCAACGGAAGAGGTTGGACTGGCGCTGGAAGCCGGGGCTACCGCAGTAACCACTTCCAACGTGGATCTGATTCGGCACTACAAGAACTCGCATACAGAATATAAGCAGTAATCCCACAACAGGAGGTTGTCTGTATGGAAAAATATATTATGGCACTGGATCAGGGGACGACGAGTTCCCGGGCGATTTTATTTAACCGGAGCGGGGAGATTGTGCATATTGCACAGCAGGAATTTCCGCAGTATTTTCCCAAGCCGGGCTGGGTGGAGCAGAACGCCAATGAAATTTGGAGCTCCATTCTGGCAGTGATGGCTTCATGTCTGGCCGAAAGTGGAATCAAGCCGGTCCAGATTGCCGGCATCGGCATTACGAACCAGCGGGAAACGGTTGTGGTATGGGACAAAGAAACGGGCCGGCCCATCTATAATGCAGTGGTCTGGCAGTCCAGACAAACGGCTGACATTTGTGATGAGTTGAAGGCGAAGGGCCTGGGTGACCTTTTTCATCGCAAAACGGGCTTACTCATTGACCCTTACTTCTCGGGAACCAAGGTAAAGTGGATTCTGGATCATGTGCCAGATGCTCGCGAGCGTGCCGAGAAGGGTGAGCTCCTGTTTGGTACGATCGATAGTTGGCTGATCTGGAAGCTGAGCGGTGGTACACATGTCACTGATGTATCCAATGCTTCTCGCACTTTAATGTACAACATCTATGATCTGCAATGGGATGAGGAATTGCTGCACATTCTGGATATTCCCAAAGCCATGCTGCCGGAAGTGCGCGGTTCATCCGAGGTTTACGCACATACGGTTGACTACCACTTCTTCGGTCATCGGATTCCGATTGCCGGAGCAGCAGGAGATCAGCAGTCGGCATTATTCGGTCAGGGCTGTTATACGAAGGGGAGCATGAAAAATACGTATGGCACCGGATGTTTTATGCTCATGAATACTGGAGAACAACCCGTACAGTCCAACCATGGGCTGATTACAACCATCGCCTGGGGCATTCATGGCAAGATCGAGTATGCGCTGGAAGGCAGTATTTTTGTCGCAGGTTCGGCGGTACAGTGGCTGCGTGACGGCTTACGGATGCTTCGTTCCTCAAAAGACAGTGAGGACTATGCGGCACGTGTACCCTCTACAGACGGTGTTTATATGGTCCCTGCATTTGTGGGTCTGGGCAGCCCTTACTGGGACAGTGAAGTTAAGGGAGCGGTGTTTGGTTTGACGCGTGGAACCACCAAAGAACACTTTATCCGTGCAACTCTGGAAGCACTGGCGTATCAGACCAAGGATGTACTGGAGGCAATGGAATCCGATTCAGGTATGCCGGTGAATGCCTTGCGTGTGGATGGGGGAGCGGCTGCCAATGATTTTCTGATGCAATTCCAAAGTGATATTCTGAATATTCCTGTGGAGCGCCCCAATGTGAACGAAACGACGGCATTAGGTGCGGCTTATCTGGCAGGACTGGCAGTAGGATATTGGGACAGCGCGGATGAATTGGCGAATCACGAGAATACGGAGCGTGTCTTCCATCCGGTTATGGCGGAGGAAGAGCGTACAGAACGGTATGCAGGGTGGCAACGTGCTGTGAAGGCAGCGATGGTGTTCAAATGAGTGAATTATATTTCAAATGGGCATTTGTACTTTTTCGATAAAGTTCTACAATAAATGATATTTATTGGTGGAAAATGATGCATAACTTACAGGGGTTATTTTCCTGGAGAAGAGAAAACATATACCCACTATAAGGAAAAATAAATGATTAGTGGATCAGTTTGAAATTCCATCCGCAGGCAGAACAACTTTTTGAAATTTTTTTGAATAATGTGTCATTTCAGGCCTTCACGCCGCCTTAAATGTGTGATAGGATTAAGTCACAAGTTAAAAAAATGATGTCTGGAGATCGGGAGAGACCACGTACCGCTCAGCAATTGCTGAAGCGAATGACGTGGTCTTTTTTTGTGCTTTTGTGGGTAAAACAAAGGTAATGAATGGGAGGGATCGGCATGACAGCATCGTTCTCGGCGGAAAAGCGTACGGAATATTTGGATCGGATGGCGAATGCACATTTTGACATATTGATTATTGGTGGGGGAATCACGGGAGCCGGGATTGCGCTCGATGCAGCTTCCCGCGGATTGAAGACAGCACTGGTGGAAATGCAGGATTTTGCGGCAGGCACATCCAGTCGTTCGACCAAACTGGTGCATGGCGGTCTACGGTATCTGAAGCAGTTTGAAGTGAAAATGGTGGCTGAGGTGGGACGGGAGCGAGCGGTGGTGTACGAGAATGGACCGCATGTGACGACACCCGAACCGATGCTGCTCCCCATCTATACGGCGGGTACCTTTGGCCGCTTCAGCACATCCATTGGCCTGATGGTGTATGACCGACTTGCCGGAGTAAAACGTAGTGAACGACGTCAGATGTTAAAAGCCGGGGCCGTCTCAGACAGTGAACCTTTGCTGCGCAAGGACGGACTGCTGGGTGGTGGACGCTATGTGGAATACCGAACGGATGATGCCCGGCTTACCATTGAAGTGATGAAGGAAGCAGTGCAGCGCGGTGCACAGGCCGTGAACTACGTAAAAGCAGCAGCATTCCTGAAGGAGAATGGCGTTATTACAGGTATTCAGGCTGTGAACCAGATCAGCGGTCAATCGTATGATTTGCAGGCAACAAAGGTGATTAATGCTTCCGGTCCATGGGTGGATGAGCTGCGCAAGATCGATGGGTCCCGCCAGGGCAAAACGCTGCAGATGACGAAAGGTATTCATCTGGTATTCGACGGTACGCGGTTCCCGTTAAGGCAGGCTGTATATTTTGATACACCGGATGGACGAATGGTCTTTGCTGTTCCGAGGGATGGGAAAACCTATGTAGGAACCACAGATACCGTCTTCGAAGATGATCCCGCACACCCGCTAATCTCCGAGGCAGACCGTGATTATGTCATCGATGCCGTCAACGGCATGTTTCCGGGTGTTCGGATTCGAGCCGAGGACGTGGAGTCCGGTTGGGCAGGCGTGCGTCCGTTAATCCATGAGGAGGGTAAAGGGCCTTCCGAAATTTCGCGCAAGGACGAAGTGTGGGTAGCCCATTCGGGGTTGATCACGATTGCCGGGGGTAAATTAACAGGGTACCGGAAAATGGCCGAGATGGTTGTTGATCTCGCTGCTCGCCAATTGGAGCAGGAGACGGGGAGATCCGTTGGACCATGTATAACGAAAAAGATGCCGATCTCTGGAGGTCATGTTGGCGGTTCCGCCGGATTTGGTGCGTATGCTGAACGCAAGATTAAGGATGGCGTCGCACTTGGACTTGATCGATCTGCTGCTGAGCGATTAGCACGAGTATATGGTTCCAATGTGGACGCATTGTATGAGCGGATGCCTGATCCGCGGGCAAAGGCCGAGCTGCATGGTATGCCACAGGAACTGCTGCTAATGCTGCGTTATGCCATTGACGAGGAGATGGCTGTGACACCGGCGGACTTTTTTGTGAGACGCACCGGAGACCTGTTTTTCCGCATTGACGAAGTCCGTCAGTATAAGGCAGCGGTTATTCAGTATATGGCTGAACGCCTGGATTGGCCGGAGGAACAAGCGATACGGTTTGCGAATGAACTGGATCAGCTGCTCTTGGAAGCATCGGGCAAAATGTAATGCAGGATTTCGCATCTGGGGGTCGAATGGAACATGTAAGCGTGTAACAAGGAGAGGGGATTACATCTATGACTTTACAGATTGGAATCATTGGAACAGGTTGGTTCAGCAAGGTACATGCAGATATTCTGGCACGAATGGAAGGCGTTCGTGTAGCAGCTGTCTGTGGAACAACGCTGGAGAAGGCGGAGGCTATGGCTTCCGTCTATGATGCTGTTGGCTACGGTGAACTTGAACATATGCTGGATGGTGAAAAGCTGGATGCAGTCTATATCTGTGTGCCTCCGATGTCTCATGGATCGATTGAAACTGAATTGATTCGTCGGGGTATCCCGTTCCTGGTGGAGAAACCGCTAAGTACAGGCATGGATATCCCTCGTCAGGTGCTGGATCAGGTACAAAAGTCTGGATTGTTGACCTCGGTAGGTTATCATTTCCGTTATCAGGAGGCTGCACTGGTACTGAAAGAAGCGATGAAAGAGCAGACCGTCGGCATGGCGCTTGGGCGCTGGATGGGCGGAATGCCAGGAGTCGCCTGGTGGCGCCGTCAGGAAGGCTCCGGGGGACAGTTTGTGGAACAGACGACCCATATCGTGGATTTGCTGCGGTATTGTGCGGGTGAAGTGACAGAGGTATACGCTGTAGCGGCCCAACGCAGTATGCATGAAAAGCATGAGCATGTCACGGTAGCTGATGTGGCGAATGTAACGCTTAAGCTGGAGAATGGAGCGATCGCAAGCATTGCCAACACCTGCCTGCTGCCAGATGGTGAGGGCGGTGCAGGGCTCCAGTTCTACACGGATGCCGGAGTATGGGACTGGACACCTGAACGTCTTCTTCTGCCAAGTGCTGCCCCTCATGCGATGGCAGGTCTGGAGATTCCCGCAGGGCATAACCCGTATGAGCGGGAAAATGAAGCGTTTATTCACGCCCTTCGTACCGGAGATCGTTCACGGATTTTGTCCGATTATGCGGATGCCTGCCGTACGCAGGAAATTACAACGGCGGCATTGGTGTCGGCAGATTCGGGATTGCCGGTACAGCTTCAGCCATCCAAACACCTCTCGCATTAATCCTTTTTATAACTTAAACAAGAAATATAAATGCGTGAAAAAGACGCCTGAATCTGGACTGATCCGAAGATCAGTTCAATTCAGGCGTCTTTGTGTTGTACATGAATCAGAATCTGGCTACTTAGTAGACTGCTGCTGTTTCAACCAGTCTGAGGACCAGTTGTAAATCTGATTGATGACGGGTTCAATAGCTCTGCCTTTGGGCGTCAATTCATACTCTACGCGAGGCGGAATTTCAGGATACATATGCCGGGTTACGATACCTTCCATTTCCATTTCCTTCAGACGTTCGGATAACAACCGACCGCTAATCGCCATTTCTGCTTCCAGTTCTGTGAATCGTTTGGGTCCGGATAACAGTTGGTACATGATGAGCAGCACCCATTTCTTACCGATGATATCCATGGCCTGAGTAATGAGACAAGGACTTGGTGATTTTACTTTTCTCAGCTTCAACGTGTTCACCTCGATTCAATTAAGTATGGATGGATTTCCTCGTATATATAAAAGTGCGTGGCTTTCTGCCGCTCTGACCAAAGTAAGGGACAATGAAGTCAACATGTTACTACAAAATGTACTGTAACATACCTTTTGTATGTATTATACACTATTCGTCAAAAAATTACTTGAATAAATAATGTTATTATTATATACTCACTTCATAAAAGTAAGTTAATGATTATTAATATGTATAATATCAGCACATATCAATTTCGCAGTGCAAATTACCCATTTTAAAAATAGAGTTACGTTGTAACTTTTACATAGATTGCTTTTTATACAACAGATGGATATGGACATTCACTTTCAGGAGGATTATACATATGAACAAAGGCATAAGAATTTTAGGATATATTGCGTTGGTTGTGCTTGCAGGTATGTTTGTAATGGCAGGCTTAAACAAGGTTAGTGGAGCAGAGATGATGGTACAGACTTTCGAAGGTTTCTCCTATCCTATATGGACGATGTATCTCATTGGTGCAGTAGAGCTGCTCAGTGCGGTGGGTCTGTTGATTCCACGTACTCGTATTCTGGCTTCAGGCGTATTGACGTTCATTCTGATTGGTGCTGTGGGGAGTCATCTAATTTACGGGCAATATACGGCTGTTCCTTTCCCGGCGGTATTGCTGGTTGCCAACATTGTCGTTCTGATTATGGGGATGCGTAAACTGGAAGCAGAAGAAATGGATATGGATCTCGTGCAGGTCTAAGAGTTTGATTGATTTGGATTCAAATGTTCCAATATGAAGAAGATGACCACTGCAATGGAGCGGTAGTCATCTTTTTTATTATCGAAGGGGCTGTCCCTCGAAAGGAATGCTTTGAGATTACAGGCTTCTTTGGCCACGGGTGATAATCCGCAGCGTATGCTTGGTATCCGATTGCTCGATCCAGGTGTCGCACACCTGACGAACCCAATCCGGGTTGGTTTTGGCGGCGTCGTTCAGCCAGTTGCTGACAGAGTCCTGTACATATTTATGAGCATCAGAGTTCACATGGTTCAGCAGAGGCAGAGCTATCGCAGGGTTTTCTTTCAACTCCTGAATATGTTTGGCCCACACACCGTGCGGTCTTGTCGATTCTATGGCAAACCGCCGAACCAGTGGGTCGGGATCGATCGCCCAGTCCATGAGAAACGCCAGCGCTTCCGACAATTCAGCCGTAATCGGCTGTCGAACAGCCATCCAGGCAATTTCTCGTACACCAAAGTGATGATCTGCGGCAAAGGGACGGATACGATCCAGTTTTTCAATCAAGCTTAAGCGGGAATCCAATCCGATGATATAGGCTGCCCAGCAGCGTACACTGTCTGAACGGTGCTCTGCAAAGGAACGAAAATGACGTACTCGCTCCTTTTCCTCCATTCGTTCCAGAAGGTTGAGCCAGTTCGCGGCGATGGTCGGAATGATTTTCATGATTCGCTGCTCATTCATCTGTGTTAGCTGTTCCTTCATTTCCCGGGTATCGACATCCATTCCCCGTTCATGAGCGACCTGCTGAAAAAGGAGAATGTGATCAACGGCGAGCCACTCCGTCAAATTTACGGATTCGATATGCCCCGATTGAAGTAGGTTGCGGATATGATCCGGGATCTCAATCCCTTTACGGGCGCCTTTGCGAAGCAGAACATCCTCGGGTATATGCAGTTCTTTCTGTACATCCATCGCCGTACTCCTCCTTGCATGTATGTGGATTCATCATCTACACGATACAATTGGCAGCAGGATAGAGATGTAATGTGGCTTACAACTGGGTGTTAGCTGTGCATGAAGCGGATAGTTCATTACGATGCAGAGCGACGGATTTGAATCCGGTACGAATACGGCCAACCCGTGCAAGATCTTGCAGGGCAACACTGACAGACTCACGCGTGGCCCCAGCCATCCAGGCAATCTCCTGATGGGTCAGTACAAGGTTGATCCGACCATAATCTCCTTCGTTCACCCACCCCATCTGATCCGCCAGTCGAGTAAGATTATGCATAATTTTGTCATGCAGATTACCCAAGGCCAGCTGTTGTGTCAATGCACTCATGCCCTTGATCCGTTCGCTGAGTACTTTCATCAGATTCAACATAAACTCGGGGTGTTCAATCAGAAATTGTTCGAAACGCTGCCTGTTCATCAGGCAAATATCGCATTCCTCCAGGGTTTCGATATATACGGAACGTGTGCCAAGTGAAATGCCGTTCATTTCCCCAAACACATTTCCTTCCTTCAAAATATCGAGAGTAAACTGTTTCCCTTCTTCCGATAATGTGTACAGGCGGACTTTCCCTTTTTTCACAAAATAAAAACCTTCCGAATATGTATCCGGTGTCTGGATCAGCGTATTCCTGGCCAAGGTCGTGATGGACGTCATGCTGTCCATTTCGATCAGGTCTGCCTCGGACAAAGAGGACATCAGATTGAATTGTGATAAATAGAGGATTTTATCCATAGCATTCCTTTCCCTTACCGAATGAAAATAAAAAAAAGAAGAACCCACGGAGTTCAACGGGTTCTCTTGCAACGGGACTTCTTGAAACGGAAGGTCTCCTGATTATAAATAATCGAATTAATTCCTATTATAGTAGTTTTTTAAGTTGGGAGACGCGTCCTTGGCTAATGCCAAGCTTTTCCGCAATTTGCTGTTGAGCCAAACCGGGATTCTGTTCAACGATTTCCTTCATTTGTTGCAGCATGCGTGCCGTCTTCGGCCGCAGGTCCGGGTACTCTTGGTTGGCAGCTGTAGCCCCTTCTTCCCATGCGGGAGACGAGACTGTGGCGGATTCGGTAGCAGGACGCTCCACGGGTGCAGGAGCCTGTTTGTTCTGAGGAACGAACCATTCGGGAGTGTCATCCGGGTGTTTTAATTGAATTGCACACGTCCGGCAGATGAATTGCTCTTTGAAATACATTTCCGTATCCACATCACCGCAAAACACACACAACGTTGATTTGTACTTTCTCAAAATCAACTCTTTCCCTTCAATGAAAAACTCGAGCGGATCGCCGATATGGATTTCCATCGTATCCCGCATTTCTTTGGGAAGGACAATTCGTCCAAGGCGGTCCAGAGATCTCTTCATTCCGGTTCTTTTCATCGCATCTCCCCCGCAATATTCACAATTAAAACCTGTCCTTATTGTAAGGAAGAAAGGGCTTTAATACAACAATAATATTTCAAGAAATAGGGTTAATTCCATCTATTATGGGAAAATAAGTTTAGATAGTAGGGGTGCAACCGCCAATGTGAACAATGCAGCCAGTACCATGGAGATGCTGGAGATGCTTCCAGTCAGTGAACTGAGCTCAAATGCTTTGGATGTGCCTGTTCCGTGGGCACCGGTTCCAAGCAGCGTACCACGTGCAATCTCGCCATCAATACGCAGCATTTTTACAATGGATGGCCCCATAATCGCCCCCAGCAGACCGGTCATGATGACAAAAACCGCGGTAACGGCCGGAATGCCTCCAATGGTAGCCGATACGTTCATCGCAATAGGGGTCGTGATCGATCTCGGAATCAGACTATGAATGAGTCCGGAGTCGAGGCGCAGCCATTTGGCGAGCAGGGCAGACGAGAGGACCGCTACCACGGAGCCTGTCATAACGCTGAAGACGATCTCGGAAATATGTTTTTTGAGTACATGGAAAAACGTATAAAGCGGTATGGCGAAGGCCACCGTTGCCGGTTGAAGCAGCAAACTTAGCCATTTACCACCACTGCTGTAGGCAGCGTAATCCGTACCTGTTGCGAGCAGCACACCGACGACAAGAAGTGGCGTAATCAGCAGCGGAGACAGATACACTTTGGGAAGGTTGCGATACATGCGTTTGGCGACCCAGTAAATACCGACGGTTAACAAGAGACAGAGGAACCCAATCATCCGGTGTGACGCTCCTTTCGTTTGGCGATTCGGGTGGCAACAAGGCCCGTACAGGCCATGACCAGAAATGTGCTAAGCAGAACAATAAATAGAATTTGCAATCCGTCTTGCTCCAGCATGGGCATGTAGTTCATAATTCCAACGGCTGACGGGATGAAGAACAGCAGCAGCTCACCGAGCAGCCAGGCGGCTCCAATTTCGATCCAGCGCAGCTTCACGACATGGGTCTGAAGCAAAATGAACAGTACGATCATGCCAAGTATGGAACCTGGTATAGGTAGATGGAGAGCACGGGCCAACTGGTCCATGAGCAGTGAAAAGGCCATCAAGAGCGCAACTTGCAAAATGCCAAGGCCCCATTTCTTCACTTCAATCCCTCCTTGTATAATGAACGTGATGATTTTGAGTTGTTTATGAAAATGTTTCACTTGATATCACAAATTTTACATCGCATTCTTTCATGAGTAAAATGCATATTAAGAATGTTTACCATTCCATTTATCTATGAGAGACGGGGATCAGACGATGGATATCCGCCATTTGCAATATTTTCTGGAAGTCGCTCGGCAGCAAAGCTTCACCAAAGCGGCCGAAGTGCTGTTCATTACACAACCGACCATTAGTAAAACCGTCAAAAGCTTGGAAGACGAATTGGGCGTAACGCTGCTGGATCGGTATGGCAAGAAGGTAGCGCTGACGGATGCTGGGCATGTCTTTTTCCGGCAGGCGCTGGAGATTGAAAAGTCATTCCGCAGCTTATCGTCCGAGCTGGACGATCTAATGAATCTGAAGAAAGGACATCTTCGGATTGGTCTGCCACCGATGGTGGGGTCCAGCTTTTTCCCAATGATTATCGGTGAGTTTCACAAAGCCTATCCGCAGGTGACCATTCAGCTGTTCGAGGATGGTGCGAAAAAAGTGGAGGCCGACGTGATCAGCGGTGCACTGGATATTGGTGTTGCCGTTCTTCCGACGGTGGATGAATTGGTGGATCATTTTGTTTTTGTAAAAGAGAAGCTGAATCTGCTCGTACATCCTTCGCACCCGCTTGCGGGTAAAGAGTCGATCGCGCTGCGTGAACTGGAGCATGACTCATTTGTGCTGTTCCGGGAGGATTTTGCGCTGCATGACCGGATTATCGCCGCTTGTCAGCATGTGGGATTTCAACCTCGGGTAGTGTATGAGAGCTCCCAGTGGGATCTGCTCAGTGCGATGGTAGCGGCCAATCTGGGCGTGGCGTTGCTGCCAGAGACGATCTGCCGTGAGGTGGATCATATGCGTGTGCGCATTATACCCGTGATGGAACCTGTGATTCCTTGGCAGCTCGGCATGATCTGGCGGAAAGACCGATATTTATCCTTCGCAACCCGGGAGTGGATCAGTTTTACACAGTCCATGCTGAGTGAGTAAACTCTTTTGTTGACCCCGGATCGTTGTTACAATGGAAGCATAATTATAGTGGAGGTGTACGAACATGAAACTGCGGGTATCCGCTGTACAATACCAATTGCACACAATCAGCTCGTTTGAGCAGTTCGCCGCTCAGGCTGAGCATTACATACGGACAGCGAGTGAATACGGAACCGAATTTGTGCTGTTCCCGGAATTTTTCACAACGCAGTTAATGTCCATTGGGGACAAACAAGGTAATGCGCTGACAATTGAGGATCTGCCGAACTTTACGGAGCAATATGAGCAACTATTCACATCACTTGCTGCCCAGTACAGCATGCATGTCATTGGGGGAACCCACGTCATTCGCCGTGAAGGGAAGCTGTTCAACACAGCCCATCTCTTCTATCCGGATGGTCGCATCGCGCGCCAGGACAAGATTCACATTACACCAACCGAAGTACAGGAATGGAATATGGCTCCCGGAGATGGACTTGAGGTGTTCGACACGGATAAAGGCCGTATTGCCATGCTGACCTGTTACGATATTGAATTCCCGGAAATTGTACGGATGGCCAAAGCCAAAGGCGCTGACGTGATCTTCTGTCCTTCCTGTACGGACGATCGTCACGGATTCTACCGTGTGCGTTATACGAGTCATGCCCGCGCGGTGGAGAATCAGGTGTATGTTGTGTTAACCGGAACGGTAGGCAACTTGCCGACGGTTGATTTCATGCGTGCCAACTACGGACAGGCTGCAATTATTACGCCGAATGATATCCCATTCCCGCCACGTGGCATTCTGGCCGAGGGTGAGATTAACAATGATATGATCGTGACCGCCGATCTGGATTTGGACTTGTTGTATGAGGTGCGCGAACGTGGATCGGTAACGACCTGGCGTGACCGCCGCACTGATCTGTATACCGATTGGAAGTAGCGAGCTACTTTTATAACCGAACGAAACAGAGCTTGGAATTTATTTGTCAGTGGAAAGGGGAGATCCGGCAACATGTATACCAAAGAAATGCTGATTACCGACCCAGACCAGAGTGGCAAAAGGGTAAAGGCAGTCGTTCGCAATTATGTTGCAGCCGACTATGAGGAACTCATTCGCATTCAGGCGGAGAGTTTCCCTCCACCTTATCCGGAAGAGCTGCTCTGGAGTCACGAGCAGCTCACCAGTCATGTGCAGCATTACCCGGAAGGTGCCATCTGTATTGAAGTGGATGGAGAATTGGCCGGCTCGATGACTTCGCTGCGGATGCAGTGGGACCCTGCACATCCAGCAAGTCATACCTGGGCCGAAGTAACGGATGACGGCTATATTCGTAACCACAACCCGGATGGCAACACGCTGTATATTGTCGATCTCAATGTTCGTCCAAAGTACCGCAAATGGGGACTGGCTCAGCTTATGATGCAGGCGATGTACCACCTAGTGATTGCACAGGGTATGGATCGGTTACTAGGTGCTGGTAGAATGCCCGGTTATCATTTGGTTGCAGACCAACTGTCTGCGCAGGAATATTTGGACCAAGTGGCGGCGGGCGAGAGGCGTGATCCGGTGATATCGTTCCTGCTTCGCTGTGGCCGCATGCCGGTTGGTGTGACCGCAGACTATCTGGACGATGAGGAATCCTGCAACTATGCAGCCCTGATGGAGTGGCGGAATCCGTTTAAATAAAAAATATCAAATGAAATACATCATCAATTGAGGAGGCATTTTTCCATGGAATTCACGCGCATTACATCCATCAACGATCCACTGTTTGCCCAGATGCACAAGCTGATGCAGGAGATCTTCCCGCGAGAAGAAGTGCTGGACTTCCCCCTGTGGGCAGAACCGTTGGAAGATCCGGGTATTCGGGTGTTCGTGGCTGTGCATGAAGGACAAGTTGTGGGAGCGACAGAGTACCGTTATTACGAGGATTGGAACGTAGCCATGACAGACTTTACCATTATTAGTCGCGAAGGACTGGGGATCGGCAGTTTCCTGGCGAATCACCGCAAGCGTGATCTGCAAAAGTTGGCTGCGGCAAACGGAAAAGAGCTGTTCGGCATGTTTGCCGAAATCTATAACCCTTATCTGAGTCAAGATCACGAGTTTGGCGGCATCAAGCCAATGGACCCGTATGTACGTCGCGAAGTATTGTCTCATCTGGGATACCAGCGTCTGGACTTCCCGTATGTTCATCCATCCTGGCAAGGGGACGGGGAAGCGGTTGGCGGCTTGGACCTGTGCTTTATGCCAGGAGATGAGTCGCTTGGTGAACTGCCAGCCAGTCTGGTGGCTGATTTCCTGAATCGATATTATGCGGTGCTACCGAACAAACCGCAAGAATGGCTTGCCATGGTAGAGAAATTGACTGCTCGCAAGTCGGTTGCACTACTGCCGTTGTAAACGGGAGCAGGACCGTCACTGGTGATTGTAATGTTCTGAGCAGCAATAAAACCAAGAAAAGGCCCGTTAATCAGACCGTGATCGGTTCTGTTCAATGGGCCTTTCCGGTTTCATTAAGGTTATTGCCCTAACGAATCTGAGGTGCCTTATTCAGGGATTTGAAACGTCTGCCGAAATCTAAGGAACCTGAGACACGCTATATCAGAATAAACAGCTGTTTGCAGCGTTTTTTCGGGGTATTTTGGAAAATAACGTGTCTGATGTTCTTAACAATGTATAAAGAGGACCTAAAGGTCAAATAAGACGTCCCGAGTTCCTTAGAAAATCGTCTACCCATTCGCCAGGATCGGCAAGATCGTACCTCAGAGGGGCGAAACATTACTTTCGGTATGCTGACATCCTGACATCTCTCATCATATCGCTTACCTGAATTTGAGGACATACCCTAGATAATTAGTTCATTGTTAATAAAGTCTATAAACAAATATTTAACGATTAATTTTTATTTAACGTCATTTCGATTCGGTAACTGACTCAGATAACTGTTGGACAAGTGTAGAAGATCCAAAGCCCGTTCGTACTGTTCCTTCGTAATATATTCGGAAGAGGTTGATTCCTCTTCAGATGGTATGGCAGATGCGGGCACGGACGATTCATCCTTCAGACTGTCCGGATTCGTCCCCTTCTTCTGATTAAGCTCTGCCGAAACGACATCCTGTCTCCCGGCATCCGCAAGAGAGTAATGTGTACCATCACCGTACCCCGTCTCAGGAACGAACAGTGAAGCGTCGTTCAGTACGGAACCGGAGGGCAGATAATAGCGCTCTGGCAGCAGATTATTTCCCTCACGCAGCAAATCCTGCCCGAAATGCAGTTGGTTCTGGAGAGAGGCACCGGTCAACCCGGCGATCGTTGGCAGAATATCCACCTGTCCTCCGATCTGTTCCAGCTGAGCTGCCGGCGTGATGCCAGGAGCCGTGATGATGAGTGGAATATTGATCATGTCCGCAGATGTGTACTCCCGACCGTAGATTTCCTGCATCAGCTTCTCGTCAGTCCGATCCAGCGAGTAGATAGGCAGACCCAGATGGTCACCGTAAACGACCAGCAAGCTATTTTCCCATAGTCCACGTTCCTTAAGTCCCTCAATAAATTGCCCCACCGCCTGATCGGCATAATGCTGGGACACAAGATAATCCCCTGGCAACGTATTAACGTACCGTTTCGGCAACGTCAGACTTTTTTTATCTTCTGGCAAATGGTAAGGATGGTGTGCAGACATAGATATAATTTGTGCATAGAAAGGTGACCCTGATGCCTGCATGGCCTCGAGTTTGTCGAGTGTTTTGCTGTACAACACTTCATCCGATGCCGAGAAGGCGATGGAATCCTCTGTTCCGAAATAATTGATGTCATAATACTGGTCGAATCCAAGCGCCTTGTATAACTGATCGCGATTCCAGAAGTGCACATCATTCGTATGGAATGTGGCTGTCTGATAACCGTTCGCGGACATCAGTCTGGGCAGACTTGGCAATTCCTTATTGGCATAGACAGTAGCTGCGGCTCCGTTAGGCGGTGTATAAAACGATGTATTCACCACAAACTCGGCATCCGACGTATTTCCCTGTCCCACTTGCTGATAAAAGTTCGGGAAATACAGGCTTTGACCAGCGAGCTTATTCAGATGGGGTGTGACTTCCTGTCCATCCACCTGCAATCCGATCAGGAAGTTCTGAAATGATTCGAGCTGGAGGACAATGACGTTGCGTCCTTTGGCTGCACCTTCCTCCACAACAGCGGGTAGTGCTGTCGTTTGTTTAATCTCGTCGATATGATTCTGATCGATTTGATCGAGGGGCACGGGTTTGTCAGGCCGATCAGCCAGGATGGTGTACGCTTCGTAACCGAGAATCCCCATCTGCTCCGCCTGTGTAATCTCGCTCATACTCGCCCGATTGGGGTATATGTTGAGCATGCACAGCATCATCGACAGAACCAGAATGACCGAGGCGATCCGTCTTCTGGCGCTTCGTTCAAGCGGCACTCTGCCTGGACGTTCAGTCCCGCCGAGCTTGATCCGCCGACGAATCAGAATTCCCGCGATAACCAGAACATCTGCAAAAATAAACAAATAATACGGATCGAGCAAAGAGAACATGCTGCTCTTGACAGAGGTTACCTGATTAACCTGTGCGAGCGCGTGATAATTGACAATGACACCATAATATTTGTAATACATGATCGCTGCGAAGAAGATGCCCGATAACACCAGATTTAGTCCGAGATAGAGCCACATCCGGCGTTTGGCTGCGAACCATTCAATCAGACAGAAGCAGATCCAGATCAGCGGCAACTCTGTCAGCAGCGGTTTCCAGACGGGGATGTCATCGAAGATCACAATCCAGGCCAGAGAGCTTTTGATCATCATAATAACGGTGAACACGATAAACGGTCCGCTTAGAAACCGGGTGAGTGAATTGCGTGACAAGTTACCACCTTCCTTCCTTTCCGAAGTTTCATTTAACAAGTATTATGCTATCTCATGGCATGTCGTGTCAAAAGCACCGAACTTCTTGGTTGCTCAATTTTTTAAATTATTGGAAAAAAGCAGAGAGGAATTTGGGTCATTCATGACCTCACGTATACAAAAAGCCCCTTCCATTGAGGAAGAGGCGGAAGGGGAATCATTTTAAAGTATAAATAATTAAATGATGCTTGTCCAAATGTGATCACAGTATATCTGCAAATTTGTACACAAATCCTGGACCATTAGATCAGGTTTGCTCCCGTTCGTTACTCTATGGTGAATGTCGTGACGAAAGAAGGTCTTGGAAACATGGTGGGCTTCTGTGCGGTTAGCCCTTCACTCGTACTGCGGTTGCGGTGAGCATGGTTATAGGCTTGAGACTGTTTCCAGTTTTTGAAATGATCTTCGGACTGCCAAAGTGTAAGTACGACATACGTATCGTCCTTTAAAGGACGAAGCACACGAATGCCGACAAAGCCGGGTTCGTCTTCCACTTTACGCGCACGGTTCTTGAATCGTTCCTCAAAGTCATTCCGTCCATCTTCGGTTACGGGTATATTGTTGAGAACGGCATAACCGCCGCCTGTCCAGGAGCCTGCGGCATCGAAGGCTTCATACGCCGCTACGTTGTCATCGGACTCGATGTTCATCAGACGTTCTGTCGATTCAATAGCTAAACGAACTTGTTCCTCACTGCGCAACGTCAGATGTGGATATGCAGCAAGTGCATCCGGCATTGGTGAAGGAACCAAATAGATATACATAGAAGATGCCTCCTCATTTAAGTACATTCCACTTCAACATAGCATATGGGAAGGGACGAGTCCAATCCGCTGATTGGCTGGTTTGAGCACTGCTTTTCGTGATAAAGTATAGTCACTACAAACAGAACGGGTGATCGCATGACAACCGCAATTCGAATATCAGTCAGGCCTTTGGTGGAATATGTGTACCGTAGTGGCAGCATACGTCCAGGGTTCCGCACCAATGCATCGATGCAGGAGGGAACTCGGATACACCAACGGGTGCAGAAGGATTACACAGAAGAGGATTTGAAAGAAGTGGTTCTCGAAGTGGAACTGCAGCACGGAGACTTGACCTACGTGGTGGAGGGACGATGTGACGGACTGATTCGTCTGGATGGTCAACTGACGGTGGATGAGATCAAATCAACTGCCGGCAATCTGGACGATCTGGGCGATGGGGCCCCCGTACACTGGGCGCAGGCCATGATGTATGCCTATATGTACGCCGTTCAGCATGATGAACCCCGTATGCAGGTACAGCTTACATACGTGCACACCGTGAATAATGAGGAAAGACGATTTCGGCGGATGCTGGAACGGCAGGAGCTGGAACAGTTTGCAGCAGAGTTGGTCGCTGGTTACGCACCATATGCAGAGATGATTGTGGCGTACGAAGAGAAGCGCGATATAAGCGTGCGAGAGCTGCCTTTTCCTTTTCGCAAATACAGGGAGGGACAGCGCAAGCTGGCAGGAGCCGTATACAAGACAATTCGCGAGGGACAGGGTCTGATGGCGAAAGCGCCAACAGGTATTGGCAAAACGATGTCCGTACTGTTTCCCACGGTCAAGGCCATTGGTGAAGGAGAAGCCAAACGATTGTTCTATCTGACCGCAAGAACGACGACGCGAGTGGCGGCAGAAGAGGCTTTTGCCCGGATGCAGGCGGAAGGATTGAAGATGCATGTGATCAGTCTGACCGCGAAGGACAAGATCTGTTTCAAGGAAGAGGAAGCCTGTGATACGGGACAGTGTGGCATGTGTGAAGGATATTATGACCGTATTAACGGAGCTGTGCTGGATATGCTGGAACATGAGACGTTAATGACACGCCCGGTTATTGAACAGTACGCACGTAAGCATCGGGTATGTCCGTTTGAATTTTCACTGGATGCTGCGTATGCAGCCGATGCGGTGATCTGCGACTATAACTATATTTTCGATCCGCGTATCTCGCTCAAACGCATGTTGGAGGAGCAGAAGCGCAAGACGGTATTATTGGTCGATGAGGCACATAATCTGGTCGATCGGGGACGGATGATGTTTTCGGCAGAGCTGGAGAAGGCCGTCTTTCTGGATGTCAAAAGGGAATTCCAAACGCTGGGCAGCAGTGTGACCGCCGCCAAAGCTATTGCGGATCGAACGGGCGCCATAGACAAATACCTGATTACGCTCCGCAAAAACGGTGGAGATGAGGGCAAATTGCTGCAACAGGAGGCGCCGGAGGAACTGATTGAACTGCTGGAGCCTTTTGTCATGGTTGCGGAGCAATGCCTTGTTGAAGGCGGTTCGGGAAATGCCGAGACGGATGAATTGCTGCTGGCAGCCTATTTCACCGCACAGAATTTCCTGCGTATTGCCAAGCTCTACGATGAACGCTTCATTACTTATGCGGAATGTGTACGAAGTGAAGTGCGAGTGAAGCTGTTCTGCCTGGATCCATCCGTGCTGCTGCGCCAGACTGCCAAAGGGTTCCGTTCTACCATTCATTTCTCTGCGACATTGTCACCTCTTGGTTATTACCGGGATATGCTAGGTGCGGAGGAAGAGGATTATACCCTGCGTATTGCTTCGCCTTTCCAGCGGGAGCAGCTGGATGTGAGATTGCTGCCATTATCGATTCGCTACCGGGATCGTGAAAGATCCAGACAGCCTATTGCCAATATGCTGCGCCAATTGGTTGCCGAGTGGCCGCATAGCAACCTGCTCGTCTTTTTCCCATCCTATCCTTATATGCGCGAAGTACATGGCACGTATATGGAACAGCCTGGCGAGGCAGAAGTCGTGATGCAGGAGCAGGGCATGAGTGAAGAGGAACGGGAGGCGTTCCTGAACGCGTTCCAGCCACATCCTGAACGAACACGATTGGTATTTGCTGTTATGGGCGGTGTATTTTCCGAAGGTGTGGATCTGCCGGGTGATCGTCTGAATGGAGTTGTGGTGGTCGGGGCCGGACTTCCCCAGATTGGTCTGGAGAACAACGTACTCCGCGATTATTATAGTCGGACAGGGCGTAACGGATTCAATTATGCCTATGTTTTCCCCGGTATGAACAAGGTATTGCAGGCAGGTGGAAGGCTGATACGTACGGAAGAGGACAAGGGCGTACTGGTGCTGGTTGACGATCGTTTCACCGAGGAACCGTATCGATCATTGCTACCCGAGGAATGGCAGGACTACACACGAATTTCACCCCAATAACGATTTATAGCTAAAAGATCGATCGTAGACTTTTCAGCTTTCTTTTCTGTGCATGATTGAAGGATAGGCCGAAAAGGGTATTACTTGGATAGCATACGAACGAACAAGGACGATACAGATGCGTGCCGTGGTCCGCTTCGAAAGCAATCAAGGAGGTCGGTTGGGAATGAAGAGAAATCATACGATGATGCAGTTTTTTGAATGGCACCTGGCCGCAGACGGAAACCACTGGAAACGATTGGCCGAAATGGCGCCAGAACTGAAAGCCAAAGGCATTGACTCCGTGTGGGTGCCTCCGGTGACCAAAGCCGTATCTCCTGAGGATACCGGTTACGGCGTATATGACCTGTACGATCTGGGCGAATTTGACCAGAAAGGCAGCGTGCGCACCAAATACGGTACCAAGCAGGAACTGGTGGATGCGATTGCCGAGTGCCAGAAGAATGGTGTTGCCGTCTATGTGGATCTGGTGATGAACCATAAGGCGGGTGCGGATGAGACGGAAGTCTTCAAGGTGATTGAGGTTGATCCCAATGATCGATTGAAGGAAATCTCCAAACCGTTCGAGATTGAGGGCTGGACCAAATTCACATTTCCGGGCCGCGGGGATCAGTACTCCTCCTTCAAATGGAACGCCGAACATTTCAACGGTACCGACTTTAATGCCAAGGAAGAACGAAATGGTGTGTTCCGCATTGTAGGGGAGAACAAGAACTGGAATCAGAACGTCGACGATGAGTTTGGCAACTATGATTACCTGATGTTCGCCAATATTGATTACAATCACCCGGATGTCCGGCAGGAAATGCTACAATGGGGAAAATGGCTCATCGATACGCTGCAATGCAGCGGTTTTCGACTGGATGCGATCAAACATATCAATCACGAATTCATTAAGGAATTCGCAGCTGAGATGCTCCGCAAACGGGGGCAGGATTTCTACATTGTAGGCGAGTTCTGGAACTCCAATCTCGATGCATGCCGTGAATTTCTGGATACGGTGGACTATCAGATTGATCTGTTCGATGTGTCCCTGCATTACAAACTTCATGAAGCCTCTCTGGCTGGCCGGGACTTTGATCTTTCCAAAATTTTTGATGACACCTTGGTGCAGACACATCCAACGCATGCCGTAACGTTTGTTGATAACCATGATTCCCAGCCGCATGAAGCGCTGGAATCCTGGGTGGGCGATTGGTTCAAGCCGAGCGCCTATGCGCTGACGCTGCTGCGTCGTGACGGTTATCCGGTTGTCTTTTACGGTGATTATTACGGCATTGGAGGTCCCGAACCTGTTGAGGGTAAGAAGGACATTCTCGACATTCTGATGTCAGCCCGTTACGACAAAGCTTATGGAGAGCAGGAGGATTACTTCGATCACGCGAACACGATTGGGTGGGTACGCCGCGGGGTGGACGAAATCGAAGGCTCCGGTTGTGCAGTAGTTATCTCGAATGGTGATGATGGTGAGAAACGAATGTTTGTTGGCGAACACCGTGCTGGTGAAGTCTGGACCGATCTGACGCACAGCTGCGAGGATAGCATTACTATTGAGAAAGACGGCTGGGCCACCTTCCATGTATGTGGTGGGGGCGTCTCCGTGTGGGCTCTCCCGGATCAGGGTGAGGATCGTGCAGACGCTGAGTAAAACGGTTGGGATCATTGATCAGTGAATCTTCATATAGACAGTTAAACCATCTGAACTGGTGATCATCTGCCAGGCAGGTGGTTTTTTTATGTTAGGTGGAGTGAACCTATTCGTGTTATCCTTATATGGAATAATAAACCAATATAATGATTACTATTAAAATGGATTCGTGTTCATCTTAGATAGATCATACCGAGGGGGAAATCGGATGATGAGATTAGTACACTTAGGACTGTGGCTGCTTGTAATGGCGGTCTGTCTGGGGGCTTGCAGTTGGGGAACAAACAAAGGGCCAAGGGGAGAACCAAAGCGAACGGATGATTATACACTGAATACCGAGCGAAGAGATTTGACCCAGCGTTTGCTGAAAAATCCAGATTCCTTTCAGGAGCGTTTGCCAGATGATTATAGCTTGACTGCTACTGTTAGCGTTCATCATGAATCGGATCTGGACCGCATTATATATGAGATTTCTGTTAAAGAGGTCCGGGTACCAATGGTCAATGTGATACAGTCTTTTACACTTGATCCATCCTTGATGAATAGCATTAACGCCACAGAGCTCCTTAACTCCAATACGGGAAATACGCACGAGACGACTCTGGGTCCTGGAAAAGAACCGTTGGGATTGAGTTTACTCCGAGATTATATTTTGAAGCCCAAAGCGGAGATCCATAGCAACATCATTCATACTTATCAGGATATGTATATCAAAATTTCTTACGGACCAAATGATCAGCGTACGGAAGATTACGTTCATGTGAAAGCTGAACCATCTCCTGAAACTATTGAATATATGAAATCATGGAAAACAGATCAATAGAAAGGCAGCACCCGAAAAGCTCCTGCAAAGGAACCTGAATGGATGCTGCCTCTTCATTTTGGTAATACATATAGGTCAAGTTACGTACTACACTTCCAGTTCAAACGACTCCAGCGTGCCCACCATTCTTAGATCATGTTCTTGGTTGAACTGTGTCCGTATATCCGCATCCGCGTATTCATCATGATAATGCATGAGCACGGTTTTCTGTCTCACTTCGGCAGGCAGTTGTTGCAGATCCTTCAGTGAGGTGTGTGATTTGATCACCAGATCATGCATATGACATTCATGGAAAATCAGCTGTACATCTGCGGCAGCCTGCTCTACCCGTTTCTGATCCAGCGTGCTGTCTGCGCTATAGTAGAAGTAGGGCTTTGCAAGAAGGCCATTGCTAACCATACCCGGCACGTGCTGTGTTCGAAAAGTCTCAAACGCCACGCCCCCCAGCTCAAATGTGCCTCCATCCGGTAAAGGTACGATATCATAATAGTCGCTCATCGTACGCTCCCCATCGGTTGTATAACGCATGCCTGGGGATAAAATGCTCCATAACGGATCAACCAGTTCTTCGTGGATAAACAGACGTGGCTTGCGGTCGCCCACAATCTGTGAATAATATCCGAGCATCTGTACTCCGTTAATATGATCTTCATGCAGATGAGTGATAAACACATTATGAATATCCGTCATGGGATAGCCGTATTCCTTTAATGCTTTTGCGTTGGATTCCGGAAAATCAATCACCAGATGTGTATCGCTGAATTCGGCCAGCATACTGTTGTGGTGTTGCTCTACACTGAACATGTCTCCCGTACCGAGAAATGTTATTTTCATCCATTTCATCTCCTTCTATCATCTTCAGATCAGCATCAATTAGATTAAAACCAGTATACCTCGTTCCAGGAAATATGCCTAAATCAACCTTTTGTGATAACGCTATCATTTTATATTGAACTTTGTGGGCAAACAGTGTAGCGTAAAGATTGGGAAGTGAACCCATATGAACGTAAACTCACCTAAAGGGAGCGTGCGAGGCGAATGAAGTCTTTTCTGGATGAACAATTTTTGCTGCACAGTGAAACGGCGATCAAGTTATATGAGGACTATGCGAAGGACATGCCGATTATTGACTATCACTGCCACTTGAGTCCACAGGAGATCTACGAGAATAAAACCTTTGGCAATATTACAGAGGCCTGGTTATACGGTGATCACTACAAATGGCGGCTGATGCGCGCAAACGGAATTGAAGAGCAGTACATTACGGGTGGAGAGGGCGTAACCGATTACGATCGTTTTCTGGCGTATGCCAAAACCGTCCCGATGATGATTGGTAACCCGCTGTACGCGTGGTCTCATTTGGAATTACAGCGTTATTTTGGTGTCTATGAAGTGTTGAATGAGACGAGCGCCCCGGCGATCTGGGAAAAAGTAAATGCCAAGCTGAACAGTGACGGATTCGGTGCACGTGATCTCATTACCAAATCCAATGTTACCGTGGTATGCACGACGGATGATCCATGTGATTCCCTGGAATATCACCTGAAGATTCAGGAGATTGAAGGATTCGATACTGCTGTACTGCCTTCATTCCGTCCGGATAAAGGGCTGGAACTAAACCGCGATACCTTCTCGGAATGGGTAGGCAAGCTGTCGCAGGCAGCCGGAACGGCCATTTCCGATTATGACTCGTTCCTCTCCGCTCTGGAATCACGGGTAGAGTTCTTCCATTCCGTAGGAGGCCGGGTATCTGACCATGCACTGGATTATGTACCTTTCGGTGTCGCTACACGGGAGGAAGCAGGGGCAATATTTGCGAAGGCTCTCGCTGGGCAGAAGGTTAGCCGTGAGGAAGAGGACAAGTACAAGACGGTAACGCTGACTTTCCTCGGCAAGCTGTACGCAGATCGGGGCTGGGTCATGCAGTTTCATATTAATGCGGCCCGCAACAATAACAGCCGGATGTTTGCCCAGCTTGGTCCGGATACCGGCTATGATTCCGTTAATGATACGCCGCTTTCCTCAGCTATAATCGGTTTGCTCGATGCACTGGAGGAGCAGCAAGCGCTGCCGAAAACGATCCTGTATTCCTTAAATCCTCGGGACAATGAAGTGCTCGCAGCGATTATCGGCAGTTTCCAGGGCGGCGGCATTCCAGGCAAAATTCAGCTTGGTGCAGCATGGTGGTTCAATGATACGAAGGATGGCATGCTCGCTCAAATGAAAGCGCTGGCGAATGTAGGTTTAATTAGCCGTTTCGTCGGCATGTTAACCGATTCACGCAGTTTTCTCTCCTATACACGACATGAGTATTTCCGCCGCCTGGTCTGCAACCTTATCGGTGAATGGGCCGAACAAGGCGAGGTACCGCATGATATGGATCTACTTGGACAGATCGTGCAGGGCATTGCCTACAACAATGCGAAGGAGTATTTCCCTTTTGCTTCCGCCCTCAAAACTGTATCTGCTTCGCAGTCTTAATTCTTCTATATTTGGTTCAAAACCGTGGCTTTAAAGTCACGGTTTTTTGTTGTGCATTTGCTGTTTGACATTCAACTTTTGCAGGAATATACTTAGTACACCTAATTAATTGATTGGCTATTTAATTGGAATGCTATTTAATAGATGTCCTATGATGTTGGACGTCTATGGAATGATAATGAAAATAAGGGGGGGACAATAATGACTGGCATAGATCCGGTTGCCCAGAAGCTTTTGTATTCCATCATGCAGTTTAATAAAGGCAAATGGAGGCAGCATAAACCACATGGGCGTAATCACAATGAGATTATGGTTCTGGGTTGTTTGCTCCACGGCATGCATCCGGGAGAACAATTGAATTGGCAGGATAATCCTCCTAATTTCGAAGACACACTGCATTCAAATCATCCAGGACTGAAAGTATCGGAAATTAGTGCATTGTTGCGTGTGAAATCACCGACGATTACTCCCGTCATTCGAGGCCTTGAAGACGAGGGCCTGGTTGAACGAACTATGGACCCAGAGGATCGTCGCGCAGTCCGCATTACGATTACCGAAGCAGGTCGTGAAATTATCCGGGCGGCTCATCAGGAGCGCATGGAGATATTTAATAAGCTCGTTGAGCATCTGGGTGAGGAAGACAGTCTTCAATTAGCGGAATTGTTGACCAAGGTGTACACCTTTTTTGATACAAAGGTTTCCCAACAGATGGATGCGTCCACACAAGGAGATGATAAGCCATGATGAAATTGTTTCGCATGCTTAAGCCTTACCGAGTCCCCATTTTCTTCATACTGGGTCTGGTGCTGTTACAGTCGCTGGCTGAACTGTATTTGCCAACCCTGATGGCGGACATCGTTAATGGCGGCATAGTAAAAGGAGATGTTCCATACATTTGGCAGATTGGTGGCTGGATGCTGTTAATTGCCGTAGCAGGCACGGCCTGTTCTGTAACAGCCAGTTATCTCTCCTCCCGTACAGCGGGTGGATTTGCCAAACAGCTGCGCAGCAGAGTGTTCCGCCATGTGGAGAACTTTTCGCTGCAGGAATTTGATAAATTGGGTACAGCCTCGCTGATTACCCGTACCACCAATGATATTACGCAGGTTCAAAACGTATTAACAATGATGCTGCGCATGATGGTTATGGCACCGATGATGTGTATCGGTGGTATCTTCATGGCGGTATCCCAGGATGCCAAATTATCAACCATTTTCCTGGTTGTCCTGCCTGTACTGGCCGGGGCCATCGCACTGATTGGTGCGAAGGGTCTGCCTTTGTTCAAACAAATTCAGAAAAAGCTCGACCGACTCAATCTGGTCCTGCGTGAGCAACTAACAGGGATTCGCGTGGTTCGTTCCTTTAATCGTGGGGAACATGAGCGTGTTCGTTTTAATGGAGCCAATACGGATCTGAGAGACGTTTCCATTAAAGTGAATGTGCTCATGGCAACATTAATGCCTGTGATGATGCTGGTTATGAACTTTTCAATGATTGCCATCCTTTATTTCGGTGGACAGCGTATCGACAGCGGGAATATGAATATTGGTTCATTGATTGCCTTTATTCAGTATGCGATGCAAATCATGTTCTCCCTCATTATGGTTTCCATTATCTTTGTGATGATTCCAAGAGCTTCGGCTTCGGCAGAACGGATCAACGAAGTATTGGATATGCATCCCGATCTTAGCAATCCAGAGCAGCCTCGTGATATGAAGTCGCTGCAAGGCACCATTGAATTCGATAATGTGACATTCCGTTATCCGGGTGCAGAAAATGCTGCGTTGTCAGGCATTTCATTTACGGCACGCCCGGGTGAAACCACAGCTATTATCGGGGGTACGGGCTCAGGGAAATCCACATTGCTCAGTCTCATTCCACGTTTCTATGATGTAACGGAGGGCAGTGTACGGGTCAATGGTACAGATGTCCGTGAGCTGCGGCAGGAAGATCTGCGGGCCAAAATCGGATTTGTACCGCAAAAAGCGGTTCTTTTCACCGGAACGATTGCGGAGAATATCCGCCACGGGAAGGATGACGCCACGATGGAGGAGATTGTTCGAGCCGCTCAAACGGCTCAGGCAGAGAACTTCATTACGGAGATGAAAGACGGTTACGACAGCGTCATTGCACAGGGAGGTAACAACGTATCCGGTGGACAGAAGCAGCGTTTGTCCATTGCACGCGCACTGGTTCGCCGTCCGGAAGTATATATTTTTGACGACAGCTTCTCGGCTCTCGATTTCAAAACCGATGCCAATCTTCGTGCTGCCCTGAAGTCCGAAACGACTGAAGCAGCAGTGCTAATTGTAGCTCAGCGTGTAAGTACGGTTATGGATGCGGATCGCATTCTGGTTATGGATGAAGGACGGATTGTCGGTTCAGGAACACATAAAGAGCTGATGGAGCACAATGAAGTGTATCGCGAGATTGTATCCTCCCAGCTGACAGAGGAGGAGATCGCATGAGTGAACGTACAGAACGCAAGTCACCTCGTCCCCCTGGCGGACCGGGGCATCCCGGAGGCGGAATGGGCATGCGGCCTCCTGTGGAGAAAGCGAAGGATTTCAAAGGTACACTGCGGCGTTTGATGCGGTATCTTCAGCCCCACAGCTATCGATTGCTGGGTGTGCTGGTCGCTGCAATTCTAAGTACCGTGTTCAGCATTATCAGTCCTAAGATTATGGCGGAAGGCACGGATATTCTCAGTAAAGGCGCTATTGCCATCCTTCAGGGTGTACAGGGGGCCGGGATTGATTTTCCTGCCTTGATAAAAGTATTGTATCTGCTTGGGGGACTCTACCTGTTTAGTGCAGCTTTCATGTACATTCAGCAATACCTGATGGCTGGTGTAGCTCAGCGGGTTGTGTACGACATGCGTGAGCAGATCAGTGCCAAGGTTGGACGTCTGCCGCTGAAATATTTTGACTCCCGTACTCACGGGGAAACATTAAGCCGGGCGACAAACGATGTGGACAACATCAGTAATACACTCCAGCAAAGTTTGGCGCAATTTATTACGTCTGTAGTCACCATTGTCGGGGTTATCATCATGATGTTGACCATTAGTCCATGGATGACCCTGATTACCATTTTGACTCTGCCATTAAGCGTGGTAGTGGTTATGCTGGTGGCATCCCGCTCGCAAAAACACTTTGCAGGCCAGCAGAAATCACTTGGTGAATTGAACGGCCATGTCGAGGAAATGTACACCGGACACAAGGTAGTCAAAGCCTTTGGACGGGAAGAACATTCGGTTGAACAGTTCGAAAAAGTGAACGAAGAACTGTATGAATCCGGTTGGAAAGCCCAGTTTATCTCGGGGATTATCATGCCACTGATGACGTTTGTAGGTAACCTTGGTTATGTGCTGATCTGTGTGGTCGGCGGGATCTTTGTTACACGTGGTGCTATCTCCATCGGGGATATCCTTGCATTCACACAGTACTCCCGTCAGTTCACTCAGCCGATTAACCAGATTGCCAACATCTCGAATATCATTCAGTCCACCATCGCTTCGGCGGAGCGGGTATTTGAATTGCTGGATGAAGAGGAAGAGGTTCCAGAGTCTTCGAAACCAGTACAATTGCAGCAACCACAGGGTGCCGTTGCATTCCATGGTGTGAATTTTGGATATAAAGCGGATGAGTTACTCATTCAAAATATGAATATTGATGTAAAACCGGGACAGACGGTAGCCATTGTCGGGCCGACTGGAGCGGGGAAAACAACGCTGATCAACCTCCTGATGCGTTTCTACGAAATTCAGGACGGCCAAATTACCATTGACGGTGTTAATATCGTGGACATGGAACGCGGCAAGCTGCGCAGCCTGTTTGGGATGGTGCTTCAGGACACATGGTTGTTCAACGGAACGATCCGTGACAACATTGCCTATGGCCGAGAAGGCGCAACGGAAGCGGAAGTCATCAAGGCAGCCGATGCGGCCCATGCCGATCACTTCATTCGTACCTTGCCTGATGGATATGATACGGTGCTGAATGAAGAAGCCTCGAACATTTCACAGGGGCAGAAGCAATTGCTGACGATTGCCAGAGCAATTCTGGCGAATCCGGCCATTCTGATTCTGGATGAGGCAACGAGCAGTGTCGATACACGGACCGAAGTGTTCATCCAGAAAGCGATGAATGATCTGATGAAGGATCGCACCAGCTTTGTCATTGCCCACAGATTGTCCACCATTCGCGGAGCCGACCTGATTCTCGTCATGGATCATGGTAACGTGATTGAGCAGGGTAATCATGAGGAACTGATGGAGAAACAAGGCTTCTATGCTGATCTGTACAACAGCCAATTTACGGAGCAACAGCCACAGGCAATCTGATCCTAGATGGCGTTAACATAATAGCCGGGTGCACCCTTTGGGTGCACCCGGCTATTTGTTTGCTACCGCGGCAAGTCCACAATATCGTTTCTTCTTTCCTTAATGCTCTTTCGAATCTTCTGGAGCTTTACCTTCGTTGACGTCGGATGACGTCTTTACCTCCAGCTTTGGCTCTTCGTTTGTCTCATCAAGCGCAGAAGGTGCCGACTCACCTGGTATCACCTCACCCTGCTCAATCATGCGTTTCACGACCTCATAACAGTCCTCGACATGTTTGTTGCCGACATACCGCATGGCCGTGAAGCTGAGCGCGGCTGCCAATCCCTGACCTGCAAAAGGGACAAATTTGGCAACCGATTTGGTAGCTACGCGCACTCCGACCCTTTTCAGCACCTGTACGACCAGTTCTTTGGTTACCATACGTCCAATGACTTTACTTCCGATGGACATGACGAATCCGTAGATCATGGATTTGGTCTCAGGGTCCATACCGTCGAGCTGCTTTTGCGATAATCCGAATTTATTGTTAATGGCGGGCAGTAGCTGCATGAGCATTCCCACATCAGCCAGGACGTCTGTACCTGGAAGAGGAACGAGTGTTGTACCTGCGGAAGCGGTAGCTCTCTTTTTGACCATGGTGCGGCATTCCTTGCGAACTTGCTCCAATTGTTCCAACGTTGCCGGAATCATAGAGAATCCCTCCATTCGTATATGGTATAGATATAACCGTTTTGACTCGTTTTGAATGGTGTTTGTTACAGTAGAAATTGGTGACCTTGGCATATGAGTGTAAAGTAACCTTTTTTCTAAACCGAACGTCTAGTAAAAAAAGGAAATCTCCGAATTGTTATGACGGTATCTGAGTATTACGGATGAGGGGGGATTACGATGCATGCACGGTTAAGAGTGTTACTGTTATTATGCTGTATAAGTGGGCTGATCATTACGAGCTGTTCAGCAAAGGAGGACCCAAACAAGATGCAATTTAATTCGAATCAGGAGTTATCCGAGTCAGAACGAAAAGCTGCTCTGAAAGAGATCGAACCCAAAAGAATCCAAGCCATGAACACCATGGGGCTGCATATTCTTCAACAGATGGGTACAAAAGAAAAAGCTGACGGGAATAATCTGCTGATCTCTCCTTACAGCATTGCGGCGGCGATTGGCATGGCATATAACGGCAGCGTAGGTGAGACTAGGCGGGAAATGGCAGAGGTCATGGGGTGGTCGGAGCTAGAAATGGAGCAAGTGAATGCTTCTCAAGCGGCTTTGCAGCAGTTGTTGACCCATCCGGGAAAAGGAATACAGATCGGTATTGCGAACTCCATGTGGATGAAGGACGGAATCCCGGTAGAGGAAACGTACCAAACATCCCTACAGCAAACGTATGAAGCCGAAATTAGGACACTCAATGGACAACCAGCACAAGCAAAGGAAGAGATCAATCAATGGGTGAAGCAGCAAACCGAAGGTATGATTCCAAACTTGATGCAGGAGCCCCCCGAAAAGGAAGCCCTAATGATTCTGGTGAATGCCATTGCATTTGATGGTAACTGGATGGATGAGTTTGACCCGGAGTACACGACGGACGAAGAATTCAAGCTGGCAAATGGAAAGGAGCTGTCTGTGCGGATGATGCATCAGAAGAAGCAGTTCCAATACTCGGAGAATGAGGACTGGCAGGCGGTTAGGCTTCCTTACGGAGATGGCCAGATGCATCTGCTTGTCGTTTTGCCGCGAGAGGGACGTACGCTGGATGAGATTCAGCAGCAGTTGCTGGATGACCCTGAACGGCTAGATACTGGCTCCGAATACAGCTTAGTTGAGCTGTCCTTGCCGCGTTTTCGTGCGGAGTATGGCATGAACCTGAAAGAGACGTTGCAGCAGATGGGGATGGAAATGGCCTTTGATCCTTATGCCGCTAATTTCACGGAAATGATTTCTCCCGGGCCGAACTTGCAAGTATACATTGGTCAGGTACTGCATCGTGCCGTGATGGAAGTGAGCGAACAAGGCACTGTAGCTGCTGCTTCAACATTAGTGGGAATGGCGGCTGGAAGTGCTCCGCCCACAGATTGGACCAAGATGGAGGTTAATCGTCCATTTATGGTTGCTGTAGTGGATAAATCCACTGGAGCATGGTTATTTGCCGGGAACGTAAACCAACCGGAAGAGATTCCCTCCCGGTAGCGCGTAGTTTACGTTATCCAAGTCTGCTGACATGTTGCTCTCGGAATTCATTCTCCAGCATGCTCATCTGAATGGCGTCGTGGTATTGATGATTGTAATACAAGGCATCTCGCCGTACGCCTTCGCGTTGAAATCCGAGCTTCTCATATGTACGAATCGCACGTTGGTTGAAGGCATACACTTCAAGCTCGATTCGGTGCAGATTGCAGATACCGAAACCATAATCCAGCATAAGCAGCAGTGCCTCGCTGCCATAGCCTTTTCCTTGATGCTCTATTTGATCAATGGCGATCCGGATGTGCGCACTTCGATTTTTGGTATGCATGTCCATCAGTGCAATCTCTCCGATAACCTGGTCATTCTCCTGCAAGGCAATCAGCAGCATCAAGCGTGAGTCATCTTGGGCTGCGTTTTCGATGTAGCGCTCCACTTGGGGGCGGGTGAAGCTGTTTTGTGTCCCGGTGAGTCTGCGCATCTCGGCGTCAAACAATCCGGGGAAATAGGTATCAACATCAGTCGATTCAAATGGACGCAGATAGATGCGCTTCGTTTCCAACAGACGTGGGATGCGAGGGGATGGTGTTGGTTGAGACATGGGTTATTCCTCCTGTGAGTTCAAATCGTCATGCCATCAGTATAGCTGAATACTGTATACTTCCAAATATGCAGTTTGGACAAATTCAACAGGACAGATGAGGTGCAAGTCATGAATCAATTACCGAAACTGATGGGAAACGACAGCATCCCAATCTACGTACAGCTCTCGGATCACATCAAAAAGGAAATCATTCAGAGGGAGCTGGTGGAACATAGCAAAATGCCTTCTGTACGCAAGTTGGCCGAGATGCTGGGCATAAGTACAACTCCCGTAGAATGGGCATATCAACAATTAATTGCCGAAGGTTATGTATACAGTCAGCCGCGAAGAGGATATCGGGTACGTCCCATCACGGATCGTTATAGTGAAATTCAAATTCCGGCGAGAACCGAGCCTAAGGATATGCAAGTTCATGAACACCACCATCATGAACGTAAAATAGAGGGAAATGCAATTCGTCCAATAAGAGTGGTCGAATTTGATTTTCACATGTCACGTAATGACTTCAGCCTGTTTCCGTTTGGCAAGTGGCACCAGTATGCGAACCGGATCTGGCGTGAAGAGGCAGAGGAATTATTGTTCTACGGAGATCCACAGGGCGAGTGGGGCCTGCGATGTGAGATTGCCCGTTATCTTGGACAGTTCAGGGGCGTAAACTGTTCTCCAGAGCAGGTTGTATTGGGTGCAGAGCAGCACTTGTTAATGTGTTTGCTTGTGCAGACGTTAACTCACAAGAATGGACTACAAACCATTGGGGTAGAAAATCCTGGCTATCGGCTGCTGCCGGGCACATTCCGGAATTATGGTTATCAAGTGGTTCCAATCTCCCTAGATGATGAAGGATTAGATATATCAGAACTGGATCGTGTGGGAGTGAAAATAATAAGTGTCTCACCTTCGCACCAATTTCCTCTGGGCATGACTATGCCCATTGCCAGAAGATTGGCTTTGCTGGAATGGGCGGAGCGAACGGGTGCATACATCATTGAGGATGATTATGACGGCGAATTTCGGTATCATGGACGGCCTATTCCGTCCATGCAGGGTTTGCGAGAGGGCAGCAGGGTGATTTATATGGGCGGATTTTCCCAAGTTCTCGCTCCTGCTCTGTGTGTTCATTATATGGTACTTCCCAAGGAGCTAATGGGTTCCTTTCGGGAGATGTACAAGACGATCCTGTTTGAACAGTCCGCCTCCCGTCTTCATCAGCGCACGTTGGAAATGTTTATGCATGAGGGAGAGTTGGGTAAACACATTCGTAAAATGCGTAATGTTTATAAGCGCAAACATGACTTGATTGTTCAGGCAATTCGGCAGTATTTCGGAGAAAAGGTTGAGATAATTGGCCAGAATGCCGGATTTCATCTGGTGCTTAGAATTGCTTCAACACAAACAGCCGCGGAGCTGGTAGCTGCGGCGTTAAGCGCTGGTATACAGATTAGTTCAACAGAATACCTGTGGACGGATGGGAGTGAACCAGCAGATGGCAAAAGGGAATTCATTATAGGGTTTGCTGGTATTGAAGCGGAACGCATTGGACCGGGTATCGCCGCATTGGCAAAAGCATGGAGAGATCTTTACGCCTTGTGAGCGGCTCCGTCCAAAAATAAAGCTACCAGCTCACGTGCCAGATCGGCAATCGTTGCATACATGTCGCGTACGCCTTCGCGGTTTGCCAGCATCAGCAAGGAAGTGAACGCGTGGGCAAGCAGTATCGGATTGGCAGATCGCAAATAACCGTTGTCCATCTCCCGCTTGAAGTGGGTGGCAAGGACTTCATAAATGCGGACTTCGGCTTCACGGATCTGGGCCAGCTGATCTGCATCCAGATAGGTATTGGCTTCACGCATCATGGTCTCGGTATCGACGTGGGAGTGTTGCATCCGTCCTTCCGCAACTTTCTCCAGCCGCTCTTGCAATGTACCGGGTGCATCCATACGAAGAGCTGTTTGCTGCATGCTCATGGCCATCATACTGGTGATGGCGACGGTGAACAGCTGTGGCTTGCTGGAAAAATGATAATAGATCGATGCTTTGGTCACGCCGCATAGCGAGGCAATTTGCTGAAGAGAGACGGGCTCATACCCGTATTCCATAAATAGCCGCGAGGCGGTCATCAGTATTTTCGACTGGGCTGATGCCTGATCAGCGCCTGCTTTGGGCCTGCCGGGCGAGCGGGGCGGGTTCTTTTTTTTGCTCATGATTGCATACCTCTTTACTTATTCATGTTGGCTGTACAAAATTGTTCACAAAATTAGTATTTGCAATATTAACCTTCTGGTATATATAATTAAGCCAATTATACTATGACCCGTGGTTCATTTCTATATTTATCACATAAAAACGGCTTCATAGAACCAAAATAGGGAGATGAAGAGACAATGCAAGAACGTTCGGGCTACGGCCGCTGGGTTGCCGGCAAACGAAGCAAATGGATTACATTGTTGGTATGGATCATCATCGCGGTTGTTCTTGGTGTAGTGTGGCCTGCGGTAGGTGACCGTGAAACGAATAACGCACAGGATCTGAGTGATTCCAAGCCATCGGTGCAGGCGGCAGCAGTTGCCCAGAAAGAGTTCCCCGGCGGCGAAGGTGTTCCTGCGCTCATCGTATGGCGTCAAGCCGGGGGGCTGACGGATGAACAGATTGAGAACATTCAGGCGTTAACCGAGCGACTGGATCAAGATCCGGTGGAGCAGCAGCAATCTGTTGTACCACTATATCAGTTGCCGCCACAGGCCCTGAAAGGTCAGCTTTCGGAAGACGGAAGCACCTTGGTTATGCCGCTCTTTTTCAATCAGGAAGCTGATTCGTCACAGCTGAAGGAAGGCATTGAAGCACTGGAGCAGAAAACGAAAGACATTTTTGGCTCCGACCCATTTGATGTTGCCATTGATGATGTCAGCGCACTAAGTGCACGGGTTACTGGTCCGGTTGGGATATCGATTGATGCGAGCGGATTGTTCTCATCTGCGGATGTATCCCTGCTGATTGCAACCGTTGTGCTGGTACTCGTGCTGTTGCTGTTGATCTACCGTTCGCCAGTACTGGCGATTATCCCGATTATTGCAGTTGGGTTCGCTTATATGGTCACCAGTCCGATTCTCGGATTTATGGCGGATCAGGGCTGGATTACAGTGGACGCGCAGTCCATCTCGATTATGACGGTCCTGTTGTTCGGTGCAGGAACGGACTATTGCCTGTTCATGATCTCCAGATTCCGTCAAATGCTCTATCATGAGCCGGATAAAAAGAAAGCACTCTTCCAGGCGATTACTGGATCGTCGGGTGCGATTGCCATGAGTGGATTTACAGTTGTGGCGGCACTGCTTGTACTGCTGTTCGCAGAGTACGGTGCATATCATCGTTTTGCCGTACCATTCAGTTTATCCATCTTCATCATGTTTATTGCGAGCCTGACGCTGGTCCCGGCTTTGCTGGCGATCTTCGGACGGGGTTCATTCTATCCATTTGTACCGCGTACGCATGATATGGAAGTGGAACGTGCGAAGAAAAAAGGCAAACCAGCGCCTGCTCCGCGTAAAATCAAGGAAAGCTGGATTGGCCGTACAGTAGTCACCAAACCGTGGACGGTACTGGTGATTACGCTGGTGTTGTTGGGTGGACTGGCTGCTTTCTCTAGCCAAATTAAATTCACGTATGACCTGTTATCGTCCTTCCCGGAGAATGTTGCATCTCGTGAAGGTTTCAAAGTCATTGGAGAACAGTTCTCGGAAGGTGAACTCGCTCCGGCGAAAGTGATTATCGATACAGAAGGCAGCGAAACTGATCTGAAGCAGCGTCTGGAATCGCTGGATTACGTAAGCAAGGTAGGTGAAGCGCAGCAGGGTGCTGAGAATGCGAACATCACCGCTTACGATGTGGAATTCAATCTGAATCCATACTCGATGGAGGCGATGCAGCATATCCCGGATCTGCGGGCAACGGCTGAACAGGCATTGAAAGATGCTGGCATAACAAGCGTGGACAGCCATGTCTGGATCGACGGTCAGACGGCTGAGCAGTATGACATCGAAGTCACCGGAGAGCGGGATGCCAGCATCATTATCCCGGTGGTGATCGGGATGATCACGTTGCTGCTGCTGTTATACCTGCGTTCCGTTGTAGCAACGGCGTATCTGATCGCGACAGTAGTACTATCCTACTTCTCTGCATTGGGCTTGGGATGGCTCATTATTCACTATGGACTAGGAGCAGACGCCATTCAGGGAGCGATTCCGCTGTATTCCTTCGTATTCCTCGTGGCGCTGGGTGAGGACTACAACATCTTCATGATCTCGAGCATTTGGCAAAAACGCAAAACGATGCCACTTCGCCAAGCGATCAAGGAAGGTGTGGGGGAAACCGGATCTGTTATTACTTCCGCAGGTCTGATTCTCGCAGGTACGTTTGCCGTACTGGCAACACTGCCTATACAGGTACTGGTGCAGTTCGGTATTATCACGGCTGCGGGTGTCTTGCTCGATACGTTCCTTGTTCGACCGTTCATGGTGCCAGCCATTACCACGTTGCTGGGCAAATGGGCTTTCTGGCCAGGCAAGTACGTGCCTGTTCCAGAGAAAGCCAAAAAGAGACAAAAACAATCCATGTAAACGATGGATGGATTCAGACAAGGACAGTGGGAGCTCAAGCCTGTTGTCCTTGTTTTTTACCATTTTCCTATTGGAGTGCAGGCTTCTTCGGGCAAATGCTGAGATGGAATGGGGGAACTGTAAAATATCCGCAGAATGAGGCGTGTTTCCTACTTTCTTTAGTTATGGAAGGTTTACGTGGCCAAGGGTTTTGGGACATAATAGAGGTAACGTCAGCCACAGGCAGACGGACGGGATGAACATCAATGGGACAACCAGGGGGAAGGATGAAAACAAGCATGACGAACCAACTTAATGTGTACTTTAACCATGACGGCGGCGTGGATGACCTCGTATCGCTGTTCATGCTTCTACAAATGGACAATGTAAATGTAACCGGTGTATCGGTTATTCCGGCAGACGGATATCTGGAGCCAGCTACAGATGCCAGCCGTAAAATTATCGATCGCTTCGGCACATATTCCGTAGAGGTAGCGAAATCCAACTCCAGAGGGAAGAATCCGTTTCCTGCGGCGTGGAGATTGCATTCCTTCTATGTAGATGCACTTCCAGTACTGAACGAATCCGGCAAAATGGAAGCTCCTTTGTCTGCCGTTCCGGCCCACCAGCATCTGATTGAGAAAGTGCGCAGCACCGAAGGCAAAACGCTGCTCCTGTTCACAGGACCGCTGACTGACCTCGCGCGTGCACTGGATGAAGCACCAGACATTGAAGAGAAAATTGACAAGCTTGTATGGATGGGTGGAACGTTCGAAAGAGGGAACGTTGAAGAGCCTGAGCATGATGGTACAGCAGAATGGAACGTATTCTGGGACCCGGAAGCGGCTTACCGTGTATGGCAGAGCGGTATCCAGATTGATCTGGTAGCCCTGGAAAGCACGAACAAAGTACCTCTGACACCTGCTGTACGTAACCGTTGGGCTGCAGAGCGTCGCTTTGAAGGCGTTGACTTCCTGGGTAACTGTTATGCAGGATGTCCGCCACTGGTATACAGCGAAACGAATTCCACGTACTATCTGTGGGATGTGTTGACTACGGCTTCCGTTGGACGTGAAGACATCGTGAAGAAGAAAACGGTGAACTGTATTGTTATCCCGGATGGTCCAAGCCAGGGGCGTACGGTGGAACAAGCAGACGGACGTCCAGTACAACTCGTGTATGATACCGATCCAGAAGCGTTCTTCACATACATGACGGATTTGGGCAAAAAAGCTGCTCCGCAGCGTTATTAATTCAGGCGGCCGCAAGGCCAGCCTCCATTAAAGGTACAACCAAAAAAAAGCCGCAGGCAGAGTGAACAGGAATGGGGTAATCCCCATGTTTCCGTTCCCTGCCTTGCGGCTTTTTTTGTATTCATCTGGTGGGCTATTGATTGCCCATTTGCAGTCAGATTTATATTTTGAATCGGCTTATCAACCCGTTCAATTCACTGGACAACACACGAAGGGATTCCGCAGATGTACTCATCTCATCCATCGATTGCAGCTGCCCGTCAGTTGCAGCGGAAACCTCCTGAATGCTGGAAGAAGACTTGCGCGAGATATGTTCCATATCCTCAACGGAGGCGGATACTTCTTCGGCACTGGCGGAGAGCTGCTCGGAAGCGGCAGACACTTCGTGCAGACGTTCATTCATCGTCTCAATGCCGGAATGAATGGACGTGAACGAGCGTCCTGCTTCCTGAACAACAGCCAGACCGGCCTGAACTTCTGAGGTACTGGCCGACATATGCGAAGATAAAACGGCAGTCTGACGCGTCATTTCGGCGATCAGTTCAGCCACATGCTGGGACGATTGCTCGGATTCCCCTGCAAGCTTCCGAACCTCGGAAGCAACAACGGCGAATCCGCTGCCATGTTCCCCGGCCCGAGCAGCTTCAATGCTTGCATTCAATGCCAGCAGACTGGTCTGGGAAGCGATGCCCTTCATCATGTGGGCTACCGATTCAATTTTGCTGGAGTATTGTGCAAGCTGGGAGGTAGTTGCTTCCATCTGGGCGTTGGCCTGATGAATTTTGTCCATGCGGTCGATCGCTGTGTTGATGTTAGTCTGACCCTGCATCGCGTTATGGGTCGTCTCCTCGGATACATCAGCCACCATGGAAGATGAATTCGCAATATGCTGCATGCTGCGTGTAATTTCCTCCATCGCTACAGTAACTTCGCCTGCCCGTGCAACCTGCTCCGCAGCGCCTTTGGCTGTGTGGTCTGTGTGCTCAGCAATGCGCTGGCTGGCTTCCGCTGTCGCCTGCGAGTGTCTGGATACCCCTTCGGCTGCTTGCAGCAGGGAATCGGAGCTTTTGCGGATGCCTGTCATGACATCTCGTGTATCCGTGACCAGATGTTTGAACTCCGAAGCCAGTTGTCCAACCTCGTCCTTCCGTCCAAGCTCGACATCGACGGTCAGATCACCTTTGCCTACCTCAGCAATGATCTTCTTCAGTTTCACCAGAGGACGGGTCAAATAATGAGCAAATCCATAGACCAGCAGCACGCTGAGTAATACGATGGCAAGGGCAGTCCAGATCATGGTCATCCGATTGCGTGTCATTAGCTCGTAGACGGCAGTAGAGTCGAGGTCGGCACCAACCAGACCAAGCAGTTCCCCATTAGCCCCATGAATGGGTACATAAGCTGTAATCGTTGCGCCGTATTCATCCTGGGTCAGATCGCCCCGGAAAGGTTCGTTTTGTGCAAAGGCTTGCAGCATTCCCGCATATTGGTTCTCTTCAGGAGACCCGTAAGGCGAGAAATCATCCTCTTCCACATCTGGAGCAGCGCCATCCACCACGTAATAATACGATGCGGCTCCGTTCTCTTCACGCTTACCAAGCGTGTATAGATACTTCAACCCATTGGCCTGGCGAAGCTGGCTGAGTTGTTCGCGCAATATGTCGTAATACTCGGTTTGATCCTGTCCTGTACTGAGCGGTGCATACAGGGAGGTGTCGACGGATTGCGCTGCTCGTTCGGCAACAGCCTGCGCCTGCATGCCCATTGATTGTTCAACCAGCTGTGCAGATGAGCGATACATGGTAATGCCAAGAACGGCTCCTGCCGCTAGCATCAGACAGGAAAAAAATAAAAAGATACGCATAAACAAACTGTTCATTAGTAGAAATGTTCCCCCTTGATATGTAGGACTGTTAGCCTTTCTCAATTGCATACGAACGTATATGTATTCATTTCTATCTGAAATATCGGCATCGGGAGGGTAAAGAATTAGCTCCTGAATCAAGATGATCCGGGAGCTCTAGTGGATTAGGCATGGATCTTTTACAGTCCATGAAAAAATCGCGAAGGCTTTTTAAGGAATTGGCACTAGTTGGTCATCTTCAATCTTCCATTGTGACATCTCATCTTTAGTCACTTCTGCTTTAAAAGTGTTGGATTCCTGGTCATACATCACTATAGCGGCATTCATGACTTTATTCAGATTTGCGCTTACCAGGTATTCCTTATCCATTTTATAGATGGATGTTTCCGCTGCTGTACCAATGGTAGCAACAATCTCCTTAATCCCGTCCTGATCTACATCAGCCTCCACAGTATGTGCTTCTATATGTAGCACCGTTGGGGGGAAGTGCTGAGAGACACATAATTAGAAATTGGTGCATTAGCTCCAACAGAGCTGCTCACTTTTACGTAAGATTGCCCCAAAACATCAACTGTACTTGTCGAATAGTCGTTGGCTCCTTCATACCCGATCTGTCCCATATCATAAGTTCCGTCTTTAAATTGAAGTGCAGCATAAACTTTCTCTACATCATCATTCTTTTTATACGTTAAAACCTTGGACTCATCAACTGCTTGCCTCTTCAATTGTTTAGATTGCTCTACTGCATTGATTTTGGTTAGTGGCTCGGCAGTTAAGGACGTTGTATACTTCAACTGAAACTGCTTTGCTTCTGGTGTTACTACATTCGCAGCAGGCTGCTCCGTTGCACTGGTAGTATTATTCGTTGGTGAAGGAGCATCTGAAGACGTGGTGCTGCATCCCGTAACAACTCCCAATAAGATTAATGCTGTTACTGTTTTTTTCATTGAAAACCAACCCACTTTCATTTTTGCTTGGATCTTGGACACAGATTTCAAGCATTATTGTCTCGTCTTTCTAGACGATAACAATCGCATATTTGTTGTTAAAATATTACATCGTCCCGCCACCTTGGCGGATGGAGGCAGGGATCTTCTCTGGTCCCTGGTTAATATATTTATTAATAAAAGTGCCTACTTTGGCATCATCGAATTGGTCCAGCTTCATCGTTTTGGTCCATGCCGTCACAACGACCTCACTGCCCTCAGGGATGTCCTTGTTCGGTACAGCGAGAATACCTGATCCAGCTTTGCGGAACTTGGCAAGGTATTTCAGATGCTCCTTCAGCTCATCACTTGCGTTCTCACGATAATAAATGATGATATCCCCATGCTCCAGATTATGTACCAGATATGGATAGCCGGGGAAATCGGTGTAAAATCCAAACTTGATATCATGCGGGTTATGAGGCCCCGACGTCGGGATGGTCATCTCATATTGAATCGGTTCTTCCGTATGATCGGCACCGTAGTATTTATCGTCGGTCACGTCGATCGCAGCACCAGCCTTCAGATCCGCAACATCATATGTAGTAAGTGCGCCCTGCATGAAGAAAAGAACAAACGCAATGATCGACACCCCCAGTAGTGCATGAGCAGCCATGCGGATGGATCGGGTTTTCTTTTTAATCACAGCTCGTTCATTCTTCTTCATATGTGCCAGTACAGACTTCTGGGTGCGTGAAGACCAGATATAAGCTGCGATGGAGAACAATAGAACGATTGCCCCAACGATAAGCCACAGGTAGGATGTGCCTGCCTCGTGGTCCATTTGCATATGATTCATATTCATGTCCATATCGATTTCCTCTACCCTTCGTAATAAAATGAATGATCATAACAATACACTACATAATGTAGTGTTAATGAAAATGGTACAGATCCCATATAAGCATGGGGGGGGTTCTCACCTCATATCCTTACGTAAAAAAGAACATACCTTTACACTACACATTATAGTGTATGGAATGTAACGAGTGCAATCTGCTGACGCTGAAACAAAAGAAGACCCTCCTCGGATAAGGAGGGAGAGCCTTCGTAAGAGCTTTTAAATTAGATGCTACAGACGACCGTATGGAGAATACATCAGGCTAATCAATCCAATGATTGTAGTGCCCAGAAAGCGAGAGAGAATAAAAAACAATACCACATTGGCAATCAACACGCTGTACATGCTATCGATGGCTGCCTTCGTACGATTCAGCGGATACTGGAACAGCACCGTGTTAAGAGATACAAAGATAATCAAATACGAGACAATGAGGAAGAAGATAGCGATGGAATACGAGATAACAATAAACAGATTTGCCAGAACGAGCGACGCTACAGCGGGCACAAGCAATGTACCGAACTGGGCAACCAGTGTTTTGGGACGGAACGTTATTTTTTCAATCTTAAGTATGGCATACATCAACGCGATCGCTACGACCAATGAAATGGCGGTGAACAACAGTGGTCTGATAAACCCACCAATGAACAATCCGTCCATATCCATCCGGGCGAATGTAATCAAAAAGTATGTAGAGGATAGAACCGCAATCAGAGCCATCGTGATCCAACCGTTAAGAGAATGCTGTTCACCAACGGTTTTCATGGTTTGATAAGGGCGGGTGAGCACACTAAGGAAATAGGATAGATACTGTTTGCTTACTTCTTTGGCTTGCTGAACTTTCTCATTTTGTACAATGTTGTTCCACTGATTGGTGTTGTTGTTTCCTGAAGCTGAAGCGCCCTCTGTGCTGGAAGAGTCGGATGCATGTTGTACAGGTCTGGAAGCAGAAGGTGTGTTGGGAGAAATGGGAGCGTGAGGAGGTGTCGCCTGTGTGCTCGACCAACGGGTATATTCAGGTTCGGCAGCAGCGGATTGTTGCTCCTGAGCGGAATTTGCAGTAGGGGAAGAAGGAGTTAGATTAGCGCCGCACCTCTCGCAAAAGCTGGCATTTCCATTTTCATGATTACATACTGGGCATTTCATGGCATGAGCCTCCAATTTCATAAAATTAAGATAATATAGACATTTTGTCTCATTTTAACGGGTGATGACGAAGTTTGTCTATGTTTTCAGGGGAATTAATACCCGGTATTTTCCACCTGAGTATTGATTAAACAGGTCCTCTTATTTTCATATTGACATAAGTATGCGCCGGAATTATGATGTCTTTACCGAAATTGATAATCATTATCATTAAATGAACGTTAATCTAAGGGTTTGTACTCATCGACATATTTATCGCAGGTGTACAACCATATCAGTTTAACCAATGGGGAGTGTATCGTGTTGAAAAAAATATTGGCACTGCCGGCTGTTGTGCTGGCAACTTCGGTTTTACTCGCCGCTTGCGGCAATAATGAAGCGGCTACGGACAAGGCAGAAACACCTGCTGCTCAAAGCGAAAATCAAACTTCCACAGAAACTACGGATGCAGCAGATCAGGAAGCGGCCGGGAGCGATTATACAACCGCAGTGGATGGCTATCGCACGTTTGCAATTGAGCAGATTGATGAATTCGTGAAGCAAACGGAGAAGTTTACGGATGCCGTGAAAGCTGGTGATCTGGAGACTGCCAAATCATTATATGCACCAGCTCGTATGTATTATGAACGTATTGAACCGGTAGCCGAGGCACTTGGGGATTTGGACCCGAATATCGATGCACGTGACGGAGATGTGGAGGCTGCCGACTGGCGCGGATTCCACCGGATTGAGAAAGCGCTCTGGGAAGACAAAACGACCGAAGGCATGACTGACTTTGCGGATACCTTGTTGAGTGATGCGAAGCTCCTGCGTGCCAAAGTGGAGACGATGGACATCGATGCGAGTCTGATGGTAACGGGTGCGGTAGAACTGTTGAATGAGGTTTCCTCCAGCAAGGTAACCGGTGAAGAAGAACGTTATTCCCATACGGATCTGTATGATTTTGCAGCGAATGTAGAGGGAGCACGCGAGATTTATAACCTGCTCAAGGATGATCTGGCTGCCAAAGACAAGGATCTGAATCAGCAAATTGCGGACCGATTCGATGCACTGGAGAAAGAGCTTGCTCCATTCAAGGATGGAGACGGATACGTTTCCTATGAGAAGCTGAAGGATGAAGACGTGAAGAAGTTGAGTCAGAACCTGGATGCATTGGCCGAGCCGCTGTCGAATATGGGACAAGTACTGGGAGTGTAGAACGATGACCGAGCAGAAAAAGGATTCGCTGAAAAAGCCGTTGTCACGGCGTGAAATGCTGAAGCTGACCGGCGTGGCCGGATTGGGTCTGCTTTTGGGCGGAGGCGGTGCCAGCGGTCTGATGGCGCTGGGCCGCAAAAAGAGTCCGGCGTCCGCTGTGGAGCAAGCCTCGCCGAATGACAAAGGCCTGCCCTTTTATGGCAAGCACCAGGCGGGCATTATTACCCCGGCTCAGGATTTCATCTGCTTCGCCGCCTTTGATGTGACGGCGGGAAGTGCGGATGATCTCCGCCGTCTGTTCAAGAACTGGACGGCGGCTGCCGCAGCCATGGCCGCCGGAGAGATGATTGGCGAACATAATACAACGCTGAATACGCCCCCCACCGATACGGGCGAAGCGGCAGGCCTGACACCGTCACGAACCACGTTGACGTTTGGTGTGGGGCCCTCTTTGTTTGACGGGCGCTTCGGGCTGCAGGGCCGGAAGCCCAAGGGCCTGCGCGATCTGCCGGCATTCGCCGGAGATGCGCTGGACCCGCAGTGGTGTGGTGGCGACCTGTGCGTGCAAGTCTGCGCAGACGATATGCAGGTCGTCTTCCATGCCATCCGCAATCTCGCGCGCATCGCACGCGGGCATGCGGTATTGCGCTGGACGCAGGAAGGCTTCCAGCGCACGGGCCGAGCTGACCCTGGGGGTGGAACACCGCGCAACTTGCTCGGCTTCAAGGATGGCACCGGCAATCCGGATACAACGGATGCGGTGCTGATGGACCAGACCGTCTGGGCGCAGCCGGCTGACGGTCCGGGGTGGATGGCTGGCGGCAGCTATATGGCCGTCCGCCGGGTTCGCATGCGTGTGGAGGTGTGGGACCGCTCCACACTGAAGGACCAGGAGGCGACATTTGGACGCCACCGGGACAGCGGAGCGCCGCTCGGCAGCCGCGGCGAGTTCGATCCGGTAGATTTGAAGGCCAAGTCTGCCGATGGGCAGCCTGTAATTCCGGCAACGTCACATCTGCGTCTCGCGAAGGGGGACGGCAGTCAGCAAATTTTACGACGCTCCTACTCGTATTCGAGTGGGCTCGATGCCAAGACCGGGCAGCTGGATGCAGGTTTGCTGTTCATTAGCTATCAACGGGACCTGGAGAAACAGTTTATTCCGATTCAGAAACGACTGGCAAAGAACGACAAGCTGAACGAATATACCGTGCACACAGGCAGTGCTGTATTTGCCTGTTTCCCGGGAATTATGAATGGCGGATATATTGGGGACACCTTAATTTAATGGGGAGGATGACAATGATGGGCAGGATCGCAGATCGGAAGGCGCAGAAGCGGCGGATGTACAAAGGAAGGTTGATGCGCTCCTTGCTGATGCTGCTGGTGTTCCTGATGGTGGGGTCCGGGGTAATTCGCTTACCTGGCATGGCACATGCTTCTGGAGAAGGGCTCCAAAACAATGAGCAGTCTGTGCAAAAACAACTGGATAGTCTATTGCCGCCTGTGGGCAGCGCCTTGGTTGAAGCGGGACAGGGCAAGCTGACAGAAGCGACGGAGGATGTCGCTGAGTTCCGGCAACTGTGGGATGCTGCCAGCACGTTGGTGCCGGAACAGAACGCAGATCAGGTTGCGACGGCCGCCAGCGTTGTAGGTGAAGCCTTGTCCAAAGCGGAACAGGCACTGTCGAGCAATGATTCTGATGCTGCCAAGAAAGCATTGGCGGATCTTGCCCGTGCGACCAATCAGTACATTGAGGCGTTTCAGGTGGCAGAAGAGAGCGACGATGCAGGCCGTAAAGCGGCTGAAAGGCTGCTGCCAGACGCACGTAAAAGCTTGAGTGCAATGGAACAGGGCGATTGGACCCTGGCAGAGCTTGCCTATAAACGGATTGTTACGGCCTGGAAAGGCACCGAAGCTCCGATTCGTCAGGATCATTTTGGCGTATACAGCCAGTTGGAGAAAGACATCAGTCTGGTTCGCATTGCAATGCAGGCCGAGCCCCGCAAGGAAGAACAGGCAACAGCGCGTATGCAGGAACTGGTCACGTTGCTCACAGATTACATTGCAGGGACCCTCAAGGAAGGGGAAGTTGAGGATACGTCAGCATCCTCCGATGTTTCTTCATTGTCCGACCTGCTGAAATTATTGGAGCAAATAGAGCAGCAGATTCAAGCCGGGGATACCACTACTGCTGCAACCGGATTGGAGCAGTTTATCGTGGCCTGGCCTTTGGTTGAAGGTCAGGTGCAGATATCATCTCCAGCTTCATATACGGCCATTGAGAATGAAATGGCCGAAGCATCGGGATATGTCGTCTCCAATCCGCCAAATACGGCGAAGGCAACCGAGGTTATAACCCGAATGATCAATCGGCTGGCGCCGTTAACGGCTACCACCTCATACACGGCATGGGATGCGGCATTGATTTTGCTTCGCGAAGGATTGGAAGCCATTCTGGTACTCTCTGCATTGCTCGCTTATGCCAAGAAGAGTGGCGAGACTGCGGCCCGGCGCTGGATCTGGGCTGGTGCCGGTAGTGGTCTGCTGCTTAGTGCGGCGTTAGCCGTTGTACTGTCGCTGACTCTTGCTGTGGCATCATCGGGCAGCACACGGGAGATGATTGAGGGGTATACGGGGCTTGCAGCCGTTGTACTAATGTTGACGGTTGGGCATTGGATGCATAGCAAATCAAATACCCGCTCCTGGAATAGCTATGTACAGCGACAGGTAGGTGGTGCACTGGCCCGGGGAAGTCTATGGTCACTCTTCGCTGTGGCGGGTCTTGCCATATTGCGGGAAGGTGCGGAGACGGCGATCTTTTATATCGGCATGGCGCCTGCAATTGAGACCTCGCAGATGTTGATCGGTATGGGGGCAGCGTTGCTCATCCTGATTGTATTAGCTGTAGCCATTATTCAGTTCAGTGTACGTCTGCCTGTACGATGGTTTTTCCTGACCGCTACGCTGCTGATCTATTATCTGGTATTTCGTTTCCTTGGAGAGAGTATTCACTCCCTTCAAGTCTCAGCAGCGCTGGGGGCTCATATCGCACCGAGTCTGCCGACGATTGGCTGGCTTGGTATGTATCCGACATGGGAGACCTTTATTCCACAACTCGTTGTGCTCGTCTTTATGATCTTCAATTTGATTCGTACAGAGGTACGTTCAGCCAAAGGAGCATCCAAGGCCTCCGTTTAGCACAGAGCTACGAATCCCGATTAGAGGCTGCGTCCTGCTCGCGTCATATTTTGACCGCATCATAAAAAGGGCATCTATAAGTCCCTATAGAAAAAGCCGTATCCTTCACGTTCTATTCTGCGTGAAAGATACGGCTATTTATTTTTTTAGAGATCTATGAGATAAGTTAAACGGTCTGTGGATTGGCTTTCATAAGTGTGGGTGTGGACTCCCGTATGATCGGTTTGGTTACGATATGCGAGACCTGATAAGGCTGTGACGGATGATCAATCCGGGATAACAGCATCTCCGCAGCCTTAATGCCCATTTCGTTGCTGTAGATATGAACCGTCGTTAATGCAGGCTCAATAATTCGTGATTCAGGTGCGTTATCGAATCCGCATATGACGATATCCTGGGGCACTTTAACATTCCTCGCTCTCAAAGCTCTGATCAAGTCGACTGCGATAAAGTCGTTGGCACACACATACGCATCAGGCAGCGACTTCAGCTCTGCCACGCGTTCGTTCAACCAGCCAGGCTTTGAGAAAAACAGGCGGTCATCATCCACAATGCAATGGGATGGATCGACCTGCAGCCTCGCTTCCAGCATCGCCCGCTGATATCCTACCCAACGTTCATTGAAGCTTTTGCAATGATTGTAATCCCCGGCAAATCCAACATGGTTGTAGCCGCTCTCAATTAATTTTCTGGTTAACTGATACGTGCTGTGCTCATTCTCCATGAGCAGCAAATCTGCATGAAATTCCGGATAACAGATGTCGGAAGCGCAATCGATGAAGATCGTGGGAATTCCGAGATCGGTAATAAGCTGAGTATATTTCAGATTGAACAACTCAATGCAAATGATACCGTCCACGTTGGAAATATCAAAATTGTTGGGAAGTGTAAGTGAGTCCTGATCAACCTCACGTACGATATGAATGGAGAGATTGTATCCCTCTGCGCTGATTCTTTTCTCCAGACCACTGATTAACATCGAACCAAAGTGAGATGTATTGGGCAGATTCTCCGTTAACAGGGCGATATTGTTTGGAGCTTTGGTTAGAACATGCTCATTTTCCATATAGGCAAACTGTTTATATTTAAGTTCAATTGCTTTTTTAATTACACGATTACGTGTCTCATCCGGGATATTTCCGCTATCATTCAAGGCTTTGGAAGCTGTATTCCGGGAGATGCCCAAAGCATCTGCGATGTCCTGTATCGTAACTTTTTCTTTTGCCATCTAGTGCTTCACCTCTAATGATCATATCGTCGTCCATAGTATTATCTTAGTCAAATGTATAATAGATCGGAACAAATAGCAATCTCGATTTTACATATGCACAATTAAGTTTACATTTTTAATTTAAATTAAGCGCTTTTATATGTATTCAGAAGTTTTGTTACAAATGATCATTAGTTTGAAATATCCTACTGCTGATAAGGGGAATGACAGGTTGAAGGGAAATAAACAAACGTTATATATACAATGAAATGCACATTTAGAACTTGGAAAACACACTAAATGTTATCAAATGCACAATTATTTTTTACATAATGTATTGACTAATGCCTAGATTACCTGATAAATTGTAAATTATTAAATGAGCAATTGTAAATATTGAAAGCCCTTACTGCAAACAATTGTCAACTTCAGGAATGAACGGAGGTAATGTGTTGGATAACACAGTGGATACCAAAAAGGGTACAGGAAGGGCGTTGAAAGAGAGGGCATCTACCGGTCACAGGATGCAGCAGTTCAAAAAGAATTATTTTTTGTACTTGTTACTCGCACCAGCTCTGATCCTGACCCTTGTCTTCAAATACATCCCGATGTACGGAGCCATTATCGCATTTAAGGATTTTAGTCCGATCAAAGGTATTATGGGCAGTGAGTGGGTAGGCTTGAAGCATTTTGAGAAGTTTTTGGCTTCGCCCAATTTTGACGTCATCTTTATGAATACGCTTAAACTCAGTTTTTTTGGATTGATATTCAGCTTTCCGGTCCCGATTTTGCTTGCTCTCATGCTCAATCAGGTACGTAAAGCCGGAGTGAAGAAAAACATCCAATTGTTTCTGTATGCACCCAACTTTATCTCGGTAGTTGTCGTTGTGGGTATGCTGTTTATCTTTCTATCCCCAACAGGGCCGATCAATCAGATAGCCACAGCAATTACAGGGCATCCTATTATGTTTATGTCCGAACCGGAATACTTCCGCTGGATATACATTTTGTCGGATATTTGGACCGGGGCGGGCTGGGCTTCCATCATTTATGTCGCTGCTTTGGCCAATGTCGATCCGGAACTTCACAATGCAGCCAACCTGGATGGAGCGAATCTCATTCAGCGTATTCGCCATATCGACCTTCCGACGATTCGACCGATTATGGCCATCGTATTTATTCTTGCCGCTGGCGGGATCATGTCGATTGGATTTGAGAAGGCCTACCTGATGCAGACATCCATGAACTTGCCTTCCTCCGAAATCATTGCCACGTATGTGTACAAGGTGGGCTTGCAGTCCGGAGATTACGCTTATTCTGCGGCAGTAGGATTATTTAACTCCGTCATCAATGTCATTTTGCTGGTGACTGTGAATCTGATCGTGAAGAAATTGAATGAAGGCGAAGGCCTCTATTAGGAAAGGAGTGTTATCCATGGTAGTCAAACATACGGGACTGGATCGACTGATCCTCACGCTGAACGCGATTTTTCTCACCTGTGCCGTACTGGTTGTGGTTGTCCCCCTGATTTATATCGTCGTTGCCTCATTCATGGACCCGACGGTACTGCTGAACCGCGGGCTGTCCTTCAATGTATCCGACTGGAGTCTGGATGGGTATCAGATGATTCTATCCAATCCGGCCATGATTCGAGGGTTTGCCAATGCGGTGCTGTACTCGGTTTCTTTTGCACTAGTGACGGTGACCGTCTCGATATTTGCAGGGTATGCCTTGTCTGATGAAAGGCTGGCTGGGCGAGGATTTTTCATGATTATTTTTATCATCACGATGTTCTTCGGTGGCGGTTTGATCCCGACCTATCTGCTTGTTCGTAATCTAGGCATGCTGGATACGGTATGGGCCATTATCATCCCAGGCGCAGTCAATGTCTGGAACATCATTCTCTCCAGAACCTTCTTCAAAGGGGTGCCGCGAGAACTGAAAGAAGCCGCCAATGTGGATGGTGCCTCCGAGATGAAGATTTTCTTCCAGATCGTCATTCCGTTATCGAAACCTATCATTTTTGTTCTCGCGTTGTACGCGTTTGTAGGCCAGTGGAATTCCTATTTTGACGCCATGATCTATCTGGACAATCCGAACCTCCATCCGCTCCAGCTTGTTCTGCGCTCCATTCTGATTCAGAATCAGGCTGCACCGGGCATGATCAGTGATCAGCTTGCGATGGCGGAACTGAAACGTCTCTCGGAAATGATCAAATATTCAGCCATTGTCATTTCGAGTCTGCCACTCATTATCATGTATCCGTTCTTTCAGAAATACTTCGAAAAAGGTGTCATGGTAGGTTCGCTCAAATAGTGAACAGTCTGAAATATAGCGCGCTCGACCCAACATAATCCACGGAGGTCATTATCATGAAAAAAGTGAACAAGTCCAGAAAAGCCGCTACAACGGCATCCATCTCCATGTTGTCAGCCATGCTCCTGCTCTCGGCGTGTGGCGGGGGAGGAGGCGGTGCGGCAAGTGAAGCCCAGTCACCTGATGGCAAAGTGACATTGAATTTTATAACACAGAGTTCTCCGCTGGCCCCTGCTGATCCGAACGAGAAGCTGATTAACAAGAGACTCGAAGAGAAAACCAATGTGCATATCAACTGGAAGAACTATACGAGTGATGTGTTTGCGGAGAAAAGAAACCTGGCGATAGCCAGCGGTGATTTGCCGGATGCCATTTTTGACGCAGGTTATGGGGATTATGATCTCCTGAAACTGGCGAAGGACGGTGCCATCATTCCACTGGAGGACATGATTGAGCAATACATGCCGAACCTGAAAAAGGTGCTGGAGGAAGCTCCCGAATACAAGAGCATGATTACGGCTCCAGACGGACATATTTATTCCTTTCCCTGGATTGAGGAGCTCGGAAGTGGCAAGCAGCGCATACAGGCGGTTGATGACTTACCTTGGATCAACGTGGAGTGGCTGAACAAGCTCGGACTGAAGATGCCAACGACAACCGAAGAACTGAAACAAGTGCTGATTGCGTTTAAAACCCAGGACCCGAACGGCAATGGCAAGGCTGACGAAATTCCGTTGTCCTTCATTAACAAGCCGGGCGGAGAAGATCTGACATTTCTATTTGCAGCATTTGGACTCGGGGAGAACTGGGACCACACCGTGGTGACCAACGATGGAAAAGTAGTCTTTACGGCAGCTGATGAAGGCTACAAGGAAGCGGTCAAATACATTCACGAACTGGTTCAGGAAGGTCTTGTGGATGTGGAAGCATATCAGCAGGATTGGAATACGTATCTGGCCAAGGGCAAAGACAACAAATATGGTATGTACTTCACTTGGGATAAGGCCAACATTACAGGCATGAATGATACCTATGATGTTCTGCCTCCTGTCGCCGGACCGAATGGAGAAATTAATGTCGCACGTACAAACGGTATCGGTCTAGACCGAGGACGCATGGTTGTTACGAGCAGCAATAAAAATCTGGAATCCACAGCGAAGTGGGTCGACCAATTGTACGATCCGCTCCAATCCGTGCAGAACAACTGGGGAACTTACGGTGATGAGACACAACAGAATATTTTTGAATTGGATGAAGCCAAAGGCATGCTGAAGCATCTTCCGCTGGAAGGCGCTGCACCTGTTGAGCTCAGACAGAAAACGAGCATTGCAGGACCGCTGGCTATTCTAGACAGTTACTATGACAAATACACAACCAAACCGGAAGATGCTGCATGGCGTATGGAACTGCTCGATAAATATATGGTTCCACACATGAAAGCAGAAAACGTCTATCCAAGCGTGTTCTTCTCGATCGATGAACTCGACCGCCTTTCCACCATTGAGACGGATTTGTTCGCCTATGTGCTGCGTATGCGCACGGAATGGTATCAGAATGGAAAGATCGATCAGGAGTGGGACGCTTATCTGAAAGAGTTGGATCGTCTTGGCTTGCAAGAGTGGCTGCAGATTAAACAAGCGGGATATGACCGCAACACCCAATAAAACAAACTGGATGAGGAGCTTTGCCTTACTAGCATTAAGGTGCGTGAGTGAAGCAAAGTGTCCTCTTCAAAGGTTTGATCCAAAGGAGAAACCAATATGTCTACCATTTCAACAACCGATTACCGGGGCGTCTATCACTTCTCACCCAAGGAGAAGTGGATGAATGACCCCAATGGTATGGTATTTTTCAAAGGTGAGTATCACCTGTTCTATCAGCATCATCCGTTTGGCACCACATGGGGACCGATGCATTGGGGACATGCGGTGACCAAGGATCTGGTGACCTGGGAAGAGCTTCCTGTGGCTTTGGCGCCGGATGAACATGGCATGATATTCTCTGGCAGTGCCGTGGTGGACTGGAACAATACGTCTGGATTCTTTGACGATGAGCCAGGACTGGTGGCTATTTTTACCCATCATCAGGAGGTGCCAAACGATCATCCGATTCAGCGGCAGAGCCTCGCATATAGCAAGGATAGCGGCAGAACTTGGATGAAATACGAGGGCAATCCGGTACTGGAGCATGAGTCATTCGTGGATTTCCGTGATCCCAAAGTGTTCTGGCATGAGCAGACCAAGGAATGGATTATGATTATCGCTTGTGGTCAGACGGTATGTCTGTACCATTCTCCCGATCTGAAGGAGTGGACATTGGGCAGTGAATTCGGCGCCGGGATCGGTTCGCATGATGGCGTCTGGGAGTGCCCTGATCTGTTCCCTCTATCCGTGGATGGGGATGCAAGCCAGGAGAAATGGGTGATGCTTGTCAGCATTGGTGCAGATCCGGCCTTCAAGGAAGGCTCCAGAACGCAATACTTCACCGGAGATTTTAATGGGATTACATTTGTTCCTGATGAAGCTTCCCATACCGTTCGCTGGCTTGATCATGGTCGGGATAACTACGCAGGGGTCAGTTGGTCTGACATTCCGGCAGAAGACGGCAGACGCCTGTTTATGGGTTGGATGAGCAACTGGATGTATGCCAATCAGACACCAACCGAAGCATACCGCGGCGCGATGACCATTGCGAGAGAGCTGACATTGGAGAAAAGGGACGGGGAAGTCCTGCTGGTTCAGCGTCCTGCACGCGAGTTGGAGCAAGCCCGCACCCCAGTACTGTCCTTACAGAATGCTTCTATTAGACAAGTGAGTGAACAGTTGAATACTTTGCGCCTTGTAAACTATGAGATATATGCGGAATGGGCTTCTGATCAATCTGTTCAATTTGCATTACGAAGTGGTGCAGGCAACGAAACGCTCATCGGCGTGGACGCTAGCCAGAATGAGGTATATGTTGATCGCAGTCGATCGGGTATTAGCGATTTCCATGAACATTTCCTGGGCCGCCATGCAGCGGGATTAAAAGCAGTGGACAGCAACCAACATATGCGTATTTATGTGGATTACTCATCTGTAGAGGTATTTGCCAATGACGGTCAAGCGGTTATTACCGATCTGATCTATCCGGATGCGGGTTCCAAGGGAATCTCTGTTCAGTCCCAAAATAAGGATTTAGTATTTGCTTCGCTTCATATCTACGAGCTATCCCCCATCCGAGTTGAAGGTCAGTCAGAATGATCGTGAGGGGGACAGTAAGATGCGTATAGGAGCAATAGAAGCCGGTGGAACGAAGTTTGTATGTGGTGTAGGTAACGAACGAGGGGAAATTGAAGATTGGTGCAGCTTTCCAACGGAACATCCCGAGACCACACTGGCGAAGGTGATCGACTATTTCAGGGACAAAGGAGTGGTGGCGATCGGGATCGGCTCCTTTGGTCCGATTGATCTGCAACCGGATAGCCCCACCTATGGTTACATTACGACAACGCCCAAGCCAGGGTGGGAAAACTGTAATGTTATTGGGTCATTGAAGCGTGAATTCCCGATTCCCTTCGGATGGGATACGGATGTGAATGCAGCGGCCCTTGGAGAAGTCACTTGGGGAGCAGCAAAGGGACTGGACAATTGTGTGTATTATACGATTGGCACAGGTGTTGGGATTGGGCTTGTGGCGGGAGGTAAACGTGTGCATGGAATGCTGCACCCGGAAGGTGGACACATCCGGACGAGACGGCACCCGGAGGATCATTTTGCCGGATTATGTCCGTATCATGGCGATTGCCTGGAGGGAATGGCTGCGGGGCCAGCCATTCAAGCCCGCTGGCAGAGCCCTGGCAGCGAACTGCCGGCAGACCACCCGGCCTGGGAGATCGAATCCTTTTACATTGCGGAGTCCATCACAACGGGCATTCTGCTTCACTCCCCTCAAAAGGTCATCTTGGGCGGAGGGGTGATGCAGCAAAGTCATCTGTTTCCCATGATCCGGCATCAGGTTGTACGGAATCTGAATGGTTATGTGAATGCAGCCCCAATAACGCAACATATTGACCAATATATTGTCCAGCCTGGATTGGGCCAGCACGCAGGACTATGCGGTGCCCTCGCATTGGGTTTAGAAGCATTGCAGCATGAAACATATGTTTCATAGCGTTTGATATGTATGGACGTCCCAGAAGGGGCGGATGCAGGTTCACTTATCTAAGAGACTGCGCCGCCCTTTGTGGGATTTTTGTCTCATCTACTATATGAAAAGAGGGAATGCTCATGAAAATCATCTTCCGTTCCATTGGTTGTGTTCTATTATCATGTGTCCTTGGATCTTCTGCTGCTGGAGCCTATTTCACAACATCTGTTATGGAGACAACTGCCTCGCAAAGGATAGAACAGACCTCCAAGGAATCAGCAAAACAGGGGGAGGTGGTTCAAATGTTAACCAAAGTGTCTAAGGCAATAACGAATTTGTCAGATTGGACATTGCAAGGTAGAGGCAATCTGGAAGATACGGATGATGGACTTCGTCTGACTTCGGACGCCGGGGAGAATGTGATGGCCATATCGGCTACACGAGCCGATAATTTTATCTTTGAAGCTGATTTGATGATTCAGAATATGAAAGCGGATACAAGTCTTGTTTTTCGATCCAATGATACAGGTTGGTCTTCATATATGCTGCAAGTGGTTCCTCAGGCTGGTGTAATACGTCTAAGAGATGCCAGTGGACAGCCGGGAACGTTAAATGTAGAACATAAAGAAAACCTGGAATCTGGGAGTATCTATCATCTGAAAGTGAAGGCGGACGGAGAAAGCCTTCAGGTATATTGGGATAATCGGTATGACCCGGTGATTGATGTGAAAGACAGTGCCTACTCGTCAGGGAATCTGGGGCTCCATGTATGGGATGGGTCGGCTTTGTTCCAGAATGTGCAGGTTAGTACAATGAATGGCAATATCGGCAAAACGATTAGCAGCGTAGGTGAATGGCAGCCGGATTTGAAAGGATATAAAGGGAAAGCAAACGCGCAGGGGAAAGGAAGGGTCATTTACGAGAAAGCGACATCTGATTTTGTATATGAAGGAAATATATCTCTTGCCAATGCGAGTACCTCAGCAGCGCTGCTATTCAGGGCAAATGCAGATGGAACGAAGGGATATGAAGCAGCCCTGATTCGGGAAGGAGAAGAAGTTCGGGTGCAACTTCGAAAAGCGGACGGTACCGTGCTCGCCAGCTCGAATAGCAAGGTTCCAAGCCAACCGGGAGCGAGGCATCACATCGAAGTTATAGCCTCGGGCAGCTTGATTCAAATCTATGTAGATGGGTACACGCCTGCGGCTGTTGAGGTAACAGATAAAAGCTACGCTAATGGAAATGCTGGACTTGTCGTGCAACAAGGCATCGCTTATTTTCAGGATATCTATGTAACGGAAGAGTCGGTGTACTATAAAGAAAACTATCGTCCCCAGTACCATTATTCTCCGATTCGAGGATCGGCAAGTGATCCAAACGGGCTGGTCTATTACGAAGGAGAATATCATCTGTTTCATCAGGATGGAGGCACCTGGGCTCATGCCGTCAGTTCTGATCTGGTAAATTGGAAGCGTTTACCTATTGCGTTACCTTGGAATGATCAGGGCCATGTATGGTCGGGATCAGCAATTGCTGATCTGAATAATGCCTCCGGTCTGTTCACGGATTCGGGCGGAAAAGGTCTGATTGCGTACTACACTTCCTATCATCCAGATAAACCTGGTGGCAATCAGCGTATCGGCCTCGCCTATAGTACTGATCAAGGCCGGAATTGGCAATACGCCAAAGATCGTCCGATTGTCATTGAGAATCCGGGCAAGAATGGTGATGATCCGGGAAGCTGGGATTTCCGTGATCCGAAGGTCGTCCGGGATGAAGATCACAACCGTTGGGTGATGGTGGTGTCCGGCGGGGATCACATCCGGTTCTTTACTTCAACCAATCTGCTCGATTGGACCTTAACCGATAACTTCGGATATGGCGATTATGTTCGAGGTGGTGTGTGGGAGTGTCCCGATCTGATTCAGCTGCCTGTAGATGGAACGGGGCAACGTAAGTGGGTGCTAATGATCAGTACAGGGGCCAATCCGAAAACTCAGGGATCAGATGCGGAATATTTTGTAGGCCAGCTAACAGCTGATGGGAAATTCCTGAACGATCATCCGTCGGGGCAAGTGTTGAGAACGGACTTCGGTAAGGAGTTCTACGCAGCGATGTCCTTTGCGAATATGCAGGACCAGCGGAAAATCATGCTGGCATGGATGACGAACTGGGATTATCCGTTTGAATTCCCAACTTCCTCATGGAAAGGGCAACTGACCATACCAAGAGAAATCTCTCTTCGAACCACGGATGAAGGAGTACGTTTGGTACAAACACCAATCACTGAACTCCAGACACTGCGGCATAACCTGTATAGTGCACAACAAATGATCGTTGGCCCAAAAACAAAAAATCCGCTTGATGGGCTAACGGCAGGGGCATATGAGATTGAAGCTGAAGTGGAAATTCCGGCTAACAGCTCTGTAACCGAGTTTGGCTTTCAACTGCGTCAAAGAGAAGGGCAGAAGACCACCGTAGGATACAGAGTAAATACGCAGAACATGTTCGTGGATCGCACCGCTTCGGGGGACGTAAGCTTCTCCGACTTATTCACCAAGGTACACGAGGCCCCGTTACAACCTGAAAATCGAAAGGTGAAGTTACGTATATTCGTCGATGAATCCTCTATAGAGGTCTTTGGTAATGATGGCAAGGTTGCCTTCTCAGATGTCATTTTTCCAGATCCGGCGGGAAGGGCAATGGCTTTCTATAGCCTGGGTGGGGAAGTGAAGGTGAGCTCCATGAAGGTGTACGCCTTAGATAACATCTGGAGAAAGAGCACTTCCTCCAAGGCTCAGGTTATTGCAGATATACAAAGAAGAACGGCGAATGTTGGGCAGACACAAACGCTGTACGCCACGGTGGAAGGCAGACCCGGAAAAGGTGCCACTCAAACGTTGAAATGGAAGGTAAGCAATCCTAAAGTGGTGCAAATCGTTCATTCTGATAAAACGAAAGCGACGGTTCGAGCTGTGGGTGGAGGCGAAGCAGTAGTAACGGTATCAACGGCAGACGGCAAAGCTTCTGCCCAAATACCGATAACGGTATCCAGTGGCATATTCCATACCAACTTGTCCGGCTGGAAGTCGGATAAGTCATCGGCCCAATGGCTTATTTCCAAACAAGGCATACAGGGCAACTATAGTGGAGATACACAATATATCGCACAGGAAACGGCAGGGGATTTTCAATATGATGCTGATCTGACGCTGGGAGCACAGGGGGGAGCAGGTTCTATTGTATTCCGTGCAAGTGAGGATGGACGAAGCGGCTACTATTTGAATATGGACCCGAACCTGAAGTCCATCCGGCTATTTTATAAAGTGGATGGAAAAATCGAAAATCGACAGGTACTTGCTCAAATCCCGAGATTCGTTCGTAAAGATCATACGTATCACATCCAGATTCAGGCGAACGGTCCTCGAATCCAGGTTGATGTAGACGGTGAGCGAGTCCTGGATCTTCAGGATGGAACGTTTGCCGAAGGACATTTTGGACTTCATGTGTTCGGTGGGAATGCGTCCTTCCAGAATGTGAATGCAATCCATAGGAAGAAAGCAGAATTGGAGCAGGTGATGATTTATAACGCAGGACGTCCCGTTACGGTGCAGGCTGTTCCATCTGAAGCAGGAGAAGTGATAAAGGTTGCTGAGGAGACAGAGAATGCAAGTGAAGGCTTCAAATGGGTACTTGTACCGACAGGCGATGATTCCGGCTCTTACTCCATTCGAACCTTGAGCGGAATGTCTCTTGATTGGGATGTAGGACAGAATCGTATTCAGCTCTATTCGTATCTTGGTTATGCGAATCAACGCTGGAACATTTCAAAGAATGAGGACGGGACGATGCGCATTACAAGTTCTCATAACGGGAAAGCACTTGGCATATCCGAGGATGGGGCTGAGCTGGTAATGGATGAGTATCGTCAAGAGAATGAGTATCAAAAGTGGGTTATTAAGCAACAATAATAGAGAAAAGGGGTGCAGTTATCTCCAAGCACGCTTACGGTGAACATTTACGAATTGTTTTCGCTAGTTTATACCTATCGTTCGCTTTTATGTGTTATTTGCATGTTAACTATATCTTTTGGGTTGCCTAAAATCGTAGATATATGTATAATCAATCGTGTTAACACGTCGAACGTACGGTAGTAAATGATGTGGGTGAGTTCATGGAACTGCTGGACAGCAATGAGAGCAAGAAGAAGATGTGCCAGTATTATAACGAAATTTCGAAGGAACTGTTCGGCTTTGGCACCACTCTCCTGAGAGTGACCATTGATCAGAACATTGTGACCTTCTACGCGAAGCACCGACGTTCACCGCGCTCTGACGCCCTGGAAGGGGAGGCCCCCGGCTTGAAGCTGGAAGTGGACTTCCGCATGTCTGTCTTGTATAAGAAGAAATTCAGGGAGAAGTTGGAGCAGCACATGGGTTTGCCAATCGAAGCTGTATTACGGGATTACGATGCGTCCACGCAGTGGGCCATTACGAATGTGATATTGGAACAAGCATAGGATGGATCGACAGGTTCGATGCATGTGTTGCGAACGATTCTAATTCATCATTCTGATTCCGAACAATTTCATATGATGGCGTCTGACTTCGGATTGATTCTGAAGCAGAAACCGATGATGTACCGGCAGCGGGTGTCGCTTTCCTTTGTTTACGAAGAAAAGTGTTCTTGTTTATACAAGAATGCTTTTCTTTTTGTTTTTTTAAGTTGAACTATATGAGCCCAACTAACAAATATTCACACTGGCACTCCGATGACAGAACAACCTTCCGATCGCTGTTATTCCCAGATTTCTTTGATTGTATTTAGAAAAGGTGAAATCCGGGAATAAAGGCGAAGCGTATGCTTTCGATGCAGCTTTCTTTCAGAAAGCTTTTAGCTCCGCTACTTCAGGTTTCTTCTGTCCTCTACGTTATTGTGTAAAATTTTTAGTTGAGAATATCAAGCTAGTTCAACTTAATGGTTTGGGTTGTAATATCACACATATCAGGGGGAATCAGGATCATGATGAAAAAGTGGATTAGCGGTTTGGCGGCAGTGGCAATGACATCGGTATTACTTGCAGGATGCGGCAGCAGTACAGAGAGCGCAACAGGCGGATCAGGCAGCGGAGGCACAGCGCCAACCAAACTGGTCGTCTCTACTTGGGGATTCTCGGAAGATTTCTTTAATGAAGAAGTATTTGGTCCATTTGAAAAAGAACATAATGTAGACATTGTGCTTGAAGTGGGTAACAACGCTGAGCGTCTGAACAAAATCCGCCAAGGTACATCCAATGTTGATGTGATCTATTTGTCCGATTACTATGCACAACAAGGTATCGATGAAGGTCTGTTTGAGAAAATCGACCGTTCCAAAATTCCAAATGTAAATGACATTTATGATATTGCCAAAGCACCACTTGGTGAAGATTATGGCCCGGCCTACACGGTTGGACAGCTCGGTATCGCTTATAACCCAGACCTCGTTAACAAAGAAGTCACTTCATGGGCTGATCTGTGGGATCCAGCGTTTGCGGGTAACCTGACCATTCCGAACATTACGGCAACAGCAGGCCCAATGGTATTGGATGCAGCTTCACGTGTAGCCGGAAACGAAACATTTAATGAAGATGCAGCTTTTGCGGAACTGAAAAAATTAAGCAGCAACGTTGTTAAATTTTACACGCAAACCTCCGAATTCGTGAACATGTTCTCCCAGGAAGAGATTGCTGGCGGACCGATTATGGAAATGTACTTCAAAGATTTGAAAGCGGCAGTGCCAAATGCGAAGTTTGTTACGCCTAGCGAAGGTGCGTATGCCGTCATGAATACGATCAATGTCGTGAAAGGCAGTAAGAACAAAGAACTCGCCGAAGAATTCATCAACTGGCAGCTCAGCCAGGATGTACAAAGCAAATCTGCCAAAGCTAAAGTGGATTCCCCGGTAAATACGAAGGTTGAATTGAATGCCGAAGAAGCAGAAGGCGTAACGTATGGTGCTGACGTCGTTGGCAAGCTGAACAAGCTGGATATGGAATTTGTGAATCAACAGGCTAAAGCATGGACAGATCGTTGGAACCGCGAGATTGCACAATAAGCTTAATTATCGTTAGAACGATAAGGTTTAGAGACAGGTATGATTGTACTCGACAAACAAAAATTTGCAGCAAGCAATCATTTAACGGCAGAGGAGTTGGGAATGTATGAGTGAAACAGGAAATCGCATCATTCTGGATGTGGATACCGGTATTGATGACGCGCTGGCGATCTTGCTGGCCGTCAAGAGTCGGAAGCTGGACATTCTCGGGATTACCACCGTCTGCGGGAACGTATCACTTCAGCAGGCAACGGATAATACATGCAAAATTCTCGAGCTGGTGGGAGCACCCTCCATTCCGGTCATTGCCGGAGCGGCTGGGCCACTCACACGCAAGTCTCACTATGAGCACCGGGTACATGGACAAGACGGATTGGGTGGTGCGCTGCCTGATCCGGCCGCGTCCAAGCAGGCGGATGAAGGTTTTGCCCCGGAATTTATCGTTGAACAAGCGAAGTTGTACCCAGGCGAACTAACACTGATCATGACCGCGCCGTTAACGAATCTGGCTCTGGCTTTAATGAAGTGTCCTGAACTACCTACATTATTGAAGGAAGTCATCTTCATGGGTGGTGTCGTTCGTGGGCATGGCAACATTACACCTACTGCGGAGTACAACACGTACGCTGATCCCGAAGCCGCACGCATTGTATTACATGCAGGTTTCGAGAAGCTTACGCAGGTGGGCTTGGATGTTACCCGCCAAACACTGCTGAATGAAGAAGCCATCGGACGATTGACTGATCCAGTATTGCGCGATTACGTGGCACAGAGCACAGAGATTTACATCAAGCGGTATGAAGAAATGAACGGCGTCCGCGCTTGCGCATTGCATGATCCGCTGGCAGTAGGCGTCGCTCTTGCCCCGGAACTGGTTGGACGCAAATCGTATTACGTCGATGTAGAGACGGCCAGCCGCCTGTGTGATGGTCAGATGGTATGTGACTTCCAAAACCGTTTGGGCGAACAACCCAACACATTGGTATGCGAAACGGTAGATGCCGAAGCATTCCTTGAACTGTTTATTAACGCATTAAATGCGTAGCTATGATCTTCACGGCATTGGGGTACAGTCTAAAAATCAATCCTTACGTATTTCGCTGGTAGTGGAGGGGACGAAATCGATTCTGTAGAAGCGAAGCGTTCGCCTTTATCCTTGGATTTTTCCTTCTAAACAGAAGGAGATCAAGAAAATCCAAGGATAACAGCGATCGAAAGAACGATTCGTAACCGTAACGGCTGGTGCGACTAACGTGTAGCATTTATTTTGAAATGTGCTCCAATGAAACGTGTGAATAAAACCATTTTATAAGTCAGGAGTACCGCGATGAAGAAATCAGTATACTGGCTATTGCTGCCGGGATTTGTGTTTTTGGCGGCATTTATGATCATTCCGATTGTCCTGACGATCGGATCGACGTTTTTTCAGGAAAACTCCTTCACGTTTGAAGGATACATGCATTTTTTCAGAGACCCTTACTTTTTGAAAATATTGCTTACGACGCTGCAGGTCAGCGTGGTCACCACCATCGTCTGCGTGGTGCTCGGATTCCCGACAGCTTATTATATTTCACGGAAAGCGCCGCGCCGCAAAGGCATTTTGCTCGCGCTGGCCATCTTCCCGCTGCTGACGAGCCCGGTTGTGCGCTCGTTTAGCTGGATGATTATTCTCGGACGCAAAGGGCTGATAAACAACGCCCTCGTTGGGCTTGGTATCGTGGACAAGCCGCTGGATATTCTGTATACGCCGGCAGCCATGATGATTGGTTTGACCCATCTGTTCCTGCCGCTCATGATCATTTCCCTGGTCGGTGTGCTTGAGAACATCGATGGTGATCTGCTTAAGGCAGCGCAGAGCCTCGGTGCATCCCGCTTTACGGCATTCCGCCGGGTGGTGTTCCCGCTGGCTGTGCCAGGGCTTGTGATCGGAGCCGTACTTGTTTTTGTCGGAAGCCTGACGGCTTATACGACGCCTGCACTATTGGGAGGCAAACAGCGCGTAATTGCGACGTTCCTCTATCAGAACGCCATGACCCTGAACGACTGGTATCTGGCCTCGGTCGTTGCTGCGATTATGATTGTCATTACGTTTGTCGTGGTCGGTGTCATGAACAAAATGGCCAAAACTTTAAATCCGAAGGGGTAGACATATGCGGGAGAAACATATCGGGCTGGGCCTGTTCAGTCTGCTGGTCTTTATCTTTCTGCTGGGCCCGCTTCTGATCATCTCGGTGACTTCGTTTGAACCGGGGACGGTACTCAAATTTCCGCCGGAGGGCTTCTCCCTCCGCTGGTACGAGAATATTTTCAACACAGGCGGTTTCCTCCGCACGTTCCAGACGTCCATCATCATTTCCCTACTGGGAAACTTGTTGGCGCTGTTGCTCGGGGTTCCGGCTGCGTACGCACTTAGTCGTTATGATTTCAAAGGCAAGTCGGTGCTGAATGCATTGTTCCTGTCTCCGGTACTCATTCCGGGAATCGTGCTTGGTTTTACATTGATGAAATACCTGATCGTGATCTATCATTTGCCGATGTATCTAGGTCTGCTAATCGGTCACACGATTATTATGCTTCCATTTATCATTCGCGTTATCGCATCGAGTCTGTCGAGCTTTGACTTTGCGGTAGAAGAAGCAGCCCTGAGTCTCGGCGCAGGACGGGTTAGAACGTTCTTCCAGATCGTGCTGCCTAACATTCGCTCAGGGATTCTCGCGGCGGTGCTGATTGCCTTTCTGGAGTCGTTCAACAACGTGGACATTTCCGTGTTTATGACCGGACCAGGGGTAAGCACATTGCCAATTCAGATGCTGACCTATGTAGAAAATTATTTTGACCCAACCATTGCAGCCATTTCCGTGCTTTTGATGGTATTGACTGGACTTTTAATGTTCGTGATCGAACGGATCATGGGCGGATTCTCATACTTTACTAAACGTTAATTGGAGGCGCAGAACGCTATGGCATTGCTGACATTGGATCGCGTATCGGTGGCTTACGATAACCAGACGATCCTGAAGGATTTTCAATTGGAGCTGGAAAAAGGTAAGCTGCTCTCCCTGCTCGGACCGAGCGGTTGCGGTAAAACAACTACGCTGCGCCTCATCGCCGGATTCCTGGAAGCAACACAGGGCAAGTTTATGTTCGGCGGCAAGGATTACACGAAGGTTCCGGTAAACAAGCGGAATTTTGGATTTGTATTTCAGAGTTATGCGTTGTTCCCGCATCTGTCTGTCTATGACAACGTGGCCTTCGGCCTGCGGATGCGCAAGGTAAAAGATAAGGATATTTCTTCACGTGTAATGCGCATCCTTGAAGTGGTGAACCTGAACGGCTTCGAGAAACGCTTCCCGCAGGAACTGTCGGGTGGACAGCGTCAGCGTGTGGCGATTGCCCGCGCACTCGTCATTGAACCGGATTTGCTGTTGTTCGATGAACCACTCAGTAACCTGGATGCCAACCTGCGGCTGAACATGCGGGTGGAGATCCGCCGGATTCAGCAGGAGCTGGGCATCACGACGCTGTATGTCTCTCATGATCAGGAGGAGTGCTTCTCCATCTCGGATCAGGTAGCGATTATGAACAAAGGCGTAGTCGAGCAGCTCGACCGTCCGGAAACCATTTTTAAATACCCGGCCACGGAATTTGTAGCCCAATTTATCGGCTTCCACAATTTTATTGAATTCGCAGAGCGCAGTGATGCAGGAGAGGTGATCACGCTGAAAGCGGGTGGTCGTTTGTTCACGGCAACAGCGCATCCCGGAACAGCACGTCCCGGTGCACGCAAAGGTGCGATTCGCCCGGATGATCTGATGGTTAGTGGAGATACCTCCGGGGACATGGCAAATGCTTTGCCAGGGATTATCAAAGTAAGCACGTACCTTGGACGCAGTTATCAGTACGTCATTGAGACAGAACTTGGCGACTTCACAGCCAATCAGGAGATGGAGACACCTTATCTCAGCGGACAGCGGGTTAATCTGATTTTCCCGCAGGATAAACTTGTCCTTGTGGAATAGCAGCAGGAAGCAGAAGCAGCAAAAGAGGCATTTTATCAGCTGAATCCAGAGCATTAAGGCAAGTTGTAAATGCTGCTCTGGATCGCTGTAAAATGCTCATGAAGAAGGAGATTATGCCCCATGCGTGCAGATCAACTAATTAAGAATGTACATGTGTATAACAGTTATTATAAACGATTCGAAATGAACAACGTGGCTGTACTGGACGGTAGATTTATGTATGTTGGTCCAGGCGGACCGGAGATGATTGAAGCCGATGAAGTGATTGATGCACGCGGACGTTACATGATTCCGGGCCTTATTGATATTCATCTGCACATTGAGAGTACGATGGTGACACCGACAACCTTTTCCCATGGCCTGATCCGCTGCGGAGTAACGTCCATTGTGGCGGAACCGCATGAGATGGCCAATGTGTTTGGGCTGGAAGGTGTGCAGGAGATGATGTCTGCAAGTCGTGAGACAACGGTGGACATGTTCTACGCTATCCCAAGCTCCGTTCCGGCGACACCGATGGAAACAACAGGTGGTTCAATCGAAATCGAAGACATGGATGTGCTGCTCGCTACTGGAGAGATCATCTGTCTCGGTGAGATCATGAACTATGTGGACGTCATCCGTGATCCGGAATGCAAGACCAATCAGATTCTCCAGCATATTCGCAAAAACTATCCAGATCTTGTGATCGAAGGTCATACACCGAAATTGCTTGGGCTTGATCTGCACCGACTGATCTATGCGGGCATCGATTCGGATCATACACATCAGAGCATTGAGGGCTTGCAGGCGCGAATTGCGGCCGGTATGTTCATTGAAATTCAGGAAAAATCGATGACGCCAGAAGTCATGGAATACCTGATCCAGCATGATGTCGCTCAGCATTTCTGCTTCGTAACGGACGATGTTATGCCGGATTCGCTGGTGGAACGGGGACATCTGGATCATATCATGCGTAAGGCCATTCGGATGGGTATGCGCCCGGAAGATGCGATTTACGCTGCAACCTCAACCCCTGCATCCCGGATGAAAATGACCGATCGCGGTAGCATTGCCCCAGGCAAAGTGGCGGACTATGTGCTGCTGTCCAACTTAGATACACTTGCAGTAGAGCAGGTATACAAAAATGGCCGTAAAGCTTATGACGACTACGAACCGTACAAGCAGGACCGAATTAGTGGACAGTTCCCACCTCACTTTTACAAGAGCGTACAATTGGATCTGCTGGGAGCCGAGGATTTTGCAATCCGTTTGTCTGATCCGAAGGTGAATGGGCAAAGTGTAGCATCAGACTCAGACGCACAGTTATCTGAAAATGGTTTAAACAACTGCCGGGTTATGATGGTGAAGGATGGTTCAACCTTTGTGGAAGAGCATATTGCACAGGTCCAGGCTGCGAATGGTGAACTGCTCTGGGAAGAGAGCGAATATGGACAGATTGCGACCTTTGAACGTTATGGAGTGAATGGTAATCGGGCACATGGATTGATTGGTGGAGACACGATCAAGCGAGGTGCCATTGCGACAACATATTCACATGATAACCACAACCTATTGGTCGTAGGGCGCAATCGTGAAGATATGATCTTGGCAGCTAACACGGTGATTTCGAGTCAGGGTGGGTTCTGTGTGGTGGAAGACGGGAAAGTGTTGTCCCATCTCGAACTTCCTGTGGGTGGCATTTTGACGGAGGAACCGCTGGCGGTGGTGTCACACCAAGTAAAAGAACTCCGTGCAGCGATGTTGTCTCTTGGTTACGTGCACTATAACCCGATCATGTCCATCAGTACCCATTCCCTTGCGGTAAGTCCGGCTCTGAAAATTACCGATCACGGCCTGATTGATGTGAATGCAGGCAAGGTTGTTCCGTTGATACTTTAATTCGAATACACACATTTTGTGATGTATCTCCAATTAGATTGTTGATCGTGAATTAATGTTAAATTAAAAAATTGGTGACACCCCATCTCACTATCATCATGTTGTGAGACGGGGTGTTTTTTTTGTGCAGGATCAAACAGAGAGGAATTGGAAGTGATTCATTATTTGGACGAAGCAAATGAATACATATATAGTAAGAAGAGAATGTTCGGAGCCAACGCCAGGAGGATAAGTAGCATTTATGAAAAAATTAAATAAAACAAAAGCCATCTTTTTCGATGTAGACGATACCCTGTATGACCACTTGCAACCGTTGAAAGGAGCACTACAGGAGGTTCTTGGTTTATCAGATGATTTTCCGTATGATCAGGCATACCATCGCTTCCGTTATTATAGCGACTGGCTGTCTGCCCAAGAAGACTTGTCTGCTGTACCCGAACCGGAAGCGGTGGAACGGATGCGACATCGCAGATTTGAGCTGACTATGGCGGAATTTGGATATCACCTACAACAGGGGCAGGCTGAAGAACTGCAAGTACAGTATTTGAGTAGACAGTTTCAGATTCAGCCCTTTGATGGAGTATATGAACTTATCCGAAGACTTCTTGCAGAAGGGCATAGGGTAGGATTAATCACCAACGGAGAAGGAAAACATCAGCAGCGGAAGCTCGAAGCGCTGGATGTATTCAGCCTTATTCCCAAGGAACGGATCTTCATATCGGGTACCCTTGGTTACGCCAAGCCGGATCGCAGATTATTTGAGCATGTAAGCAGGCAGACGGGATCGGATTCCGGTTCCAGTTATTACATCGGCGATTCCTGGCGCAATGATGTTGTCGGTGCAGTGGATGCCGGATGGAAAGTGATCTGGTTCAACCATCGTGGTGCTTTGCCAGAATCAGAGCATCAGCCACATCATGTAGCGCGCAGTTATGAAGAGGTAAGCCGTATCCTTACATCCGAGTTGATTCAACAATAAAGCGTACGCTATGTGCGTTGGTGCAGTCCTGACCCTCCATGAGGATTAGGGCTGTTTTTTGTTATATACGACGTGAGGATTGTTATTGTACAAAGGTGAAAATCGAGGTATAGATACTGTGTGTAAAGGTGTTTAAAATGGTCTTCCTACCCAAGCCAAACATGAAGCGTAGCTTCATGGAATCTTCATTCGAAAGAGTAGGCTAAAGCCTTCACAAAGGATAAGGGCAGTGTTATAATTAAAACAAGATTTAGATTAAGTCTAAATTAAATAAATGGAACCAAGTTAAATTACGTTATCAAAATCAAAACTATATCGTATTCGAGAGGGGATAAATTCCATGAGCACAATCCAAACTAGAAATAATACTTTTGCAAACCATGTCACTGAACTTCAAGAGGTCCTGAACCGCCAGATCGCAGGTTGGTCTGTACTGTACACCAAACTGCACCACTTCCACTGGTATGTGAAAGGTCCTCATTTCTTCACACTGCATGCCAAATTCGAAGAGTTGTATAACTTGGCTACGGCGAATATGGACGAAGCCGCAGAACGTTTGTTGGCCATTGGTGGACGTCCGGTCGCAACGATGGCTGAGCAACTGCGGTTGTCACCTGTTAAGGAAGCACAGGGACAGTTGTCGGCTGAAGGAATGGTAGAAACCGTAGTTGCTGATCTGCAAGCGATGGTGGGTGTAATTAACCAGGGTATTCAAGCAGCAGGCGAAGCTGAGGATCATGCGACCGAAGATATGCTGATTGGATTTACTGCTGCATTGGATAAAGAGGTCTGGATGTTAAACGCATTTCTGGGCAAATAAGCAAAGTTAGCATGCATCCTGAACAAACGATATGTAGAGTCCGTGAACAAAGTGCCCGTTCGCTTACAAATCCGGTGTGCTTGCCGTATAATGATGGCATTCAAGATGTATAGATTGGTGGAGTGAATAATGCGGACAGACCTGGATGAACTGCGGGAAGAAGCTGAACGGTTTATATATAGATGTTATGAAGAGCTGGGCCATTCGCGTGAAGACGCGCAGGCCCGGCTTGTTGCCGTTTTGAACGAGATTGAGCACACAGGCACATATGTGCATACTGCGGATGAATTGGAGCATGGCTGTAAAATGGCATGGCGGAACAGCAATCGCTGCATCGGGCGGCTATTCTGGGATAAACTGCGCATCGTTGATGCACGTCATGCAGATACGGTTGGAACGGCAGCGGATGCTGTGATGACGCACATCAGAGCGGCCTCCAACAAAGGGAAGATTATTCCCATGATTACGATCCTTCCACCTGATGGACCGAATGGAGCCCCCGTGCGAATCTGGAATCACCAGTTGATCCGTTATGCCGGATATGAGACGACGGAAGGCATTGTAGGTGACCCTGCATCCGTTGAGCTCACGAAGACAGCAATGTCGCTTGGCTGGCAGGGGGAAGGTACGCCTTATGATGTGCTTCCATTGATTATCCAGGCTCAGGGACAAGCTCCCGAGTGGTATCCTGTGCCCGAGGAAGACATCGTGGAAGTGAGGATTGAACATCCGGAACGTCCAGAAATTGCCGAACTGGGCATGCGCTGGTACGGTGTGCCGATGATTGCCGATATGCGGCTGGAGATTGGTGGCATATCCTATCCGGCAGCACCATTCAACGGCTGGTATATGGGGACTGAGATTGGCGCACGCAATCTGGCGGATACGTTTCGGTATAATAAACTACCAGCGGTAGCGGCAGCACTTGGTCTGAATACGTCGAGTGAAACGACACTTTGGAAGGATCGGGCTCTGGTAGAGCTGAATGTAGCTGTGCTTCATTCGTTCAAGAAGGCAGGCGTCAGCATTGTGGATCATCACACGGCGGCAGCGCAATTTGCTCTGTTTGAGCAGCGAGAAGAGAAGGCCGGGCGTGAACTGACAGGTGATTGGGTCTGGCTGATTCCGCCGGTGTCTCCGGCAACGACGCATATTTTCCACAGTTCCTATCGCAATGAGATTGTGAAGCCTAACTTTTTCTATGGAGATCATTCCTACACACTGGATACAGAGAAAACGGAAGCTGAACGGATGGACGGGGGAAAACAACAACCTGAGGGGGATCATCAGCCCCAGCCTGAGAATTCACCAATGAAATGCCCGTTTGCACACTGAGGTGCGAGCGGTTTTTTTTTTTTTTGCTGTTTTTTCATCAAAGCACAGGCTCTAAAATAGGAAATAAAGCTGAATATTCTTTCTCTATATGGAAATTAATTGAACTTCTATAATGAGGGTCATGACTTAGTATAGGAGGGTTAGCTATGGGCTATATTGAATCGCTTCGAGAAATGGTTGGCAATGCACCGGTTATTCTGGTGAGACCGAGTATTTTGATTTTGAATAAATCGGGTAAAATTTTGTTGGTTCGACATGTGGATCATACCTGGGGAGTACCGGGTGGATTTATGGAGTTGGGCGAATCGGTGGAAGAGTCGGCGAGACGAGAGGTCAAAGAAGAAATTGGAATACAGATCAAGAAACTTGAGCTATACGGCGTCTTTTCGGGGAAAGAGTTATATACGAAATTAAGAAACGGACATGAATATTATAATGTGGTCATTGGTTATATTTGCACGGAGTTTGAAGGCGAGCTGAAGCCCGATGGAGTGGAAGTTCTAGAAGCAAAGTTTTACAAGCCGACGGAATTGCCTGAGAACACAGACCCTTATTTGAAAAGTAAAATCGAAGATAATGCACTACATATCGCAGCGCTATTGGGTAAAAAATGATTGGAGGCTGCCCACTGATGTGGGCAGTCTTGTGCGTCTACACTCGTTTCGATCTGTAACGGCTGCGCATCACAGCCTGAACGGCAATGGCAGCAGCAATCAGAAGCAGATTGAACACAAACACGGTATACAGCGATCCACGCTCTACAAGCAGAGCAGCCACCAGAGGGGATACGATGGAACCGATCTCTGCCGCAGAGACAATTTTGCCTATGACGGAGCTCCTACCCTCGTCCGGGATATGATCCCCGATATGAGCAAAGAACGAATCCATGTAACATGCACCGCCTACGCCGCCGATCAGCATGCCCACGTAAACCAGCACATACGAAGATGTGCTCATAAAAACGACCACTTCGATGCCAATCATCAGCATGCCAAACATGCAGAGCAGCAGACGATCACCCATCCGATCAGACAGGTAACCGGCTACCGGAGCAGCCGCGAGTGTAGAGATACCAACGACGGTAAAGGCAAGACTGATCGCAAACGGGTCCCAGTGCATGATATGAGCCGCATACAACGCAAAATAAGTCAGAAACACGGCATAAGCGCTCATCTCCAGGAAATGAACCGTACCGTAGCCAATCAGTTGCTGCCGCCGGGTAAGTCCGGTGGACGGTTCAGGAGTGATTGGGCTAAGAGTAGTGTTTACTGGAGAAACTGTATAGTCGGCAGGCGTTTGCGTTGGTTTAGCATCCGTTGGAGACTTGCTTAAGTCGTGGCCGTCCGCCACATTTTCAGATACAGGATTGGGCTTTGCTGCTGTCTTCATCCCCATTGCTGCAACCACAGCCATCAGGCAGCACACGGTAACGAGTAAAAAAGGCACCGATAAAGGCCAATGCAATGAGATCCAACCGCTGATGACTGGACCCAGCACCATGCCCCCGCCTTCACTGCTGCTGATATAACCGTTGTACAGCCCCCGGTTGTCGACGTTCCCCTCATCCCCAATGATGGAACGTACGACGACCGTAAGTCCGGTAGAAGCGAGCCCTTGCAGCAGCCGCAGCAGGCCGAATACTAACGCGGCAGAAGATACCGCGAAACCGCCCATACAAACAGCGAGCAGCAGCAGCATGGCAATAAGTGCCCGCTTGCCCCCAATTTTCCGATAGAGTGCCGCAGCGGGCACCCCGCCAATCACTTTGCCCACATAAAAGAGTGCAAAAATAACCCCCATCATCCAGCCGGACAGGCCGAATTCCTCAATAAACAGAGGGAACAGAGGCAGGATCATGAAACCGCCCATCTGACTCAGAAAACAAATGATCATCAGCAAAGGCAGGTTACGGCGGATATCCACCAACAGGCCTCCTCTCACATGACTTGATCCGAAATCCTCATGAAATCGCTCTACATGGATGCGTAGATATCGACATATACCCGTAATGTATGCTGTATTTGTGAGAATAAGAAGAAATAACACATGGCGTTTACATCAAAACCATTGCGGATATAGCTGAATCATATATAATAGATGGGATTTGTAATGAAGCATGCATGAAAAGAAGTGTACAGGCTCAACGTATACCTCAAGTTTAAAGGGGGCGAAATGAAGCATGTCAGAACAACAACCGATTATCCGGTTCGACCGGGTGACCCAGCAATACGATCAGGATGAAGCCGTATTGAAGGAAGTCAGCTTCGAGATTGAGCGGGGTAAATTTTATACGCTACTCGGCCCGTCAGGCTGCGGGAAAACAACGATATTGCGCCTGATCGCCGGCTTTGCGGAGCCGACACAGGGCAGTATTTATTTTAACGGTGCACTGATTAACCAAGTGCCGGCTCACCAGCGGCAGGTGAATACTGTATTTCAGGATTACGCGTTATTTCCACATTTGAACGTATTTGAGAACGTAGCTTTTGGTTTGCGGATCAAAAAAATGAAAACCGCTGAAATTCGCGGCAAAGTGCTGGAAGCACTCAAGTTCGTCAATCTCTCCGGTTATGAAAACCGTGAAATTGGCGAGATGTCCGGCGGACAACGGCAGCGTGTCGCCATTGCGCGGGCGATTGTGAATGAACCCGAGATTTTGCTGCTGGACGAGCCGCTCTCGGCGCTCGATCTGAAGCTGCGGACCGAAATGCAGTATGAACTGCGTGAGCTGCAACAACGGCTCGGCATTACGTTTATTTTTGTCACGCATGATCAGGAAGAAGCCTTGGCGATGTCGGATGAGATCTTTGTCCTGAACGGCGGCGTCATTCAACAAAGCGGTACACCGAATGATATCTATGATGAGCCGATCAACCGTTTTGTGGCGGACTTTATTGGTGAATCGAACATTGTATCCGGCAAAATGAAGCAGGACTTTGTGGTGGAATTCGCTGGCGCAGAGTACGAATGTGTCGATCAGGGTTTGCAGCGGGACGAGCCTGTGGAGATTGTGATTCGTCCAGAGGATATGGAGATTACAACCGAGGAGCAGGGCAAGATGCAGGTCAACGTGGACTCTCAGCTGTTCCGTGGGGTGCACTACGAGATATCCACATACGATGATGCGGGTAATGAGTGGTTGGTGCATTCCACCAAGAAAGCCGTCGTAGGCGCTCGGATTGGACTGTATTTTGACCCGGAAGCCATTCACGTCATGCGCTTTAACGAGACGGAAGAAGAGTTCGATAAACGTCTGGAAGCCTACCAAGAGGCCGTTCATGCAGACTAAGGCGAGTACACGCAATGCGTATCTGATTCCATATGTATTATGGATGGTGTTGTTTGTAGTTGCTCCGGTTCTGCTGGTGGTGTATTACTCGTTCTTCGATGTGGAGGGCCATTTCACGTTGGGTAACTACGCTCGGTTCTTTACACCTGTGTACATGCAGATGACCCTGAGCTCGTTCTGGTATGCATTTCTGATCACAGTGTTCTCGCTGTTGGTCTCGTATCCGACGGCGTATTTACTGACTCGTACAAAGCACAAGCAGCTGTGGCTGCTGCTTATTATTTTGCCAAGCTGGATCAATCTGTTGTTAAAAGCGTACGCCTTTATCGGCCTGTTCGGCACGTATGGCTTGACCAATTCCCTGCTTGAAGTGGTGGGCATTGGCACACAACAGATTTTGTTCACCGATTTTAGCTTTATCTTTGTCTCGGTGTACATCTTCATTCCGTTTATGATCCTGCCGATCTTCAACGCGCTGGAAGAGATGAATCCGTCGCTGATCTATGCAGCACGGGATCTCGGGGCATCGTCATGGCTGACGTTCCGCCGGGTTATCTTCCCGTTGACGCTCAGCGGAGTGAAATCCGGCTGTCAGGCCGTATTTATTCCGGCGCTATCCTTGTTCATGATTACCCGCCTTATTGCGGGGAACCGGGTAATTACGCTGGGAACAGCGATTGAGCAGCATTTTCTCGTCACCCAGGACTGGGGGATGGGTTCGACCATTGCCGTCTTTTTGATTATTGCGATGGCGATCATTATGTTCCTGACCGGATCAGGCAAGAAGGAGGTGCGTAATGGGAAGAAACGGAAAGCTGTCTAACGTCTATCTGGCCGTTGTATTCGCCATCCTGTACGCACCGATTGCGTATCTGATCTTCTATTCCTTCAACAGTGGCGGTCATATGCGCGGCTTCGAAGGATTTACATTGGAATGGTACAGGGAAGTATTTGCCGATACCCGGCTGCTGATCATTGTACTCAATACGTTTATTATTGCGCTCTTGTCCTCGGCGATCTCGACGATGCTTGGTGTGGCAGGGGCACTGGCGATCTATCATGTGCGGCGCAAACGGACCAAGAATACGCTGTTGTCACTCAATAACGTGCTGATCGTTAGTCCGGATGTCATCATCGGTGCGTCCTTTCTGATTCTGTTCACCATGATTGGCATCAAGCTCGGATTCACTTCGGTATTATTGTCACATATCGCATTCAGCGTGCCGATTGTCGTCATTATGGTACTGCCAAAGCTTCAGGAGATGAGCCCGACCTTAATGGATGCGGCACGCGATCTGGGTGCTGGATCATGGCAGATCCTGACTCGTGTGGTGCTTCCATACGTTAAACCAGGCATTTTTGCCGGATTCTTCATGGCTTTGACGTACTCGCTGGATGACTTCGCGGTAACATTCTTTGTCACGGGTAACGGATACTCCACGCTCTCTGTGGAGATTTACTCTAGAGCAAGGCAGGGCGTGTCACTGTCCATCAATGCGCTGTCGACCCTGCTGTTCCTGCTGACAGTGCTGCTGGTGGTTGGGTATTACTTCATTAACCGCCGTGCCGCGCGTACGCCTGCGGGAAGGGGGCTGCGTCCATGAAGCAACTGGTTCGGACATTTGCAATTGTATTTGTGGCTGCCTTTGCCTTGATGATTCTCGCTTCGTATCTGAACAAGAGTCAGGGATATTCCGGCGGCAACACGCTGACGATCTACAACTGGGGCGATTATATCGACCCCGATTTGCTGAAGGAATTTGAGCAAGAGACTGGCATCAAGGTGATCTACCAGACGTTTGATTCGAACGAAGCGATGTTAACCAAGATTGAGCAGGGCGGAACGACGTTTGATGTAGCGATTCCTTCCGAGTATGCGATTAGCAAAATGAAAGAGGAAAACCTGCTCATTCCGCTGGATCACAGCAAGCTGCCCAATCTGAGCAACATCGACTCCCGGTTCATGGACCTGTCCTTTGATGAGGGCAACAAGTACTCCATCCCTTACTTCTGGGGAACGGTGGGTATTGTGTACAATCCTGAACTGGTCGATGGGTTAACATTTGAGAGCTGGAACGACCTGTGGGATCCACGTTTGAAAAATCAAATCTTGCTGCTCGACGGTGCACGTGAAGTCATCGGTATGGGGCTGAACAGCCTCGGGTATTCGCTGAACGATACGAACGAAGATCATCTGCAGGAGGCTTTGAAGAAACTGTCCACCCTGACGCCTAACGTTAGAGCGATTGTCGGGGACGAGATCAAGATGCTGCTGGCAAACGAGGAAGCGGCTGTTGGACTTGTATGGTCGGGGGATGCGTCAGAAATTATGGATGAGAACGACAAGCTGGATTACGTGGTTCCGGAGGAAGGCTCAAACCTTTGGTTCGATAACATGGTTATTCCGAAGACTGCCAGTAATATTGAAGGCGCTCATCAGTTTATCAACTTCATGCTGGACCCGGATCATGCGGCTCGTAATGCTGAATATGTCGGGTACTCTACACCGAACGCCAAGGCATTGAAGCTGCTGCCAGAGGATATTTCCGAGGATGAGCGATTCTATCCAGATGAGACACTGACGGGTAAACTTGAGGTCTACGATAATCTGGGCAAAAAAATGCTCTCGCATTATAACGATTTGTTCCTCGAATTTAAAATGCATAGCAAGTAAGCGGTACGGCAAGGAAGGTGTTTGTCAAAATGCCAGATACATGGCTATATTTTGAACGGATAGACTGCCAACAAGTACCTGCATAGAGTCCCGGAAGTGACTGTTCTCTCGGCTCAAAGCGCTGACGAATCTACCGCACTTTATTGGGCTGATTTCCGAGGGTTACGAATGCTAACGAACTTCAGCGAAGCTATTTTCCATAAAACAGGTGTCAAACGGCAATAAACTGCTATTTACAAAGAATAGCGTCTCTCTGATTCGTTAAAACTCAAATGGGAGTAAATAATCACCAATAGCGTGTGTAAAGATCGTTAGAATAAATAGGGGTGCAGCTCGTCATTTCAATTGAATGACGAGCTGCACCCCTATATTTTTTTACCCTGCCTCAGAGCAAAAGCACATGTCAAATTTTTTTTCGTGTACACGTTAACGGAGGGGACAGAACAAACGAAGGAAGCGAAGCGTTCGCCTAAAAGCTTTCTGAAAGAAAGCTACTTCGAAAGCATACGCTTATCCCCGGATTTTCCCATTCTAGATGGGATTCAAAAAAATCTGGGGATAACAGCGATCCGAAGTTGTTCTGTCACCGCAGTGGTCAAGTGTAAACGACATAAGATTTACATGCGCTTTTTGCGACCCACAATGATCCATGCCCCGCCCATAATCAGCACAATGGCCACGAACGGCTGGACAAAGGACAGGCTGTTCAGCATCGTGCCAATCGACATCACGGAGAAGAATAACAATGAGATAACCGTCAGAATGTTGATCGGAATCAGCAACCATTTGTTACGGCCACCGAACCAATACAGTTCAAACAAACCTACTGCTACCGCAAGAATGAAGCCAGGCCACATCGTGCTCCAGTTACCGAAGAGCATGGCGATCTGGCTGACAATACCTGCCGTAAGCAAGATGCCACCGGGCACCAGCAATCCAATCCCTCGTCCAATCATGGAGAAATACAGCCAGTGGAAGAATAGCCCCAGTGGAATTACAAATAGGGTGGGCCAGAACGTGGCGAAGATTGTACCCGGACCAAGTGAACCTCCCTGGTTCAAAATCAGGTACACGCCGAGCAAAATAAGCACAGGCGCAAGGATGGTGCGTTTAGCCATGATATCTCTCCTTTTCAATACAAGATCAATTCCCGAACAATCATGGAGTATGTATTCTCGTTATTCACAGCATACCATGAACCGCAAATGGGTATCCTCGGTCTTTGGAGTTAAAGTGAACCTAGACTTTAGTCTAGGTTCAAAACATGTAATCCATATTCCCCTTAGAAGGATTGAAGTCGTAATTATTCAGCCACGGGCTGCATGGGCTGCTTGAGGCTCAAACGGTATTGCCCGGGCGTCTGTCCGGTCCACTTTTTGAAGGCATTCTGAAACGCGCTTTGCTCCGAAAAATGTAAGGCATACGCAATATCCCCCACGGAATAGGTTCCTTTCTGCAAATATCGCAATGCCATTTCCTTGCGTACCTGAACAGATATCTCATGAAACGTTGTATCTTCTTCACGCAATCTGCTCTGAAGTGTGCGAATGCTCACGCCCAGATACTCTGCGGTGTGTTGTAATGTGGGAAAGAAGGTTGGTAGGCTCTCCATCATCCACCGACTTACTTTGTCAGAGAATGATTGAGATGAATGAAGCTCATCTTTGCTTTCCTGAGCCATGGTTTCAAAGACCTTCAGCATTCTTGCATCCGAATATAATACGGGCTGATCCAGAATGTCTTTGTGCATTCGCAGGAGTGTACGGGTAGCCTCGAATCGCGGCTCTATTCCGAACATGCCAACATAAGGAGACAGATCGCCTGAAGCAGCAGGGGCTTGATGACTGTACCTCTTTTAACTCCACCCGGCGATTCGCCAGTTTGCTGATCAAATACACCATTGAGACAGCCATATCTTCCACACAATGACGGGACATCTGCTTCTCCGAATGTTGCAAAGACAATTGAAGGATCAAATCCGTTCCGGCTACTTCCCAATCGAGATTAAATCCACTATATAGAATGATGTTATATCGTTGATAAGCAGCGAGTGCATCTCCAATCGTCTTGGAATGCATCATGACGTAACCGGGAAGTCCCAGGTCCGCGAAGTCCAGCAGTTGTCCCTGGTTCAATCCAAAATACAGATCATCCGAGTATCTCGCAGCATACTGCATAATACGTTCTAACTCTTCAACTGGAATACGGGCTTCCGGATTCTGCATCATAGCAGGATCTAAGCTGACGTACTCGAAAAACGCTTCGGATTCGTACCCTTTGTTCACCAGCGTCTTCATAATCGGATACAACATGGAAATGGACACACCGTGATTATGGTTGTTCATGCTACCCCCTTTTGCGCGAATCAGCAATGTTTCGGCGCCGTTGATCATTTGTTTATGTATGCGTTCATTCTATGCTTGTGATATGCCAGCTTCTTCAGCCTTCATGAATATGATTATACAGGAGGAACAGATGTATGAAATCAAATATTCTGGTGATTAATGGCCATCCTGATCCGCAAAGTTACTGCAAAGCACTATCGGAAGCCTATGTACAAGGAGCACGGAAATCAGGCAGTTCTGTGGAACTGATCGACCTGAGCCATATTCAGTTTAATCTCAATCTTCAGTACGGCTACCGTCAGCGGACAGAATTGGAACCTGATTTGGTGAGAGCTCAGGAATTGATTCGATGGGCGGACCATCTGGTGTTTGTATATCCGACATGGTGGGGTGTGATGCCCGCTATTTTGAAAGGGTTTATTGATCGGGTATTTTTGCCTGGCTTCGCGATGAAAGATCGGGAGAACTCGCCTCTGTGGGACAAATTGCTGAAAGGAAGGTCTGCCCATATCATTGTGACCATGGACACACCACGCTTGTACAATCGATTCATTTACAGACATGCAGGGCACCGGGTCATGAAATCCAATGTTCTCAAATTCTGCGGGATCTCCCCAGTACGTGTAACTGAGGTTAGTCCAATTAAAGGCTCCACTGAGGCATTCCGTCTGAAATGGCTGAATAAAATGATGGAGATGGGCATGAAGCAGGGTGGCAGAAACATAGCCCGTGATAGTCAGTCAGTGAATTCCAACCAACAAGTTTAGCGCAAGCTTTAGCAGCCATGTAGTTTGCTATGTAAAGAAGCCCACTCCGCAAAGAGTGGGCCTTTTTATATTATGAAAACAGGGTAATACCCTATTTCACCGCATCCGAATGCTTCTTGCCCCAGCTGTTAACGCCATCATCTTCGATAATCGAGATGACTGCATCGGCGATGTCCGGATCTGTCATTAACTTTTCCTGGATACGGAACTTGATATCATCTGCATCGGCAAGACTCAGTCCTTTGGTCAGTTCAATCAGACCCTCGACGTGGTAATAACGACCTTCCTGAATAATGCGCATCATCTGGATATCTGCAACATGAGTGTCCGCCAGAATGGTCTGGGATACTTTATCCTCAACATCCTGTGGTGCTGCTACACCAATCAGTCCGATCATATTGTCATAACCAACACGGAAAGCGACAGCAATCATCAGACATCCAATGATCGTCGTCACGATTCCATCGAGCAATGCAAAGTTCGTCAGTGCAATGACAACGACAGAGATCAGAGCGAGTGTTGCACCGAGTACCGCTACAATATCTTCGTAAAATACAAGGCGTGTTGGCGGTGCGGCGCGTCCTACATTTTTGATCGCGGCAGGGAACAGGGCCAGGCCTGACGCCTTGGGCGCGCGTGCTTCGTGTAGAATCTCTTTCATCGCTTTGATCAAAATGGCTCCATCGATCACAATGTTAAGCACCAGCACGCCGATGTTAATCCAGATACCGCCAGAATGAGCAGCCGGATGCAGTAGTAGATGAATCCCTTCATGAATCGTTTCATACGCCATAATGGTAACAACGATAACGGCAATCATACAGAAAATGTTGATGACTCGCCCGAATCCGGTCGGAAAGCGGCGTGTAGGTTTTTTCTCGGACAACACACTCCCGACAAAGACAAACCCTTGGTTGATGGCATCGGCCAAAGAGTGCATCGCCGAGGCGAACATGGCGCCACTGCCACTGAATAGAAAGGCTCCTCCTTTGCACAGTGCAAGTACAGCATTTCCTGCCATCGCTACGGCCGAGGATGTGTTTCCCTTTTTGACGAGAGACATTAAGCTCTCAGACTTTGGTTGTTCAGCCACTTCGAATGTTCCTCCCAGAAAGATGTGATAGGTGTAGAAAGAGTATTCCTTAATTACAGCTTGGTCATTTCCACTAAATGTTATTATAGCTTGCTTTACAACTCCCAGCATTATGCAAAAAAGGTCATATCACTAAAAACACCCGTGCGAGTTCGCACGAGTGTCTGGTTATTTTTATATAAGGTGTTATATCAATCGATCAATCAAATTTCCAGCATGACAGGCTCAGGTTACCATACTGATAGGCTTTAAACAGGAGCGATGCCTTCTTGTTCTGATCTCCCGCACCCATGGCGAGCAGCAATGGTACAAAATGCTCTGGCGTAGGCACGGCTGCTTGGGCTGATGGTGCCAGTTTATCATATGCGAAGAGGGACGTCGTATCCCAGCTTACCAGCTTGTCTTGCAGCCAGTTGTCAAACGCCATCGCCCAAGGGTCAACGCCTGCGCTTTCCCAGTTTAACTGACGCAGGTTGTGTACCGTTCCTCCACTGCCAATGACGAGAACATCCTGCTCACGCAAAGTAGCCAGCGCTTGTCCTACCTGATATTGCTGTTCATTGGAAAGATAACGATTCACGGATAAAGCAACGACCGGAACGTCCGCATTCGGATAGAGTAGACGGAGGACGACCCATGCACCGTGGTCCAAACCACGAACGGAGTCACTTTCTACCGGAATACCAGCATCTGCGAACAGGCGCTGGATTTCCGCTGTTGTCTCTTCGCGTCCCTGAGCAGGATATTTGATCTGATACAGCTCGGGCTGGAAGCCGCCGAAATCATAGATGGTCTCGTAATTGGCTACTGAAGAAACCAATTGAGTTGTAGATTCCCAGTGAGCAGAGAACAATACGATCGCTTTGGGTTTCGGCAGTTCCTGTCCAAGTTGTTGCAGAAACTCAGTGTAGGCATTTTCCTCCAGTGCGAGTGATGGTGCACCGTGAGCGATAAACAGGGATGGCATCATTATGAATTCAGTCCTTTCGGGTCTTCGGCAGTCAGCTTGGCATCCGTCCGAAGCCATTGTTGAAATTGTTGATATAAGTCGGGGGTGACTTGGTGTCCACCGTGATATGGAACGTACGTAACGTTAGTGGTCTGTTCACGGAAAAAGCTGGCGTTATCTTCGCCAAGTTGCAGCGGGAAGAGATGATCCTGATCGCCATGCGATATAAATACTGATAACTCCAAGTTGGGCTGTATCTTGTATTCGTCTTTTACAAATTGCGGAATGTAACCACTCATGGCTACAATTCCCTTGATTGCATCACCCATGATCAGCGAAAGCGTCATCGCCATAATGGCTCCTTGACTGAATCCGGCGATGTAACGCCGTGCGGGATCAATGGCATATTTGGCGGAAAGGTCAACCATTAGCTGCTGCAGTCCCTGAACAGAGGCGTCGAACAACTCACGGACGGGATTGCCAATGCTTTTAATTTGAAAATAGGCGTAGCCGCTCCCCTGAACAATAGGCCCACGTACGGCGACGATAATAAAATCGGACTGAAGAGGCTCCATTAAACGAAGCATATCCTGTTCATCCGAACCCATACCATGCAGGGCAAAGATAACGGGATATTGTTGTTCTGTATTGTAATCGGAAGGAAGCCGAACCTCGTAAGTCATTGAATAATTCAATGCAAACACCACCTGATAAGAAATAGGTATAATCAAAATAAAGTTCACTAATATGAAATTAATATTCTTATATATGAACAAAATTTATCATGATTCCATTGTAGGGTCAATATTTTTTTTGTATTATGAAAATATGTTCCGTATACGAATTCTATAATGCTCGATAACGATGTATCAGGCGGATCGCCAAAGGAATCCACATATTACTCCCAAGGACGTGATAATTATGGTCAGCGGAATCGTACCTATTCTGAGGATATTTGATGAAGACAAGGCTAAAGAGTTCTACCTGGAATATCTAGGTTTTCGATTGGATTGGGAACATCGGTTTGAGCCAGATTTGCCGCTATATATGCAGGTATCTCTGGACTCCATTCAATTGCATCTATCCGGACATCATGGCGATTGTACACCTGGAGCGGCTTTACGAATAGAAACGGACGCGCTCGATCCATTATGTGAGGAGCTTAATCGGAAAAAGTACAAGCATTCCAGACCTGGCATTACCGACACGCCGTGGAATCTAAGGGAAATGACAGTGATTGATCCATTTGGCAACCGGATTGTTTTTTATGAACCTAACGCAGAATAAGATGAAGTAATGAATATTCAGTTCGGGATATACAGATCGGATATACAGATCAAAAAGGGGGAGATTGCAGCATGGATATTGGTCTAGCCATTCGTACGATCCGCAAACAAAAACAGATCACCATCATGCAATTGTGTGAGGGTACGGGGCTGTCCAAGGGATTTATCAGCAACGTGGAAAATAATAAAACATCACCGTCCATCGCGACACTCGAAAGTATCGCGGATTATCTGGAAGTGCCACTGCCATACTTGCTGCTGTCACCGGAGCAGCGGATGAACGTGGTGCGCAAGGATGAGCGCAAGGAGACGACTGCCGGAAGTGGGCAGATCAAAGTACAGCATCTAACGGCCAAGGGCGCCATGCGCATGTCCATTGTGGAGCTGCCAGCAGGTGCATCGACTGGAGTTAATAAGCACGCCGGAGAAGAGAGCCATCTGGTTCTGCAAGGCCGAATTCGCGCAGAGCAGTGTGAGGATGTAGAGATTCTGGAAGCGGGGGATTCATTCAGCTGGAATGCCATCGTTCCCCACGAAGTAACCAATATTGGGGATGAGCCGGCGGTAGTGCTGATCGCCGTGTCCAAGGAGTTGGATTTGGACCATTTGTGGAACGCATAAGAAGATGATAATTGAATGGAGAATGAGAGAAGTAACGCTGCATTAATCGTAAGGATAGAGAATCAGCGTAATGAATCGTATTCGGGACACGATGGCGGCTGCCGAATATGTAAAAGGCCGCCCAGAGGTTTCTCGGGCGGCCGGATGGCGACGGAGTGCATCATTAGAAATGGTTGCTTCCGTCATTCATTGTTCTCTATATATGGTATGACTGATCCTACCTACTGTGGATTAGTTGTCCAGATGCCTGCGGCTTTAACAAATACACGGTCCGACAGCTTGAGCGTCGCCAAAGCCAGTTCAGCTACGTCTTCTGCTTGCATCATACGGTCTTCGTCACCAACTTTGAGTCCGGCATTGGTTGCCAGCTCCGTGTTCACTGTACTTGGTGTTAACGCAGTAACCCGGATATTGGATTTGCGCACTTCCTGCATCAGGGATTCGGTCATGCCGAGCAGTGCGAATTTGGAAGCACAGTAAGCTGAGCCTGTAGCAAATCCACGCTCGCCTGCGGTGGAGGCGATGTTGATAATGCTGCCGCTGCTTTCCTTAATCATGCTTGGCAGTACAGCACGAGTTACATAGTATGTACCCATGACATTCACATGAAGAATACGTTCCCACTCTTCCGGGTCCATGTCCAGCAGTGTGCCGAAGCTTGCAATGCCTGCATTGTTGATCAGAATGTCGACTGCGCCAAGCTCCATCTCGATTGCAGCTACGGCTGCTTCAGCCTGCGTACGATCGGAAATGTCCGCTATGGCACTGGTTACTTTTACACCATATTCCTGGCTCAGCGATTGCTGGAGAGCCTCCAGATCGGAGGCCGTCCGAGCGATCAGTCCGAGATGTACACCTTCCTTGGCAAGTGCTTCAGCAATGGCACGGCCAATACCTTTACCGGCGCCAGTGATGACGGCCGTTTTATTTTTAAGTTCCATGTGGGTAACTCCTCCTTAGAATTGGACTAGCATTTAATTATACTATATTACCCACAGTTCGAATATTTGCTTCATCATGATTTATGAAGATTGTTTGATTTTGATGCTGCCTGAGGTAGTGCGAGCTTTGATGACATCCCGGCTTACCATGGGGGAATCAGGTATATTTACATCACCAGAAATGGCCTGTGCATCGTAAATGCCGTCAAAATCAGGCGCCGCCTGTATGGAAATATCTCCTGACTGTCCCGATACATCAATAGGACCGGAAACTTCCTGCTCAATCTTCACACTGCCGGAAGTGAACTTAACATTTGCTGCACCGTTCAATTGCGTAATATTGGTATCTCCCGACTGTACACTTCGGGTCACATCGCCATCAATGCCATTCAGCGTGAAACTTCCGGAAGTTTGTTTGACTTCCATATCTCCCGCAATTGCCGCTGCTTTAATGTCTCCTGAAGTTAGATCGAGTTGAATGGTTGGTACGGTAATATCCTGAAGGTGAATGCTTCCAGACGTATTATTAAGGTCCAAGGTATTGGCATGCAGACCCTTCAGATCCAGATCGCTGGAAGAAGAGGTGATATTAACTTCATCCAGCTGATGTCCTTCAGGTAGCGCAACTGTGATCGTTTGCTGCTGATTATTCCAATAAAGGGTGAAAAATTGCAAACGCAAACGCGCTTCCTGGTTTAACGTAAAGGTTCCATCCTTGATCGAAGCCTGTTTAAAACCTTCAATTACGGCCGGATCCCACTTTCCGTCGACTTCAATGTAGCCATTGGAATCCGGACTGACAACGAATTCAATATCTGCGCTTAAGTTGGCATTCATCATGATATTGTGCAGCTCATCATTTTTGAATTCCCAACGTTTGGAGTAAGGTTCTCTCTTGTCTCCGAACTGAACTCCGTAAATGGAGGTTCCGAGCAAACCGATGCCGATACATAGTATGGCTAAAGCGATCCATTTTTTGGTGCTCATGACTAGACATCATCCCCTTTCATCGTCTTTTGATTCCATCTTATATACTGAAGAGTGATTGACTTAAAGGATTTAAACACCGATTTTGTCGCAATGGCGAATAGAATGCCTATACCGAATACTCCAATCGAAACGAACAATTCAGAATACTCGAAATGGCCGAAATATAAGAAATCCACAGCAGCAGCAACCGGGGCTAATACCAGCAGCGATAAACTGGCAATGGTGAGCCATACCGACCACAGAGTCAATCCTAGCGGAATGGCCAATATGATGTTCAGGAAAAAAAGTCCGATGGCTGTGAAGAAGTTGCGTGCAGCTCGATTTCCCTTCTTTTGCTGTGAACGCATTTCTTCGAATGTTGGCGCATAGAACGGATCGGATCCAGGCGTATGTGCATCATACCGATCACCTAACGCTTCTTTGGCAATCTCGATCGGATGCCCCAGTTCCCGTGCAATCTCTTCTGCCGGTCTTCCTTCTCTTAATCCCATCTCAAAATGCTGTTCATAATCAGCGAGCAATTCGGCCCGTTCCAGCGGGTCCATCGGTCTTAGATGAATCTCCATTGCCTGCATGAATTGTTGTCTATTCATTGGGGGTACCTTCCTCTATAAGATTTGCGACATTGCGCACAAAACTATTCCATTCATTCGTGAGAGTCTTCATATAGTCCCGTCCGGTATCAGACAGTTTGTAATACTTACGTGGTGGGCCTTCACTGGATTCCTGCAGGTAAGTCGTACAATAGCCGTCATTGACCAACCTTCGCAAAAGGGGATACAGCGCACCTTCCGCCACTTCAATATGCTGGGATACAGCCTGAGCCAGTTCGTAGCCGTAACGATCCTGGCGGTTGATCAGCACGAGGACGCATAGTTCCAGCACCCCTTTTTTGAATTGAATATTAACATTCACTTGGGTTCCTCCTTGTTGCTCCCTATCCAATCACTAGTGTGTATTGTTCAGTAGTCGTGAATTCATCATAGCATCCGGTACTGTTTAATGCAAGGTAGTGATTTTAAAATAGTTCCATATCACGATGTCCCGCTAAGTTGGACTCATTTCGTTGTCTCGCTAATTTACCTATAGATCAGCATACGCAAAACCCGAATCGATTACTTCCGTCTGCAGACGGATTCCGATTCGGGTCTATGGGATGAAGATATACGCTGATGGGGGTATCAGCTTCGTTTATTCTTGTGCTTCCAGCACCTTAAGGTCTTTAACGGCAGGGCCTTCAATGACTTTGCCCGCATAATCGTAGCGTGATCCATGGCATGGGCAATCCCATGAACGTTCCCCGGCATTCCATTCCACTTCACAACCCAAATGGGTGCAGGTAGTATCCACCAGAAAGAGTTTGCCAGTCGGGTCCTTGTAGGCGCCAGCACGTTTGCCGTCATGGCGAACAACAGCCCCTTCATCGTTGCCGAGTTCTCCCGTGTTTTTGTGAATAATGCCGACTTTGCCAGAGATCAGTTCCGCGGCTACATTGACATTCTCTACAAGGAAGTTTTTCACACCAGGGTCTACCTTGAATCGTGCAGGATCGAATACAGCAGCGTAAGCGTTGTCGCGTCCGGTAATCCGGTCCGCAAGGATATGACCAGCCATCGTTCCTGTGGTCATGCCCCATTTGGCAAAGCCGGTAGCCACATAGACACATTCATGTCGTCCAGTAATTGGCCCAATGTAAGGGACCTTATCGATGGAGATCAGATCCTGGGCTGACCAGCGGAAAGGGATGCTGCGAATGCCAAATGTTTCTGCTGCATAGCGCTCCAAATTTTCATAATGACCGGCCGTGCAGATGCCCTGTCCGGTTTTGTGATTTTCCCCTCCAAAGAGGATGTGTTCCTTCTCTTTATGAATGACGGTACGCAGGGATCGATAGGGTTCATCGTCAGAGATGTACATGCCACCTGTGAAAGGTTTCTGAGGTTCAACAACAACAGCATAGGAACGCTCAGCGTGAAGCCGTGAAAAATAAAATCCAGGGTCATAGACCGGGAAATGGGAGGCCACAACGACATGTTCGGCCGTTACGGATGGACCATTCTCATGTGTACGCACATGCAGTGAGGCGTCTTCCTCCACATCGGTTACCGTTGTATGTTCGAAGATGCGGACACCTTGTTTGACTGCGGATTCCAGCAGGTAATGCAAATAACGGAGCGGGTCAAAGCGAGCCTGTCCCGGCATTTTAATCCCTGCCCTGGACGGAACAGGGATGGGAAGGGGATCAACCCATTGACCAGGAATATTCAGCTTGCCATAGGCAGTCAGCTCGATCTCCAGCTTCTTGAGATTCTCCTCGGATTGAATGTAGACATAGGCATCTTCCTCAGCCCACTGGCAATCAATCTGTTTCTCTTTCACCAGATCGCGCATCCACTTGGCAGCTGTTGCATTGCCTTCATAATACATGCGGGCCTGTTCTTCTCCAAAATGGTGAAGCAATTCATCAAATATGACGCCATGCTGCGCCGATACCTTGGCCGTTGTATGGCCGGTTGTGCCATCCAGTACTTTTCCGGCTTCAAGCACAACGACACGCATGCCCTTCTGGGCCAGCAAATAGGCTGTTGTGATACCTGCAATTCCTGCTCCGATAATGGCGACATCGGCGGTTGTATTTTCTGTCAGTTTCGGATATTCATTGAATGTGTTTGTCGCTCTCCACAGGGATTCCGGTATGGAAGGCAAACCTGTCGGGGGCTGTTGATGGTCACTCACTCGATGTTCCTCCTTCAATATTCTTCTTCATTAAGGACTATGCTTAGCTCAATAAGTACGTCATATCTATACTTCTATCCATGATTACCATCCTGTGCCAGAATAAAACGATTGACCGCATACTTTCCTGAGGAAAGTTCACATTTTCCTGTGAAGCCCCCTGTTTTTTTTGCCAAACATGCTATATGATAGATTCACCGAAATCGTTTTAGTAAATCAAAAGAAGAGTTAACGAAGGTTTGTAAAGTGCTTGTTATAAAAGGTTAAATCTTCGAATTGAGAGGTCGGATACATCAAGATTTTATCGTATTAATTTATCGATTATGTATCCGCTATCATTCCAAATAAATCAATGAATGCCCAAAGGAGATTCCATATCATGACCAACCAAACGAAATATCCTTTCCAGGATACAACGCTCGAACTGGATACACGTGTAAAGGACCTCGTGTCCCGTCTGTCGGAAGATGAGAAAATCGAATCCATGCTGCAATACCAACCCGCAGTAGAACGACTGGGAATCGCAGCATACAAACACGGAACAGAAGCAGCACATGGCCTGGCCTGGCTTGGCGAAGCGACTTCCTTCCCGCAGCCGGTAGGGCTGGCGTGTACCTGGGATGCGGACCTGATGAAAGAGATCGGCTCCGTGATCGGAGACGAGGCACGTGTATTTTACAAACGCAATCCCGCAGTAAACGGTCTGACGCTGTGGGCACCTACGGTTGATATGGAGCGTGATCCGCGTTGGGGTCGGAACGAAGAAGCTTATGGTGAAGATCCGGAACTGACTGCTGAGCTGACAACGGCCTTGGTTAAGGGAATTCAGGGCGATCATCCGAAGTATTACAAGGCGGTTGCCACGTTGAAGCATTTCCTGGCTAACAATAATGAAGTGGACCGGGGCAGTGGTTCATCGAGCATTGATCCGCGCAACATGCGTGAATATTATCTGAAGGCGTTCGAGAAACCGTTCAAAGAGGGCGGCGCGCAGTCCATGATGACCGCGTACAACTCTATTAATGGTACACCAGCATTGCTGCATCCGTTTGTAAACGAGATTGTGAAGGGCGAATGGGGCATGGATGGCTTCATCGTCAGTGATGCAGGCGATGTCATGGGGATCAAGAACGATCATAAATACTATGATTCGCACACACCAGGTACAGTGGAGTCCGTCAAAGCCGGAATTGACAGCATTACCGATGATGCGGATCTGTCGAAGCAGGCGCTGCGCGAAGGGTTGGAGCAAGGCACACTCACAATGGAAGATATCGATCTGGCATTGTTCAATACGTTCCGTGTGCGTTTCCGTCTGGGTGAATTCGATCCGGCGGAGGGCAATCCATATGCTTCGATTGGTGAAGAAGCGATGATGACGGAGAAGGCAAAGGCCCTGTCATTGAGAGCAGCGAGAGAACAAGTGGTACTGCTCAAAAATGTTCAAGGCACGCTGCCGCTGGATAAAACAAAATCCGGCAAAGTGGCTGTGATTGGTCAACTGGGCGGAACAGTCTATCGTGACTGGTATGCAGGAACCATGCCATATAGTGTATCCCCGCTTGAAGCGATCAGTGGCAAAGTAGGCGGCGACAAGGTTGCATTCAAGGACGGCAACGACCGCATTACTTTGACTTCCGTGGCAAGTGGCAAAGCTGTCGGATTGGCTGAAGATGAGAAATCATCCATCATTGCTTCTGGGAATGCTGAGACATTTACACTGAGTGACTGGGGCTTTGGCAGTTACACACTGAAGGCAGACCGTAATGGGAAATACCTGACGACAGATGAAGAAACGGTTACGGCATCGGCGGATGAAGTGTATGGCTGGTTTGTGAAGGAAGTATTCCATCTGTTGCCTCAACAGGACGGAAGCGTGGGGCTGACCACTTGGAACGGTAAAACAGTAACAGCACCCAATGGTGGAAACGATGCGTTTGCGGTATCCGAAGAGTTGAAATCTTTCGGTGCTACGGAAACGTTCAAAAAGGATATTGTGGTGAATGGACTAGAGGAAGCGGTAACGGCCGCGAAGGAAGCGGAGACGGCGATTGTATTTGTCGGCAATAATCCGCTTGTGAATGGTAAAGAAGAGATCGACCGTCCAGGTCTGGATCTGGCTGAATCCCAGCAGCGTCTGATTGAAGCCGTCTATGCAGCGAATCCAAATACCGTTGTAGTTATCGTGGGAAGTTACCCGTTCACGTCCAACTGGGTGCAGGAGAACATCCCGGCTGTATTGTATACATCCCATGCTGGACAAGAGTTGGGGAACGCTGTGGCTGACGTATTATATGGCGATTATGCGCCTGCAGGCCGCCTGAATATGACGTGGGTACAATCTGCAGATCAGCTGACCGATATCAGAGACTACGATATCATTCAATCTGGACGTACGTATCAGTACTTTGAAGGTGACGTACTGTATCCATTCGGACATGGATTAACGTATGCAGCGTTTAAATACAGTAATTTGGAACTGAACCCGGCCCAAGCTGGAGTCGACGAAACCATTACTGTGCAAGTGGACGTGACGAATACAGGAAAGATCGCTAGTGATGAGGTCGTGCAGTTGTATGTGCGTGCCGGACAGTCCCGTGTGAAACGTCCACTCAAAACGTTAAAAGGGTTCCGTCGTCTTTATATCGAAGCTGGAGCTACAGTAAAAGTCAGCTTCACACTGCCCGTTCAAGAACTGGCGATCTGGGATGTAACCCGTGATCGTTATGTGGTCGAAAGCGGCACGTACTCCATTATGGTGGCCAAATCTTCTGCTGATGTTCAGCTTGTTGCTGATCTGACAGTACAAGGGGAGACCATTCCTTCACGTAATCTGGGTGTGGCTACACGCGCCGAAAATTACGATGCATACTTCGGTGTGGATCTGGATGAGAGCAAGGAAGGTGGAACTTCTGTCCGTGTGATTGGTGAACAAGGATGGGTTGCCTTCAAGGATGCAGATCTGGGCGGCGGCGCAGCAGCGCTTGAAGCTCGTGTATCATCAGAGCAGGCAGATGCGGTACTGGAAGTTCGACTGGGCGCACCTGATGGTACACTGGCTGGACGCGTGGAACTGGCACAAGGCGAGGCACAGCAGTGGTCCACGGTTAAGGCAGACCTGCAAGGCGCATCAGGTCAACAGGATGTATACCTCGTGTTGTCCGCAGGAGTTCGTGTCAGCCATTTCCAGATTCGTTAAGTCGATAGAATAACATTAGCAAGATGACCAAATTGGAATGATAGTAAATGACAAAGCCTCCGAAGAGATTCGGAGGCTTTTTGTTTGTGCGTTTGGTTGAGTGGGTTAGGAGTTTCGTTTTCGTTTTCGTTTTTACTTTCCGTCAAACGTAATCAGTTTGTGCACAAATTTTTTCAATTGCTGGTTCGTTGCATTCAACTGCTCGATCGTGCTCATAAAATTGTTAACCAGTTCCGCTTGCTCCTGAGAACTCGCGGTGATCTCCCCAAGTTCATTCTCCATCCCCTGAATGGATTGGCGGACGGAGAGGAGAGACTCTTCAATACGCGTAGTCGCTTCCTTTGTATCTACGGACAGCTTGCGGATTTCCTTGGCGACCACGCCAAATCCTGCACCTGCTTCACCGACACGAGCAGCTTCGATGGCGGCATTCAGGCCGAGCAGATTTGTTTGCTCCGAGATTTCACGGATGAAGCTGGCGACCTGAGTCACGTTGCCTGATTTCTGTACAGCTTGTTTGGAGTTGTTGCGAATCTCTTCGGTGGTGGCGCTCAGCTCCTCCGAATGTGCAGCCACGTGCTGAACGCTGTCAATCAACTGGTTGGTCAAATTTTCGGTCACATTCATGAGCTGCTGCAGCTGATCCTGATCATCCATACTGTAGAGCAGGTTGAATATAGCGATGACCTCGCCCTGTTCATTTTTGATCGGAAGGTAGGCGACATCAAACGGTACTCCAAATAACTCCTTCGGGTAATGATCAAATTGTTTGTCCGTACCGCCTTTCAGATCGGCAAAATTTCGATTAGGCTCGAGCAGTGGATCACCTGCTTTGAACTCCAGTTGTTTCAACGACTCTCCTGCGGAAAAATACAGGAATTTCTCCCGGTCAATAATGGAAAGGGTTACATCTTGGCGAATCGTATCCCGAAAAAAGGGCATACATGCGATTAATGATTGAATCATATCCATTGGAAAGTTCCATCTCCTCAATTTTTGATCTGATAAATGATTGTTTTAAATGGTTATTTAATAACTGTCTATATCATATATCGTCATGCAATAGAGAATAAAATAGAGAGAAATGATAATATGTGTACCTTTAGAAGAGTTAGCTGTAGTTTCAACCAGATAAACAAATATAATGATGGTAAATGAAAAGGGGATGTCCCAGAAGTCATGAATATGACAGGGGACATCCCTTGTTCGTCTTATTTTGTTTGAATGAACCTGAAACACGCTATTCGCTCCCATTTGCCCAGACCTGAGATCTAACGAATCACAGAGACGTTATTTCGGCGAATCGGTCCATTTTTCGGGTTTTGACAACGTTTTATGACGAAATAGCGTTACTGAGGTTCGTTAAATCTTGCAAGCGTTGATGATCCGCCTGTTAAGGTGCGGTAGGTTTGTTAGCGCTTGGAGCGAGGCGGAATTCCTTTGGGAACAGCCCCATTGTTTGCATTCACAAGCTTCGTTTATATGGAGGACTCTGCCGTTACTCGTTCTCTTGCCGTACGAGCAGCGTCTACCATGATGCTTAATGCATCCACAACTTCCGCTTTACCACGTGTTTTCAGTCCGCAGTCAGGATTCACCCAGAACAGATCTGCTGGCAGCACTTGAAGTGCACGCTCAATCATATTCAACATCTCGTCCTTGCCCGGAACACGCGGACTATGGATATCGTATACACCGAGTCCGATACCTTTGTCATACGTATTCTGCTCGAAGCTGCCTACCAGTTCCCCATGGCTGCGGGATGTCTCGATCGAGATCACATCTGCATCCAGGTCGCTGATCGCTTCAATAATATCATCGAACTCGCAGTAGCACATATGGGTATGCACTTGCGTTGTTGGTTTTACGGTTGCAGTAGCCAAACGGAAGGATTCCACGGCCCATTGCAGGTACTCATCCCACTTGCTTCGTTTGAGTGGAAGTCCTTCGCGCAGAGCTGGCTCATCGACCTGAATCATCTCAATGCCTGCTTGCTCCAGCGCTTCAACCTCGTCCCGAATGGCGCGAGCAATCTGGTAGGATACTTCACTGCGTGGAATATCCGAGCGTACAAAGGACCAGTTCAGGATCGTTACCGGACCTGTGAGCATTCCTTTCACCGGTTTGCTGGTCAGTGTCTGGGCATAGGCTGTTTCTTTCACCGTCATCGGTTCATTGAACAGCACATCTCCGTAAATTACAGGTGGCTTCACGCAGCGTGAGCCGTAGGATTGTACCCAGCCATTTTTGGTGAAGGCGAATCCAGTCAGCTTTTCACCGAAAAACTCAACCATATCGGTACGTTCGAACTCACCGTGTACCAGCACATCCAGACCAATTTCCTCCTGAATGGTAATCCATTCCTGGATCTGTTCACGTACATAGGCGTCATATTGCTCCGCATTCCATTCCCCTTTACGGAAGAGTGCGCGTGCTTTGCGCACGTCCGCCGTTTGCGGGAAGCTGCCAATGGTTGTGGTTGGCAGCAGCGGGAGCGACCATTTTTGCTGCTGCAATTCGCGTCGCTCCTAGAATGACGCGTTTCGGAGCAGCTGCTCATCAGCATGCACCCCTGCAGGTGCACCACTCAGGCGTGTCCGTGATTCGGACTCGCTCAGCAGGCGCACCGCTTCGGTGCTTGCCTGGGCGCGGCGGCGGGCTTCAGCCAAAGCCGCTGCTTGGTCCGCCTGCTTTGCACCGCCGGACAACAACGTGCCGAGCGTCGCTATTTCCTCCAGCTTCTCGTCGGCAAATGCCAGGGCATTGCGCAGTACCGGATCAAGCGCGCTCTCTTGAGCGGCAGTAACCGGTACATGCAACAGGCTGCAGGAAGGCTGAATGATCAGCTTGCCTTCGGCTGCGAATTCAGCTACCTGCTCCAGCAGCTTCGCCGTCTCTGCGAGATCGGCGCGCCAGATGTTGCGCCCGTCGATGACACCGGCGCCCAACCATTTATCCTGCGGGAAGCCATGCTCCCGCAGGCTGGTGAAGTTGCCTTCATAGCCGTGGACCAGGTCCAGGCCGATTCCGGCAACAGGCAGAGCTGTCACGACCGGATAAGCTTCCACCGATTCGAAATACGTTTGAAGCAGCAGCTTCAATTCCGGTGCAGCTTGTGCCAAGGCAGCATACACCTGCTGCAGCAAGGCTTCATCTTCGGAAGAGACAGTCAGCGTCAGAGCAGGCTCGTCGATCTGTACCCACTGTACGCCTTCTGCCTGAAGCTCAGACAGAAGCTGGGCGTATACTGGAACGAGATGTGTGACGATCTCTGCAAAGCGTTCCGCGTCATAGCCTTTGGCGAACCGTACATACGAGTACGGACCGACCACAACCGGTTTACCTTCCAGCCCAAGCTCCTGCTTCGCTTCGCGATAGGCGGCAAGGGGTTTATTTTCAAGCAATGCAAATGCAGTATCATTATGAATCTCAGGTACGATGTAGTGATAGTTGGTGTTCAGCCACTTGGTCATCTCACAGGCGGTTGCCTCATCATTACCCCGGGCCATGGCGTAGTAGGTAGATACGGATACCGGTCCGCCTGCATGGTTAAAGCGCTCAGGAACGACGCCAAACATCGCGGATACGTCAAGCATATGATCATAATAGGAGAAGTCGCCCACAGGAATCAGATCGAGCTGCTGTGCCTGCTGTTTCTTCAGATCCTGCAACCGAAGCGAGGTCAGCTCCTGATGAAGCGTGGATTCATCGATTCGGCCAGCCCAGAAGGACTCCAGTGCTTTTTTCCATTCGCGTCCCGCACCGATGCGGGGGTAACCGAGGTTGCCTGTCCGTACTTGTGGCTGTTGTTGCTGTGATTGCGACATGTAAAATTCCTCCTCATTAATAATGATGATCATCCGGTTGAAGCTATTGTGTTGTGTTTCATTTGAAAGCATCAAAAAAAGGCATTCCTTCCGATTCCATACCCCCGAGAAACAGGCATCATGAATGACGACTGTGCACAAAGATAGAATGGGAAAGAACACCTGCTATAAGTCGTTGTAGCGGCTGCTCTAACACCTCCCTATCTTCCGTAGGTCATGCGATGCTGTCGAAACAGGCAGGTCTCCTGGCTTGCGGATCATGGCCATATGCATTCCTTCCCGGTGTTTACCCCAGTGGATTATATGCATAGACTCCCCGTATACAGTGGCGGGACCGCGACGGATTTGCACCGTGCTTCCCTTTTAAGCCTGACCACGCATGCAGCGCGGTCGGCACCTGTTTCCGTGTGCAGAAATGTGCGTACACATCTCCGGCTATGAAATTGGTGACCAAGCATAGATGATAGATTGTATCATGCTGCAATCGTCGTATACTTGCTCTTATGCTACCAATCATAGACGATAACCTAAGGGCTTGCAACATATATCATTAATCCGATTGGAAATAAAAATAGAGCCCTGTGAAACCTTGGTTTATTGGCAGAATGTGCTCATTAAAATGAATCAAATCCAGCATATGCAGTGCTGACTCCACCCAATAAAAAAATCGTTACCATGCATCTAACTGCATGGTAACGATTGTCTGGCGAGCCGTTGTTGCCCCCACATCGATGATGCGCTGATTACGACTGCCGCGAAAAGGAAGTGACACATCACGCTCAGCTGCGATATAAGGTCCATCGATAATGACGTCGCATAGCCGGGATAACTCCATCCGTGACGGGTCTGTTATCAGCTCCTCATACACAAACCCCGTGTAGGCCCATACGGTCAGATCAGGCCGAGCAGCCCGAAGCTGCCGAACCCAGGAGGCACATGCTGCGGCAGAGAAAAAAGGATCACCTCCGCATAACGTAACCCCTTCCAGCAAGGGATGCGAAGACACTTCATGCAAAATCTGCTGCTGCTGCTTCTCCGTAAATGGTTCCCCTGCACGGAAGCTCCATGAGCCGGGGCTGAAACAGCCCGGACAGGCATGGCGGCATCCGCTGATGAACAACACGGCACGCAGGCCAGGCCCCTCATTCACCGATTCCGGGATGTAACCATACAGATTCATTGATGCTTCACCCGGTCTCTCACTTCGGCTTGCTTCGCCGCATTGAAGCGCACTTTATAGTCACCGGTCAGATATCCCGTCACCCGGCGCAGCCGCTGGAAATGTACATGGTTTTCATGAGCCTCACATCCGGGACATACATCTCCAATAACGCCCTCATAGCCACAGGACGGACAGCGGTCAATCGGATGATTAATGGAGAAATACCCGATGTCCTGGGCCAGCGCGAATTGCACGATTCGTTGGAAAGCTGAGGTATTGGCCCTTACATTCCCGTCGAGTTCGACATATGAGATCGCTCCGGCATTACATAGTGAGTGGAAGGGAGCTTCCAGCTCAATCTTGCGATAGGCAGGAAGCGTATGATAGACCGGAATGTGAAATGAATTGGTGTAGTATTCCCGGTCGTTCACCCCCGCGATGACGCCATATCGCTCACGATCGATCTTGGTGAATTTGCCGGATAGACCCTCAGCGGGCGTAGCGAACAAGGTGATATTCAGGTTATGCTGCTCACTCATCCGGTCACAGAACTCTCGCATCGTACGAATGATATTCAAGGCTTCTCGATGTACATGCAGGTCTTGTCCATGGTGACGGCCATATAGAGCGGTCATACATTCCGCAAGCCCGATAAAACCAAGGGATAACGTACCATGCTTCAACAGATCGGCCACCGGTTCATTCGGAGCCAATTGTTCACCGCCTTCCCATACCCCTTCCCGCATCATGAAGTCCGATGCTTTGGCAGGCTGGTTCCTCTGAATTCGATACCTGTGCAGCAGTCCATCCGTAGCATTGTGCATGACGGATTCCAGCGCCGTATAGAATCCAGCCCGGTCAGCGATGGCTCTTGCGCCCTGGCAGATTCCATATCGAATGCCGAGCTTGACCAGATTGATAGTGTTAAAGGACAGATTGCCTTTGCCGCTCTGACGATTGCGTCCGAAGCGATCAGCCAGTGTGCGTGTCCGGCATCCCATCGTCGCAATGATCGTATCGGGATCTTCCGGTTGATAATAGGGCAGGTTGAAGGAAGCATCCACATTGACAAAGTTCGGATACATGCGCCGTGAGGAGCAGGTCACAGCAAGCCGGAACAGATCGTAATTCGGATCTGCCTCCGATTGGTTAATTCCTTGCTTGCATTGGAAAATATGCTGAGGGAACACGGGTGTTTCCCCCTTACCAAGTCCACGAATGGTCGCTTCCAGCAACGACCGGGATACGAGTCGACCTTCGGCTGAAGTACAGAGCCCGTAGTTCAGCGAAGTGAACGGAATCTGTCCGCCAGCACGACTGCTCATGGTGTTCAGGTTATGGATCAGGGACTCCGCAGCTTGCCCGGTCTCCAGTTCCGTTTCTTCACAGGCATAGGCAAAGGCTCGTGCACACTTCTTCTTCGCTTCATCACTATCCAGATGCAGCTGCTCATCCTCAATTCGTTCATTCTCTCCAAACAGCCGTTGTCCCTTCCGGTAATGCTTACGGAACGAACGCTTCACATAAGGTGCGAGATCCCAATCGATTTTATTGGCGGATACACCGCCATACTGGCTGTTCTGCTGGGATTGAAAAATAATGGCGACCAGTGCCATGGCAGACATGATCGTCTGAGGTGTACGAACCGAACCGTTGCCGGTGTTGAATCCGGAGGCCAGCAGCCGGTCAAATGGGATAAAGATACAGTTGGTTGTTCCGAGGGCATACTGATCCAGATCGTGTACATACAGATCGCCGTTCTCCACAGCCTGAGCGAGCTCTTTAGGCAGTACATGACGCAGAGCATGCCACTTGGCGGTCTCCGAACCGAGCCTGCTCATCTTGCCGCTGAACGAGTCTCCGTTCAGATTGGCATTCTCCCTCAGCGTATCGGCGTCTTCAGCACCTATAATTCGTCTTCCCAGGTCAGATAGCAGGTCGGATGCCGGTGGAGAGGCATACTCAAGCATGTTCATCTCAGTTCCTCCTAAAAATAATAAAATTGAAATGTATGGGATAATGTCCATTCATTGAACACTACATGTAGAGTTTCTTTATTCATTTATAAACTATATATTGTTATTTTGGTGTGATAATGATCACATGTGAGTGGCTGATCGTTCGTCATGATTCATCGCTCAGAATGATAGAGGTTTTCAAAGCTGGAGGGTAAGCGTATAATTTCTATTTACCGTGTAATTACAGTTGACGATGCTTAGAAGTAGATAGAAAACTTTATATATGTATAGGTTGTGACCACTTTTTCGCAACTTTTGAACCCTCGTTAATGGATTGAATCATACAGTGCACTATGAATTGAAAATGCAGCTAAGACAAGAGGGGTGAATCATGGGAACGGTAGGTGTTACAAGGGGCTTCTATGAAAATATACAGGAAGCCGCGTCCCATATTGTAGACGTATTAAGCGGCATCTTAAAAGTGAACACCATTTTTGTTGCCACGAACGATGGAGTGACCAATGTTATTATGGAAGCTTTTAACCGCGAGGAAGAGTTGGTCGCCAAAGGTAGTAAACTTCCATTTGAAGCGTCATACTGCAGCCTGGTCTTAAGAGATAAGGGCAGCAGTCTGATCATTACGGATACATGTGAACATCCTCTTACGAAAACCATGGACGTAACAAGCGGACTGGGCAATCGTTACTTTGTGGGGATTCCTATTATGCGGAGGTCAGGGGAAACGTTCGGCACGATCTGCCTCATGGATGATCCCGATTATGTGATTAGTGAAACGGATATGAAAACACTGCAAGCCATGGCCGTTTTTCTCGGGTATGTCGTGGATCTGGAAGATACGCTGCAAGTTCAGGAACAGAAGCTGAGTCATTCGGAGCAACTGCAAGAGCAATTGCAGGCAGAGAAGGAACGTGCGGAGTCTGAGGCGTTGACCAAGACACAGATGCTGTCGCTGATGAGCCACGAAATTCGTAACCCGCTGAACGGCATTCTGGGATTAACGGATCTGATGCGTACACCGGATATGTCGGACGAGCAGATAGAATATGTGAATATGATCGAAACCAGCGGGAACATTCTGCTCTCCCTGCTCAATAACATGATGAGTTTTAACGTCAATGACGCAGGCCAAACGGTTGTGCATGATGATCCATTCGATCTGGTCGCCACGATTGAAAATACCGTTTATCTCTACGCGGGACTGGCGCTGAGCAAGAACATTGAGCTGGGTTTGAACCTTGATCTGAACGTATCTCAGGTTTTCGTCGGGGATGAAATAAAGATCGGACAACTATTGGCCCATGTCATGCAGTATGCCCTAGATTCAACACGGACAGGCTCCGTATTGGTTACGGCAACCGTAGCTGGTGGAGATACAGAAGAGGCGGGTACGCTTCTACTCCATGTGAAGTACACTGGCCGCATGTTGTCTTCGGACAAAAAGCTTAGATCATTTAACAGTTTGGACGGAAATATAAGTACACAGAAGCTGGTAGGGACCAATCTCGGTTTGGCGGTCAGCCAGAATCTTGCCATCCTTATGAATGGGCGTATTCAGGTACATGGTATGGGCGACAAGGAGACAGAATTCGAAATTAGACTGCCGCTCCGCAGACATTGGGAACTGCCTCAGCTTGCCAATATTCAGCATCGACTGAAGGGCAAAAAGGTGCTGCTTGCCAAGGATCCTGACATTCTGCAAGGGGCCTCATCCCTGATGCGCAGATGGGAGATGGATGTGCACATGACCTCGGTTACAACCGAGGCGTACGACTGGATTCAGGGGGGCTTTAAACCGGACGTGGCTGTTGTGGATATGGGACTGCTGGAGGGCGGCGCTGTGGATTTTGTACACAAGCTGAAACGCCTGGTTACAGATTCACCAGTTATTGTTCTGATTCCGTATGGCATGCATATCGATTCGCATGAAGCGGAAGTCTTCGATGCGGTCCTGACCAAGCCGGTGAAGCAGGCTGATTTGTTAAATGCATTAAGCATCATTGTGCATTAAAAACATGAGAACATAGTTTAAATTAGGCGCACCTTTCACGGGTGCGCTTTATGTTGTTATTTTGAAGGACGAGGACCCTCGAACAAGCAGCTCTGAGTCGACTTTAAAGACACGTTTGTCCTGAAATTCATTCGTATTCATCGTGTCAATCATCTTCTCCATAAGAATGGCCCCCATCGTATACTTGGGCTGGTTCACCGAACTTAGCGTAGGATGGATGTATTTGCTGATTCGATTGTTGTCCACACCTACGATAGCCAATTGCTCGGGAATGCGTATTCCGTATTCCGTACATGCCTTGTAAACGCCTAGAGCCATTTCATCATTAGCCGCATATACAGCGGTGAAGGACAGGCCTTTGTTAAACAGTCTTTTGATAGCCTCGTACCCGCCTTCCTCATTAAAGTTCCCATTCTCGATCAATTCGGGACGGAACGGAATCTGGTGATTGCGCAGGGCCTTCAAATAACCTTCAAGTCGTTCATAGCTGTCGATCGCTTCAGGATAACCGTTTAAGAAAACGATATTTCGATGTCCGGCCTCAACGAGATGCTGAACAACTTCCTGGGAGAATTTCACGTTGTCCGTATATATACACGGGATCTGATCATGTTCGATGTATTTGCCAACGATGCCAATGCGATAGCCTTTATCTGCAAGCTGGAATAATTCCTCATCCGCCAGCATGGGCGTGATAATGATAACACCGTCTATGGTCCGATCCAGCAGTAAATTAAGATAATCAACTTCTCGCTCTTTCTGGTTATGGGCATCACATATAATGACCTTGTAGTGTCGGGCGTAGGCGATATTCTCAATGCCTTTGATAATTTCGGCATAATAGGAGTTGTTGATGTCCGGAACGATGACGCCAATCGTCATGGTTCTCTGTGAACGAAGGTTTTTGGCTGCTGCGTTGGGGTGATATCCCAATTGCTCGATGGCGCGCATCACCTTATCTTTGGTTTTGGTGCTAACTTTGCTGTGCTGATTAATGACCCGCGATACGGTTGCCGGGGACACACCTGCAATGGCAGCTACATCAATGATTTTGACATCCATATTCTTCACAACTCCAAATAAGTGATTGACAATTAATTCAAATTCATTATAATTCCAATTGAAAACGATTACAAGTTATAACCGATTGAAACAATAATTGGGATAGTGCAGGAATAAAGGGTTTAACGTTCAACATAATGTAATCGATTTCACTATCCCTTGGTTGTGATAAATAGCGGGGTCATCTTTGGATAATACCGCTCGTACCCGCTGTTTCTATAGCATTACGTTACTCGTCGTGAGTGCTGCATCCTGGTTCAGTCATACCTCAAAATATGACCATTTAAGGGAGGCGTCAACATGTTGAAGAAGAGCACCATCATGCTATTGTGCAGCTGTCTGCTGCTTGGACTGCTGGCTTCGGCCGTAGGTTCACCGAAGGCAAGTGCGGCTTTTGGACCAGGGGATTTCCTGAAGGCTAACGGGACAGTTGTCCGTAATAATTCGGGTACAGGCAGCGTGGTAAACCTGCGTGGAACAAATTTGGGTGGGTGGCTGCTGCAGGAAGAATGGATGACGCCATCCGGCGCGGTAGATGAATACACGCTGCGTCGCACGTTGACGAATCGTTTTGGAGAATCGGGTGCACAGAGCCTGATCAATGGATATCAGGACAACTGGATTCAGGCTGGTGATCTGGATAACATCAAGAGCTGGGGCATGAACGTTGTGCGTGTGCCGATCTATTGGGAGGATTTTATGAACACCAGCGGTGTCATGAAGCCTGATTCGGTTACGTTCCGCAAGCTGGATTGGCTGATTGATGAAGCGGGCAAACGGAACCTGTATGTCATTCTCGATCTGCACGGTGCACCGGGAGCAGCCTGTCCATGGCATTCCTGCGGTCAGGAGAATTCTAACCAACTGTGGACCAACTCTACATACCAGAACTGGACGATTCAGATCTGGGAACGGATGGCGACACGTTACAAAGGCAATCCAACCGTTGCCGCGTACGACCTGCTCAATGAACCTCTCGTAACGATGGGAACAGGTGAAAATGCAGCTCAAATCAAACAAAAAATGGATTTCTATGACCGGATGTACAAAGCCGTCCGTGCCAAGGATGCCGATCACATGATCATCATCGCGGCATTCTTCGACTGGTGGGCAGCTTCACCACCAACAACTTATGGCTGGACGAATGTGATGTATCAGACGCATCATTATCAATTCACGGATTATAACAATTGGGATCTGACCAATTCGGAGATGGATCGCTGGCTGAAGGATATGGCGTCCTATCAGAAGAATTGGAACGTTCCGGTGTTAGCGGGCGAGTTCTCGTTTGGTCAGGATGATCTGACCGAGAAGTGGCTGTCTGGTCTGAATGCACTGAATGCTTCATGGACGAACTGGAGTTATAAGGTTAAAGGGGGCGGAACCTGGGGCTATTACAATAATAACAACAATCCGGCACCTAACCTGAATACGGACAGCGCGGCAACGATTGCTTCCAAATGGAGCAAGTTCACAACGGCGAACTTTGCCTCTAATACCTCGTTCCAGAATGTGGTCAAGAAGCATACGGGAACGGCTCCCTTCACAGAGACATGGTCCAGTCTGAAAGCCAACGCCAATGGCACTTTTGTCAGCGCAGAGAATGGCGGTGCAGATGCTCTGGTAGCCAATCGGGACACTGCCGGACATTGGGAACGATTCAAAATCATCCAGAATTCAGATGGAACGGTATCTTTGCTGTCGATGAGCAATATCAAATATGTGCAAGCTGATTTGAATAATGGCGGGCGCTTGATTGCCTCAGCCACGTATCCATCTACATGGGAGAAGTTTACCCGTGAAGAGCTGGGCGGGGGACTGGTTGCCTTTAAATCCGTGGCGAACGGTAAATATGTCAGTGCAGATCTGAATAACGGGGGCGTACTGTACGCCAATCGTAACGCCGTGGGCGGAGCATGGGAACAATTTATCGTAACAGCTAACTAAGTCAAACTAGCGTGCATTCATTAGAATGTGGTGACTAGGTAATATTTAATGTGCATCGTGGCTCCGCTCATGCAGCGGAGCTTTTCATATGCAACCTTATCTATTTGCCAAATTCTTCACCAAAGCCCTTTTAATCCGAGCCGAATACGATACAATAGAAAGGGAACTTCATCATTAATCAGTTTAGAGGAGGATGTGCATTCAATGGAATACCGTAGATTGGGTGGAAGCGGACTGAAAGTAAGCGAGATCAGCCTGGGTAGCTGGCTGACATACGGAGGATATGTGGAACGTGAAAACGCGGTGAAATCAATTGAAGCCGCATTCGATGAAGGTATCAACTTTTTCGATACAGCCAATGTGTACGAGCGGGGTGCAGCAGAGGAACTGCTGGGGCAGACGTTGAAAGCGTATTCCCGCGATTCATATGTGCTAGCAACCAAGGTTTTTGGCAAAATGGGTGACGGTCCAAATGACCAAGGGTTATCCCGTAAACATATTAAGGAACAATGCGAAGCCAGCTTGCAACGGCTGGGTGTTGATTATGTAGACATATATTATTGCCATCGCTATCATACCGAAACACCGATTGAAGAGACACTGCGAGCACTGGACGATCTGGTGCGTCAAGGCAAGGTGCTCTACGTAGGTGTTAGTCAGTGGACCGCGGCACAGATGGAAGCTGCGTTGGGTACCGCTGATCGCCTGCTGCTGGATCATATCGTGGTGAACCAGCCGGTATACAACATGTTTGACCGTTACATTGAAAGTGAAATCATTCCGCTGGGTGAGCGTAAAGGTATTGGACAAGTCGTCTACTCCCCGCTGGCGCAAGGCTTGTTGACCGGGAAATACACTTCGGTGTCCGATATTCCTGAGAACAGCCGCGCAGCGAAGCTTGGCTGGGATGAAGGGAAAATTAACGCTGATCGGATCGGCAAGGTTCGCCAGTTGATTGAAGTGGCGGACAAGCTGGACCTGAAGGTCGGTCAATTGGCTCTGGCGTGGATTCTGCGCCAAAATAACGTCTCCAGTGCGCTTGTAGGGGCAAGCCGCCCTGAACAGGTGAAAGAGAACGCAGCCGCTTCCGGTGTGAAGCTGGATGCTGCCATCGTTGAAGAAATCGAACAAATCTTAGCTTAAGGCAAACTCAGTCATACTCGACCGCACAGGTGGCTCTTGTACCCGTAAGCGAGTTGAGTTGAATGATTGCAAAATGGGTGAGATAAGAAAGAAAGGGATGTCCTGGCTAACCTAATAGGCTGCGGGAACATCCCTTTTTGGGTTTGAGATTAGAATGGGCTTTGGCTGCCGGAGAGTGACCTGGAACGCAGCGGAATGGCACATACCCGGTTCCGTCCTGTATTCTTGGCTTCATATAATGCACGGTCTGCCTGTTCAAAGAAATCGTTATCATCCCGGTCGTCACAGTGATCTGGAAAAACAGCGACTCCGATCGAGATGGTCAGCCGGATTGTATTGCCATCAGGCAGAGCGAAATGGTATTTCTCAACCGATTGTCTGATTGACTCGGCAATGGCCAAGGCCTGATGATGACCACAATCGAGCAATAGTATAGCGAATTCCTCGCCTCCGTTTCGAGAGACGATATCCGCCGAACGGGAATGCTCAATGAGCAATTGTCCGAGCTGTTTCAGGACCGCATCACCTGAAGTATGACCGAAGGTATCATTTACTTTTTTGAACCGGTCAATGTCGATGACCAATAGCGATAGTTTTTGCTTGTACTCACGTGCCCGTTCCAGTTCAAGCTCAAGTGATTTCTCAAATTGCCTGCGATTACTGAGGTTGGTAAGATGGTCTGTGGTTGCTTTTCGTTCGAGCAGGAACAACATCTCATTGGATTTATTAATGAATTCTGCGATGAAATAGATAAAGATTCCACCGACAAAAGAAATGGTCATCTGTAACGGATATACTTTCATTAATGAGTTCATGCTGGTTGTATTCAGCATCAGGATCACAAAGATCAGCGTCATACCCAGCAGGTTCATGGTAATAATCTTGGTTAATCGGGACCAGGGAGCATAGGCAAAATATACACCGGACAATCCGATGATTGTCATGACAAATGCTGCATCGATGGCAGCAGAGGACATTCCAAACATGACAATACGCAGGATGGAAATGACGAGCCCCGAGATGACAGAAGCTAGTCCTCCTAAATATACGGCTGCTGTGACGATAGCCAAATGACGCAAATCCACAATGGTCGTTTCATTCAAAGGAAAGGAATAGTTCATCAGTACAGTTCCATAGATCCCGAACAGCAGACCACCAATCATCTGAATACGCATTGAGGGAAAGGGAACACGGATACGATAGAATTTGGCTACGATTCCGGACACATACATGAACGTGATCATAACACAGAGATTGACAAAAAACGTGCTTAGCAACCAGCATCCCCCCTTTAGCGCACATTACTATATTTTAGCTGAAAAGCAGTCTAGTAGCGAACCATATTATCCCAAATGGGAGAGGTGGATACGGAGAAGAGCCTTGGTTATCGCTATTCATGAATAAAATAGTCGGATATTGACTTCATTATACAATGAGATTTATACTTAATCTAAATCAAAATTGATTTTGATATTTCCGGGAATCATAGCAATCAGCAGATTGCTGTGTCATCTTATATACTATTGAATGGGTAAATAAAGGAGAATTGCTGGTGAGAACTCTAAATCTGACGATACAGCGTCAAGCTGTTTATGATGTAGTCCGTCATTCGGAAGACCATCCAACGGCAGCAGAAGTGATGAACCGTCTGGTGGAGCAAGGTTATAATTTGGCTTATGGTACAGTATATAATTCGCTCCGATATTTGACAGATAAAGAATTGATTCGAGAGCTCAAGTTGGGCGAGACAGCCAGTCGTTATGACGCCCGCATGGACGAACATCAACATATTATGTGTGAAGTATGCGGCAAGGTGGATGAAGTCATGACGGAAGTTCCTCCGCAATGGATGAAGCAAGTCGCGGAGGAAACCGGATATGCGATTGATCACGCTCATGTGGTCTTTGGAGGTGTCTGCGCGGAATGCAGAAACAAACGGGTCAAGTAAAAATCAACCTGTCCGGTCGTCGTTTGCCGCTCCGGGTCAAGCCTGCCCTGACAGATCCAACTCCTCTTGTGGATAATTGCCCGGTTACAAGACGGGTCATTCTGATCAGTCCGATGCCCGGCCAAGTACATGAGCTGGTTAAGGCACTTACGGATAGCTGCTTCGATGTGCTGGTGTTCCACCGCTGGGAGCCTGATTTGCATGAACGGCTTGTATTTGATCTGTTGATCTATGACCTGTCTGTTGCTGGAACGATTGATGCTTTTGCGGGCATCAGCAGCCGTTTGAATCGTGAAGCGGAACATGCAACACCCTGTCTGTATCTGGTGGGGGAGAAGATGATTGGCAGTGCCAGTGGCCCGATGCTTCAGGAGGAATTACTGGTCTGGCCGGCACGTCCGCAGGAAGCGTTGTATCGTGTGCAACGCATGATTGGTAATAGCCCTGCAGCACCGAAACGCGGATTTCTTCCACAGGAAGGCCAACGCATCGGGTTCAAGGATCTATGGCTGGATCGTGAGCGGATGAGTGTGCACCGGAATAATGACCGCATTCACCTGACCAAGACAGAGTATGATCTGCTGCTGAAGCTGATTGATGCCAAAGGTGCAGTGATTTCCCGTGAGGAGATGCTCAGCGATATTTGGGAGACTGATTTTACGGGTGGAAGCAATGTGGTGGATGTTCATATCAAAAGCTTGCGCAAAAAACTTGGCGATAACGCGGCTTCGCCTCAATATATCGTAACGGTAAGAGGAGTGGGCTACCGCCTGGCGGATTAGTCCGCTTTTTTTTGTGCACACATGATGCTGTTCATGTCACTCCTATGCGGGTATATCCAATAGATAGAGTAGATCAAACCATTTGGAATGGATCAACGCTCATTTTTCTCCAAGCTGATGTTCATGTTTCATTCATGAAACGGGCGAGAAACTCATCTTAATCTCATACGAACCTCATGCAAGAGGCAAGTGGGACATGTTAGAATCATTTTAACAGTTAGATCAAGTCTAAATGTATATTTAAACCGATGGTGAATATGATTTTAATAGAGTATATACAGCAGGCATGAGACCAACATAAGGAGGATAACGATATGACAGAACGCTTGACAACCAATCAGGGCGCACCCGTAGGTGACAACCAAAACTCCCGTACCGCAGGAAGAAGAGGCCCCACATTACTTGAGGATTATCATCTGCTTGAGAAGATCGCACACTTTGACCGTGAGCGTATTCCGGAACGGGTCGTTCATGCGAGAGGTGCCGGTGCACATGGCGTGTTTACACTGGAGAAGAGCATGAAGGCTTATACAACAGCGGACTTCTTGCAAGAACCAGGCACTGAGACGGATGTACTGGTGCGGTTCTCGACCGTCATTCACGGTACAGGTTCACCGGAGACAGCACGTGATCCACGTGGATTTGCCGTGAAGTTCTACACCCGAGAAGGGAACTATGATATTGTGGGGAACCACTTACCCGTCTTTTTCATCCGCGATGCCATAAAGTTCCCGGATATGGTTCATTCCCTGAAGCCTGCGCCGGATACGAATATCCAGGACCCTGCACGCTACTGGGACTTCATGACACTATCTCCCGAGTCGACTCATATGATGACCTGGTTGTTCTCCGATCTCGGCACACCAGCAAGTTATCGTGAAATGGATGGATTCGGCGTACACGCCTTCAAATGGATTAATGCTCAGGGGCAAGTCCATTATGTGAAATACAAGTGGGAATCGGCTCAAGGCGTACGAGGCTTTTCGCGTCAAGAGGCGGCTGAGGTGCAAGGACAGGATTTCAACCATGCCACCCGGGATTTGCACGAGCATATCAAAAACGGTCAATACCCGCAGTGGAAGCTGCAGGTACAACTGTTGAAGCCGGAGCAGATGGATGATTTCGCCTTCGATCCGCTCGACCCAACCAAGACTTGGCCGGAAGATGTACTGCCATTCCAGACGATTGGAACCATGACGTTGAATCGTAATCCACAGAACTTCTTCGCAGAAGTGGAGCAGGCAGCTTTTTCACCAAGCGCTCTGGTGCCTGGGATTGAGCCTTCTGAGGATAAATTGCTGCAAGGCCGTCTGTTCTCCTATCCGGATACACAGCGCCACCGGCTTGGACCGAACTATTTGCAGATTCCGGTGAACTGCCCTTATGCTCCGGTTCGCAATCATCAGCGTGATGGCCTCATGAATGTGAATCAGGACCCGTCTCCGGTAAACTATGAACCGAACAGCTCGGGCAGCAGCCCGGAGGAAGCACCTGAATATCGCGACAGTCAAGCTCCGTTACAGGGTCATGTTACGCGTGAGAAAATTGAGAAGACCGATAACTATACGCAGTCAGGGGAGTTGTTCCGTTCATTCACGGCGGTTGAGCAGGAGCATTTGCTTGATAACCTGATCAATGACCTGAAGGCCGTACCGGAACAGACCCAGCTGCGTGCCTTGTGCCATTTCTTCCAGGCAGACGGACAGCTCGGTGGTCGTTTGGCCCATGGACTGGGTGTGGACATCTCCGCATTTATGCCATCACAGGATCGTAAATAAATAAAGCACTGATTTCATCATTATTTCAGAAATGAATAATCGATTTATGAATGAGGCCGGGTGGGACTGCAGAATAGCAGACCTCCCGGTCTTTAGGCATTTTTTTACTTATAATCAGACCTTGTGCATCCAAATAATATTCTGAAATGGAAAACATATTTACAAATCATTTACAATAAATAGCTGACATAGAGGTTGACTTCTCGTTTGTTGGCACTACAATGGGTAGTGTGAGGGGTGTCTGAACATGAGAATACACAATTTTAAAGTGGGTGAGCGTGGGCTGAACCGGTTTTTCGGTCCGCTGGAGGCGAAGATCATGGACATTTTATGGGCGCGCCCAGGCAGCAGCATTCGCGAAGTGCAAACCGCACTAGAAAAAGATAAAGACGTTAATTTCAATACAGTCATGACGGTGATGAATCGTCTCGTGGACAAGGAGCTGCTCCACAAGTCACAGAAGGGCCGAACGTCACTGTACCATCCGGTGCAGAGCAGGGAGGAATTTATGAACGACCAATCCAAGGAATTGTCACATGAGCTGGTGGATGAATTCGGGGTACTTGCTGTGAATCACATGCTGGATGCGCTGGATGAAGCAGATGCAGGGTTGATTGAGCGTCTGGAGCAGAAGATTAAGCAATGGAAAAAGGATAGCGATTGACATGTGGAAGGCCCGCTCGAAGCTGTTGTTTACCGTCGGGTTTGGCATTCCGTTATTCGTGTTCATGCAGATGTTCATGTACGCGATGTACAAAATATTCGGTTGGGACATTCCGTTTAACTTGCTCTGGCTATGTAATCACTGGATGAGCAGGCTGGGCTGGTTATCCATAGGGCATGTTCTTATGGCACTGGTGCTCCTGACGTTTGCTGGTACAGGCTGGCTGCTGTTTGATCGCATGATCAAGACACGTGCAGCGGTACGGAAGCTTCGGTCAATGGAAGATAGGGCCATGTCTCGGAAACTTGAGGCGAGGTACCGTCATCTGAGACAACCTGGATTCATTGTGGTGGACAAGCCGTCTCCAGTTGCATTTACGATTGGTTTGTGGAAACCCTGTATAGTGCTTTCCACAGGCCTGCTCACGATGCTGGATGCTGAAGAAGAACGAGCGGTTGTGTACCATGAGGTGCATCATCTGTGGCATCGTGATCCACTCAAGACGACATTGCTGTCGGTATTTTCCGTCATGATGCCTTATATTCCGGTGTTGAAGCATACTTCAAAACAATACAGTATCATTAGAGAAATTCTGGCTGACAATGAAGCGATTGAACGTACAGGGAACGCTGCGGGCATCGGTAGTGCACTGCTCAAACTGATCCGGGCTTGCCCTGAACCTTGGAGAATCAGAGAGACAGCTATACAATCATCTTTTGCCGATACTTCGGTGAATGTGCGGATTTCCCGTCTATTAGACCCGGAACAGGATGTTACGCTGACGCTTCCCCGCTATGCGGTATTTATTTCTGCCACAGTGATCCTGCTGCTGTCTGTCTTGTTCGTTTGGTCAATTGGGTGAAATGTAACGTTGAACTTAAACTCCAAGGAGGAAGATGAATATGAATAGAAGTGTGGAGATTGGCTTGTTTTTCTCAAGGATCATGATTGGTCTCATCTTTGTATTACATGGTTGGAGCAAATTCGAAGGTGGAATTAGCGGTACAGTTGGTTTCTTTGAAAGTATCGGCATTCCTGGTTTTCTCGCATCGGTTGTCGCAATCATTGAGCTGGTGGGTGGTGCAGCCATGATTCTGGGATTGGGAACACGTGTATTTGCTGCATTGTTCATCGTCGTGATGGGCGGGGTTCTGCTTACTGCCAAAGTGGGACAGCCGTTCTTGAGTGGTACCGAATTCGATTACCTGCTGCTGGCGGGTTCATTGACACTACTCTTTACAGGCAGCCGTTTTCTGGCGGTGGATCATTTCTTCTCCAGACAAGGGAACGCTCGGCAGAACGTTAGTGCATAACATATCTATTATCATCCAATAGGGATGGATAACAAGTTCATTCAAGCAGGTAATCCTGCATACAAGCCTTTTCTCGCTAGTTCGGAATACGCGTAATTATTCGTGTGAACCGTTCGAACCGGGAAAAGGCTTTTTGATTTTGTTTTGGACGACTAGCCCATCGATTTGGTACAATGAGAATAAGTATGCTACTAAGAAAAAATAAGAGAACATATAGGAGGATGCCTTTATGATTAACGTCATTCCATCCGATTCCCGCTCCAGCTTCGACCGGGGCTGGCTGCGCGGCAATCACAGCTTTTCCTTTGGTGAATATCAGGACCCGGAGAATACTGCGTTTGGACCCATGCGGGTAGCTAACGACGATATAATTGCTCCTGGTCGTGGTTTCGGGGCACACCCGCATAGTGATATGGAGATTGTGTCTATCGTGCTGAACGGGAAGCTGCGTCATGAAGATAACCTGGGCAATGTGGCTGTTACATCATTTGGTGGAATTCAGCGCATGTCAGCAGGCAGTGGCATGATCCATACCGAACACAATGCCTCCGATTCTGAAGAAGTGCGTATACTTCAGCTCTGGTTCATGCCACATACGAAAGGGCTTGAGCCTTCTTATGAGACAACTTCTTTTGATACAGACGCGCTTGCGGGAGCACTGGTACCTGTGGTATCCCCTGAAGGTGGGGCGCGTATCGCATCCATTCAACAGGATATGACCATCTATCTTGGCCGATTGGCTGCAGGCCAGACATTAACATATGAACAGGCGGAAGATCGCCGCATGTACATTTTTGCTATTGAAGGCAAGCTTGGCTTGAACGGAGAGTATCAGCTAAATGAAGGAGATACGGCTCGTGTGGAACAGACGACATCCATGAATCTGGATGCAAGCGAGGACGCTTTCTATATGTTGATCGATCTGCCCTAGATTACTGAAATGCAATGAAACTCCAAGATCAAAGGAGGATGTACTTTTATGACGCAGCAGGAATGGTTCATGGTTAAGCATGCAGTGACTGGACGAGGGCTGGTGAACAGCAAAACAGATTCGATGTCCTATCGCTATCAAAAAGAAGGCACCGGATTTGTTTTTACCGTTACGGGTCTGGAACAACAGGTGGTAGATAGCATTATGGAGCTTAGACAGGAGCTCAACGTGTTTCGCTTTGTACAGCGTAAAGATCAGCCCTTGGTGAAGCATTGGTATTACGTTCAGGGAGACCGGGTGCAGTACGATGGAGAAAGCCAAACATTGACGATATATGCGGAATCGGAGATTCGCTATGTTCCTGAAGATTATTTTGCCGACTAACTAAAATAATGAACAAAAAAATGGCTCTTAAATCCACTAGGGCCATTTTTTTATTCTATTGATTATAATTGATAAAATGTAAAAAAAATCATAGTTCAAGTAAATGGTTGGTTGTAAAATTATAACCAGAAATTGCAATTTCTTTGATTAAATTTACTTATATTAAATAAAATGAGAGGAGTGTTAAGTGTGGCTGTATTATTTTGTCAAGTGAAGTGTGTAGGTACCTGTGCAGCAGCTTGTGCTGCTGACCTAGTATCGCCGGTTGCAGATGTGTTTGGCTTTGCTGCAGGGGAAGCAAGATTTTTTAGCATGTAATATGGAGGCGTAGGAACGTTGTGGGCCCGGCGTTCCTTTTCATGATTGTCTTAAAGGAGGAGCATAGATGATTACATTTCTATCTAAACCGCTACTTTTTAAAACAGAGAGTGCTCATTATTGTTTTGATAACAGTACGAGAATTGTAATACCTTTACAACAAAAAGAACAAGATTTTCTGCAAAGAATGGATTGTGGATCTCAAGTGGAGAATTCGTACTTTCTTCATAATAACCTCAAAAGCCTGCTGGCTAAAATAAAGAAGTACAATCTGTTTCAAACGGATTTTCACATGCCTTACATAGACAAAGCATACATTGAAAACAAACTGGAGACAGAGGGAATTGCCCACTTATGTCTTATAGTTACAGATTCCTGTAATTTAAGATGTAAGTATTGTATCTACTCTGACCATTACCTTTTTACAAAAGGCTATTCAAATAAGTTTATGGACTCTTCTACTGCCTTCAAAGCAGTGGATTATTTTATGCATGTAAATCTAAAGAGTATTCAAAATAACCCCAATCTAAGTATTTCTCTCGGATTCTATGGAGGAGAACCACTGTTAAATTGGGAATTAATGAAAGGAACTGTTGAATATGTGCGAAATAAATATACGGAATTTTTTAAGAATATTAGCTTCTCGTTAACAACAAACGCTTCCTTGCTAACTGAGTCCAAGATACGTTATATGTTGGAGAATAATTTTTCAATATCAGTTAGTTTAGATGGTGATCGTGAAAATCATGATAGGAATAGAGTTACGCTTAACAATAAGGGAACCTTTGATTTGGTCTTCAAAAAATTGAATTTATTAGAGAAAATGTATAGAGAATACTTAGACAAAGGAGATACACCACTTCCTTATGGGATTCTAGTTACTTTTGACAATTTGACTCATTTTAAACAATTGGACGATTTTTTTGAAAAAAACAAAGAAATGGATATCCGCATTCAGAGAGTTAATAGGGTAAGTGATTTAAATACTGAGTACTATAATGGAGTATCCCAGTCAGACCAGAGTCATCTGAAAGAAAGAGAGCGATTCATTAGAGATTTGATTGAAGCTAGTAAGTGTGAAAGGTTTGAATCTGAGGCAACAAATTTTTCGAAAACTATATTGAAAAGTATTATATTTGAACCGATGATGAATCTCGCCTACAACGATAATCTCATGCGAGGAGGTTGTATACCAGGTATTCATAAACTTGCTGTAGACTCTGATGGGAAGTTTCACATGTGTGAAAAGATTAATCCGCATTATCCTGTTGGAGATGTCAATACAGGATTGGACTTCTCAATGCAGGCTAAATATATGAACCAGTTTTTTGAAAGCCTCAGTGAATGTAATAATTGCAACCTGAAGAACATATGTAATCTGTGCTATGTTACAACGGAAACAGATGGTAATGGCTTTAAACTTAAAGAAAATTTTTGCAGGAAATTTAGAGAGGGCATTCTAAATTCTTTGTCTACTTATTATTCAATCATGGAGACTAATCCAAATCTGTTCATGGAAATAAGAGAGTAGGTGGTGAGTCGATGTACTTTAAATTGAATCCGGAAATTATAATAGTAAAGGAACTGGATCAATACACTTTAACGGATCTCATATCAGGAAAGAAAGCATATTTTAGAGGGAACGACATGATGGCATTCGAAGAATTATTAAGTGATAGAGCAATCGATTTGGATTTACCTGAAGACCATATACTTCATAACTTACTAGAACAGAATTTGGGATCAATATTTGAAGGGAAAGTATTTGTGGAAGAAATAAAGACAACCCGAGTAACAACATTGAAATACGATAAATTGGTACCGTTCCATTTGAATCGAATTGTTATTGAATTAACGGGGGAGTGCAACCTTAACTGTAAATTCTGTACCGAAAGTACTATTGTGTATAGATCTTGTGGCTGTAAAAAATGGCCGAATGAACAGAAAATGAGTTTTGATAAGTGGAGGGATGTACTGAAACAGGCTATTAAACTAGGGATTAAGGAGTGTTTCATTTCAGGAGGAGAACCTCTTGTTGAGAAAGAACTTCTACAAAAAGTAATCTCATTTCTGACTATGCACAGCATTAATATAACTTTGTTTACAAACGCTACAATGCTTGAACAGGATATGATTCACTTTATCAAACGGAATAACGTTTCACTCGCACTTCAGTTGTTTGGAGATGATGCGGAAGTATACACAAGAGTTACCGGAGATGAAGAAGCCTATGGGAAGGTTAAGCGGGCTATGGAGATTATCGTAAAAGAACAGATACCCTATACTACTTCTGTAATTGTATGCTCATTAAATGAGGAGTCTGTAAATAGAATTAATAATAATAGTAATGAAAACTTGCAAAAAATATATATATATCCATCTAATGATTTTTATTCACAGAAATATCTACAGGAAATGTACAGTCCCTTGAGTAGAGAATTTCCAATCAACATTCAGTCAGTACCGTACTTAAAAAAATATAATAACTGTCTATATGGACAAATATTTGTTTCCTCCGAAGGACAGGTCTATCCATGTATGATGATGAGACAATTCAAGTTGGGGGATTTACGCTCTGAGTTATTATGGGAAATATTTTTCCGCAAATCCCATAAACCATTCTGGGAAATGTCTAAAACACAAATTGAAGGTTGTTCAGATTGTCCAAAAAACTTATCTTGTTTTGATTGTAGAGCTTTAGATAGCTTTAAATCCGAAAAATTAAACGGCATGTACTATTGTGAGCGTTTGAATACAGGGGTTAAAACTTGTGAACTGAAGTGAGGTATCTGGGATGGGCGATTATATGAAAGTTCTCTTTGTCTATATGAAGCAATTTAAAGGTAAGCTGATGATAGCTGTTTCATTGCTCATTGTTCTTTCGGCATTGTCTGTTATACCAGCTTTGCTTATAAAAAATATATTTGACAAGGGGATTTCACAGAGTGATTTTGGTTATGTCGTCCGCTTGGGGTTAATTCTAGCCGTCATTTATATTGTTAAAAGCACTTTGAACTATTTATCTAATGTGGTATTTACTAATGTTAGCCAAAATATTCTTCTGAATCTTCGTACAGACATATCTTCGAAACTGCTTAATTCACCAATGGACTTTTTTGGGTTATATTCAAGTGGGTATTTGACATCCAGACTGAATGAAGTTAATGCTATTGGTGGCCTCATTTCAGCAAACACATTTAAAGTCATACTAAGTTTTTTTGAATTGATTGCAACGTTCATTATCCTTATTAACATCAACATAAAATTAACATTAATTCTGTGTCTGCTGATGCCGGTATATTACTTCATATCTAACCGATACCTGTTATCCATACACCGTATTTCTTTAGACGCTGCAGAGAAGAGTTCAATCCTTAATGAAAAGATTCAGCAGTCAGTCCAGGGAATCGAAGAGGTTAAGCATCTTTCAGTAGAAGACAAGGAAACGAAAAAAATCAATACGGCTACTAAGGATTTGGTGAATACAAGTATTAAGCAATCTATTCTTTACTCCGTTGGTATTGAACTAATTGTCCTGTTAGGAACACTATCTTCTGTACTCTTAATTATCCTTGGGGGAAGAGATGTAATTACAAGTGGGATGACACTCGGGGGATATATGGTGTTTATGAATTACTTACCTAAAATGTATGCACCTGTTCAAAGTATATCAACAACTGCTCTGACGATACAGCCAGCATTAGCCAGCCTAAAAAGATTGCATATTTTCTTGGACCAGGTCGGTGAGTATGATGATGATAAGAACAAAGTAGACTCTATTCACAAAGTTGAATTTCGAAATGTGTCATTCCGGTATAATGAGGAACAAGAACATGTTATTAATAACGTTAAATTCAGTCTTAGTTCCGGGGATAAACTTCTCATTAAAGGGGAGAATGGCTCCGGGAAAACAACCGTTTTCAGGCTAGTTACGGGGCTTTATCAGCTCAAAGAGAACAACGGCGATATTCTGATCAATGGTGTGTCTATCCGTACACTTGATAGACGTTCTCTTCGTAAAAAAGTGGCTGTAGTTTCTCAAAAAATATATTTGTTCAATAATACAATCGAGAACAATATAAAATATGGAGCAGAACATATTGAAGTAATGGAGTATGAAAAAGTGCTTCGAATTACGGGGCTGGACAGGATTATGGAGTCGTTCCCGGAGAAGAATAACAAAATGATTGAAGAAAATGGAAAGAATTTATCGGGAGGGCAAATTCAAAGAATTGCTATTGCGAGAGCCTTATTGAAAGGGGCAAGTGTCTTGCTTTTTGACGAAGCAGTCTCTCACATGGATCATGAAGGGAAAAATAGCATCAAGGAATTGATCCAACATCAGTTGTCAGATCACATCTGTCTGATTATAGACCATGGCAAGGAATTTGATGATGTATGTAACAAGGAACTGATGCTGGAGAAACCGACGGCAATTCATTCGGAAGTTTAAAACTGGAAAGATAAAGAGCCCTATTTAAGGGCTCTTTTTGCATACTAGGTCAGCCATAATAGTATTGCTCACTGCTTACTGTACTTTAATAATTCACTTTCCGAGGAGAAATGTGTTCAACAAGATTCGAAAAAAAAGACCACATAATTCCGCATGATCTGGCACAAGCTACCTTGTATAAAAAAACAGGAACGGAGGGGCGGCATATGGCAGACAAAACATCAGGGAAAGATGGTTCCAAGGATTCAGAAAAGAAGAAACACATCCCCTTGGGGCTGCCGTCTCCCCCTATTCTGAGGCAACCGATAGGACTTTCACATGAAAGCCATATGTTGGCACTGGAAGACATTTTCTCAGATTGCTCGGATGTGATCTTCCGCAATGTCAAGATTTCACCTGAAGTGGAAGGACTGTTGGTGTACATCGAAGGCATCGTGAATTCGACGGATATTCAGGATCATATGCTTCGGCCTTTAATTCGTGGTCTGGTCGAGCAACGTACGGATGAGCCTGCGGCTCCTCTGGATGATACACGTATCGCCCTGACGCAGGTGAAGAAAGTAGATACCTGGGCGGATGCAGCGGATGGGGTGCTTGAATCCTCCGCGCTGCTGTTGATCAACGGAAGTAAGCAGGCTTGGCTATTTAACGTCAAGGGCGGCGTACGGCGCGGTGTCGAGGAACCCCAGACCGAGTCGGTTATTCGTGGACCACGCGAAGGCTTCACCGAGACATTGCGCGTCAATACGGCTTTGCTTCGTTTTAAACTGAAAACTCCTGCACTGAAGATGTTAAGCATGACAATTGGGACCGAAACCAAAACCAATGTAGTACTGACCTACATCGACGATATTGCCGATCCCAAGCTGATTAAGGATGTCAAAAAACGACTCAATAAAATTAAAATTGATGGCATTCTGGAAACGGGATATATAGAGGAACTTATTGAAGATCATCCATATTCTCCTTTTCCGCAGATGCATTATACCGAACGTCCGGATACGGTGGCGGGCAACCTGTTGGAAGGTCGGTTTGCCATTTTTGTAGATGGCAGTCCGTTTGCCCTTATTGCGCCAGTGACCATGTGGCAGATGCTTCAGGCCAGTGAGGATTATTACGAACGGTTCTTCATCAGTAATCTGGTGCGATGGATTCGATTTCTGTTTGTTGCCATCGCGCTATTTCTACCTGCGCTTTATATCGCGATTACAACGTTCCATCAGGACATGCTGCCAACGACTCTGATCCTGAGCATTGCCGGGGCAAGGGAGGCCATTCCATTCCCTGCACTGGTGGAAGCCCTCATTATGGAGCTGTCATTCGAGGCTTTGCGAGAAGCGGGGGTCAGGTTACCCAAAACGGTAGGTCAGGCCGTCAGTATTCTGGGGGCACTTGTGATTGGACAGGCAGCGGTTCAGGCGGGAATCGTGTCCGCGCCCATGGTTATTATCGTATCCATGACAGGGATTGCGTCATTCACGATCCCACGTTTTAACTTTGCCATTACGGTACGTTTATTGCGTTTCCCGATCATGCTGCTTGCTGGTGCGCTTGGCTTGTATGGCATTGTAATCGGACTGGTGTTGATCTCCGTACATCTAACGCAAATGACCTCTTTTGGGGTGCCTTATCTGTCAGGTCTCAGTCCCTATAGCAAGACGGATACCAAGGATATTGTGATTCGTACACCATGGTGGAAGATGATCCATCGTCCATCAACGGTTCATCGTGACCAGCAGCGGATGAATGAAAAGATTAACGGTTCTCCTGACGCTGAGGAAGGGTGGTGAGCGCATGGTTCTCATCCGTAAACGACGTGCGATAGCCGTACTGCTCCTATGTACTATGTTCATATCGGGATGCTGGGACCGGAAGGAAATTAATGATATCGCTTTTGTGATTGGAATTGCTATCGACAAAGAAAAGGACAATTACAGGTCCAGCCTTCAAATTGCTCTTCCAGGCCAATCTGGTTCTTCTGGAAGTGAAGGAGGCGGCGGAGGCACAAGCGGGGATAAATCGTGGTTTATGTTGTCTAATACAGCCAAAACCTTGCGCGGAACATCCGTTGAAGGCCAAAAGTCACTCTCTCGTGAACTATATTATGCCCATCGGCGGACCATGCTGATTGGTGAGGAACTCGCACGAGATGGTGTGGCCCCCATGCTTGATTTACTAACACGTTATCCGCTTAACCGGCTTTCAGCGTTACCCATTGTGACTAAAGGATATGCATACAAAGTGCTGGATACTGACGCGCCAATCGAAAAATTCCCTTCCGAAATGGTACGCGAACTGTGCTTTCTGAATATGCGCAAACCGCGTTCACTCAAGACATTCACGGATGCGATTCTTTCCGAAGGAGTAGATCCATTTCTTCCGGTTGCTTCGACTGCTGACAATGTACCGGGCAACTGGAAGGACGTCAAGACGAACATCAAGTTGGATGGAATCGCCATCTTTAAGAAGGACAAACTGATAGGCATGATTGAAAAAGAACCTGCTGGTGCACTTATACTGGCAATGGGTGAAGCCAACGAACCAGAAGTGATGGTCAAGGCTCCGCGTGGAAAAGGTGATATTTTCATCAAATTGAACGAAAATAACTCTTCATTGCATCCTCATGTTGAAAACGGAAAAGTCACGGTGACGATCGAGCTGTATGCGAAGGGTGTCTTGGTAGATAACGAATCCAATTATGGTGATTTGCGAGACCAAGAAATGAAGAGCCTTACTCAGGCCCTTCATAAGAAAATCGAAGAGGACATTAAGGAAGGGGTCAGACTGATTCAAAAACAATATCCTGCGGATATTTTGGGTCTGGGCCGTTCCATTCATCAGCAACTCCCCCAGGAATGGAAAAAAATAAAGGATCGCTGGGATGATATTTATCCAGATGTAAAGGTAATCGTAGTGCCACATATCCTTATTGAAAATGTAGGGGTTATCAATAAACCGATTGGATTACAAGAGGAGGATATTGTCCATGATTAAGCCGCTGCTCTTCACTTATTTGGGTATGGTTATTGCCGTAATCATCATGGACTTCAAACATGTGAAGCAGGCAGCGGCCATTAATCGCTGGTTATCCTACGGACTGATCGCTGTCAGCGCCGGAATTTGGTTTTATGTAACCACCTTGAGCAAAACCGTCTTTGTCTCCACATGGATTACCCAATTGGTTCAACGTTGGCTACCGTTACCGTAAGGTTATCTAACGAATTTTGAAGCATAAATGATCAGACAGAAAGGAGGTATTCCATGAATCAAAATGTGACCAATCGTCAGTTGGTGCTGCTCATCATGCTGCTCAGCATTACAGGTACGTTGATGCAGCCCCATGCACAAGCCATTTTTTATGCTGAACAGCACGCTTACTTATCTTATATACCTGTGTTTCTTGTCATGGTGGCATCCCTATGGATGTTAAGCCGTGTTCAGCGACGGTTCCCCGATCAGGATCTGTTTGAATCTCTGGTGGAGCGATTCCCTTTTTTCGGTCGTATGACAGGTATATTGTATATCCTGTTTTTCCTCTTTATATTTGCCCGCGATATCCGGCTAATTGGTGACTATATAAGCATTACCTTGCTGGAGACGACCCCGATTTCCATCATTGTATTGACCCTCTTGGTCATGGCTGTCTTTATCGTGAGGGGAGGGTTGGGATCCCTAATAGGAATGTCCGAGCTGTATGTTACATTGTTTGTGCTGAATTCATTAATTTTGCCATTTATGCTCATTAAGCAAATTAACATGGACAATCTCATGCCGTATTTTGACATCGATGTTGCTGGTGTTGGCAAGGGAAGCTGGTACATATTTTCCTTTTTTGGAGAGATGATTGCCATCCCCTTTGTAGTTAAAGGCAGTGATTTTCGATTCAAGTCAGTCATGGGGGGGATTACGTTCTCAGCCCTGATCATGATGCTGATTGTCATCGAAACCATCTTGGCGGTGGGGGTACCCATTGCATCCAGACTGGTATATCCCTCCTATGAGCTTGCAAGGCAACTTCAAATTAGTGATTTCCTTGATCGGTTTGACCTTGCACTAGCAGCGGTAACGCTACCTACGTTAATTACAAAGATTGCATTTGACCTGTATTTTGTATGTTGGGGCCTGAAACGAATGATTCCGAAGGTCTCAGGAAAAGTCATGACAGGGCCGGTTGCGTTGATCGGGTTTGTCTGCGCCTTCTGGTTTTTCAAAAACGCCGTTCAGCTCTTCCGCTTTACACGGGAATGGACTTGGATTGGGATTCTGTTCGAGGTGCTGTTACCCATCATCATTTTCATATTCCTTCGTCCCCGCAAAAAGGGGATGAACGACCGGAAGGTAACGGATGGCACAAAGCCGAAGCAGCACTCCAACGAGGAGAAATCAAACAAAACATCACAGGAACGAGATGAATCTGACAAAGGGAAACGGGAAGGACATCAGGGTGGAGAACTACAGCCTTCCTGATATATTCCATCAAAAATCGTTATAGATGAACCGCCGAAAAGAGGGGAAACTCGGTTTCCCTCCATAGAAGTACCCTGTATACTGTAGTCAGACTGATGACATTCGGCTGAATAAACGGGGGGAACATGGATGGCTCAACATTTGGCAGGTATACGCGTAGCATTGACAGGACCACGAAAATCCAAAGAGATGTCCTTGCTGGTTGAGAAATTGGGCGGGATTCCACTAGTCCGGCCTGCACAGGGAACTGTTTTTCTGGACGATCGTAACATTCGGGATGGTCTGGTATCCTGGATATCCGATCCACCAGACTGGACGGTATTAACCACAGGTATGGGATTGGATGCTATTTTTGATATGGCTGAGGATATGGAAATTGCTGATCAATTGCTGGACGTATTATCGGCATCCTTGATTGCCGCAAGAGGGTACAAAACGGTTAATGCACTCCGAAAACGTAAACTGACCCCGCTGGTGCGGGATGATGATGGCAGTACAGACGGGCTGATTCGTGAATTCGCGCCTCATGAACTTGCGGGACAGAAGGTCATGTTGCAACTGCACGGGGAAACTGCGCCCAAGCTGGTCGGGTGGCTGGAGGAACAAGGGGCTCAAGTACGTCAGGTGCTTCCATATCGTCACGTTCCGCCCGAAGAGGGCGAGCTGGAACAGTTGTTGAATGAGATTTTGCTGCATGAGGTCGATGCTGTCGCGTTTACAAGCGGACCACAAGTGCGGTTTTTGGTTGAATATGCGGCGTCAAAGGGCAAGCTCGAAGCCATGCAGGAAGCCTTCCGGCAAGGCGTGGTGCCTGCTTCAGTGGGCAGGGTTACGGCAAACGCGATGCGTGAAGAAGGTATTGAGGCGCTCGTGGTCCCGGAAGATGAGAAGATGGGGGCACTAATCGTTGAACTGGGGCGTTATTACGCTGCCCAATCTGCGGACAAGGCCCATCTTCTGCAATAAGATGTGAAGCCGCCTGGACTCCTATTGAAGTGTTAAATGAAACGCATGTAAGATGCCAAATGGTTCCCGGTTCTGGTCTGATATATGGATCAGAACTTTTTTATATTTTCTATAAGCTGAACGACTCTGATTCATGGTAATTCACCTGAGACTTTGGTCGTGAAGTTAGTTGTACCCATTCATAATTAAAGGTTTTTGGATAATAATGTGGAATGAATTAAAGACAGATTAAGCTTGTGAGGGAGGGACAGCATGATGAAAACCGTATGTGTTACCGGGGCGGCACGTGGACTGGGACTGGCTCTGACGGCACAAATGCTGAAGAGAGGTTATATCGTTTATGCGGCAGGGTTGGACATGGAAAAGTCCGAAGGGATTCGTCTTCTGACGGATGCCTATCCTAAACATTTGCGCGCCATCGAACTCGACATTGCGGATGATCTGTCCGTAGCTTTGTTCACGGAAACACTGAAGCTGGATACAGAGCATTTGGATATGCTTATTAATAATGCGGCTATACTAGGAAGTATTACGGATCATATCCGCGGACCGTTAAACATGGCGGAGATGGCAGAAGTATTTAACGTCAATACTTTGGGAACATTGCGCGTGACTCATGCCCTGCTGCCCCTCCTGCTTCAAGGGGAAAACAAGCTGATCGTCGATATCTCTTCGGAGGCAGGTAGTATTGAGCAGTGCAGCCGGGATGGATGGTTTGCCTATTGTATGTCCAAATCAGCGTTAAACATGCAGGCTCGCCTTGTGCATAATGGTCTGAAGAACGAGGGTGGACAAGTGATGCTGATTCATCCCGGGTGGGTACAGAGTTATATGAGCGGGGAATTGAATACCGCTGCAGACCTTACGCCAGATCAATCGGCTCAGCATATCACAGCACTCATTGATCGCCATAAGGAGTTCATGGGAGATCAGCCCGCGTATGTAGATTACAAGGGGGAAGCCCTTCCTTGGTAATTCTGTTCTAGGTAATTTGAAAGGAGTTTTTATTGATGGATCATCGTAAAAAAGCGTTGTTACTTGGTGATTATACTCATCCGGACTGGCATCCGCTGCAAGGAGTGGATGCGGAGATCAGTCGGATTTTTCACGATACTATGACTGTGCAGTGCAGTGAGAATCGCAACATGCTGCTGCAAGAAAATATAACCGGATTTGACGTGTGTATCTCTTACATGGACGATTGGAAGGGGAAAGTCTCTCCACAGCAGACAGCGGGCTTATTGTCCTATGTTAGTAATGGAGGTGGACTGGTCATCATACATAACGGGATTTCGCTCCAGAATCGTTATGAGCTGAAACAGATGATCGGTGCCAAATTCCTGCATCATCCACCTTATGCACCACTGGAGTTCACAGTAACGACAGAGAGTCATCCAGTGACGGAAGGCATATCGGGATTTACGATGGAGGAAGAGCCTTATCAGTTCGAGTTTGGTTCATTTGCCGAAACGAAAGTTCTGCTGGAGTATCAATCCGAAGAAGGGCCAAAGCCCGCAGCTTGGGCGCATAGATACGGCATTGGACGCATTGTTTACCTGATGCCAGGACATCATGTACCTTCGTTTGCACATGAAACCTATCGTCAGTTGATTTTGCAGGCAGGAAAATGGGCTGCACGTTACGTATAGCGGGACCGTTTCTTTTGTGTGCGGATGAATTAAGGGTATACTATAGAGATCAACGAAGAGGAGGATGACAAGAATGAGCGATTTGTTCAAAAAGGCAATCTCGTTAGGGCTCGGTCTTACTGTTGTAAGCAAGGAGAAAATTGAGAAAACCGTGGATGATCTGGTCAAGCGTGGGGAACTGGCGCCTGGTGAATCCAAAGCGTTGGTCGAACGCCTGATGGAACGGGGCGATGAAGAACAGGGCCAGTTCAAAAGAATGATTCATGAACAGGTTAAGCGCGTCCTTCAGGAAGTGGGCGTTCCATCCGAGAGTGATGTAACCAGATTGGAACAGCGTGTTGCCGTCCTTGAGAAAAAGCTTGCAGAACTGGGTCACACACCACAGCTTCAACCTGATGTATCCCCAGCTCCACTTGAAGTTCCTCCTCTCAAAGGAAACGAGATCGAGTAGATGGCTGTGCGAATCAAACATGTCGGCAGATACCGGGAAATTGCCATGGCGCTGGTGCGTCATGGCTTCGGTTATATGGTCGAGGAGCTGGGTTTGTTCCAGTTGCTGGCCATACCCCGGCGGTGGATGTCGCGTGAAGCCCACACCACCAAGACGCTGAGTGAACGCATAAGACTCGTGCTGCAGGAGCTGGGGCCGGCTTTCGTCAAGCTGGGGCAACTGGCAAGCACAAGGGCAGATTTGCTGCCCGAGTCTGTGATCCGGGAATTGGTGAAGCTGCAGGATCAGGTCCCGCCGTTTTCCTCGGAGACGGCACGGGGTATTTTGGAACAGGAATTGGATACACCGCTGGAGGACATCTTTTCCCGGTTCGAGGATACCCCTGTGGCTGCGGCTAGTATTGGACAGGTGCATCTGGGCAAACTTCGAAGCGGTGAGGCCGTAGCTATTAAAATCCAACGGCCCGGCATATCGCGTATTGTTCAGCGCGATCTGGATATTTTACGAGAATTGACTGCGATGGCGGAGAAACGCTGGGATTGGGTGAAGCAATATCAGATCCCGCAAATGGTAGAAGAGTACGCCCAGGCACTAATGGCCGAGCTGGATTATACAGTCGAGGGCCGTAATACGGAGAAGATTGCACAGCAATATCAGCAGGATAACAAAGTGAAAATACCAGTGATCTACTGGGATCAAACTTCCTCTCGTGTGCTCACCATGGAGTACATCGAAGGCATCAAGCTGAATGACCGTGACGAGTTGATTAAACGTGGGCATGATCTAAATAACATTGCTCAGCGACTGGTAGATTCATTGTTGAATCAGATTTTCATTCATGGATTCTTTCATGCCGATCCACATCCGGGCAACCTGATGGTGTTGAAGGATGGCAGGCTGGCCTTTATCGATTTCGGCATGGTGGGCAGTCTGAGTGATGAGATGAAGCAGCATCTGGCTTCGCTCATTATCGGATTGATGCGCAAAGATACGGACAGCATGATCCGGGCAATTGAGAAGCTGGGCATGATGCCGGATGATATGGATCTGCGAGGGCTTCATAGCGATCTGGACAAGCTGCGCAGCAAATACTACGATATTCCCTTTTCCAAAATAAGCGTGGGTCAAGCACTGAATGATCTGTTCGGTGTGGCTCAGCGACATCGGGTCGTAATGCCTGCCGACATTCTTCTGCTAGGGAAATCGCTGCTCACCATGGAAGGTGTCATTGAACATCTCGATCCTTCCTTAAGTATCGTGGACATGGCAGAGCCATTTGGTCGAAAGCTGATCAAGGAACGTTTCAATCCTGGGAGGATCAAGAATCGTCTGTTCCGCGGTGCGGCGGATATGGCCGAGAGTGTCATGGGTCTTCCGGGACAGTTAAGACAGATTTCATCGATCATCAGCAAAGGAAAGCTGCGGTTGGAGGTCAGCGTACCTGAACTGGAAACACTCCTGCGCAGGCTGGACCAGATTAGTAATCGGCTGTCTTTCAGTATTGTACTGCTGGCATTTTGTATCATTATGGTCGGGTTGATCATCGGTTCTTCGATCAGTCACCAGTCCACCATGCTGTGGGATATTCCGGTCATTGAGATTGGTTTTCTGGTAGCCATTCTGATGGTGGCCTTCCTGCTATATTCTATATTTAAATCGGGGAGATTTTAGATTAGTAACAAGACCCGTAAAGAGACTTTTTAAAAGGATCTTTGCGGGTTATTTTTATTTGTGAAAGGGAGAGGTTTGTTTGTTTAGCAATTACAGGAATCTTGGCTATGTTTTATCTGGTAAGCTATTTATTAAACAAAAACCGTCGGGCTAAAGGATAGAGTCGCAACCAATTTTTATGAGAATAGTTTGTTTAAGAACAGAGTATTTCCGAGTTAAATAACGCAAGATTAAGATAATACGAGATATGCTCCTGTTTTTTCAGTTCAATTGTATTAGTACATATCGCTTCCTATGACTATAATAATAGGTCAGTACATTAACGGACCCGGTTTTCTGAGAGGGTAAAACCTAGAGAAATTGTGATTGGCTCACAACGTCTCGAAAGCAAGACACCTGAATGCTGTAGTGGAAATAAGAGGTGCACACTGGAACGGATGAGACATGTTCAGACATGATATCGGATAACATATTCGGATCATGTTCAATGCAACATGTAATTCAACTTATATAGACGGATTTTTGCGGGAGGGTATGCCGCTGTTTTATGTTGTCTGTTGTAAGTTGGTCAGTGACGAACCGTTCTCTTGCCGTTCAGGCGATAAGACAAATTTGATTTTAAATACGTAGGAGGACCGGCAAAGGAAGATATGAATACTTTAAAACAACAATGGTTTGGTAACATTCGCGGAGATGTGCTGGCAGGTATTACGGTAGCCTTGGCGCTGATTCCGGAAGCCATTGCCTTCTCGATCATTGCGGGTGTCGATCCGATGGTCGGATTATACGCTTCGATTACGATTGCCATCGTGATTTCAATTGCGGGCGGAAGACCGGGCATGATCTCGGCAGCAACGGGCGCAATGGCGGTACTGATGGTGGGACTCGTCAAAGATTATGGCGTGGAATACCTGTTTGCTGCTACGATTTTGACAGGCATCATTCAGTTTATTTTGGGGATTTTCAAGGTTGGGCGGTTTATTACGTTTGTGCCGCATTCGGTGTTGACCGGATTTGTGAACGCACTGGCGATTCTCATCTTTATGGCTCAGCTTACCCATTTCACGGGCGCTAACTGGATCATGTATGCGATGGTAGCAGGTACGCTAGCGATCATTTATATTTTGCCACGTTTTTTCAAAAGCGTTCCGGCTCCACTGATTGCTATTGTAATCATGACGATCATTACGGCGCTATTACATCTGGATGTCAAAACGGTAGGAGATATGGGGAATCTCACGAGTACCCTGCCTATGTTCCATCTGCCGAATATCGACTGGTCTCTCAATACGCTAATGATCCTTCTGCCGTATTCGTTCACGATGGCTCTGGTAGGTTTGCTGGAATCTTTGCTGACTGCAACGATTGTGGATGAAATGACCGAGACCAAGAGCAGCAAAAACCGTGAAGTACGTGGTCAGGGGATTGCCAACTTTGTTAATGGCCTTTTCGGCGGCATGGGTGGCTGCGCGATGATTGGACAGTCGGTTATTAATGTGAAATCTGGTGGTCGAGGTCGATTATCCACATTTACGGCTGGCGCTTTTCTGGCCATATTGTTGTTATTGCTCAGTGGTGTGGTGAAAGAGGTGCCGATGGGTGCACTCGTAGGTGTCATGTTTATGGTGTGCATCGGTACGTTTGACTGGGGTTCTATCAAGAACATTGCGCGTGTGCCACGAGCGGAAGCCATTGTTATGGTAGTCACAGTTGCTATTGTGGTGTATACCCACGATCTGTCTATCGGTGTAATGGTCGGCGTTGTACTTAGTGTGCTTCATTTTGGTTGGAAACAGACCAAGATTCGTGTTCAGGCAAAGGAGGAGCAGGGGCAGAAGGTGTACCGTGTCCACGGACCGTTCTTCTTCGGTTCATCTTCCCGCTTCGTTGATGAGTTCAATGCGGAGACTGATCCGCAGGAAATCATGATTGATTTTGGCGGATCACATATTTGGGATAACACGGCGGTCGTCGCCATTGGTAAAGTGAAGTTCAAATATGCGAAGCTGGGAAAAACAGTGCATCTGCGTGGACTGAACGAGGAAAGCTCTCGTTTGCTTGAGAAGAGTGGTTTTGCCACGGTGCAAGGGCACACTTCGTAATTTAATAGCTATAGCTGAATCCAAATGAGTAACATTAATAGATGATAAAAGGTGCTGTCCTGCAAGTCATGATGGATCATGACAGGGATGGCACTTTTTTGTTATATTCTAACGAGCCGTAGGCGATTTATATGCCCGCTATCTGTATTCTATCGCTAAATCTAGCCGGAATAGCAGGGCTGAAGTTCGTTACAATTTCTCAGAGTGTCATGACTGCGGTATAAGGTCTGTATGATTCGTTAACGCTTTAAACACAACGATCCGAGACATTTGTGGACAAATGCAGGAAAGTAACTCCTGATCCCCTTTTGTTTTGCTTGACTAACGTGTAAACTACAGGGTATGGAGAAGAAGAGCAACGGACCGATTGCTTTTTAAAAAATTCATTTCATAATCATGATTGATATACGGAAAACTAGTCTTGATTGAAGCCAAGTGAAAGCAATTATGAAATGGACTTATCTAAATGAATATACAGAGGTGTAACGATTGGCAAACTTTGAACAACTGGGCATTCGCCCGGAATGGTGCGAGATCCTGAAACATCAGGGCATCGCCGTGCCGACTCCGGTACAGGAGCGTTCGATTCCGGTATTGCTGGGTGGGCGTGATATTATTGCTGAGGCACAGACGGGTACAGGGAAAACGCTGGCTTTTTTGCTGCCGATTATTCAGAAAATTAACGTATCCGACCGCTCGCCGCAAGCACTGATTATTGCCCCTACGCGGGAGCTGGCGCTGCAAATTACGGAAGAAGCGAAGAAGCTGACTGCAAACGACGATAAGCTGCATGTTCTTGCGGTATACGGCGGACAAGATGTGGACAAGCAGCTCCGCAAACTGCAAAACGGTACACAGATCGTGATTGGTACGCCGGGACGTCTCCTGGACCATCTGCGTCGTGGCACGTTGAAGCTGGATAATGTGAAGAAACTCGTGTTGGATGAAGCTGACCAAATGCTGCACATGGGCTTCCTGGATGATGTGGAAACTATCCTTCGTGAACTGCCACACAAACGTCAGACGATGCTGTTCTCGGCAACGATGCCAAAAGGCATTCGCAACCTGGCGAAGAACTACATGAAAGACCCGGAAGATGTAAAAGTATCCTCCAAATCTGTGATTCCGATCAATCAGATTCGCCAGCAGGTGCTGGAGTGTACGGATCGTGGCAAACTTGAGGCACTTCGCGGCATGATTGATACGTATCGCCCGTACCTGGCGATTGTTTTCTGCCGGACCAAGCGCCGTGCATCCAAGCTGAATGAAGATCTGCGTGAAGCAGGTTATGCGAGCGATGAACTTCATGGGGACCTGTCCCAATCCAAGCGTGAGAATGTAATGAAAGCATTCCGCGACGCGAAATTGCAAATCCTCGTTGCTACGGATGTTGCTGCACGCGGACTGGATGTTGAAGGCGTAACGCATGTATTCAACTACGATATGCCGCATGATGCGGAAAGCTATATCCACCGGATCGGCCGTACGGGTCGTGCAGGCGGCACGGGCCTTGCCGTGACATTTGCAACACAGCACGACAGACCGGAGCTTGCTCGTATTGAGGAAGGCACCAATCAGAAGCTGTCCCGTATCCAGTGGACAAGTGAAGGTCCGGTAGCATCAACTGGAGCAAATAGACGTTCCATCAACAGTCAGGGTGATGAAGAACGTTCTGGCGGACGCTCCGCTGGGACAGGCAGTGCCCGTCGTGGTGCAGGTCGTACCGGCCGCAGCGAAGGCGGACGTGGCGGTCGTGGTGGTTCCCGTGGCGGCGAAGGTGGACGCAGCGGTGGTCGTAGTGGCGGCCGCAGTGGCGACGAGCGCAGCGCAGGCCGTGGTTCCGCGCGCAGCAGCGACAGCAGTCGCGGTGCAGCGGGTCAAGGCGGGCGTGGTGCAGGTCGCAGCGGCGATGAGCGCAGCAGCGGCTGGGGCGGCCGTAGCGCCGATAAGCGCAGCTCCGGGCGCGGCAGTGAAGGTTCACGCCGGACGGACTCCGTAGGACGCGGGCCGGCCAAGAGCGACCGCCGCGATTCTCGTCGCGGACGGTAAACGATCAAACCCATAACAAGTAGTTTGGAAGAACGCCATACATTTTCCAAATATCAAAACACCTCATCCTAGACCTAAGGATGGGGTGTTTTTTCGTTGAAGCTTATATGATAAAAACTATACAATGTCACGTGTAATTCCAGTACGCATGCAGGGGTAAACGAATTGTGGTTCGTCTATATACAGGGATTGAGTTTGCACTAATTTACATTTCGGTTCCATATACAACAGCTCTACACACGAACATCTGCGTATGAATCCCGATATTTCTCGTTATACACCCGAGTAACCGATTCCGCCAGACCTCCACGTGCCTTACCCGGATACAGCTCCAGAGTTCGATAGAGCCGCATAAACCGATCTTTGGGCATAAAGCGGGCGTAGCGAGTAATAAGACTGGGGAACAACTCAATATATTTACTTTTGCGTACAGCAGCGGCGGCTACTGCCGTCAGAATCTGAATCCCGTTGTGCAGCTGCAAAATATTCACTTCGTACGTGGCGACATATCGAATCGCATCTTCACGGACCAATTCGGGCTTCAGCCGTGCGATTTCACCGATATATTCAGCGAGCAGCCGCTCGAAGCTGTGCAGCAGCAGAGGTTTGAGCTGCAGGTCCATATCACTGCGCAGCACAAAGGATTGCAGCAGCGCAACCTGCTGCAGACGAATCCGGTCGTTATAGACGAGTGAGCCGATCTCCCGGAGCATTTCGTAGGCTAGCGCTTCATCCTGCTTGCGTGCTTCAGCGACAAGGGCCCAATTTCGGTTAATGCCCTGGCGAATTGCTTCCTCATCCTGATGCAGCATGCGTTTGAGTTCACGCTGCTGTTCGACCTGGAACGATCGCTTTTGCATGAAGATCAATCCAATCAGGAGCAGCAGTGAGATGCTGGCCGCCGCCATCGTTTGGTCTATGGTTTCACCAAAATAGGTGGCCGCTGCACCAAGGATTACCGTGATAAACAGGTCGCGTGCAATCCGACGTTTCACGCGGGAAGAGGCGCGTTCTTCCACTGTGGCAAGGGTGCCGCGCCCACAGGCAGTACAGTGATCCTCCCACAGGCAGGTATACTGGCCGCATCGTTTGCAGACACGCAACTTTTGAAACGCATGCGTTGTTCTTATAAAAGGTCTGATGGATACAACTTGTTTATTGCTCATGGTCAATCACGCTCGCCATTCAGAATAGTGTAGAGGGTTCGATCGGCATCTTCCCGAGAAACGGGTTTGCGCCGATGAAGCAGGAACGCAATCACCTTTATAATGACAAAAAGAAACAATATGGCGAGGCATCCGTATGTAACCATAATCCGTTCCTTTCTATGGCTTGATCATTTTGCTTATGTTGTAAGATGAACTATTGTTTGCACACCCGAGCCATTTCGATGGCAGAACAACCTTTCTGACCTCTCCGTTAGCGTGTGATTCTTATATTCATCTTATAAACGATAATGTTTACTGATCAAGCGTCGTTATATTGCAGTTTGCTGGCAATAACTATATCATATTTCCATAGTTGGAACTTTCATGCCAGCTACTGACATGAATTCGTCGATTTTTGTCAGTCATTACAAAACTGTAACTGAAGATAGGGGTGCTTTTCAGAATTTATTAGTAGACTGTTAAGATTTCCTTAAGGCTTGACGCCTATAATAAACTATTCCCATTTTAATCTCAAACGTGAAGGAGTACACCCAATGCTGCGGACAAGCAAAATACGCTGGCTCAGCGGAACTCTGGTTCTGCTGGCATTTCTAACGCTGCTGCTACCTCAGGCGTTGCTGCCACATGCTGCAGCGGCTCAGGCACAGACAAGCGGAATCGATGCGGTACTTGTAGCCGATGTCAGTAATTCAATGAATACAAGTGACCGTGACAAGATCAGCAATGAAGCCATGAAAATGTTTATTGATATGCTGCCGGTCCAGGGGGACAAGGTAGGGATTGTCGCTTACACCGATCAGGTGGAGCGGGAAAAGGCATTGCTGGAGATTCAGTCCGATGCGGACAAGAGCAGCCTGAAAGATTTTATTGATCAGCTCGGCCGAGGGCCATATACCGATATCTCTGTCGGGGTGGCTGAAGCGGTGAATGTGCTGAACCATGGAGCAGACGCATCTCACTCGCCAATGATCGTGCTGCTGGCTGACGGCAACAACGATTTTAACAAAACTAAAGGTCGCACCCAGTCTCAGTCCGATGCGGATCTGGCAAAGGCCGTCAAGGAAGCACAAGATCAGGGGATTCCCGTCTATACGATTGGACTGAACGCAGACGGCAAACTGAACAAGGACGCACTTGCAGATCTGGCTCAGCAGACCGGAGGCAAGTCCTTTATCACAGATACACCGGATGATCTGCCACAGATTCTGAGTGAGATTTTCGCCGATCATGCCAAACTGAATGTCGTGAAGCTGCCCTCCATTACAGGAAACGGCAGTTATCAGGAAGTTACCGTGAACGTACCGAACGACAGTGTACTTGAAGCCAACATCTCGATTATGTCTTCAAAGCAAGTCCAGATTGAATTGACCGATCCTTCAGGCAAGGCCGTAGATCTGAACTCTGACGCAGCCAAGCTCTCGACTTCAAAGAGTTATTCCTTGGTGAAGCTGCTCAAGCCTCAGGAAGGCGATTGGAAACTTCGGGTAAAAGGGGCTCCGAAAGACAGCATCGATATCAACCTGTTGTTCAACTATGATCTCCAGCTCGTCGTGGACCCAATTAAGACCAAGTCCTATACGAAGGGTGACAAAGTCGATCTGACTGCCAAGCTGGAGAATGGGGGACAACCGCTGCAGGATAATGACCTGTATGCCGATATGAAGGCGACATTGGTCGTAAACGATCAGGATACAGGCAAAAGCACAGAACAGCCGCTTGAAAACACGGGTACCGGGTTCGCCGGAACGTTTGAAGTGCCGGACAACCATAACTACGAGCTTGTTATCCGTGCAGAAGAAGACAGCTTCTACCGGGAAAGTGCTCCAATTACGATCAATGCGGGCGGAGCAGCTGGTAGCGGAACTCAGCCAACGACTCCTGCGGGCGAGCAGGACAAGCCATTTCCATGGATACCTGTTATTTTGGGCGTGATCGCATTGATCGTGGTAGCTGTGGGTGTCTGGTTCCTGTTAGGCTGGTTGAAACGCAAAAACCGTGGATTTGTCGGACAGATGGTTGTCGAAATTCGTGATGAGAATACCGGGGACAAGTCGTACCCGCAATATAAAAAGCTGACATCCTTCCGGGGCAGATTCCATCTGCACCAGCTGTTACAGCTGGACCCTGAGTTGAAGGAAACCGAGAAATATGTATTTACACCTGGCAATGGGGATCGAATTATAATCCGTAACACTGCAGGTGGAACGCTGGAGAAATCCGGCCGTGCCGTTGATGCAAGCTCAGGCGTTGAACTGAAGAACGGTGACCGACTGAGCATCCCGCTGCAACAGGCGGACAAAACGATTTTGATCGAGTACTTGGTCTGAAAATGATTGCCAATAGAAGTTGGAATAACCGTTTACACAAGAACGTAGAGGGCAGAAAAAAGCTGAAGAAGCGAAGCGCTCGCCTTTATCACCAGATTTTCACCTTTGAAAAAGAGAATCAAAAAATCTGGGGATAACAGCGATCGGAAGGTTGTTCTGTCATCGGAGTGGCAAGTGTAATCATGTGTAGTTCCGACTGCGTTAACTAAAGGGAGGACAACGAATGAAACCGATTGTTAGAGAACATATTCAGCAACTGGATGTATCGCTTGGCGGAGGGATTGTCAGTGAGAAAATCAGAGTCGATACAATTGATAACCCGATTCTGATTATCGGTCTTGGAGGAACAGGTATTGATGCACTGTTGCGTCTTAAATACCAGATTAACCGACGTTTCAAGCTGCCGCAGGACCCGGTATCTAAGAAAAAAATGGACAAACCGTCCAACGTGGAGTTTCTTGCTTTTGAAACGAATGAACAGGATCGCGCCAAAAAGTATAAAGGCATCGGACTTGATCCAATTAATGAATTCGTATTGCTGTCCAATGCCGAGATTGGGGGACTGCTTCAGAACCGCAGCGTATTGGAGCCGTACATTACGGACTGGCTGTCTCCGGAGCTGAGCATCACCGATGGCATGAACGGAGCCGCAGGGGTGCGTCAGGCTGGACGTCTGCTGCTGTTTACGAAGATTAACCAGGTCGTACAGGCGATCGACAAAAAGATCAAAACATTATCTGTAGGCACCAACAAAAAACTGATGGTGTTCCTGCTGACAGGTCTTTCCGGCGGTACAGGCAGTGGTTGTTTCCTCGATATCTCCTATATCGTGCGCGGGATTATCGAACGTGATCACGGCTCTGCCGGGATTGACCGCGTGAATACGCTTGGTTATCTGTTCACCCCAGACGTGAATCTGTCCAACAAAAGCTTGAGTGAACACACTCGTGAATATATCCGCAAGAATGGATACGCTGCGCTCAAGGAATTGGATTACTGGATGAACGTGGATAGCCGGGGAGAGCGTTTCTCTCAGAAATACGGCAATATTCTGACCGTAAATTCACCGCTGCCGCCTTTCAACCTGTGTCATCTGATTTCCGCAACCAACACGGAAGGCAAACTGCTGGAGAACGCCTATGATTACTGCATGAACGTCACCGCCGAGAACATCACTAACTTTATGGCGAGTGAGGAAAAGCAATCCGGCGAGGAGTTTGCCATCCACGATTATATTAGCAACATTCGCACGAACATTGCACAGATGAACAAAGCCTATCCGGCCAACTATGATTACAACATTATCGGTGCATCCTCAGCGGTACTGCCGATTGAAGAAATGACGACTTATCTGGCTTACCGCATGTTCGACAAAATGAACACCATGTTCTCCAAAGCGCCAAACCAGGAGGATACCGAGAAATTTGCCCGCAAGCTCGGCATTGATCTCGAAAGTGTGGTCAAGTCCTTTGAAGCCCGTGTGCCGGAGCCGCTCCCAGGTTATCAGAACAGCGAGCGTCTGTCCTATGGCAATGTGGTGAAATCACAGGTTGTGAACATGGATACCGAATTGGAGCAGAACTTCCTGGCTCGTGCCCGTGAGGAATATATCAAGGCGAAGAAACAGCTGCCGGGTGAGATTGCGGGTCAGTTCACCGAACAGATCCGCCGTATGTTTTTGCATCCTGAACAGGGTCCGTTCTATGTCTCCCGTCTGATCTACACGGAAAAAGGCTTCTGTGTACTGAAGATGATTCAGTCGTACATTGAAACCCTGCGTGAGAATGCCTTCCGCATTCCGCGTGACATTGAGGCCGCTCAGGAGCAGTCCGAAGAGAAGCTGGGCGATGCGAAGAGTGCGTTTGTCTCCAAAGAGAAGAAGAAGAATGCTTATATTGAAGCAAAAATTCATGAGTACTGGCTGCATGCCGATGTGGAACGCAACGATCAGATGATCGAGTTCTACGAGGACCTGTACGAATTGCTGAACCAGGAGAACAGCCGCATTTATAACGTATTTACCGAAACGCTGAACGCACTCAGCTCGATCTTCTCCAAAAACGGGGATATCCTTACACGCGGCGAAGAACAGTCCGATCATAAAGGCAACAAAACGTATTACTGGAACGTTGTAAGTGTGCCGGATATCGTCAGTGTGGTGGATGGACTGCTGGACAAGCGCGATACGGATGACCTGATCCGCGACTTCTCGCGTGAATTGCTGGAGAACTCCAGCCAGTGGGTGAAAGAGAATGAGATCGATATCGTCAGCTCCATCTCTGATTTCCTGACCGAGAAGTTCGGAGATCTGATTACCCGCTCGATGGAGGACTTCCTGGTTATCAAATATGGACAGGACGAGTCGGTCGAGAAATTCGTGGAACGCTTCATTGCAGGCAAACTGGATGATGAGGCCGTTCCGGTGTTCAATCTGAGCAACAGCACAGGCAGTCTGCATTTCCCATCCTGGGGATTCGTATCGGTGCCGGCACAGGCGCCGGGCATTCTGAGAGGGATTCGCAATTATCAGAATAATGCGGTGGGCAAATCTCATTTTACCGTTAAGGAAAGTGAAGTGCGCAACCGGATCTTCTGGCTGAACACTCGCAACGGGGTACCATTGTTTGTGTACACACCACTCAAAGTATATGAGGAAAGTTATGAACGTACCATTTTGGACAAAGAAGGTATCGGACGCCATCTGGTGCAAACCGAAAAGAATAACTGGACCTATCTGCCGTCGCCAATTCCAGAAAAGTCATGGGGGGATGTGTACGAGAACGCCCGGGTGAAGCAGTACAACGCCCGTGTACGTACCGAATTCGAGCAGGCGCTTGGATACAACATTGTGACAGCCAAATCCATTGATGAGAATACAAGCAACCGCTATGCAATTGTGACAACAGAACCGTTTGACCTGTCTGCGAAGCTGGGTGCCTACGACATGCGCCTGACGTCCACCACGCCGAACCTGGGTGAAGTGAAGCGGGCAGTCATGGAATTGAAACGCCTGCAATCCGAAGGATTGCCACGGGTGTCGGTGAAGGACATTTTCGGAAGTATTAATGAAGATATGGCCAAAGAAAACCTGGTGCGTTCCCCGCAGCTGATCGCGCGGGTACGTGAAGAACTGGCGAAGATGAACGCCATCTCGGCCAAAGTCACCGAGCTGGAAGGCATTCTCGCCCAGCATCAGGACGAGGAGCAGTGGTACGACCGCTTCATCGAAGCACTATACACCGATACCATCGTGAAGAAAGGCGCGCTGTACGTCTATGACCGTGATCCGGAAGAAGACGCGTGGGAGCCGTTTGCGAACCTGATGAAGAGCCGCAACTTTGCCGAATATGAAGTGTTTGGCAACTTCCGTGGATTGGTAGAGAAGGATCGCAGCACGTTGCTGCGCAAAGCTTCCCGCCGTGATAACGACCTCACCGCTTCCGAAGATATCACGCCACTGCTTACGAAATTGGATGATCTGGCTGCATTGTTCATGGAGTCACGTGATCGTCTGGAATACGAGCGAGTGGAACTGGCGAACGGGGAAGACATCTACCAGTTCTACAGAACGATGTCATCGAAACTGAATGACATTCGCAGAAGGCTGAAGTAAGGGTGGCGGCCGGGATGGAGTTCAGCTCGAACAATGCTCTGAAACGCAATCTGGAGAAGTATGCAGCACAGTATGCAGCAGAGCAGGAGCGTCAAGGCAGCCTGGGTGATGGTCGCAGCAGCATCCATTACCCCGCGTTGTTCCTGTTTGTGGGTGACCAGGTCGCTCCGGCAGTGTCTGCTGTCCAGGAAATCAACCGGCTGAAGTGGGATAACGGAGAAGGTGTAGTCTATGTACAGATTGGGACGGAAAATCAGGAAGATGCCCGTCATCGTGAGCATGACCCCGTGCAACCGAAGAAATACAGCGCTGGTGCTCATTCAGGATATGCACGTGTTAACGGCTTGAGTGATGCAAGGAATGGCAGCACTTCCGATGAGGGTCAGGTGACACGTCACGTGCTTCCCTTGTCCACCATACAGACAGATCGACCTTCCAAAACGCTTCGCAAGGACGTACATCGCAGTTTCCACGATTCAGATCAGGCACTCTTTGGTCTGAATCGTACCTTGCGGCGGGTGAGTAATCGTATTGCCGAATACGGACGCCTATATTCATCGTTCGATCGAATCTACGTGACTGTCGTGACCAGGGCAGATGATCCGTTGAATGTATTGTTGCCGGAGCTTACCAAGCTGACCGAAACAATATTGGCTCAATCCTTCAAGTCGGTACAGACCGATTTGCATGTGCTGGTCAGCGAGATGGAGCAGGTCGATTCCTTCGGTTATGCAAGCGCGGCGGGACTCGCTTTTCTGCGGGAATTGGATTACATGCAGGGGCTGGACTATACGTTCAGTGGCAATCTGTTGGTTACGGAGGACGGCATCTCCATTCCGGTTGTACATCCCGCTTCTCCGTTATTTGATCTCGTATATATTTTGTCAGACAAGAATGAGCGGGGAACTGGCGTACCCGGCGGGTGGATCGAAAATGCCGAGATCATCTGCCGAATCTGTCTGCTCAAGAACCGGAAGCAGGATGGGGATAGCTCTGGTTCCGTATTGAGCACAGGGGCCAACACGTATAACAATACGTCGTTCAAAAATAACATCCGTACGACCTCGGATCAGCATGGTTATGCCAGTGCAGGTTTTGCCGAGATTAGACGGCCGAACAAACCCATTGCACTCGCGGTGTTGTACCATCTGTATCGTTATTTGCTTGAACGGATGCGGCAGGAACCCGAGTGGAGCATCAAGGACAAGCTTGCCTTTTTCGGACTGGATGGAGCTTCGGTAGAGCGCAAAGTGGAAGGGATTCTTCCTGATGAGGATCTGGTGAGCGGTATGAGCGGCATTATGACGCATAACGTCAGCTTCACCGATCTGAAGCCGCTCTCGCTGCGTGAAGCGGAGAGAGCACTGTTCGGGCATGGGGCAGAGGCGTACTACCGTGATAACGTGGTCCGTCTTGCCGAGGAACGAGTACGCCAGCGCAGCACAGAAGGCTCCCTTCGTCGTAAGGCCGAGCAATCGCGCACGGAGCATCCTGAGGTTGGCTATTTTCAATGGGCCGCCTGGAGTGACAATGGGTTCGGCAGTGTGCGTGAGGCATTGCTTGGATTGATTCGTGATAAATCGGTGCAGCTTGAATCCGCACGGGCCTTACTGGAGCAGCGTCAGCAGGAGCGGGTAGAGGATCAGTCGTTCAAACGTGCCTTCTTCCGTGACAAACAGAACGTGCGCAATTTAATCGATTGTTTGCTGGAACGCGTGTATGTGCCCAAAGTTGAATTGTTGCGTCTTGAGAATGAATTGCAGCTGCTTCGTGTCTACGACACAGAGATGGAACAACTGCATACGTTCAGCCGCAGTGTAACGGAGACACTGGCAACGTTGGAACGTGTTTTGCGTGAGACAGCGGTAGAGAGCATAGCGGCTGCAGATGAATATATCGGTCAGAACGTAATGGAGTACTACGGCAAAGTGACGGAAGCGTTGATCGCAGATTTGGAGGCGAAGCGTGGACGGGATGTCTGGTTCGAGGACCGCTATATGGGGGATATGAACCAGCTTGCCACAGAAGGAAACGAGCGGCTCCTGCAACGTCTGATGGAAGTATGTCATGTGATGCTGCTTACAGCAGAACCGCTCCGGGTACCTTTTGAGGAAGAATTGCTGTTACGAGCGAATGTTACCATTACCTATGGAGACAAAAATGTACTGACCCGTGATGATCTGTTCCGCCGATTGTATCGTACACTGGAGGAACAGGCAGTGGTTCGGGTAAGAGTATTCGACTATACGCAGGAACATCGGTATGAAGAAAAATATTTCTTTGGTGATCACCATAGTGCCTTCATGGACTACGCGGCGCATGCCGAAGAAACGTCACGGATCTATAAGCTGGGTGTGGTATACGAAGAACGAAGCAGTGGTGTGGAGAAGCTGAATCTGATGGGGGGCTTCCATCTGGAAGACCTGATGGTGTATCGCAATGGTCGGTTGTATTACGATTCGTATACGGAGAATGGTTATGAACTCCATCCGTCCGGTCTGGCCGAGAAGCTGTCACCCATGCGTTAAAACATAAGGCTGTATCTCATATGGACGGAAGGGAGGGAGGTACAGATGGACGACGGAACCAGGGGCCTAAAGCCGGGCACAGTGCATCTCATTGGCTCGCTGTGTCCGGGAGTGGCTTGACGTCGTCGATCTGTTTTCCGTTCATGAACATGAAGATTCTTGTTTTTCTTCATCCGGTTTCGTATTAATTCAGCTGTTCAACGGCTGGTTTGGAAAGGATGCATGCAAACATGCAGCGAAAAATCAATCTTCTCCTGGTCCTGTTCAGCCTAATTGGCGGAGCTGTGGGCTTTGCGGCTGGAGAAATCATGCTGCGTCAGTGGCTCGGGGAAATGCCCCGTCTATTGCTGATGGGATTATACTTTGGCGTGTTGGCGCTTAGTGTTGGATTATTCTGTTTACTCGCAGAGATGATCTCGCCAAAGCTGAACGGAGCTTCCTGGAAGCTTCGATATCTAGGACTATCTTGGAAACTGCTTGTTCCAGCAACGCTGGCGCTGTTGTTTGTCGTTGGACTTGCCCTGCAATTGCTGTATCAGATTAACCCAGGCGGTGTGAAACAAGTCAAAGACATCGTACTGATGATTGATAACTCAGGCAGTATGAGTGAGACAGACCCGGATAACGGTCGCTTTGAAGCGGCCAAAACACTGATCAGCCAAATGGAAAGCGACAAACAGGTGGCGGTGATTACCTTTGATGATCACCCCGAGCTGCTTCAGCCGTTCACCCCGTTGGACAGCGAAGCTGCCAAAAATGAGGTGTACAGCAAAATAGACGGCATCGTGACGACCTCGGGCGGAACTAATTTCGATGCAGCACTGCGGGAAGCGATGGAACAGATTAAGGGCAAACAGGACCCGAAACGTGGAACGGTAGCGATCCTGTTATCCGATGGATTCAGTGATGCAGACACATCCGGCATTTTGTCTGAGTATGCGAATGAACAGATTGCCGTCAATACGGTGGGACTGAGTCTGGTGGACCCTTCCGGAACCGACTTGCTGCGTCATATCGCCCAGCAGACGGGCGGTATGTACTATGATGTACCAGATTCCGGTGGACTTAATCTGGCATTCCAGCAAATTTACGATACGATTGATGAACGAACGCTGGTGACCGAACGTACAGGCATGATGGAGCATAGTACGTATCTGGCTATCTTTAGAGTGGCTGCCTTACTGTTGATTGGTGTCGCACTAGGCGTGTCGCTTGGACTGGTATTCGATAACCGTCATCTTGCACTCAGTTTCGGAATTGGGGGTGCCGTGTCTGGTCTATTGGCTGGACTTCTGCTCGAATGGGGTCTGGACGGATCAACAGTTGGTGATACATTTGTGAGATTTGGAGCGATGCTCATCTTATCTGGTGTGTTAACCCTGTTCAGCTGGATCATTCCGATCAAGGAGAATACACCGCGGAAGACGCGTGGGCGCCGCGATGCAGGTGGAGGAACCAATTCGGTGGAAGGATTCGGTCAGCGGGCAAGAGATTCGCGCAGCAAAGGATTTTGACGTCTGGAGGTAGGCGATAGATGCGTTTTATGGATGCAGACCCTTCAGCGCCCCTGATTCGCAGACTGACACTTGCAGTGGACGAGAGCCAGTGTACACTTCGCTGGCTCTGGCCAGAGAGCGTGGAAGCTGTATATGTTGAACGGCTGGAGCTCGATATGATGGGTGATGATCGTACCGGGGAACAGGCTGCACAGGGCAAGCTGAAGTTATACACAAAAGAAGAATATAAGGCGAGCAATGGATATATGGATCGAATCACGGGTTTTGGTGCCATCCGTTATACAGTGTATGTGTGTCAGATGGAGGAGGACGGGCCAGTTCTGGTGCGTCAGCGTGATGGGGACAACACGGTCGTTGCCAGTGCAGGCAAGGCGGATATTCGCTTTTCGATCCGGTACAAGAGCGGTTTTTTTCAGAAACGAAAAAGTGTACTGATGACCGTCACAACGGAAGCACCTGTTCCGAAGGAAGCGCTCTGTTATGTCCGCAAGCAAGGCGGGGTTCCGTTGAATAAGGAAGATGGCACGGTGTACCCTTTTGTGAGTGATTTTGCTCCCGGGAGAAATGAGATGCCGCCCGTCGAGGTCGCCAAGGACGATTACGTAAGGTTGTTCTTCACGGATGGACCGAAATATGGAGCCGCCTATCGGCTTATATCAGACTAGATAGTTAGGCGAGTTCTTACACAGAAACTCTGTCATCGTAGTGCAAGTGTAAATCAACGTTGTCTAACGGATCAGGGGAGGGGAGTGGCTATGAGCTTTTTTAGTCGGTTTTTGAAGAGACAGCAGCCGGAAGAGCGGCCGTTGTTTTACGATATCGTATGTCCGTATTGTTTCAGCAAGTTTTCACCGGAGGAGGTTGTGTTCCGGGCTGCGCATCATCGCGACGACGATGAGGACTACGCACTTGGGGAAGATGCGAAGCTCAATCGATATCGCGAACGGTTTGGACTGGATACGGTGTTTGATATGGAGGCCGTGCTGGCTCCGCATGATGTACCGGAGGAACATCGCATCTATTCGGATAACATTGTAATGGGCCTGAACGACCGTTACGGTGTCGTTACGCGGCGTCGGCTATGTCCACAGTGCCACAACGAGCTGCCTGTCACAGCAGGCAAAGCACCAAGCAATATCATTTCCATTATCGGGGCATCCCAGGTGGGTAAATCCGTCTACATGACTTCATTAATTCATACATTGCAGCATTACACAGCCGATCATTTTGATGCGGCCTGCATGCCGCTGAATGCGGAGATTAGCCGCCGGTTCCGTGCCGATTATGAAGAACCATTATTCGAGCGGGGCGATTTGCTGGATTCAACGCAGAAGGAGAAGCTGCAGGAGCCGTTTATTTTCCAATTTGTGTTCAAGGATGAAGATAAAGCGCCGCTTACACTGGTGTTCTTTGACGTCGCTGGTGAAGGTATGGTGGAGCAGGACTATCTGGGACTTCACGGGCAGCATATCAAGAACTCGGCAGGCATTCTGTTTATGGTGGACCCGCTTCAGATTCGTTCGATCCGGGACAAAATCCGCATCAACCTTGGCAACGAGCCAGGCGAGTGGACGCCAAGATACGATGAGCCGCGTGACGTGGTGTTAACGATGTTCGGTGACTTTATCGCGTATCAGGACAAAGCCAAGACGAATATTCCAACAGCCGTTGTACTCACCAAAAGCGACATGCTGCATTCCCTCAAGGACGAAGAGGGTGATTATATCAAATCCAACAGCAATGTGTTCCGCAACATGGTGCACCGCGACTGGTTTGATCTTACCGAATTCGAGAATATCGACGGGGAGATCCGGCGTTTTATCGAGAAGGTGGACCGTCCGTTTAAAGGCACGATGGATGTGTACTTTAAGGATACAGCTTACTTTGCGGTGTCTGCGCTGGGAAGCAATCCGGTGGATATGAAGCTGCAAGGTGTGGTCAGCCCAATCCGTGTCGATGAGCCATTCCTCTGGCTGCTGTACAAGCTGAAGTACATTGAGGGGAGAGTGGGATGATGCGTTCTTCCGTAACCCCGCCAATTGAACAACAGCTGTATACTCGAGAGCGGCGCGGGGTGTTCCGCACAACGGAGGGGTTCGATACGGTTGCCGCATCGCCGGGACTGGACCCTTCTTTTATCAAAAAAGTGCTTCATCCCTACTGCGTCTATGACGCTCCAGCGGAGCTGACGGGCCGGAGTGAGAAGGATGAGACGAAGTTTCCCCCGTCCATTCATCTGCTGCATCTGGAGAGTGGAGAGACGATCCTTGGGCAAAATGTGTACCAGTCTGCTGACTTTACTGGGCTGCGCAGTGCCTTTTTCGCTCATAACTATGTCTTGTCTCCTGAACGCTCGGAAGAGCAGATGAAGCAAGGCGGCTGGCTGGATGCTGTGTTCGCCACGTCATATGACATCGAACAAGGTACAGTGCTGCCATCGCTTAATGAATTACCACGAGCAGCTGGTGTTGGACAAAGCTCTCCAAGCCAGATTCTTAGCGCTCTGAAAATGGACGAGGTCGTATTCAAGCGTCTGCTCTACGCTGTCATGCAAGCTGTAGCGACACGTCGGAAGGTATATATTGCACTTGATGTGCCTGCTGAAGAAGTTACAACCGGAGCCAAGGGACTGCTGCGTTTGTTATATACGGCGCTGCCTTACGCGTTTCGGCGGCAGCTCGGCTTTATGACGTTTGCGAAGGAGCCGCAGGCGAAGAAAGGCATCCACCTCCAGTTTGTGGAGCGGGGTACGCTGCGTCCGAAAGATCGGAACACGGAGAAGGATTTCACCTTTGATCTGGTATCGGGCAGAGTTACCCATGCAGATGCATCTGTGGCGAAGCTTCCTTATGCCGAATTCGCCTGGTCACTGCTGCACGAACCTGCGGCCGGCGATTCATTTTATACTTTTGCGGATGAGATGCTGTCCGGAATGGAGCCTGGGCGGGAGCTCTCCATTGAAGCGTACGGGGAACTTTCTATGTTCTATCGTCTGGAGCAGGGTATGGAAGAGTTGTACCTGAATAACAAAAGCGAGATCCTGAGTGGCTTGCTCACCTACTTGAAACCGGAAGGTGGAGCGCAGCAACGTTCACGTTTGAATGAGTTGTTCCTGACGCTGCTCAGTCGTGAGCTGGACAGCGTCAAACGGGAGAATGTACCTGAAGAATCGGTTGCAGCACGCATCGGGGAGTATTTCCGGGTCGCTGCGCCACTCGTACAGTCCCGAATCGTGGATTATTTCATCTATGGCGTCAATAACGCCCGTTCGCAGAAACGTATGCGTGCTGTACAGGAACTGTATGGCTTGCTGGATCGGGACAGTCTGTTAAGCCGTGCTTTCTTCGACAAAGTGCTGGCGAACGACTCACTGACCAAGCTGCTGTTCGAGCCCTATCTGGATAATCAGTTGAAACGCACAGAATCAGCTGCCGACGTCGTGGAAGTGATCCAGAGATGGATTACATCTCACCCGTCTGCCATTCACAATAACTTCTTGCTGGAACGGACAGCAACCGAACTGCGTGAACGTTTGTGTTCGGCGCCCAACCCCGTTCAGTCTGCCAATGAGGCACTTAAGCGGGTTAGTATATTGGATCGTGTACCAGCTGCAGGCTCCTTAGATACAGGTATTACCGCCCGAATTGGGCAGTCTGGAGCTGCAGTACGCGCTAATCGGAAAGGTGGACCTGGGTCCGCTGTCCAACCACCGGCGTATCAGGAGGATTTAACCCGGCTCGCAGATAAGCTGGCTTACGTCATTAACTTATTTATGATCCAGGATCTCGATCTGGAGCGGGTTAACCGTGAGCAGCTGTTAAGCATTGATATTTTGCTGCACGGAAACGAGGTTCGGGACTGGGCTGCTCGCCAGGGCTCAGATGTATCTGCGCGTACAAACATGATGTTGGCAGCGAGAGCATGGCTTAGCGGTGAGGGGCGTGACGAAGAGGAACTGGAATCCCTCTCTTTGGCCGAACGTAATGAGCTCCAGCGCTGGACGCGTCGCTGGCTTGCCGGAGAGCTTCGCGATCGCCCAGATACGGCTTCATTTGAAGCACTGCCGCTGGCTTTCTATCGCGGTGGCAGTGGCAGCAACAGACTCGATTATCCAGGCCTGATTGAATTTATCTACAGTAGTTCAGGACGTACAGAAGTTTTGTATCAATTTATGGAGTGGTCAGGGAATCAACGCATGTTTATTCGCGGCTCCAACGCACATAAGGGATACGCGGATGCAATCGTGGCCTATTTCAAGGCCCATGATCGCGAAGCCTTTAAGTCAAAGGCAGCTTTCAAGCCCTATTATGCCAGAGCAAGCAAGACGATGAAGCCGGCCTACGACCGCGCCAAAACAGAGTTGTCTTCGCCGCTGGTGCGCATACTGACAGGTAAAAGGAAGAATCTTTTTCTAGGATTGGTCATTATCATCCTGATTCTTGGTATTGCAGGAGGCACGTATGCCTTGATAGGGGATAAGGCGGAGACACCTGCGGCATCACCTCCACCGACACAGGAGCCCGTTGTTCCTGCTGAACCTGAGGTGGAGCTCGCTGAACAGATCGCCTACCTCGTTCCGGCATCCGAAGGGGACGACGGTACACAAACACCTGCCCAGTTGGTGATCCGGTACAGAAATGAAACGGACAGCAATGCTTTGCAAACGGGCACTCTCCAATGGAACTTGAAAGATGGTACGACACAGGAGCTCCATGCTGAGGGTGAATGGGAGAGTTTCAACCGAAATGAGGAGCCGGATGGGGGAGCTACTGCTGGGAACAGCTCAGAAGGCACGCCTGAAGGCAGCTCTGCAGGTTCTTCTACCGATACTGCGGATGATACTCAGCCGAGCGGAGAAACCGAGCAAGGAGCAGATTCAGCCTCAACGGAGGGCAACACTTCAGATCCAGCAGCAGGGAGCACATCGACGGATGCAGGTACTGGCACAGCCTCTGACACTGCGGATGAAGGCACAGGACAGGGAGATGTAGATGGCACGCCTTCTGATTCGTCTCAGTCTACAGGAGCAGATTCATCTTCAGTGGAAAACCTGACTGTTGCCGAAGCAGATCGTCTGTATCCTTATGGGCACCAAGTCGAACTTCCGGCCGATTTTGATCTAAAGGACATCGTAAGTGTTCAGAGTGGAACGACTGTGATTAACCTAGTCCCGGAACCGAAGCTCTAAGCGGTATTACGTGAATATACTATTAATGTGAATACAGCCACCTCGAAGAATTTCGTAGGGGCTGTATTTTTTTGTTCAAGCGATGGATGTGAGTTTTACAAAATGAATCAATATAGGTCTATTTTTCACAATTCGGACACATTATTAAGATGCTGGGTAAATTCGGCCAACGCAAAGCGATGAAATGCACGTACACGATGAGAAAAGCTCTCACATAAAGTGCGGACAATCTGATCGATTTCTAGTAAAACACCTCAAAAATAGCTCTTAACCGTCAAGGAATTTAGTATTTACTGTTGACAAATGATAATGATTATCAGTATCTTTAGAGTATAAGATCTTGTTGCGCCGGAAATACGCTGAACTACAATTTCGTTTTCGTTGTCATAGCCGGAATACATAACCGGGATAAATGAGAGAGGGATGATCGCATGTTTCGTCTGGAGACGTCCAAGTTGGATATCGCTTATGAGGAAAGACTGATTGTTGATAATCTGAATATTCAAATTCCCCAAGGAAAAATTACAGCACTTGTTGGAGCCAATGGTTCAGGGAAGTCTACGATCCTGAAAACGATGGCACGGATCATGAATCCAAAAGCAGGTAGTGTATTGCTCGACGGGAAGTCCATCCATAAGCAGTCCACGCGTGAAGTAGCCAAGCAGCTTGCGATTTTGCCACAAAATCCAACAGCGCCCGAAGGACTTACCGTAACCGAACTGGTGTCCTACGGACGTTTCCCTTATCAAAAAGGTTTTGGATCAATGCGTGCTGAAGACAAACGCATGATTGAGTGGGCTATTGAAGTGACAGGCATGACGGAGTTCCATGATCGTCCAATCGATCAACTGTCCGGTGGACAGCGTCAGCGTGCCTGGATCGCCATGGCTCTTGCACAGGAGACAGACATTCTGTTCCTGGACGAGCCGACAACGTTCCTGGATATGGCTCACCAGCTTGAAGTACTGCAATTGCTGGAGCAGCTGAACGCCACAGCAAACCGTACGATCGTAATGGTTGTGCATGACTTGAACCATGCTTCCCGTTATGCGCATCACATGATCGGTATCAAAAAAGGTAAAGCCATCGCTACAGGTTCACCTGTAGAGGTTATGAACTCCGATGTGCTTCGCGAAGTATTTAACATTGAAGCTGATATCGTGATTGATCCACGTTCCGGTGTACCGCTCTGCTTGCCTTACGCCCTTGCGGGTGAACGTCAGCAACCAGCACCTCCAGAACAAGTGGTCATGAACAGTGCAATGGTTCATGCTGGAGCACGGACAGAGCAACGCGTTCGTCACGCGACAGGAATTTAAATGAAACGGGCCGTATGTGGTCCTAAACGATAGAATGAAGCCGCTGTGCGTTATGCACGCGGCTCATTCGCATTCTAGGAGTTCTACAGGATGGGAGCAATCAGCTACACCTGGTTACGGGAATGTGGACGAGTAACAACCGGGATGATTGGCGAAAGGTCTGTCCATGTTGATGGAGGAATTGTGGTTCTGCAAATAAACTTGAGCAGGGTGTAATCAAAGATTTGGTAATTGATCGCCTCAGGTCTATAATATAGAGACAGGCTGTGTGCCGCATGATCATTCGGTACAGTACATACAGCAGCCCAACCTACATCATACTCATGGGAGGAATCAGTCATGTCCGTATATTCGTATCAGGCGGTAACGACCGCAAATCAGGAAGTTCCACTCGATCTGTATCAAGGCAAAGTGTTGGTGATCGCCAATACAGCCAGCAAGTGTGGACTGACTCCACAATACGGTGAATTGCAGAAGCTCTATGATCGCTATCGTGATCAAGGCTTGGTTGTACTGGGTTTCCCTTGTAACCAGTTTGGCGGCCAGGAGCCGGGTACCAGTGAGGAAGCAGAATCCTTCTGCCAAATCAACTATGGCGTTAATTTCCCGGTGTTTGCCAAGGTCGACGTAAATGGTGAAGATGCGCATCCATTATTCAAGTATCTGCGTGAGCAGCAACCTGGTGTTGGCGAAGACAACAGCATCCAATGGAATTTCACCAAGTTCCTCGTAAATCGTGATGGTGAAGTTGTAGGGCGTGTTGAACCAAAAGAATCCCCTGAAGCCATGTCTGCTGAGATTGAAAAGCTGCTTGGCGTATAAAATGAACGAGAAGCCTGCCTCCCGATTGGAGGACAGGCTTTTTTTTGAATTTATTTTGAAATGAAGGCTATGCTCTACCAAGCTTCATCACATCTCAACTTTTTGTTTGGCTGAGGGATTTGCAGACAATTCCTCCAGAATGCCATCCAGGATATCCGGTGACATCTGAAACATGCCATTTTCCCTAATCTCACGGAAGGAGGAAGTACGTACGATGTTATGGGTAGCTCCGGTCAATAACTGGGGCGCATGTCGTTCTACGACTTCTTTCGCATGAGGGTCCATAAGCAGCTCATTTAATCTTGTTTTTTCAGTGTAGCTTTCCACAAACAGGTCGCCGTACTCGTAAATAAAGGTGTAGCTTCCTGAGCCTGCAATCAGCTCTACACCGGAGGAGGTTTCTTTAGCGGAAGTGATGCCCTCCCTGCCTGTGACAGCTTTTCCGCCCTCTTGCAGGGAGGCGAGCTTTGCGCCATGGAGAATGATTCGGCCAGTTGTATTAACAGGCAGGGTGACGCTCACTTCCATTTCCTTGCCTCGGACGTGCCAACCTGACTCCAGCTTACCGTAAGGGGTCTGATGCCAGGCGCTGGCATGAGTGAGCAGATTCGCGCCGAATAACGGTTCAATCCGTACCTCCCTGAATCCGGGAGCAACCATGTCCAGACCGGCAATGCTGCGGATCATCCATTCGCCAACGGCTCCATAGGAATAGTGGTTAAAGGAATTCATGTCATCGCTCCAGAAGGAGCCGTCTTCCTTGATGCTGTCCCAATGCTCCCAGATCGTGGTTGCACCTTTGGAGACGGAGTACAGCCATCCAGGATAACTGTCCTGCATGAGCAATCGGACCGCTGTGCTATGGTAACCGTTGCCTGAGAGTGCAAAGCACAGATATGGTGTCCCGACGAACCCTGTCGTCAGATGGTAGTCATTTTGAATAATGAGATCGTTGAGGTCTGCGGCCACGCGCTGCTGTAATACCGGCTCTGCCAGATCAAACATCAGAGTGAGCACATGAGCTGTCTGCGTAGGAACGGCGACCCGACCTGTCGGCGTCATATACTCATCCCGATAGGCCTGAACAATATTCTCAAGCAACTCCCCGTATTGCCGTGCCTCTTCTTCATTACCAAGTATACTTGCCGTATCTCGTACCAGCCGTGTCGAATGGGCATAGAAAGCGGTGGCAATCAGATCTTCTGGTGTCGCCCCTTTATAGCTGTTCTCCTTCGCGTCCAGCCCCAGCCAGTCTCCGAAGTGAAATCCGGTATTCCACAGAAATTCGTTATCGCCCTGGACACGGATATAGTTGACCCAGCGTTTCATACTATCATACTGTTCTGCAAGAAGCCTCAGGTCACCGTAAAATTGATAGATGGTCCACGGACAGATGACGGCTGCATCTCCCCAGGCCGCCGAACTGGCTCCGCCAATAATGTCAGGCACGACAAAAGGAATACCACCATCCAAGTGCTGCTCTGCCTTTACATCTCGCAGCCATTTAGTAAAGAACGGTCCACCGTGATAATTGAACAGGGCGGTGCCGATGAACACCTGGGCATCACCAGTCCAGCCCAATCGTTCATCCCGCTGTGGACAATCGGTAGGCACATCGACGAAATTGCCTCTTTGCCCCCAGCGTATGTTGCTTTGAAGCTGATTAATCCGCTCATCCGAGCATGCAAAGTCCCCTGTTGAAGCCATATCCGAATGAATGACCTCTCCCTGAAATGCGTCCAAGGGCAGCCCCTGCTCCGAACCAGGGAACCCCTCAACCTTAACGTAACGGAATCCCTGGAAGGTAAAGTAGGGGGCATATGCTTCCGTACCTTCACCCTTGGTAATATAAGTAATCGTCTGTCTCGCCGGACGAAGGTTGCCAAAATAAATATTGCCATCCCGATCAAGTACTTCAGCATGTCGCAGTTCAATTTGCGTCCCGGCAGGGGCCTGAACTTTTAACCGAATGCGCCCAACCATGTTCTGTCCCATGTCGAGCACATGATCACCCGCAGGTGTTAACAGGTATTGAATCGGCTTCACGACCTCTGTAACGCGGGTGGGGACATTCTCTTGGGCAACCAGATGATCATAGGATAAATCCAGTTGCTCAGCCTCCACCCATTGCGAATCGTCAAAGGCAGGGTTCATCCAGCCACTTTGCTCCAGCCTTGCGTCATACGTTTCTCCATGGTAGATGTTGCTGTATAGGATCGGCGCCAGGCAGCATCGCCAATCGGCGTCGGAGATTACAACGGATTCCGTGCCATCCTCATGGCGGATATGCATTTGAATCAGTACGGCGCGATTCGGCCCGTACATATAGTTTCGCCCTTCAAATCCAAGCCCGCCCCGGTACCAGCCATCTCCCAGCATGACCCCTATTGCGTTGGCGTCCTGATGCAGCAGATGAGTCACGTCGTAGGTCTGGTACTGTTGTCGGTGATGGTAGCTTGTCCAGCCCGGTGTCAGCAGATCTGCGGATACTTTGGAACCGTTGAGGTACAGCTCGTATAGGCCGGCAGCAGTAGAATAGACCCGGGCAGACACGACAGGGGAGGATGAACGCAGGCCAAATTCACGTCGCAGAAGAAAGGCAGGGTGTGCATCAGCATCAATCCTTGATGTATCCGGCGTAATCCACTTCGCTTGCCAGGCATTCGAGCTGTATAGAGCTGTCTCCAATTGACCAGGCTCACTCCAATCCGACTCGCTTCCGTTGGTATCCCAGACTTGGACTCTGAACTGGTATGCGATTCGCGGCTGGAGTTCTGGACCAGCATATTCGATATGAACGGAATTCGACGAGATCACATGACCTGTATCCCATAAGGGAGCTTCGAAGTCATGCCCTGCTGTCAGCTGGATTCTGTAGCCTGATTGTACAACTCCTCGCCGACTTGACTGTGTGATCCAACTGAAACGTGGGCGACGGACATCTGTGCCTAGGCAATGCTCCCTGTACTCACAGGTTAAGGTTTCAATAAAAAGATCAGACATGAATAATTCCTCCCAGGACCCGTATCATTCGGGTATTTGTAGATTGAAGGTCAGCCCTTGACGGAGCCTGCCGTCATGCCTGATACAATCTGTCTATTGAAGAACAGAAACAGGACAAGCGGCGGCAGAGTAATAAGCAGAATATTGGTGAACAACAGGTTGTACTGCGTCACATACTGACTCTGGAAGTTGTACATGGTCAGCTGAACGGTCGCATTTTTGGAGCCAGGCAAGAAATAGAGTGGATTTGTAAAATCATTGAAAATGGTAACGGAGGACAGGACGATTACCGTGGCTGTTACCGGCTGAAGCAGGGGCAGAATGATGCTGAAGAACAGCCGTATGCCGCTGCATCCATCGATCACAGCCGCCTCATCCAATTCCCGCGGTATCGCCGACATAAAGCCACGGTACAGAATGATTGCAAATGGCAAACCCAGTGCAACCTCCACGAGAATCAGTCCCAGCAGTGTTTTGAACAGCCCCAGCCCATCCAGTACCCAGATTGTCGGTACGATGGCCGGAGGAATGATAAGTCCTGCGAGCACAAGAAAATTGAACAGCGGCGTAAGCCGGTCACGTCTGCGCTGAATAACGTATGCAGCCATGGCACACAAAACAATGATGAAGGCGATGGAAGCAACGGTTAATACAGTACTGTTAAAGAAGGCACGAATCAGCATGAAATCGCGGGCCGAAACCACGGTTTGTATGTTATCCCACAACTGGAACACGGTGGGCGGCGCCAGATTGAGCAGTGATGCTTCCTTCACGTCCTTGGCAGCGTTGGTGATGATGAAGTAGAACGGTATCCAGAAAGCAACGATAGTGAACAGCACTCCCGCTGCTTCCAATATCCAGTTGCGAGCGCGATGCAGCTTCACAGTTCGGCCTCCTTTCGATTCATATAGGAATACAGTGGTAAGGCGAGCAGTGTAACCAGGATGAAGAGAATCACATTGCCTGCCGTGGCAAGACCGTAAAAGCCTCCCTGGTACTGTTTATAGATAATGGAAGCAATGAGGTCGGTGGTGAAGCCGGGGCCTCCCTTGGTCATCGTCCAGATCAGGTCGAAGGAACGCAATCCGCCAATAAAGGACAGGATAATGACCGAATGCGTAGCTGGGCGGCAAAGTGGGACAATAATGTTCCAGAATTTGTGCCAGCCGTTGCCGCCATCCATCTGCAGAGCTTCATAGTAATCTTCCGGGATACTGAGTATGCCTGCTATATAGATGACGGTCGCGAAGCCGAGGCCTTTCCACACATCTACAAAAGCTACCGAGAGCAGGGCGAGCCTGACGTCTCCCAGCCAATCTGGTCCCTCTATTCTGATCAAGGCGAGGCCTGAGTTAATGATCCCTTCTGTCGGATGCATCATAGCGCTAAAGGCAATGCCAACGGCTATCGTACTGATCAGGGTCGGGAAAAATATGACGGAGCGCAGATAGCTTTTGGAGCGAATTTTGGACGTCAGCACCACGCCGAGCAGCAGGCCGATGACCACTTTAAGAGCGCAGGTCACCACAGCGTAGATCAATGTATTTTTGAATCCGATGCTAAGGGATTGCTCTTGAAAGAAAGTAACAAAGTTCTCAAGCCCGATGAATTCCCATTCGGTCAGATTCCATCGTGTCAGACTGAAGAAGAAGGACAGGGCCGTCGGCAAAATAAAAATCACCAGATAGACGAGTGCCGCCGGCAGCAAAAACCAATAAGAATACGTCTGTTTGACGGTTTTATTCACATCGCTCTCTCCTCTGGGTTAACTGGATTTCTTATGAAATGAACGTAGATTGAGGTTACCATCCATCCAATCCAAGCTGCTTGGCCTGCTTCTCAACATCCTTGTCATAGGCGGCAGCGCCTTCTGCAGCCGTTTTGATGCCTGAGCCAACCTCGACGGTAATCTGCTCCAGGCTTGGGCCTTTGACGGGTGAGAGGTATTCCAACGCGGGTGCCGTCTGGTTCGAATCGAAATACGGCAGCATTTCCTTAACAACGGTAGGTACACTATCGGGAATCGAGGCCCCCTGAATCAGAAAGGGTCCCGTAGGTGAGGATGCCGCAGCTACAGTCTTCGTTCCTTCGACCGATGCGATAAAGGCCAGAAACTTCTTGGCTTCCTCGATGTGCTCACTTTCTTTGTAGATGTATGCTCCACCTGGAAGCCAGATCGTCAGGCCGTTAGCTGATGCATCGTCCCCCGGCTGTGCGAAGAAACCGATATCCTCTATTTGATCGGGGAAGTTTTGAGCCACGGCTGGAATAGCGGAGGATAGCATTGGATATTGTGCTCCCTTGCCCTCGGCCAGCATTTTTAATCCGGAATCGTAAGTCGTTGCTAGGAAATCCTTGTTCATGAAGTTCTGGTCATGCAGTTCCTGAAGCTTCTCGAAGCTGCGCAGTGTGGCAGGTGTGCCTGCAATCGTCGCTTGATGGGATGTAAACTGATTAGCGAAATCCGGTACCTGGGTCTGGATGTTGTAATAATCCGCCAAAACGACCAGTTGAGAGGTCCAGGAATCCTTATAGGTGCCGATGACGGGGGTAATACCGGTGGCTTTGATTTTATTACTGTTCTCCATTAGCTCGTTCCATGTCTTGGGTACCGTCAGGTTGAGCTGGCTGTAGATTTTTTTATTGTAGAACCAGCCTCCCGCTGTAGTGGAGCCCGAGGGTACACCATAAATGCGTCCTTTATAGGTTACCGCCGGTTTAAAGGCATCCATAATGTTGTCCATAAGTGGTTCATCCGTCAGGTCCAGCAGATTTTTCTCCGGGGATAGTGCCTGCATCAGAGAACCGGAGTTGTAGAAAAACACATCAGCCATATCTCCGGTGGCGAGCCGGGTTTTCACGGTGTTGTCCCCCTCTGAACCGTTAGGACGGGTCTCCAGCTCGATTTTGATATCCGAATTCAGTTTTTGAAAAGCGCTGATGTAAGCATTGGCCTGGTTTACAGCATCCTGCGAATTATCGACAAGCAGGGTAAGTGTAACTTGCTCCTGTTGATTGCTTGAGCTTCCGCTTGAGGAGCTGGAACTACTCTCCGTTGTACCAGAGCAGGCGGACAGCACAGCTGCCAGCATGGCGATGGCACAGAACATAATAGTGGGCTTTGAACGCTGCCTGCTTCTCGGGAGGGCAGATGCGGACTCCGTTTTTCTCTTGAACATATTCTCATCCCCTTGTTGAGATTTTTGATAGCTGCCAAAAGGTAGGCGCTGCCGATGCTTATATGTTAAGGGAGCGATCATATATATGTAAGCGCTTTATTATTTGGATAAATGTCTGTTTTTTTTAGGTGGCGGGAAAGCGGAGGGTGACCCGGGTGCCCTGTCCCATTTCACTTTGCACCTGAAATGTACTGCTTGCACCATAGGTTAGATCCAGCCTCTCCTGCACATTGCGCAATCCGAAGCCTTGCTGAGTGCGGGATATATCCTTCATGCCGACACCGTTATCCTCCACTATAAACAGCATATATCCCTCATCCAGAATTCCCCTCAAACGCAAGGTGCCTTCACCCACCTGGGGCTCCAGGCCGTGATAAATTGCATTTTCCACCAGGGGTTGCAGCATAAGCTTCATCATGCTCATTCCCTTGATTGCTTCGTCCACCTCTTCAATGTAAGTGAACCGTTCACCAAAGCGAATGCGCTGAATATTCAAATAATGCTCAATATGCTTGAGCTCCATGTACACCGGAATGCGTTCCTGTCCTTTGTTCAGGCTGAGCTTAAAGCTTTCAGACAAGGATACCGCCATTTGGGCAATAGCTGTATCTTGCTTCAGCGTGGCCATCCAGTAGATCGAATCGAGGGTATTGTACAAAAAATGAGGCTTAATCTGTGATTGAAGAGCTCGAAGCTCTGCCTCACGCTCTTTAAGTTTCGATTGCAGGAGGCGTTCGTTCAGTTCGTCCCTTTCGAGGGCTACTCGCCTGAAGGTTTCCGCAATGACGCCCACTTCGTCCGGGGCAAATCGTTCAGGGAATTTGCTATGGCCAAGTGTCCAGTCCACCATCATTTTCTTTAACCGTAATAACGGCCGTGTAATGGTGCCTGAGAGGGTGTAGGAAGAGACAAGCGCTATTATACCGATGAAGGTGGCGATAAGTGTTGTTGCCCAGCCAATTGAACGGGATTGTTTCAACAGCTCGCTGGATTCGACCATGTGAATGAACGTCCAGCCAGTCACGCTATTGCGATATGTGTTGACCAGGTATCCTTCATGCTCCAGACTTTGGATGACACTTGGCATGGTGCCTGAATCCGATTCCCATCCGGTGTTTGTACCATATACGGATTGAATCTTCGCTTGTGCAGTGTCCAGAGCCATGTAGGAGCCGTAGTGGCTGGTGCTGAAAATTTTGTTAAAGATCCCGTCCGAAATGTTGATAATAAGCAGTCCAATCGTCCTTCCCTCCGGGTCGTCCGCATCCCGGAATAGCTTGACAGTAGAGAAGGAGTCATCAGAGGTGCCAAACACATCAGAATGATAATATACAATTTTTCCTTTGGCTGTAACGGCACGTGAATACCAATCCGAAGCGGTAATGGCGCTAACTTTGTCTGGAATTTCGTAGATGCCTGCCTCATCCGATCTCCCCTCGCAATACGTGCGAAAATCTAGATCAAGCAGGCAGACGGATGAAATATATTTGCTGTCAATGGAGCTGTTGCTCAGAACGTTTTTTAGACGCTGGAGTGTTACGCCGTCCGCTGTTTGCTTGCCTCCTTGCGCATTGCTGCCGCGAAGAGCGTCCTTAATGCCATCATTCATGACAATGGATATGTGCAGATTGTTTATTGTTTTGAACAGCAGATCAGCTACTTCACCCGACATCTGCAGCTGCTCCAGGTTTGTTTGTGTGCTAATCTCCACCAGGGTTTGTTTGGCAACATTGTAGGAGATGAAGCCGAGCAAAAACAGGGAGGGCAGGGAGAGCATAATCATGGCGATCAGAAAACGGGTACGGACACGTTTAATGCGTGGCATAGATAACGTATACATCCATTGCTTCATCATTTCTCACGCTCCTGATGAGATCTGTCTTCTTCACAACTGCTTCTGTACTGCCCAGGCGTTATGCCCGTAATTTTCTTGAAGGTGTCTGTGAAATGTCTGTAATTGGGGTACCCAACCCTTGTACCTGTTTCATGGACACGCAATCCTTGAGACAGCATGGACTTCGCAAGATCAATCCGCATATGGGTCAAATATTTAATATAGGATGTTCCCGTCTGTTCTTTGAAGAGAAGACTGAAATAAGTCGGATTCAATTCGGCATATTGTGCAACCTCCTGTAATGAAATATCTGAGGAGTAATGCTCGTTCATATAAGATAGCGCTTTCAAAATAGCAGGATGCCTAGATGTTACATTCGGTTCAGTGGAGATGGCCTGAAAAACGAGGTCCAATTGCTCGCGAAGCCAATCAAACATGGCATCGCGTGTATGTAAGCCATGAATCTGTTCAAGCACAGGAGAGAGGGCAACAGGGTCAACCCCTTGTTTACGGACAGCATCCAGCGCTGTGTAGATGAGTCGCAGCGATTCTTTTTCCAGCGGTTCGGGTCCAATCTTTGAAGTCTTGCTCCAGGCTTGGAATTGTTTCAAGGCGATCAGCAGCCCTCGGCGGTCACGGGTTCGCAGACATAGCTCGAGGTCGTTTCTATGCTGCGTCATAACATCCATGACAGACTGTTCCATCTGGACCATATCCGAATATGCGACCCAGGGCTGCCCGGTGAATTGAGCATGTCGTAACGCCTTGCGGGCCTCCTGGTAACTTTGCTGCGCCTGATGGAGCGAATACACATTGCCTAACCCGATAACGAGAGGGCTGTGATCCGACAAAGGTGACAGCGTGGAATGAATTTCATTGATGGTCACAGATACATCTCCTTCGACAGCAGGCATGACAGGGAACATAGCCAGCAAATAATCTCCTCCAGTTCCTGTATGTATGCATTGATAACCGGGACAATTCGGCTCAGAAGGGGAGAGCGGGGAACTCAGAGCGACTGCACGAATTTCTGTAATCTGGTCGGCCTCCGGGCCGAACAGTTCCTTCCATTTTGGGATAGCCTCAATTCCGAGAACCATGAGATCCATCGTTGCCTTTTCCAGCAGCTCCTGTTTCCCAGTTGACCACTGGCTTTGAAGTGTAACAAGAGTCTGATGACGCTGAAGCCGATCAACCGTTTTTACGAGTGCCTGTTCAACATGTTCAATCGTAATGGGTTTCTCCAGATAATCGATGACTCCCAAATGGATGGCACGCCTTACATAATCGAATTCATTAAAGCCACTGAAGACAATACAGGCAATATCGGGATGAATAGCGGTAAGCTTCTCGATCAATTCAAGTCCATTCAATCCGGGCATGCGAATATCGGTAAGAATAATGTCAGGCTGAAGCTCCTGGACTATATGGAGTGCAGATAGCCCGTCCCCAGCGGTCCCAACTAACTCAATTCCGTACCTTGTCCAGTCAATCATTCCTTGCAGACCCTGAATAACGATGGATTCATCATCACATACAACGGCTCTCAGCATGGTGTAATCCTTCCTTTCGGGAGAAGATTCATTGAAATGTACATTAGCGTTACCGTCTCCGGTGGTACTAGTATAACAGCGTTTGGCAGCGGTGGAAGCTGCTCGAATACACTTTTTTATTCCTGTCTGCAAGAGCGTCAAAAAGGCATAATCCCCGACAAATGCGGGCATACTTTGCTTCATGCGATGAATGATGAGTAGGGCATAGGTGTTACAAATAGATTAAAATTTAAATTTATTTGAGAAAAGACTTGAAATGTGAAAAAGTTCACATTATAATGAGTACATGAAGTGAAATTAATCACAAAGATGACAGATTGGTAGTGAATATTTTCACAATACTTTGCTAAATTGTTTAGTGAATATATTCACAACTGTTAAAGCAAGTGCCGCAGCCTATTTTCAGTTATTCAGGAACTAATGATAGATGAAGAAAATGCTTATATTTATATACTCCAAGGGGGAACCTTATCATGAAAATCGCAGTTATCGGATGTACACACGCAGGAACCGCAGCCATCGTTAACACCGCCAAATTGTACCCGGATGCTACCATTACAGTGTATGAGCGCAATGACAATATTTCCTTCTTATCCTGTGGGATTGCGCTTTATGTAGGTGGCGTGGTGAAAGATCCGGACGGACTGTTCTATTCTTCGCCAAATCAACTGGCTGAGCTCGGTGTCGTTACCAAAATGCTTCACGAAGTGACGTCAGTAGATGCTGCAGGTCACAAACTTCAGGCTAAAAACTTGAAAACAGGGGAAGAATTCGAAGATACCTTCGACAAGCTGATCGTGACCACAGGTTCATGGCCTGTCGTACCGAAGCTGGAAGGCATCGAGATGGACAACATTTTATTATGCAAAAACTACAACCATTCCAACACGATCATTGAGAAAGCCAAACATGCCAAACGCATTACCGTGGTAGGGGCAGGATATATCGGGATCGAGCTGGTGGAGGCTTTCCAAATGAACGGCAAGGAAGTTACACTGATCGATAGCGTAGACCGGATCTTGAATAAATATCTCGACCCCGAGTTCACGGATGCCATTGAAGAGACGTTGACTGGACACGGCATCAAGCTGGCGCTGGGCCAAACCGTTCAGAAATTTACCGGAGAGAATGGCAAAGTGAACAAGGTCATTACATCCAAAGGAGAGTTCGAAACGGACCTCGTTATTCTGTGCATTGGTTTCCGTCCAAATACGGAGCTGCTCAAAGGCCAAGTGGATATGCTGCCGAACGGCGCAATCATCGTCGATAAATATATGCAAACCAGCCAAAAAGACGTCTTCGCTGCTGGAGACAGCTGTGCGATTCATTACAACCCAACCGGCAAGGCAGCGTACATTCCTCTGGCAACCAACGCCGTGCGGATGGGCACACTCGTAGCACGGAACCTGGTTCGTCCTACGACACCGTATATGGGTACACAAGGCACATCAGGTATCAAAATTTATGAGCAAAATATTGCAGGTACAGGTCTGACGGAAGCATCTGCTGCGGATGAGGGCCTGGTCGTTGAAGCTGTAACGCTTGAAGATGCTTACCGTCCGGAGTTCATGCCAACGGCAGAGAAGCTGCTGCTCAAAGTAATCTATGAACAGGCTACACGCCGCATTGTTGGTGCGCAGGTGATGTCACAGGCTGATCTGACACAGTCGATCAATACGATCTCTGTCTGCATCCAGAACAACATGACGGTAGATGAGCTGGCCTTCGTCGACTTCTTCTTCCAGCCACATTACAACAAACCTTGGAACTTCCTGAACTCGGCTGGTCTGCAAGCACTGCCACCAGTAGAAGTAAAAGCACCAGCGATGGTGTAACCATAATATCTGAGAACTGCCGCATTCATTCTGCGGCAGTTCTTTTTTACTTTTTCTGCACATCAAGCAACATACAAAGGAAATATTAAAATGTAGTTTTTAGACTTTGTGATAAAAGTAACAAACCTCACGAAACCTTCGCGATACAATGAACATATCAACCAAACAAGTTGAATTAGATGTTCATGAACTGTGAAGGAGAGGATCGTTATGGCAGCAAAAACACCTCTTGAGGTTGCACAATATACGGCGCATACGGGGATGAAGAAAGCCCGGAATCCGGTGTCCTCCGTACTGATACTCAGTTTTCTGGCAGGCGCTTTTATTGCGCTCGGATTTCTGCTGGATGTTCGGGTCATTGCCTCTGCTCCGGCCGAGTGGGGCAGCTTGGTTAACCTGATTGGTGCAGCAGTGTTCCCGGTAGGTTTAATATTGGTGCTGATTGGCGGCGGGGAACTGCTGACAGGTAATATGATGGCTGTTCCACTCGCGACGATTGCACGCAAACTGTCCGCAGGCAACATGCTGAAGAATCTCACCTTAGTCACAATAGGTAATTTCCTTGGGGCGATCTTTGTAGCCTATGCGTTTGGGCATGTGCTCGGTCTGACGGCAGAGGGGGCTTATTTGACCAAAGTGGTTGATATGGCTGGACACAAGCTGGACGACAGCTTCCTTCAGGCTTTTATATCCGGGATCGGGTGTAACTGGCTGGTAGCTCTCGCGGTTTGGCTGTCTTATGCATCGGATACGATGAGCGGAAAAGTATTGGGCATTTGGTTCCCAACGATGGCCTTTGTGGCTATTGGATTCCAGCACGTTGTCGCCAACATGTTCCTGATTCCTGCGGCGATCTTCGAAGGGCATTATTCGTGGGGGCAATACATCATGAATTTCATTCCGGTATGGCTTGGCAACCTGACGGGCGGGGCGCTGTTTGTGGCGGCTGCTTACTGGATGGTGTACCTGCGCAAGCATGAGCCGGAAGTGAAGCCTGAGGTGGCCATGGCGGCGGCCCAGCCTGTGGAGACGGAAGCCAGACCGATGTGGAGCAAGCAGGCGTAGCGGCATTTTCCGAGTTATCGAGTAGCGTTGTAACCGTGGTACAACAAGTGCAAAAACGAGTGGAAAGGCGAGTGCAAAATTTAACAGGAGAGGCGATTCTGATCTCGTTCAAGTCATGGCTGTCTGCTGTGATGGGCGGGAGAGGAATCGCTTTTTTTTAATGTACAATTATCCACGCAAAATAAATTCGCCATGACAAGGTTCGGGGGAACGAAACCTGTTCATGGCGAATTTCGGGAGTGGTCCATGATATGGCATGAGGAGGAAGTGGGGAAACACTAGCCTAATGCCTTATTTTTAATTTACCCCTAGATTTCGAGATTGAATCAAGGGGAAAAAAGATTTTTTGAAAAAAATGTGGAGCGGTTGTGGCGGTAAAAAAGACTGTTCTCTTTACGCGATTACCAGGAAGAGGATATGATATAAGGATAGCTTTGAAGGGGGAGGAACTTGTATATGATCGATCAGGAGAATGGCGTATTCCCGGCGGTTTGCCCGCTCGATTGTCCGGATACTTGCGGCCTGCTGCTTCATAAGGAGAACGGTAAGATCGTGAAGGTAGCGGGCAATCCGGACCATCCGATTACAAAAGGCGCCATCTGTAACAAAGTTCGAAATATGACGGAGCGGGTGTATCATCCCGAGCGGCTGCAATATCCGATGCGACGCATCGGAGCCAAGGGCGAAGGCCAGTTCGAGCGAATCAGTTGGGACGAAGCCATCGGCGAGATTACGGCGAAATTCAGTTCACTGGCAGATACCTACGGACCAGAAAGCATCCTGCCCTACAGCTTCTATGGAAACATGGGCATTCTTGGTGTGGACGGCATGGATCGTCGATTTTTCAATGCGCTAGGTGCGAGCATGCTAGAACAGACCATCTGTAATGCAGCGGGAAATACCGGGTGGAAATATACGATGGGTGCGAACCGGGGAACCTTGCCCGAGGATACAGAGCATGCGGATGTCATTCTGGTATGGGGAGGCAACATCGTCAGCACCAATATGCATCAGGTTGTTCTGGCCGAGAAAGCCCGCAAAAAGGGAGCCCAAATCGTCGTCATCGACGTCCATCGCAATCGGACCGCCCAATGGGGAGACTGGTTCATTCCACTCTACCCCGGTACAGACAGTGCATTGGCACTCGGATTAATGCATGTACTGTTCGAGCAGGGACTGACGGATGAGGCTTTTATGCAAAAGTATACGGTCGGCCATGAGGCACTGCGTGATCATGTCCGCAGCTACACCCCGGAGCGCGTTGCACGTATTACAGGCGTGCCGGAAGCAGACATCGTGAAGCTGGCTGAGCTGTATGGCAACGCACAGGCAGCCCATATTCATATCGGCAATGGCCTCCAGCATCACGACAACGGTGGCATGAACGTCCGCAGCGTAGCCTGTCTGCCTGCCATTACAGGGCAGTGGATGAAGCGCGGCGGTGGCGCCATTCGTACCAACAGCTACGCGAGCACCAATAGCGATGCGCTGGAGCGTCCGGAGCTGCGGCAGAACCCGGAGCCGCGCGTAGTGAACATGAACCGGATTGGCGAAGCGCTGCTGGAGGCGGAGCAGCCGATCCGGGCGTTGATGGTCTACTGCAGCAATCCACTGGTGGTGGCACCGGATACCGAGCGGGTGGAGCGAGGTTTTGCACGGGAGGATCTGTTCACGGTTGTCCATGACCTGTTCATGACGGATACGGCGAAATACGCGGATATTGTGCTGCCTGCGACGTCTTCATTTGAAACGACGGATCTGTATACGTCCTACTGGCATCAGTATGTTCATTTGCAAGAGCCCGTCATTGCGCCTTTGGGTGAGAGCAAGAGCAATGTTGAATTGTTCTCTTTGCTTGGACAGGCGATGGGGTATGACCCAGAGATTTTCGGTGAGACACCGGAACAGATGATTGAGGAAGCACTTCAGGGTACGGGTAATCCCTACATGAACGGAGTAACCTTGGAGGGGCTGAAGCAGCACCATTTTGTCAAGCTGGATATGTCTGCACATGACTCCTATTTGGATCAGTTGCCCACGCCTTCGGGGAAAATCGAGCTGTATTCGGAAACGATGGCACAGAAGGGATTGCCTCCTTTGCCTACGTATAGTGCTCTCGTGGAGGGGTATGACGGGGAAAACCCAGCTGGACCTGGAGATGTTTATCCGCTGATGTTTCTGTCGCCGCCAAATCATAATTTCCTGAATTCCACCTTTGCCAATTCGCCCAAACATCAACGTCTGGAGAAGTTGCCATTATTGCAAATGCATCCGGAGGACGCAGCCCGCAGACAGGTGGAAGACGGGGATGCGGTGGTCGTATGGAACGACCGTGGCCGGATCGAATTAACCGCCAAGGTGAGTGAATCCATGCTGCCAGGAACGGTGATCAGTCAAGGCTTATGGTGGGATGGCAATGGCAAAAAACAGCGGGCGAATTCGCTCACGTCCAATCGTCTGTCTGACATGGGGAACGGGGCCACATTCTTCTCGGCCACTGTCGAAGTGAAGCGTCAATGAATGTGCTTGCAGATCGGATCTTTTCAGGTAAGATGAACAAAGGATAGATCGTAAGCAGAATGATAAAGAGCAAAATTCGGAATTCAAAGTACTACATTCTAAATTTCTAAGTTCAAATGGCCTTCGCTCTGGCTAATCATGCTGTCAGGGCAAGGGTCTATTTTTTATGGCAATATGCTTTTTGAAGGTACTAAGGAGAATAAACACAATGATGAGATGGCTGGATACGTATCCAAAAGAAGTAAAAATATTTTTGCTGGCAAGTTTGGTCAATGCGACAGGCAGTGCCTTGATGTGGCCGCTGACCACGATGTATGTATTTGACGAGCTTGGACGCACGATGGCGAACGCGGGGTTTGTTATTCTGATCCAGTCCCTGGGCGGCATCTTCGGGCAATTGCTCGGCGGTGCATTGTACCACCGGGTGGGGGTCAAGAAGCTGATCATCGGATCACTGGCGTTGAACGCTCTAGGGCTGTTTGCTCTGCCGTGGATTAGCGCGTATTGGGTTGTATTTATATGTGCCATGGGCTGGATCGGTCTATTCAGTTCATTGTCGTTACCAGCGATTCAAGCCTTTATCGGCTTCCGGTTTGCAGAGCGACGCGGGGAATTGTTCAATGTGATCTATGTCGCCAACAATATCGGTGTGGCAATTGGTACAGCACTGAGTGGTTTTCTCGCTGACTTTTCCTATCACCTCAGCTTTGTACTGAACGGGGTGACCTCCGCCGGGTTTGCGATTTTCTTCTGGTATTATCTGTCGCGGGCAGAACCGGATCAGGGCGAAGTACATCTGACCAAACGCAAAACGGTTCAAGGTGGGCCGGGGGTCTGGGCGCTGCTGGGCAACACCAGATTATATCTGTTCATGAGCCTGGGCGTGCTGTTCCTGCTGTTCGGTAATTCCATCTGGAATACGGGTGTGTCTCCGTATATTATTTCCGAGGGTATGGAGAAAAGAATGTACGGTCTGCTCTGGACCCTGAATGGGGTGCTGATCTTTGTAGGACAACCCTTTACCAGCTGGGTTAAGCGCACGATGGCCCGTACATCGACTGCTCAGATGACTGCAAGTGCCGTGTTCTACGGCATGGCATACATCGTCATGATCACCATGTATAGCTATCCGGGCATGGTGCTTGCAATGGTACTGGCTACCTTTGGGGAAATGCTGATCTCACCTGCTACGCCTGCATTCATCTCAGAGCATGCCGGAAGAGCGGCACCTTTCTACATCGGGATCTCCGGTGGTATCGGTGCGGTTGGACGGGTTATCGGGCCGTATGTAATGGGGGTCATGTATGACAAACAGGGATTGATCCCTGTAGCGTGGCTGGCGACTGGCACGGCGGGTATTGCGGTGCTTGGCTTTGTACTGCATGCGGTGCTGAACCGCAACCGTGAAGTGAAGGAGTACGGATTGGACGCTTAGCCTTTTCGGGTTGAGTGGTATGAAGGAGTGAGAGGGCAGATTGGAGTGGAGGGGCAAAGAAAGCCACTTAAATCTGTCGGATCATCCCGTAAATTAAGATTGACAAAATAATCTTTTTGTGCTATAATTTACATATAAAAATATTCCGTATATACTAAGGTTCTCCTGGCCAGGGGGAATCTTATTTTTGTTTGTACGGGAGGATGAAATATGAAGCAAAATCAGTCCAGCATTACATCCTTGATATCGGCTTTTGGTCGAGCCTATCACTGCCAATACGATACACCGCTTATTTTTAATGATTATTTAGCCAAAGCGCTTATCACTCCTCAAGAGTTTGCGGATATCCGCGAGAACATGATTCAAGGCATCCATTTTTTCAACCCGGACATGGCTCATCTGATCAAGGACGACCCGGACAAAATATTGAGGTGGATTGTACAGACCCAGCTTGCTCCAACCCCCTTGGCCCGTGCTGCATATTGTGAAAGGGTGTTGCTTCATGAACTGGCATTGGGAAGCACACAATATGTGATTCTTGGAGCCGGTCTCGATACGTTTGCGCTGCGGCATATGGAATTAAAGAATAGCCTGAGGATTATTGAGGTGGACGCCCCGCCCACACAGCAATTCAAGCTCAGTCGGCTGGCGTCCTTAAAACAGCCTGTTCCATTGAATCTGCGCTTTGTGGCCATGGATTTAACCAATAAGGATTCTCTTCCAACGTTGGACGAAGAGTTAAGTGGGGAGAAGTCCTTTTTGAGTCTACTTGGCGTCTCTTTTTACTGGACCAAAGAAGACCTGTCCGAGCTGTTGCGAGTGTTGTTTACGAATCTACCGTCCGGGAGTTCAATTGTTTTTGACTACGCTGACGAGCATCTTTTTGAAACGAAGGGCATATATAATCGTGTGGACCATATGGTCCAGATGGCTGCCGCTGGCGGTGAGCCGATGAAATCTGGGTACGCCTATGTGGAGATGGAGGCCTTGCTTGATGAAGCAGGACTGCTTATATATGAGCATTTGACTCCAGAAGCGATCCATGAACAGTTTTTCCAGAATCGAACCGATCATCTGATGGCATTTGAAACGATACATTTTATTCACGCGGTAAAAAAATAAATTGTTCCTGCAAGTGTTGACGCTTGTATAGTTAGCGTTAACGATCAGACCTGTTTAGCTTCAAAACCTTGCCATTCGGCTGGCTGCCCTCCATTTGTGCATAATGCTCATATAATAGAATGGATCTGGTTAAAGGCAGGAGGAGGGGGACGATGTACAAAATATTGCTTGTCGATGATGAATTTATCATCTCAGATGGGATCTCCAGTGTCGTGAACTGGTCCCAATTGGGGACAGAGCTGATCGGCATTGCGCAGGAAGGATTGGAAGCGTTATCTTTTATAGAACAGCAGCGTCCAGATATTATCATTTCGGACATTCGCATGCCGGGAATGGATGGGTTACAGCTGATTGAAGCTGTGGCGGAGAAGTATCCAGATGTCTCGTTTATCCTGCTCACAGGGTTCACGGAATTCGAATATGCGAAGACAGCGATGCAGTATGGCGTGAAGCATTATCTGCTCAAGCCCTGCAGTGAGGAGCATCTCGTACAGGCCATTGGTGAACTGGTTAGTGAGAAGCGGGAGTGGACGGATCAGGAGCGTTTTGTACAATCGATCCAATATAATTTGGAGCGTGTACTACCGCATGCCAAGGAATATTTTCTAAAGGAGCTGGTCAGTAACAGAACTTATGGGGTCAAGGAATGGAAGTATTTCGGAGAGCTGTTCGATGTAAAAATTCAGGATCAGCGTGTGCGGTTGCTGTTGGTAGAGATTGAGGGAGATCATGAGTATTTGCACTTGTTCGCGGTCAAGAACATCGCCGAGGATATTTTTCATAATCCGATCTTAAGTACCACGGTTGGAGGTCATGTGCTACTGATGATGGAGGACAAGTTGTCTGAAACGCAGTTGTTCCATAATATTGATGAGATCCGCGCCACATTTACCCGATACTATCATGATGATCTCACAATTGCTCTTAGCGAACCAGGAGATCTTCCACAGGCACGGCAATTGTACATGCAGACGCTAGTCTATCTCAATTACCGCTTTTACCTCGGTGAAGGCAGTCTTATTATGAAGCGGGATGTCTACTCGCCAGGCGAGCGGACTCTTCCTGAATTCGAATATGATCCAGAGCGGATGGCTACGGCGATCAAGGCTGGACACTGGCAAGAAGCCGGAACAGAGCTGAACAGAGTGTTTCAGCTGCTCGCTGACTTGCGATACGATATATCTCAAACGAAGTCCTATCTTATTCAAATATTTATGGAAATGATTCGGCTCAGCGGCTCTACCGAGATGAAAAGGTATATGGACCAATTGCCAGGTATGATTGAATCCAGCACGTTGCATTCCTTTCAACAGTTTCTGCTTGCCGTTGCCAAGGAAATTACGCTTCGCCGCTACGAACAACACCGCTCCAGACAATCACAGATGGTGGGCAGTGTGAAGCAGATCGTAGAGAAGCGCTACAGGGACGAAACACTGACGCTCCAGTCCATCGCCGGAGAAATATATATGAATCCGGACTACATTGGTAAAATGTTCAAAAAAGAAACAGGTGAGAAATTCACCAATTATGTGTTAAGTTACCGCATCCAAAGAGCATTGGAGCTGCTGGAGCAGGACGGAAACTGTACCGTATCCTGGCTTGCCGAACAGACGGGCTTTGGCTCCAATTGGCCGTATTTTAGCAAAATGTTCAAAAAATACACGGGTTTCTCCCCTTCCGAGTACAAGAAAGTGCCCTAGAACAGCGTTACTGTCGCATGAACATATCTCACTGGCATATTTCACTTGTACCTTATCTACATACCTCGCCCTGTTTGCCTTCATCGGCAGCAGGGTCTTTTTTTGTCGGACGGAACTCGGTTTTGAACATCCATTTAACGGAAATGAGCATGGGAAGAAAAGGCGCTCGCTTCTATTATTAGAGGTGTCATGTTAGTGAATGAACATCGAGAGTGGAGGTTGAGTGGATGGAGCTGAATCGAAGCCGGGGGATCGAACCTGGGCGTTTGAAGCCAGCTGGCAAATGGAGTTCGATGAAAAAGGAGCTTGTCCGCAACAGATACGTGTATCTGATGCTCGTTCCGGTTGTAGCCTACTATCTGATTTTTAGCTATGGGCCGATGTACGGGCTGCTGATGGCATTTCAGGAATCCTACAGCCCGGTCAAAGGAATCCTGGCAGGCGAATGGGTTGGTTTTGATAATTTCACCATGTTTTTTGAAAGTTATTATTTCTGGCGACTGATCAAGAACACGCTGATTTTGAGTTTTTACAGCATTGTGTTTGGTTTCCCCGCTCCAATCATCCTGGCCCTGTTACTGAACGAAGTACGGAAAAAGTGGTTCAGAAGCACGGTGCAGACGATTAGTTACATGCCACATTTCATCTCGGTTGTCGTCGTGGTCGGAATGTTGAAAACGTTCTCCGCATTGGATGGCGGACTATTTAACGTCATTCGTGACTTTTTCGACCTGCAACCCATCATGTTTCTGGCGGAGAAGGATATGTTCCGTCCGATGTACATCCTGTCCAACATCTGGCAGGGGGCGGGCTGGGCATCGATTATCTTTTTGGCAGCGCTCAGCGGGATTGATCCACAGCTGTATGAGGCTTCCAAAATTGATGGCGCAGGCCGCTGGAGACAGCTGCTTCATATTACACTGCCGGGAATCATGCCAACGATTGTGATCATGTTGATTTTGCGCATGGGGGCGGTGATGAACGCTGATTTTCAGAAAATATTGCTGATGCAAACGGCACCGACCTATGAGACATCGGATGTCATCTCCACCTTTGTTTATCGATCCGGTATTTTGGAGGGCAATTATACGTATTCCACGGCCATCGGACTTTTCAATGGCGTCATTAATTTCGCACTGCTTATTATGGCCAATGCGATTAGCAGAAAGCTTAACTCAACCAGTCTCTGGTAATTGGAAGGTGAAGCGATGAAACAGTCTATAGGGGAACGACTTTTTGATGCATTCAATACATTGCTGCTCGTGGTGATCATGATTTTATGCTTTTACCCGATGCTGTACGTGTTCAATTCTTCGATTAGTGATCCGGATCAGATGCTGCGTTCCCGGTCACTGATGCTCATTCCTGAAGGCTTCCAGCTGGGAGCGTACAAGTCGGTATTTCAGGATACTCGCATCTATACCGGATATATGAACACCTTGTTCTATGTTGTGGTCGGCACGGCCATCAATCTGCTCATGACTTCGCTGGCAGCCTATGGCTTATCACGCAGTGATCTGATGGGCAGAAAAACGCTGATGAAATTAATTACGTTCACGATGTTTTTCGGCGGGGGAATGATCCCGACTTTTCTGTTAATTCAGAATCTGGGGATGGTGGATACCCGTTTCGCGCTTATTATTCCGGGTGCCATCAGTACGTTCTATTTCCTCATTATGAAAACAAACTTTGAGGGCATTCCGATCAGTCTGATCGAATCGGCGAAGCTTGATGGCGCCAATGACTTTCTGATTTTGTTCCGAATCGTACTGCCTTTGTCAAAGCCAATCCTGGCGGTCATGATGCTGTATTATGCGGTGGACCATTGGAATGATTATGTCGGACCGATGCTCTACCTGCGCAGTCAGGAGCTATATCCGATCCAGATTATTATGCGCGATATTCTGATCAGCAGCAGTACGGAGGCCATGGGCGCTGGAGCCGATACCGGCTTTGCCATTGGAGAGAACATCAAATATGCGACCATCATTATCTCCACGCTGCCGATTATGCTGGTATATCCGTTCATCCAACGTTATTTTGTTCAGGGCGCTCTAATCGGTGCTGTGAAACAATAAAAAATGTATCCTATGGAGGCGAATTACGTGAAAAAGAGAATGGGGTCCATCCTGTTGTCATCCCTACTTACGATGTCTTTACTAGCCGGCTGTACGAGGGATAAGGAGCCAGGTAACACAGAGCCAGTAGAAGGAACAGAACCTGCGGTTCAGGCATTAACCGAGATTCCGCTACCGATTACAAGCGAGCCATTTACCATTGACTACTGGCGCGCGAGTGATGCCAAACTGACGGCTTCCTTGAATAATTTTGGCGATATGGCGGCTTACAAGGAGAAGGAGAAGCGGACGGGCATCCAAGTAAAGTTCACACATCCTCCGCTTGGACAACAGCGTGACCAGTTTAATCTGTTGATCTCCACGAAGGAGTTGCCGGATGTGATTTATTATAACTGGGCAGATGCCGTTGGCGGACCGGAAAAAATGATCAAGGACGGCCGGATCATCCGATTGAATGAATTGATTGACAGTTATGCACCGAATTTGAAGCGGATCATAGAATCCGATCCGGATGTGAAGAAGCAGATTGCTCTCGACGATGGAACGATTTATATGTTCCCGCTCCTGAAGTTGGATGCTTTGAAGCTGAATGCCACATCCGGTTTGATTATCCGCCAGGATTGGCTCGATAAACTCAACCTTAAGGTACCTACCAACATCAATGAGTGGTATACGGTCCTCAAGGCATTCAAGGAACAGGACCCTAACGGTAATGGCAAGCCAGATGAGCTGCCGTTCACCGGAAACTGGGGGCCGGGCAACCTGACCAAGCTCCATGATTTTGCTGCAGCCTTTGGCGTGATTGGGGGCTTCCAGCTGAATGGAGACCAGGTGGAGTTTGGACCCATCCAGCCGGGCTACCGTGACTTTTTGGAGACGATGGCCAAGTGGTATAAGGAAGGGCTAATTGATCCCGAGATTATGACCAATGATGGCAAGGCGTTCGACTATAAGATCACCAGCAATCTCGCAGGAGCGTATCAGGGCGGTGTGTTCAGCGGTATGGGTAAATATTTCAATCTGATGAGAGATACCGATCCGAGCTTTAATGTGACCGGCGTGCCGTGGCCTGTGTCTCCGGATGGGACTTCCTATGCGACATTTAATATGGACACCAAAGTGTTGAGTTATGGTGAGGCCATTACGGCTTCCGCAGACGAAGACAAACTGAAATATATTGTGCAGTGGATGGACTACAACTATAGCGAAGAGGGTAGTGATCTGTTCAACTTCGGTATCGAAAATGATAGCTATGTTCGCGATGGGGACGGTGTCAAATTCTCAGATACCATCATTAATAATCCGAACGGTCTGACCTATGACCAGGCACTGGCTTCCTATGCTTTATCCATTATGGACGGTCCAATCAATCAGGATAGCCGTTATCTGGATGCATTACTGTTTGATGATGGACAGCGTGCAGCGAATGCGGAATGGATGAAAGCAAGCTCTGCCTTGACGCTTCCGCCAATTCGTTTGTCAACAGATGAGGTAAGCACAAGTACGTCCATTATGAGCCAGGTAAATACGTATTTAAATGAGACGATGACAGCCATCATTAGCGGACAGAAGCCGATCTCCGATTTTGACACCATGGCCGAAACGATCAAGAGCATGGACATTGAGCGTGCGATTGAGGTTCATCAGGCGGCCTATGACCGATATCAGTCCAAATAAACCGTGAGAAATCGAGCGCTAAAACTTTGGGAAAACCTTCCTGCATGTGATATACCTAGTAGTATCACGTGGTTCAAAGGAGCGCTTTGGTCATGAAAGCCTACCGCAAACTCAGCATCAAAATGAAAATGTTTCTGATGATCATGGTCATGATGGCGTTTATCATCATCCTTGCGTTTGGTTCCTTGTATTATACGTACTCGGTGTATGACAAACAGCTGTTTGATAAGTCTTCCCGTCTTCTGAACCTTTCCTCGTCTACAGTGGATGTTGAACTTCAGAAGTTGGAAGCGTTATCATTAAACATGATCTCTGATACGCAGATTCAAAGGGCTTTGAAGTCATTGCTGGATGACGATAGCGCATATTCAAGCTTTATTGAACGGAAGAAGATCACAGATCGGCTATGGGAGCATATTAGTGGGGCTGCACGATATGTGCAGTCCGTTCATCTGATTGATTCCAGGGGAAGAGTGAATAAATATGGCGAAACACTAACCGTATCTCCTGAGAAATATGATCGGATGATTGCGGCTGCGGAGCAGGCCAATGGTGCAGTGCGCTGGCTATACCCGGATGACGATGACCCGATGCTGGTTATGGTGCGTCAGGTGCGGGCCTACGAACCGATGACCCTGGAACCGGTAGGCATACTGTTTCTGCGTATTAATATTGAGCGACTCGTTGAGGAGTATGCGGGCATGGATAGCCGGGACAGTGACATTATTTTAAAAGCAGGCAGTGAGGTGGTCTATCCTTATCGTCAGCTTCCAGAAGCGGTGTCCGCGGGGCTCAATCCACTTCCAGGCAGTGGGGGATATGAGATTAAAAATCTGGATGGGAGGGAGATATTCCTTTCTCAGAAAAAATCCGCCTACACCGGCTGGGTTTATTATAATATGGCCTCTTATGATGAGATTTTTGAACGTATCATATGGCTGAAAAATAGTTTGATTGTCGTTTATCTTATCGCCATTCTGGTTGTTCTCGCGCTTGGTATGGTGTTCGCACGCAGTCTGACAAGGCCGATCAGGCAGCTTATCAGTCAGATGAAGGAGGTTCAGTATGGGGATCTGGAGAACATAGACGCCAATCTGTCCATTCCAACCCACCAGCACATGGATGAATTGGGGTTGCTACAGCGTACGTATCGACTGATGATTACACATATTAATACATTGATCAAAGAAAATTATGCAAGTCAGCTGGTCATTAAAGAAACGGAGTTTAAGGCGCTTCAGGCGCAGATCAATCCACACTTTTTGTATAATGCGCTGGATTCAATCCATTGGCTTGCCAAAAAGAACAGGCAGGAGCAAATCTCCAGTATGGTGCTGTCACTCGGGTATTTGCTGCGTTCCTCCATCAGCTTCAAGCAAAATATCATCACCCTTGCCGAAGAGCTGGAGATCGTCAGCCATTACATCACCATTCAGACCTACCGTTTCCGGCAGCGGCTGGATTTCCGCTTGGATGTGCCCGCTCCTTATCTGGAATGTGCCATTCCCAAGTTAACCCTACAGCCATTACTGGAGAATGCCATTCAATACGGATTGGAACCACAGGTTGGTTCATGTCTAATTCGAGTGTATGCCGAGATATCAGGTGGCAAGCTGGCCCTTATCGTGGAGGATCACGGTCCCGGCATGGAACCCGAATATGTGGAACAGGTACTGCGCGGTAAAGTGAAAACGAGAGGAACAGGTATTGGCCTCCTGAATATCAGGGAGCGAGTACGTCTGGCTTTTGGCGAAGAATATGATGTTCTGCTGGAGAGCAGGCCGGGGCTTGGAACGAGAGTGACGGTGCTGCTGCCACCCCCATCACCAGGTAAGGAGGATAGGCCATGAGAAGATTGTTGCGAATCATAGGCATGATCTGTCTTCTGCTGACTCTTCCTGGCTGTGTGAGCCAACTGGATAAAAGGCCAGGCATGATCGTTGACGAAGAACCGATAACGCTGCGCATCGCTTGGTGGGGTGGGGAGTTTCGCAACAATGCAACGATTGCCGTTATCGATCTGTATGAGAAGTTGAACCCACATGTAAACATTGAATACGAATATAGCAGTTTCAACGAATACTGGAGAAAACTTGCCCCACATGCAGCAGGCAATGCGTTGCCCGACATCATCCAGATGGACATCTCCTATCTGTCCCAGTACAGTTCGTTGCAACTGTTGGAGGATATGACGCCGTACATGCAGAGCGGACTGATTGACACGACAGATATTGAGAAGCAACAGCTGGAGAGTGGAAGCCTGAATGGCAAAACCTATGGTCTCAGTTTGGGGGTTAACGCCATGCTCAGCATCTATGATCCGGAAGTGTTGAAGGCCAATGATATTGAATTGCCAACGGATATGTGGACATGGGCGGATTTTGACCGCATGGGCGAGCAATTGCTGGGGAAAGGCATCTATCTGGGAACCTACTTCACGCCGGAACAGTTTTTCGCGTATTACTTGAGACAGTATGGTTCCAAGCTATACGCCGAGGATGGCAGAAGATTGGGTTATGAGGATGATGGATTGTTTATTGATTACTTTGGCAGGATGCAGCAGCTCGCGGAGAAGAAACTTATTTTTGCACCGGATATCTGGACATCCGATATTGGCAAACCCGACAATGACCCGTTTTATCTGGGAGAGGCTTTGTTTAGCTGGGGGTATTCCAACCAATTTATCAGTACCGCTCAGCGTTATGGCAAACCCCTAACTATATCCCCGATGCCTGGGCCAAACAGCCAGGAGGGGTTGTTTTTGAAGCCAGGCATGTTTTTCTCCATCGCGGGCAATTCCAGACATAAGGAAGAAGCTGCCAAGTTCATCAACTTTTTTGTGAATGATTTGGATGCCAATCTGTTGCTCAAAGGGGAGCGGGGGGTGCCTGTCTCGTCCCGTGTCAAAGAGCGGATGAAGCTGGTGGTTGAACCGGAGCTGGCGCAGGTGTTTGATTATATTGATTGGGTTGCCGATCACAGCACCCAGATGGACCCGCCTGATCCTGTAGGTGCACCCGAGGTCACTGCGGTGCTGCGGGAGTTGTATGATCTGCTGTTGTTTGGCAAAATTACGCCTGAACAGGCGGCGAAGCATTTCCGTGAGCGGGCAAACGCAATTCTGGGTGGGAAGTTATAAGAATGAACTAGATCATATATGTATTTAATGGGCTTGGGGCTGTTGTCGTTCACAAGCTCAACCTTCATTCTACTCGGGTGAGGGTTTTTGTTATGGAATGGTGTATATTTCCTCTAGTATAATAAAAATGGGTAGTCGTCCTATCTGTAGATTAGATAGATTCTATCCATATATTATTGGATGAGGAGTGTCAGGACATGTCCATACATCAGATAGGTCACAAGGTTTCTTTTGCAGATATACAAACGAAGTTGCCTCAGGAAAGTTGGATGTACACTCATAATGAAGCGCACAACGGTGAATTTGAAGCCGAGGAAGTATGGTTACATTCTGGTGACCTTCATATCGGTGAACTGTTGTTGGATGAAGGACCTTTCTTGATCTTGGTTGAAGGAAATCTGACAGTGGATCGTTATATTGGAAATACAAGTTCCGACGCGGCCAGTTCAAATCTGGTTGTACTTGGGAATCTTGTGACGCCCTATATGATCGTGGGTGGGCAGGAAATATATATTACAGGTAATCTCTATGTGGAGGATATGTTCTGGGGGGATTATAACCATGGAGAATTGACAGTGAGAGGGAATGTAGAAGGTGGATTGCTAATAAGTACCGAGCAATATACGATTCAGGTTCAAGGACAGCGTAATGTGAAGCGTCAGCTTGAAGAATGGGAGGATCTCGGACCATGGCGGGGCTTTGACATGTTGGCGTTATTGGTTCCTGAATGTGTGATTGATGAAGATACAGAGCCGTTTCCTTGGCGAGAAGAAATGTTAAGGAGGCTGCAGCAAGGACAACCTGTAATCAACCGAAACTACATTCATGCTGATGAATCAGAGCCAGATGTGCCGGATTGGTTCGAAGATCATCGGGTTACCGCTGAGAACATAGAGCGTCTTACTCACCCATCTTTGTTACCTGTAAGAGAGGACGATGAGTTACTGAACAGCTATGAATTTTGGTTGGATGAGCAATTTTGCCGAGTATCGGTCTATGGAGATGAGCATACGGAGGGGTATTTCCGCAGTCTGTATTTTCAGGATGACCACAATTGTGCATTGTTGCTTAAGATGGAGCCATCAGATCAAGGTTCCAACTCTCCTGATAAACATATCGTACAATCGGGTAAACCTGTCTGGATGATCTCAGGAGCATATCGTTATCTGCACAATGAGAATTCGGAATGGAGCGTATTCTCGGAGAACTCACCTGCTGATATTCAGCAGTTAAGCGAGCAAGGATGGAGCACCTTGTTGCAGTCTGTATCGAATTATCAGTATGCCCGTTCCTTAATTTCGCAACAACTGATCCATGATTTATTAGCACTGCCTGTCGTGGAGCCATATGACGATTATTATGATGATGATCGGCACGGACTGTGGATTGGAGAGTTATATTATGCATTTCGACAAGCAGGTCAGATGTTTAATGGTGTTCCCCAGCCAGCCATGCTACGTATTGGAAGAGAGTATGTGGATGCTCAAGGGGAGACGCAGGTGGAGAAATACTATTATACCCTGCACCAACATGCGGACGGCTCGGAAAGTGTGTTGATCGAATACTCGGCTCAGAAGAACGAGGATGAAGAAGAAGAATCGTTGTTGCTTGAACTTCATTATATTGGCGGCTCTCAATTACTACATGCCGTTCAATTGCTCGAACGTGGACGCCAAGTGCTCATTCAAGCAAATGAGGATCTACTGAATGGGGAGCTGCCTTACGCTGCTGAATCATTTGCAAAACGATTTTGGAAATCCAAAGGATACCTGAAATGAATAAAACAACCTTCACCTCGTTTGCAGAGGGAAGGTTGTTTTCATTCCGTATTTGCTTTTTTCGATGGTTGCTATGTTAGTTTATCCAAACTGGGCTTGATGCAGTCGGCTGTACGAGCCTTTGCGCGCGAGTAGCTCTTCATGACTTCCTTGTTCAGTGACGCTGCCATTCTCCACGACTACGATGCGATCCGCGTGTCTAATGGTCGCCAGTCGATGGGCAATTACTAATGTTGTACGTCCCTGCGCCAGCTCGGATAAGGCCAGCTGAATGGCGGCTTCCGTCTCGGTATCGAGTGCGGAAGTGGCTTCATCCAATATTAGAATAGGCGGGTTTTTCAGGATCATTCTTGCGATGGATAGACGCTGCTTCTGTCCACCCGACAATTTCACGCCACGTTCACCGATCATGGTGTCCAGTCCATCTGGTTGGGATTGTACCAGCTCTTCCAATTGGGCCCGGCGAATGGCTTGCCAGATTTCTTCATCGGAAGCATTTAGCTTGCCGTATGCAATATTTTCACGAATCGTTCCGTCAAACAGGAAAATATCCTGCTGCACAATCCCGATATGGGAGCGCAGTGATTCCAGGGTCATGTCCTTCACTGGAATACCATCGATGGAGATATGTCCCGCATCCACATCGTAGAAACGTGGGATCAGACTGCATAGCGTCGTTTTACCTCCGCCCGAAGGTCCAACCAGAGCAACCGTCTGGCCTGCCTGAACATCCAGATTGACCTGAGACAGCGTACGTTTGTGTTCTCCATAAGAAAAGGTAACGTTATGGAAGGTAATATCGCCTTTGACATTCGTAATCGGTTTCGCCTGAGGAGTATCTTCTACATCCGGTACAGCCTCAAGCAACTCCAGATAACGTCTGAAACCGGCGATGCCTTTGGGATAAGTCTCAATGACGGAGTTAATCTTTTCGATCGGTCCGAGGAATACATTGGACAGCATTACAAAAGCGATGAACTCCCCGTAAGTCATACTTCCTTGAATGACAAACCAGGTTCCACATACCAGTACAAACAGGGATACAAATTTCATCAGAATGAAGCTAAGTGAAGAGTTCCAGGCCATAATGCGGTAGGTGATCAGTTTGGTGAGTCTGAAACGTTCGTTGTTCTCAACGAAACGGCCTACTTCATGCTTTTCATTGGCAAAAGCCTGTACCACACGGATGCCGCTCACATTGTTCTCTACCCGTGCATTATAATCGGCGATATCTGCAAACATACGTTTGAATGCCTTGGACATTTTGCGACTGAAGTACAGTGACAGGTAGATCATCAGCGGCACAATGATAAACGTCATCACAGCCAGTTGCCAGTTGATGCCCAGCATAATGCCGAAGGCTCCGGCCAGCGTCATCAGGGCAATGAACAGATCCTCGGGTCCATGATGCGCAATCTCACCAATATCCATCAGATCATTGGTCATGCGTGATACAAGGTGTCCCGTCTTGTTGTTATCGAAAAAGCGGAAGGATTGCTTCTGCACACGCTGGAACAGTTCCCGCCGCATATCGGATTCGATGTTAATACCCAGCTTATGCCCCCAGTAGGTGACTGCATAGTGGAAAAAGGAACTGAGCAGATAGATGCCCAGCAGTCCGGCACAGGCTGATAAAATCATGGACCAGTTGCCTGCGGGAAGCAGCTGATCGACAACTTTGTTTACAGCCAAGGGAAACGCAAGCTCCAGCAGTGCAGCCAGAATGGCACAGGAGAAGTCCAATATAAAGAGTCCCCGATAAGGACGATAATAAGCCATGAAACGGCGAAGCATATGTAGCCACTCCTCTCTAACGCAAAAGCCCAGGCAGGCTCATCGGCCTGTCCGGACATTACGTTTCTTCCTATGAAATGATCATTGAATCCATCCTCTTATTTACGATTTTGCTGTGCACGTTCTACGATCATATCGGCAAATTCTTCAGCCTGACCCTGAATCGCAATCGGGTCGAAGTACCAGTAACGGTCCTCCAGCAATTCATACACTTGATTGTTTTTCACAGCCGGGAGTGATTTCCAGATGGCGTCACCTTGGTAATTTTTATTGTTCTCCCCTACCGTCAGGAAGATATGGTCTCCTGCATAATCACCAACGACTTCACGCGAAATCTCTTTCCACTGGGTATCACCCATCAGTTCTTTCTTCGTAATTTCGAGTGGTGTAAGTTCCAAAGCGCGATAAACGGCCTGTCCACCGCGACCAAAGTTGTCTCCATAACCATAATAGCTCTTGTCTGATACTTCGAGGATGGAGAAGGTTTCCTCGGGTTTAATGACTGCTTTTACTTTGGAGCGAGCGGCTTCAATACGTTCGTCGTACGTTTTCAGCCAGGTTTCGGCTTCTTCCGATTTGTTCATGAGTTCACCGAATCCCCGGATCTCATCATGTACGTTTGTAAATGTACCGTAGGGGATGACAACAGTAGGTGCGATTTTTTGATAACTCTCGATCTCTTCGGCTTGATCAGAGTAGGTAATGATCAGATCCGGGTCCAACGCGATGACCTTCTCCAGAGATACAGCACCCCGATCACCAATATTTTCTATACCCTCTACCTGATCTGCGTAGAATGGATTTTCCAGATAATATTGAATAGATCCAACGGGCTTTATACCGAGTGCGAGCAGATCACTAACGTACATATCCGTAACAATCCGTTTCGGTTCAGCCGGAATTTCCACATCTCCACTTAATGACTTGTAGATCCGCGTAGCACCCGAAGAGTCGGTATTTGTTTCGGTCGAACTTGTTGTCGCTTCTGAACCCGCCGCTGTGGGTTCCGTTGTGCCGGAACCCGTACCGCTGTTACAGGCAGCCAGGATCATGATGACGGCGAGCATGAGCAGCAAGCCGGAAAAGCGTTTTTTTGCAGTAAACATATGATTGTTCCCCCTGTGTATGTAATCAATAATGATTATTATTCTCATTACTAACATAGAGGATGACGTAACATTTGTACATGGACATCTATGATGACTATTGCATGGACAGATGTGATGTCAGCTTGTGCATGATGTGCTGTAATTGCTCCATAACCGAGATGGGGTCGAATCCATAAAACATATCCGCATCAATCTCGTACAGTCGCCCTTCCCTTACAGCACTCAAGGTGTTCCAGGAGTCCTGAGCGAACAGCTTGTCCACAGGCTGCTCTGATGATTCCCTGTCATAATCAATAAAAATATGATCTGCAGCGTACAAATGAATCTCATTTAGAGGAACATGGATGTAGCCTGTGAGCAGTTGGCCATCCTTTTTCATCCGTGCAGGAGGCGTGAAGCCCAACGATTGATATAAAATATGAGAAGCTCTGCCCCATCCATGACCATAGATGTACGCTCCACTCTCACCAATCATGAATATACATACTGCTGAACCACGTTCACCCATGATCTGATCAAGTGTACGATTGGCCTCTTGCTGAAGCGTATCATAGTGGTCTAACAGCGCACGAGCTTTGGCTTCCAGGCCTGTGATGCGTCCTAAATGAATGAATTGCTCCTGCCAGTCAAGTTCTTCAAAAGGCATTAAAATAGTTGGGGCAATCTGCCTTAATTCATCCATGCCGGAATGAGGTGCATATCCAAGGATGAGGTCGGGGCGGGATTCTGAAATCAGATCCGGATGATTCATAAGATCATGCTCATAACACTGATCAAATTGGTCTTGTCCATTTTCAATAAGTCTACTTTTCATCCATCCTGCAACGGCACCCAGATGCGGGATATGGCCCAGTGCCAGCAAGGAAGCCGTGTAGTTGTATGTAAGACTTACGATTTTTTTTGGCATTTTTCGATAGAGGGTCGGTGCGCAACCTACCGTTTGTTTAAATTTTCGACTTAGATAAAAAGTGTCCCTGTATCCCGTCAATTGCGCAAGTTCCTGCAATGTGGGATTGTCAAATAGCAGGTGTTCCTGGGCAATTCGAATTCTTAGTCGGGTGACATACTCCACAAACGTAAGTCCGGTGTACTTCTTGAATTCTCTTGAAAAATGCTCTGGACTCACATTAGCCTCTCTCGCTAATTGCTCCCGAGTGAGGGAATGAGTAACCATCTTATGGATGTGCGTGATAACGAGATCCAGCCAGGAATGATCCTCATGAGCCAAACGCACAGCATGATCTCGCAACGTTTCCAGCAGTTGATAAAACAGCATATGAGGTTTGAATGGTCCTGACTCATCGCTTTTGGAACAGGCCAGAAATAAGTCGGAGACCAGTTCGGCAATGACGCGGCTCGTAATAGGAACGGAAGGTCCGAACGGCCAGATTGGTTGGCTGTTATCGGTGTAATCAAAGGCAACGGCTATGCCCTGGACGGGAGATAGCGAGCCTCGTCTATTTTCATGCTGAAGCAGGGTTCCAGCTTGGCGTACAACAGCGGAGCCGGTATTTACCATCAATTGACCATTCGGACTGATCAGTCTTGACTGACCAGAGGTGATGACATAAAGAACATGCTTGCTGCTCCACAGTTCATCGATACGGGAGAAGGCTTCCCGATCATGGAGCTGCACCAGATGACAAAGTCTGAACATAGCCGGAGGCACGGTTGTGATTTGATGCAAGCGGCCGAGCTTGTTCAGGGATGATTTATGAAAGGTTAGATCCAGATTGCTCATAACATAACGGACTCCTTATAGAGGATTGGACTATTAAGCAGTATAATACCACAAAGGTGGAATGGGGACCTTGGAATCATTCCCTTCATATATTTCTGCGGAAAATGGATAAAGAGGTTGAAATCGCTATCAACACCGACTATAATGAAAATGTCGAAACGTTTCAATCTATGGTTTACAGGCATGTTCATTGTGATTTATAATGAATTCTCCCTCTAGTCTAATATTGAAATGTTGTCAATCGACCAAGCTATATGTACAATTAAAGGGTGTATGATTCAGCACTGATGCTTAAAAGACGTGAAGAGAGATTTTTTTTGAAAATACTTCGAAACGTTTCGATAGATGAGGGATTGATGTCACTCCTATTGAATTAATGAATAGGAATGGGTGGTTGTTGCAACCATTTACAGTATAAAATGATAGGTAACAAGAAAGTTAGAAGGAGCGAACGTGGAATGGCAACGATTAAGGATGTGGCAAAGCTGGCAGGCGTGGCGCTCTCGACCGCTTCCTATGCACTGAATGGGGACAGCAAGGTAAGTGCCAAGACCAAGGCTAAAGTGCTGGCGGCAGCACGAGAACTGAATTATCGCAAAAACGGCTTTGCCATGGACCTGAAACGGAGCCGGACGAACACGATTGCATTGATTCTTACAGATCTGTCGGGTCCATATTACTCCGAATTGATTCGCAGCGTACAGGACGTAGCACTGGCTAACGGATATGATCTGATTGCATGCAGTTCTATGGGAGGACGCGACTCTACAGCAGTTCGTTTCTTGCGAGAGAAAAGGGTAGATGGCGCTATTATCCTGGCTCATAACATCCATGATGATATTCTGGTGGAATCTGCAGGTGAACGTTTCCCTATCATTGTGATGGATCGGCAGCTGTCGAGCAGCCATCTGGTCAACGTGCTGGTAGATGGGGAGCAGGGTGGATACCTGGCTACACGTCACCTCATTCAGAAGGGGCATAAGACCATCGCCTATATCAGCGGGCCATCCAATTCTTATGATAATGCGCTGCGTTATCAAGGATATTTGCGAGCGATGCAGGAGGCAGGCCTGGAAGAGAAGTCCAAATGGCGCCTAAGCGGTAACTTTGTACGTGAAGGCGGATATAGTGCAACCAAGATGATGGTTATGCAGGGCGAGCTTCCATCAGCCGTATTTTACGGGAATGACGAAATGGCGATTGGTGGACTAAAGGCATTTGAAGAGAGCGGTATTTCGGTACCAAAAGACATTTCGGTCATCGGATTTGATGATATTCAACTGTCCGAATATGTTCATCCTCCGCTTACGACAGTACGGCAGCCCAAGCATGAAGCAGGGTCATTGGCAGGGCATTTGCTCTTCCAGATGCTGAACGGCGAAGCTGTGAATCCATCGTATACGTTAACCATTGATCTGGTGGAGCGCGAGTCTGTACGATCGGTAAAGGAAGAGTCAGGAAACCAGCCGGCCTAGGATGTAACTCGTCAGACGGGATATGGTTTGGATTCTGCTTACAGAAGTCATACCATATCCGATCTGTCTAAATTTGTGAAGTTGTTCTTTTCCAACTCATATGGTTGTAAAAGGGATTAGCCCTCTTTGAATGGAGAGTTGAATGATGGGGATCACCGTCCGAATTGGCCAGACAAAGGTCATTTCGCAGAGGACCCCTATTCTTTTTCAGATTTATCGAAACGTTTCGATTTTATACTAATTGAAGGAGTGAATTGCATGACAACGATGATTAATGAACCAATCCGGCTGACTGCCGGGGATTTAGACTTTACCTTTTTGAACAGTGGGGACCTGTACCAAGCTAAATCCGGTACGACTATGTTGAATCAATTGCTCAGCAACCAGATTGATGGATCTTTGAATAACCTGTATCTGCGTGTACACGAGGGAGAGAAAATCAGCTCGTTCCCACTGCTGGGTGTGCGTTCGAACAGCAAAGTGATCACAAGCAAAGCGCAATCCGGAAATCAACTGATCTGGGAAGGTACAGTACAGCTTGAAGGCAAAGAACAAGGCATTGGCTATCAGGTTGTGTTTACAGCCACAACGCAAGGCGTCTGGTTCTGGGATGTGAAGCTTACAGGACAGCAACATCACGTTGACGTGGTATATGGACAAGATGTAGGTCTTGCTGATCCAGGTGCAGTACGCAGCAATGAAGCCTATCTGTCGCAGTATATTGACCATACGGTGTTCGAGGATGAAGCGAAGGGATATGTGGTATGTTCCCGTCAAAACCAGCCTCAGGGTGGTGCTTTCCCTTACATGCAACAAGGTTCTTTGACTAAGGCAGTTGGTTACTCTACAGACGGATTCCAATTCTTCGGTCTGTCCTACAAGGAAACGAACCAGCCTGAGAGCCTGAGCCATAATACACTGGCAAATGAGACATACCAGTATGAATTTGCCTACACAGCATTGCAATCGGAGCGCGTAAACCTGGATGGGGAAGCCCAAGTGGTCTTCTACGGACTGGCCAAAGCAGATCATCCGTCCGGAATTTCCGCTCTGGAATTCGGGGATGAAGTGACTGCAGCATGGAACGAAGTACAAGCATTGACTGCTCAGCAAGGCGAGACGTTGGAACAGGTGAAACTGTCATCCTTCTTGGGTGAACCGCTTGCTGCGCTTGATTTGACGCAAGATGAAATTAATGATCTGTTCCCTGACCGTCATCAGGAAGAACGTAGCGGTGATTCGCTGTTATCCTTCTTCACAGGCAGTTATGAACATATTGTCCTGAAAGCGAAAGAATTGCTCGTAGAGCGTCCGCACGGCCATATCCTGATGAGTGGTGGCAATGTGCAGCTTGGTGCGCAGGTTATTACGACGACATCGTATATGTACGGTATTTTCAACTCACAACTCGTAATTGGTAACACCAATTTTAATAAAATGATCAGTAATGCCCGCAACGCATTGAACGTGCCGAAGACGGCTGGACAACGCATTTATGTGGAAATGGACGCACAATATCGTCTGCTGACGATGCCTTCCCTGTTCGAGATTGGCTTCAACTATGTACGTTGGATCTACAAAACCGAATCGGATACCATTATCGTGACCAACTACACCGGAGCACACACCACTGAAGTGAGCATGAACGTACGCTCGACAAGTGGCAAAGCATATCGTTACCTGGTAACCAACCAAATTACGATGAATGTAAATGAATACGAGTACCCGCTGCATATGACGCAAGATGGCAACACGCTGATCTTCAAGGCTGATCCGCAAGCGATTAGTGCCGGAACGTATCCTGACCTGCAATACCGCATGTCGGTGGATGGCGCAGCCGTAAATGTTGGAGACGAAACGTTGCTGGCGAGTGGCATCCGCAGTGGATCTGCATCGCTGGTTACACTTAGTCTGGAAGAAAGTGCAGAATGGACGCTGAAGGTACAAGGCGTATTGGAAGGTCAAGCTAAAGAAGCAGAAGGTTCTGTAACAGCAGGCTCCAGCCTTACTTTTGAAGAGGAAGTTCAGGCGTACCGCGAATTCTTCGCAGGCGTAATGAACGGTTTCCGTTTGTCTCGTGGTGAAGGGCAAAGTGCAGAGGATCTGTTCAAAGTAAATGCGCTGGCTTGGTGGTACACACACAACATGCTGGTTCACTACTCCGTGCCTCACGGATTGGAACAGTATGGCGGCGCGGCATGGGGTACACGGGATGTGTGCCAAGGTCCGGTTGAATACTTCATGGCAACGCAAAAATATGAGCAGGTTCGCGATATCATCAAAATGGTATATACCCACCAATATGAAGATGATGGCAACTGGCCGCAATGGTTCATGTTCGATAAGTATTTTGCCATTCAGCAGGAAGAGAGCCACGGTGATATCATCGTATGGCCGCTAAAAGTGCTGGCGGACTACCTGACAGCGACTCGTGACTATGCGATTCTAGATGAGAAAGTACCTTATACTGTAAAGCACAGCTTCGGATTCACGGAAGAAACGGCAACTGTATTGGATCACGCGAAAAAAGAGATCGAATATATCCGTTCACACTTCCTGCATGATACGTTCCTGTCTTCCTACGGAGATGGCGACTGGGATGATACGCTCCAGCCAGCCAATGCACAGCTCAAACAATATATGGTGAGCAGCTGGACCGTTGCTTTGACTTATCAGTCCGTGAATGTGCTCGCACAGGCGCTGCAACATAAAGACGCTGCATTTGCACAGGAGCTGGACGTTCTGGCTCAAGGCATCCGTGAAGACTTTAATCGTTACATGCTGGGTACAGATGTGATCCCAGGTTTCGTATACATGGAAGAAGCGGATCAGGCCAAGCTGATGCTTCACCCAACAGATACGGAGACAGGCATTCAATATCGCCTTCTGCCGATGACGCGCAGCATGATCGGTGAATTGCTGAATGCAGAACAGGCAGAGTCGCATTACGCATTGATTCGTGAGCAGTTCCTGTGTCCGGATGGCGTGCGTCTGATGAATCGTCCGGCTCAATATGCAGGCGGTGTGAGCAGCCACTTCAAACGGGCAGAGCAAGCGTCCAACTTCGGTAGGGAAATTGGTCTGCAATATGTACACGCCCATATCCGTTACGTGGAAGCGATGGCGAAGCTCGGTAAGACGGATCAGGTGTGGAATGGTCTTGCCATGATTAACCCGGTTGGCATCGGCGAAGTTGTACCTAATGCAGAGATTCGTCAGGCGAACGCGTATTTCAGCAGTTCCGACGGCAAGTTCAACACGCGCTACGAGGCGCAGGAGCACTTTGATCAACTACGCAAAGGAACAGTACAGGTGAAAGGTGGATGGAGAATCTACTCCAGCGGCCCTGGAATCTACATGAACCAACTGATCTCCAACGCACTTGGCATTCGTCAGGAAGGCGGAGATCTGGTTATTGACCCGGTACTGCCGGCTGAGCTGAATGGCATGCAATTCGAATTCGAATATGCAGGAGAGCCAGTAACCTTTATCTACCATCTGAACGAAGGTTCGGTTAACCGTGTAACGGTAAATGGCAAGGACATCCGCACCGAGCAAACGGCGAACCGTTACCGTCAAGGTGGGGCTCGTATCTCGCTGGATGAGTTCAAACAAGCGCGTAATGCTTCGGAGCGCACGATTGTTGAAATTTATATGTAAATTTAATACAAGCTCGATGTTTCACTAGAGTGGAAGGTCATCCTCCTTAACAGGCAGGGTGACCTTTTTTTTATTTGAGAAGGATTCATTGGCGGGTCAGAGGAACTTGTTACGGTGGGATGATCATTCTAACGCAAAGGAACGGCCAGTACCGTGTGCAGAAGCGCATTATGGCGTATATGCTTCGTCACATAGCCTGCGCCCTCCAGCGAGCCGCACAGCCCGTCCAGCAGTGGGAAATGGCGTTCCCTTATCGTTTGCAGCTGGTCCTCATGACCTGCTGCCTCAGCCTGTTGGATATACGCCTGTCGGTGAGCTGCATCAGCAAACATCAGATCTGTCAGGCAGATCCGTCCACGTGCAGTTAACACCCGCTGCATTTCCTGTAAAGCCAGTAGCTGCTGGTCTGGGCTCAGGTGGTGGAAGGCGAAGCTGGATACAACAAAATCGAAGGAATGGTCGGCGAAAGGCAGCGCCAGAAAGTTGCCAAGCTTCACGTGCATCTCTGGATATTTGGTGCGGCATGTACGCAGCATCTCCCGGGATTGATCGATGGCGGTCATTGCTGCGCCGCGCTCTAACAGTTTGCCTGCCAAATTCCCCGTGCCTGTACCGATATCGATTCCTTTTTCGCCGGGCACAGGAGATATCCAGCTTGCCGTCTGCTCCAGCGCCTCGTCATAGTTGTTATATATATTGAAAGGTGCTGTATCTACTCCTACTCCGCATTCTTTCAATCCTGATCCTGCATCTTCTGGATACGTTGCATCGCTGTTTGATCTGTGTGCTGTCAGGCTATTTTTCTTCTGACTGCGAACTTCATCGCCATAATGATCTGGTCCTCCTTCTCGATCTGACTCAACCGTTGCTTGCATGGCTCCAGGCCCCGAATCAATGCTGCCCTTAGAAGCAGTTTGACCGGTCATACGGCCATTCGCCGCCTGCACCCGCTGATCGTGGATGGCCGCCTGCGTATCGTAGTTCCAGCGATCATGCCAGTTCTGACGGGCTTCCCTGAGGCGGCGTGCACTGTCTGCAAGATCATGCAGATGGCTGACATCCAGTGGCCCCTCCTGGCGGTTGAGATCAATCATGCGCTGTGTTGTATCCAGCATGCGTTTGAGCTCGACCCACTGGGCATACATGACTGCCTGCTGCAGCTCCAGATATTCTTCCAGCCGCTGCTGATTGCCCTGGTCAATCTCTCCAAGTGCTTGGGTAATATCCTGAAGTGACATTCCAATCTCACGCAGGGCTGTAATGGTTTGCAGCCGCCAGATATCATTCTCGGTATATGTACGGTATCCGTTATTTGTCTGTTTGACGGGGGAGATCAGTCCTTTTTCCTCATAGAAGCGAATGGCTCTCGCCGATATGCCGAGTCTGTCCGCGGCTTCCTTGATGTTCATTACATACACCTCCTTATCGAATCAGTATAAACGATGACGTTACGTGAAGGTTAAGCATGAATTTCATTCTACACAGTGAAATTTTAGTCAAACCTGAGGCTATGCTACAATATAAGGCAAAGGAGCATTTTGCACGTATTCAGCTGCAAAATGTCGAAATGAGTAAGGAACAAGCCATTTTTCTAACGCTGCTTTGCGCAGTGTTATCGACTATTGCACGAAAGGTTGAATTTTTATGCTTATCAGCCATACGTATACCATTCGGCCATCCGAGATCAAGGATGCTGCCCAACTAATGGAACTGGATGCACTGGTATGGGATAAGCATACCTCTCCGGCCCCGTTTCAGTGGCGATCCAGACAACAATATTTGCAGCATTGTCCGCCAGGAAGTCAGCTGATTGCCCTTCAGGGAGAGCGGGTATGTGGTTATGTGGGCTTTTATCTGCCAACAGGAATGCCCGTTAACCGCCATGTATACGAGATTAATATCGCCGTTCATCCCCATGATCGTCGCTGTGGTATTGCCACAGCTCTGATGGATGCCATGAAGCAGCATGCCTCTGAACAAGGGATCACCAAGCTTAGGTTGCGGGTGTTATCCAGCAATCCGGGGGCGATTGCTTTTTATAAACAGTGCGGATTTGTGACGGAAGGCAGACTGGTGTCGGAATTTTATATTGCAGGCAAGTATGTGGACGATATTCTTATGAGTTATTTCATCCAGGCCAACGGATAGAACAGAGTCGAAGGAGGAACAACAATGGACATGGGACTTCGAGGTAAAAAGGCGCTGGTGCTTGCATCCAGTCGAGGACTGGGCAAAGAGGTAGCCGCTCAATTGGCGGGAGAAGGCGCTGATGTCATGCTCGCCAGCCGGAGCGAAGAGAAGCTTGCAGCGGTGAAGCAGGAGCTGCTGGCGCTCGGTGGTGGCGGACGTATCGAATATTGTGCCACCGATGTGACAAGCAAGGAGGATATTGATGCCCTGATTCGCAAGACAGGCGAACAGTTTGGGCAGATTGATATTTTGGTGAACAATTCAGGCGGTCCGCCTTCAGGAACATTCGAGTCATTGACGGATGAAGATTGGGAACGTGCATTTGAGTTAAATGTACTCAGCTATGTCAGACTGATTCGCGGTGCACTTCCTTACATGAAGGAGAACGGCGGACATATCGTGAACATTGCCTCCACCTCTGTGAAGCAGCCGATTCCAGGTCTGATTCTGTCCAATACGTTCCGTACGGGTGTGTTCGGATTGGCCAAAACCTTGTCACAGGAACTTGCGCCATATGGCATTCTGATCAATACGGTTGCACCGGGTAGAATCGGGACGGATCGGATACATGAACTGGACGCAGCGCGTGCAGAGCAGAACGGAATAAGTGAGGAAGAGGTTGCCGAGCAATTCCGTAAGGAAATTCCACTGGGACGTTATGGTCAACCCGAGGAGTTCGCCAAAGCGGTTGTGTTCCTCTTATCAGGAGCGAATACGTACATTACAGGTACATCTCTTGTGGTGGACGGTGGCATGGTACGTGCGCTCTAAGAAGAAGTTGGATCGAGAGATTACAAGTTATATGGATGCATAAATGCCAAATAAGATAAGCCCCTCTTTAATCTCCACATGTTGTGGAGGAGGAGGGGCTTTAAGATTTAATGTATGCCTATGCCATTGTGTGAGGACCATATTCGCAATAAGAAATGGTCCTCCAACCATTTAAATTATGTAAGTCTAATTAGCGCAAAAGTTCCCATTCATGCTGCAGCATGCCATACACCGCATGGTTAACATAGCCCTTAGGCAGCTTCTCAGCCTGACGAATGACGCCTTCAAGGACGAATCCAAGCCGTTCAGGGATGGCCCGGCTTCGCTTGTTGTTGGTTGCTGAACGAATCTCGACACGGTTCAGATCCAGAGTGACGAGAGCGTAGTCCACCAGAACACGGCATGCGCTGGTCATCAGGCCTTGACCTTCAAAACCTTTGCCAAGCCAGTATCCGATGCTTACCGAGCGGTTGGTCCAGTTGATTTCGTGGAAGCCGATGATGCCTGCAAGTTCACCTTTCAGCCAGACACCTGCGGTGAAACCGCCGTTGTCCGCGCCCTGTTTCAGTGCATTGCTGATAAAATTCGAAGTGTGCTCAATCTCGGTCACGTTGTCCACCCACGGTAACCAATGTCTCAACTGATCCCGCGAGCGGTCCGTGAGTTCGAACAACGGTTTGGTGTGCTCCATGGCAAGTGGGCGGAGTTCGGTATATTCATCCAATGAATAGGTAAACATGAGTGCAACCTTCTTTCTTTGAAATAATGTATTATCGGGAAGTCTTCGGTAGCTTGCGCTCCAATGCAAACAGGTCTTCTTCCATCGAGGCCATGCGTTGATTCACCGTAGTACGGGCGTCACCCAGTGCCTGATTATATATGAAGGGAGCCAACTGGGTCATGAAAAGATCCAGCACACCCCAAGCTGCCAGATCGCCCAGTTCTTCGCCGCGTTCCTCTTCGAAATACGACTGGATGGTACGTATGGCTTCATCCTGTTGTTCTTTGGACAGTTTTAGCGCGTTCAATGGGAAACCCTCCCTTAAATTCTGTTTTTCTATCATGCTACATGATTCGCGCGAACCCGTCAAAATGGTTTTGGGCCTATCTTGTGTGTAACTGATCCTGATTTTGGGGCGTTATTTATTGAACTCCTCCCTCGTTAAAGGTATATTTAAATGAAACGCGTACGAAACTTTCCAAGAAAATAGATTTTTTCAGGAAATGACTTCGTTATAAAGGAATTTTAGCCGGAATTGCTGCAATTCCTGAAAGCTCCAATCAATTCATGAAAGGTTTGATACCTGTGGACAATCGTACAACCCCACCTAACTTTATCAAAAATATTATTACCGAAGATCTCCGGTCAGGGAAAGTCCAGGAAGTCATTACCCGTTTTCCTCCGGAACCGAACGGTTATCTGCATATCGGCCATGCCAAAGCGATCTGGATTAACTTTGCGCTAGGCGGCGAATTTGGCGGCAAAACAAATCTGCGCTTCGATGACACGAATCCGGTCAAGGAAGATGTAGAGTATGTCCAATCGATTCAGGAAGACGTGAAATGGCTCGGCTATGAGTGGAGCGAGAAACGTTTTGCTTCCGATTATTTTGATGAAATGTACAGACGCGCGGTCTTGCTGATCCAAAAAGGCAAAGCTTACATCGACGATCAAAGCGCCGACGAAATCCGTGCTATGCGTGGAACGCTCACCGAGCCGGGCAAGAACAGCCCATACCGTGACCGTCCGGTAGAAGAGAACCTTGACCTGTTCACACGGATGCGTGCAGGCGAGTTCCAGAACGGTGAGAAAGTGCTGCGAGCCAAGATTGATATGGCTTCACCGAACATCAATCTGCGTGATCCGGTCATTTACCGTATTGCTCATGCACATCATCATAATACGGGCGACAAATGGTGCATCTATCCGATGTACGCATTTGCACATCCACTTGAAGATGCCATTGAAGGAGTAACCCACTCCCTCTGCTCCCTGGAGTTTGAGGACCAACGACCATTCTATGATTGGGTTATTGCCGAATGTGAGATGGAGAACCAACCACATCAATATGAGTTTGGGCGCCTGAACCTGTCGCAAATGGTGACAAGTAAACGGAAGCTGAAACTGCTCGTGGATGAAGGCCATGTGGATGGATGGGATGATCCGCGCATGCCAACAATTTCAGGTCTGCGCCGCCGGGGATATACACCGGAAGCCATTCGTGATTTCGTATTCGAAACAGGCATTTCCAAAAGCCAAGGGGTTATCGATCTGCAAACGCTGGAGCACTTTGTCCGTGAAGATCTAAAGCTGAAAGCTCCGCGTACGATGGCTGTCCTGCATCCTCTCAAAGTGGTCATTACCAACTACCCTGAAGGGCAAGTCGAATGGCTCGAAGCGGAGAACAATGTGGAGAACCCGGAGATGGGCAATCGCCAAATTCCGTTCTCTCGTGAGATTTATATTGAACAAGACGATTTCATGGAAAATCCGCCGAACAAATATTTCCGTTTGTTCCCGGGCAACGAAGTTCGTCTGAAACATGCGTATTTCATCAAGTGTAACGATGTAATTAAGGATGCAGAAGGCAATGTGACTGAAATCCATTGTACCTATGACGTGGAAACGAAGAGTGGCAGTGGCTTCACTGGCCGTAAAGTTAAAGGGACCATCCACTGGGTAGAAGCGACTCAAGCGGTACCGGCTGAATTCCGTCTGTATGAACCTCTGATCTCCGCAGAAGCACCGGAAGCCGATACCGAGCCAGAAGTGGCCGTGGCAGGCGCTGAGGTGGAGGTTGTGGAAGAGCAACCGGAGAAAACGTTCCTGGATCAATTGAATCCAAACTCTCTTGAAGTGGTTCAAGGGTTTGTGGAGCAAGAGATGAAGGAAGCGAAAGCACAGGATAAATTCCAGTTCTTCCGTCACGGTTACTTCAGCGTTGATCCCAAACATTCCGAGCCAGGCCGTCCGGTATTTAACCGGGTCGTATCCCTGAAAAGCTCGTTCCAACTGCCGAAGGCATAAGGTCGATGGATGAAATTAAGGTTGTTCATCAGTGTGCTGGTAAGCAGCCAAGTTATTAGTTAAATGAAGGGCATCCTTCGTCATGATTCATGGCGAAGGATGCCCTTTTGTTTTTCAGGTACAGTCAGGTTCAGTTTTAGACTGAGCCTACAATACGGCATGAACATGAGAACAAGCGTATCTGTGCGTATGAGGTAAGAATCTAACGAACCGAGAACACGCTATTCATGTGTATTCGGGCGTTCCAGCAACGTAACGAATCGTAGACACCTTATTTCCTCGTTTGGCCTGTCTTTATTGGATTTTTAGCGTCTCTTATGCGAAATAAGGTGGATGAGATTCCTTAGCTTTAGAATTTCGTGAAATTGCTGTAAATAAGGCGTCTAAGGTTCGTTAGGGGCGACAAACGCATGGAGACGCCTTTCTTTTTATTACTACTATTCTTAATCTTTTGTTTGATTGTTTGAACTTTATTTACACCATAACGGAGAGGACAGAATAAAGCTGGAGAAGCGTAGCGTTCGCCTTTATCCCTGGATTTTACCCTTTGAAAAAGGGAATCCAAAAAAATCCGGGGATAACAGCGATCGAAAGATTGTTCTGTCCTCGTAGTGCTCCAGTGTAAATCTTGAAAGGTTCAACCTTTGCCAACAAAAGATTACCTTTCACCCATTTCCGTCAACACAGTTGGCTGATATCCGTTGCGGCGGTTCGAGAACCACATGATTGCAAAACCAACGGCACCAATCAGGGAGAAGAACACTCCGATGTTATACATCACCTCAGCACCGAAGCTCTGGAACAGCCAGCCGCCGAACAGGCCGGCAATGACACCGGATATGCCGCCCCAGGCCATCGTATACACCGCCTGACCAGAGGAGCGATACGGCCTTGGAATGAACAGCATCGTCAGTTGGGTACCTACATAGAAATACCCGCCGAACGTAATGGAGTGCATGAGCTGAATGAACACAATCTCTAACGGGTTGTTCGCTAAGGCCATGAGCTCCCAGCGGATGGCGAACAACAGACTGATCAGGACAAGTGATGAGAGAAGCATGCTCATTTTGCGTTTGAGAAAACGGTCCAGGAGCAAGAATACACCCACTTCAAGGATGGATGATGTGAAGATGGCCCAGCCAACCATCTGTTTATCGCCACCCATTTCCACGATGTATAATGACATAAATGTACTGTTCATGGCGTTGGGTACGGAAACGAGCACCCCAAGCCCGATAAAGATCATAAAGTAAGGATTGAACATCACCCTGCCGAAACGTCGAAAGCTCACTACAGGTGTATCTGAAGCGATTGGCTGTCTGGGTAGAAACAAGGCAAAGATAAAGGCAATGACAATCATAAAGGCAAAGACAATCGATACACTGCCCGCTCCCAAGCGGTCAATCAGCGGTCCGGCAGCCACCGCGGTTAGAGCCCAGCCGAGTGATCCCCATAGCCGAAACGTACCGAATTTCTGAGTCGTGCCATCGATATAACCGAGAATCAGGCTGTTGGTTTGGGCGAATAACGGACTTTGAAAGAAATAAAAAAAGATCATGGCTGCATAGATCCAGGCATACGTAGGTGCATAAAATACGGCCTGAGCAAGCACAAAGGTGCCACCCATCATCATCATCAGAATAATGCGAATATTGCGTGATTTATCGCTCCAGAAGCCCCAGAACGGATTAGCAAACAAGGAGACAAACGGACCAATCGCCATCAGACTGCCAATCTCCAATTTGGTCATTCCGATTTCCTGCAAATACAACTGAAGAAAACCGGCGAAGATTGAAATGGCTCCATAAATGAAAAAATTATATAGTTTCAGCGAAACCAAAGAGGGATTGCCTCTTCCGGGTGCAGATCTGTCCAATTAGAGCCATTCCTTTCAGAATCATATTCTTCAATGTATCATTTGTTGAAAGGGTATTCAATGTATAGAATAAGTTTATTGAACGAGGAGGATGACCATGAGCACGATGGAATGGACAGGTATTACACTGGCAGGAGGCTTATCCCGTCGTATGGGTTCCAATAAGGCATTGTTGCAATGGAATGGTTCCAGCGTGCTGGAGCAGATCATTCAAGCGATGGCACCAGCTGTGAATAGTATTATCATTTCCGCAGGAACCAACACAGCTGCATACAGCGCATTGCCCTACAACTGCGTTCAGGATCACTACCCGGGGAAAGGGCCGCTCGCAGGGCTGCATGCCGCGCTGGAAGCCTCGGAGACAGACTGGAACCTCATCTGCGCCTGTGATATGCCGCTGCTAGAGCCATCCTTTTTCAAAGGCATGAAGTGGCTCACCGAATCAGGTCAAGAGCATCAGGCAATCGTTCCACGATTGGCAGGACGTGTTCATCCGCTTGCAGGTGCATATCATAGATGTGTTCTCCCCGAACTTGAACAGTGTTTACGCCATGACAGACTGAAAGTAACCCAATGGCTTGAAGAGATCCGCTGCCAATATGTCGACGTCGATGAGCTGGAAAGCGCTGGCGTCCATGAGGTGGCCATTCAGCTTAGTAATATGAATACCCCGGAAGAGTACGAGCATATTCGTAACCGATGTTACGGCCCTTAACCCATAACATTCATTCATTCATGGCCTCTTTTAACATATAGCCCATCTTCCCATTTCTTCCTCATTCTGATTCCGACTCCCAACTCTGGTCCATTGGACCCGATCCGTTGGATAGATCCTGAACGGCGTTGCGATATTGAAGCGGACTCTGGCCTGTCCATCGTTTAAATTGCCGACTGAAGTGCGACAGATGAGTATAACCCAGCTTCCACGCAATTTCGCCCAAAGAGAGCTTCGGCTGTTCGATCAGCACTTTGGCTTCCTGCAGCTTCAGGCTGGACAGATAGGCCCGTGGAGATTGTCCGTACACCTTGCGAAAGATCTGCAGCCCATATCCCGGACTGATGCCAAACGAGGATATGATCTGCTCCACTTTGACGGTGGATACATTTCCCTCCTTGACTCGAAGCTGTGTATGGAACGCCTGCTTGATGGCTTCTGCGATGGCCCCTGCATAATGCATGGCTGCGGGAGCTGGAGCACTGGGCGAAGCATCAGAGCGGGTGGTCAGTGGTTCACGGTCGGCCGCCCGGGACAACAGGGCAAACAATTCAAACATGCTTGCCTGCATGATAAATTTGTCTGTGGAAGTGTATGCCTCCGATGTTCTGATCATGTTCATCCAGTTTTCCAGGACAGGGCGCATTTGCATATTATCTGTGGTGCCTGCCTCATAGATTCGGCTGTGATGTGACATCAGCTTCAGGGTAAATACGGGATCATCCACATTGAAATGAGCACTGAAATACGTCATGCCCTCTGATGATACACATTGGTTCGTATGTTTGAATCCCGGTGGAATCAGCAAAATGGAACCTTCCTCAACCGTATAGGTATACCCGTGAATCACGCTTTCCTGGGTCCCCTTTATAATTAGCATAATTTCAAAGCCCGGATGGGATTCCTCCGGCATCGCCCAACCGTATGGAACTTGTTGGCTGTGCGCTCCATAGAATTTAATGTTACAGTCGATAATAGGCAGCCAGTGAGCCAGTGTATGATGTGGCATTTCTCGAAGCTGCGATCGGATATCCATGACATTCACCTCGGAAAAGGGTAAAAACAACTCGCCTTGTACAATCGGCACCCATAGTATACTTCATTATAATCAGTTTAACGCCAACATTGAAAAATGGCAGAACGGAGGGCGTTCGACCAGATTGCTAAGCATCTAATGTACTTCAATAGATATTAATGTAAACGTTATCATTTTTCAATTGAATCATTTCATTTTGTATAAATGCCAAGCAAAACATACTTCCCGATGAAAAGGAGATTTTAACATGGACAAGTTATTGTACGGAGTAGCCTACTATGATGAATATATGCCTTATGAGCGATTGGATAAGGATATCCAGATGATGAAAGATGCAGGCATCAATGTGGTGCGGATTGCGGAATCCACCTGGAGTACGCATGAACCACAGAATGGCGTATTCGACTTCTCCTCAGTAGATCGTGTACTGGATGCCATGCATGCGGCGGGCATTCAGGTTATTGTGGGTACGCCTACGTATGCTGTTCCAACGTGGATGGTGAAGGAGCATCCGGATGTTCTGGCCACAACGGTACAGGGACCGGGGAAATATGGAGCGCGGCAGATCATGGATATCACACATCCAACGTATCTGTTCTATGCGGAACGCATTATTCGCAAGCTGATCTCCCGTGTTAGCAAACACCCTGCCGTGATTGGCTATCAGACGGATAACGAAACGAAGCATTACAACACTGCCGGTGATAACGTACAATTGCAATTCGTCAAATATATGCGTAACAAGTTCAGCTCATTGGATGATCTGAACAAGGAATTTGGTCTCGACTATTGGAGTAACCGTATCAATAGCTGGGAGGACTTCCCGTCTGTTGTCGGTACAATCAACGGCAGTCTGGGAGCTGAATTTGCCAAGTTCCAGCGCCAACTGGTAACCAACTTTCTAGCGTGGCAGGTCGGAATTGTAAATGAGTACAAACAGGAGGGTCAGTTCGTCACCCAGAACTTTGACTTCGACTGGCGTGGATACTCGTACGGCATTCAGGGAGATGTGGACCATTTTGCCGCATCCAAACCTTTTGACATCACCAGTGTGGACATCTACCATCCGTCGCAGGATGATCTGACCGGCATTGAGATTTCATTCGGCGGTGACGTGGCACGTTCCACCAAACAATCGAACTATCTCGTACTGGAGACGGAAGCGCAGGCTTTCTGGCATTGGGTTCCCTACCCGGGACAGCTTCGCCTTCAGGCGTTTAGCCACCTGGCATCGGGAGCAAACATGGTCGCCTATTGGCACTGGCATTCCTTGCATAATTCATTCGAGACGTATTGGAAAGGATTGCTGAGCCATGATTTTGAACCAAATCCGGTCTACAATGAGGCCAAAACGATCGGCCGGGATTTTGCCAGACTTAGCCCACAACTGGTGAATTTGAAGAAAACGAATCGGGTAGCCGTGCTGTTCAGCAATGAGGCGTTGACGTCGATCAAGTGGTTCGGGTTTAATTTTACGAGTGACAAAAAATACAACGACGTTATCCGCTGGATGTATGACGAATTATACAAAATGAATATTGGCTGTGATCTGATTGATCCGTCCGTGGAGAGTTATGAAGGCTATGATGTGATCGTTGTGCCTGCTTTGTACGCAGCTTCCGATGTCTTGCTTGAGAGGCTGAACCAATTCGTACAGGATGGTGGGCATGTCGTTTACTCCTTCAAGAGCGGATTCGCCAATGAGCATATTAAGGTCCGCTCTACCCGCCAGCCTGGACTGATCAGTGAGGCTTGTGGCATCAGTTACAACCTTTTTGTAGAGCCGAAAAATGTTTCGCTTCGAGATGATCCGTTCGAGGTTGGAGAGGAACAGAATCAGATTCACACCTGGATGGAGCTCATCACACCAACAACTGCAGAAGTGCTGGCCTGGTATGATCATCCTCACTGGGGAGAATATGCGGCAATTACCCAGAATACCTATGGCAAGGGCAAAGCAACGTACGTTGGATGTTATACCAGCTCCGCGGTGATACGCAGCGTGCTGGAGCGAGTCATGAAGGAAGCTGGACTATGGGGAACTGATCAGGAATTGGCTTTTCCAATCATCGTGAAGAGCGGCGTGAATGAGCAAGGGAATACGATTCGATATTTCTTTAACTACTCCGATCATGCGACTTCGTTCGTAAATGCCTACGGAGACGGAACGGAACTTCTGGCAGGAACAGCGGTGTCCGGAGAGCAGAATATTGACCTGGAACCTTGGGGTGTGCGCATTATTGAGCAATAATGGGAAATCATAAATGAATTGACAAGTTCATGTTCAATGACTATAAAAAGAATACAAAGACCAAAGCGCCCTCGGCTTCATGCTGGGGCGTTTATCTTATTTTAGCTCATAGCTCAGGAGTGGATGCCTTGTGTTTACCGAATTATACCGGAAGCTTACTGATCCGTTCAAACGCAGCATTCGCAACAAATTAATCCTCACCATGACGTTTCTGGCCATTCTGCCCGTAATCGCCATGACAGTTGTAGCGGCCGAAAATACCCGCTCTTCCATGGAAGAAGAGATCATGGAGACCAACCGTGCGAATATGAATTGGGCCTCTATCTATTTGGGTGAACAATTCGCGCGGATGAACAATCTCATCTATTCCATTCAGATCAGTGATGAGCTGCATCAGTATTTGGCATTAAATCAGGATGCTCCAGCTGCCAGCCGATTCGATGAGCAGAAGGCCGTGTTCAACATGCTGAACAGTGTATATTATTCGGCTGGCAACTATGTATTTGGCGTGGAATTATACCTAAAGGAACTGGACACAATGTTCACCTTCAACTCGATGGAAAGCCGAATCCGATCGGTGCCGGACATTCCTGCGGCATACCATGATCTTTTTGAGCAGCATAAGGACTTTACGATTATGAATGATCCGAATGATCCGGAGAAGTTTCATATGACCCGCAGCATGAACCGTTTCGAGGATCAGGCGCAGATTGGCGCAATCAGTCTGGAAGTCAAGTGGGCCGAATTCAATCAGACGCTGGAATTGCTGGACAGCCGGGGGGATTATGCGGTGTACATCGCGGATAGTACGGGAAGTCCGGTCTATCAGCCAAACAAGGAGATACAGCCTTCAGCAGAGGCACTGGAAAAGCTTGCAGTTACGAAGGACAGTTCCGGTTTCATTCGAACAGCCAAGGAATATGTATTCTATCATGCCATTGATCCGTCAGGGATGCGTCTGATCAAAATTGTCCCTTCCCATGTCATCAATGAGAGTGCACTGGAAACGATGAAATATGGTCTTGTTGTGGGTGGGCTGGCTACCGTGGTTTCGGTGTTGTTGGCAGCATTTGTGGCTTGGCGAACATCCAAACCGATTGTCAGACTGGCGAATTCCATGAAGGGAATCCAGTTGATCAAGGACAAGGAAGTGGTCCGCAGTGGTCGGGTGGATGAGATTGGCCTGCTGGAGAAAAATCTGCATGGTATGGCAAGCCGCATTCGGGAGCATATCCGGGATAACTATCTCATGAATCTGGAGAAACAGACGGCCGAGCTCAAAGCGCTTCAGTCTCAGATTCACCCGCATTTTCTGCAAAATACGCTGCAGATGATCGGAGGTATGGTGTACTCGCAGAAGCCGGCAGACAGTTATAAAGTGATTCGTGCATTAAGTGAGATGTTCCGATATATTGTCAGAGCGCCGGATGGACTCGTGCCATTGCAGTCCGAATTGGACCAGCTGGAGCATTATATGCTCATCCAGATGCAGCGTTTTGGCAGCAGACTTGAATATAAACTGGAGATTGAAGGCGTGCTCAGTGACTGCTACATTCCGAAGTTGTCCCTGCAGCCGATTGTGGAGAATGCATTTGTCCATGGTCTGGAGAAAAAGCAGGGAGAGTGGAAATTGAACATTCAAGTTGTCCGACTAGATCATGAGGTAACCATCCGCATTTCCGATAATGGGGTGGGTGTGGATCAAGAGAGGTTGGCCGAGATGCAATCGAGACTGTCCAAGCTGTCCCGGCAAGGAGACAGAGTATGGAGCTCGGGCACCAGCATTGGCCTGGTCAATGCCGCATCACGCATCGTGATGCACTTTGGGCCTGCATACGGTATGAACATGGAGAGTGGGGAAGGACAGGGAACCCGTGTCACTGTTCGAATTCCTTGCCATACAGGAGGCGAGATCACGTGAACAAGGATCATTATAGAGTGCTAATAGTGGACGACGAGCCATGGAACAGAGATATTTTGCGCAATTTGGGCACGTGGGATGAGCTTGGCATGGTGGTAGCAGGTGAGGCAGAGGATGGCGGAGAGGCGATCCGGCTGGTTGAGCAGCATCAGCCCCATATTATCATTACAGATATGCGTATGCCGGGTAAAGATGGCGTGGAACTGCTCCAGACGCTGAGTGCACAATATCCGCATATCAAAGTGATTGTGGTCAGCGGTTATGATGATTTTAATTATGCGAAACATGCCATTCGCCACCGTGCCGCTGATTATCTGCTCAAGCCGGTGAATCCCGATGAATTGAATAACGTTCTGGCCAAGTGTAAACGTGAATTGGAAAAGACCGAGTCCGGGCCGGAATCCTGGGAACCTTATCCTTCCGCTTTTTCTGGCGAGTTCTCGCTGTTTCAGCAGCAGGCGCGCTTACGTTTTAACGACTTGAACGTTCAGGGATTGCATGAGCTGTTCGGGCAGCTGGAGCACCGCCTTGATACCAGTGATATCCGAAGACCGCAACAGCTTGGACGGGTCGCATACGAATTGCAGACGCTGCTGGGCGAGCTGTGTGTTTCCAACGGCTTATGCGAGCAACCTGTAGCAGCTGTACTCCCGCCGCCAACGGCTCTGGCGTCCATCACATCGGCAGTGGACTGGATATCAGCGCCTTATTATACTTCGTTGGAGCAGCTGATTGCGCAGCGCAAATTCAAGAACAAGCTGAACCTGGATGAGGTGAAGCAATACATTGAGCAGCACTGCATGGAGATGATTACACTGGAGCAGCTTGCCCAGATCTTTTTTGTCAGCAAAGAATATCTCAGCAAGGTGTTCAAAAAAGAATACGGCGTGAATGTGACCGACTATATTGTCCAGTTACGCATGGCAAGAGCCAGGGAGTGGGTGCTCGATGATCAGATTCCATTCAAACATATTGCCGAGATGACGGGGTATGAGGATGTATCGTACTTTTATCGGGTATTCAAGAAACACTTCGGGATTTCGCCTGGAGAGATGCGAAAGGGACAACCTCGTAAATCAGATAACAGCCCCAAATAATTCGTTCACAGACAGTTTACTTATTGGATTAAGGTTTAAAATAATCCAATAAACGAGTCTAATAATGTCCAATGAAGCGCTTTCATTTCGTGATATATAATGATCCTATGAAAGACAAACCAGTTACACCGGGAGGTCATAAGAGATGAAAGTATGGAAAAGCGTAGCAAGTGCGGTACTGGTGAGTGTTCTGCTCGCAGGCTGCGGTTCCAATGCGGGTACGGATGGTAAGGAAGAGGGAACTGCATCGGGCAGTACGGTGTCCCTCAAAGTATTCATTGCACAGCCGCGGCTGAAAGAACATTACGATAAATATATAGAACAGTTCAAAGCCAAGGAGAAAGCCGAAAAGAATATTGAGGTCAACGTACAACTGGAGATGCCGCCAGCAGATAATGCGCCGCAGATTCTGAAAACACGACTTGCCTCCAATGATGCACCGGACGTGTTCGCACTTCATGCGGTCAATGAAATCCCACCGTTCAGCAAAGCAGGTTATCTGGAAGACCTGTCGGGTCAGCCTTTTGTCGATAAATTATTGGATTCCGTTAAGCCTTCCGTAACAGATGCGTCGGGCAAAGTCGTGGCCGTTCCTTTGGAAACGTTATCTTGGGGATACCTGTACAATAAGGATATTTTCAAAGAGCAGGGGCTAGAGGTTCCAACCACTTTGACGGAAATGAAAGCAGTCGTGGAAAAGCTGAAAGCAGCCAACATCACACCGTTTGAACTTTCGTACAAAGAGGCCTGGATTCCGCAACTGTTCTTGCCACTTACCGTAGGTGCACTGACTCAGTCAGAGCATAAAGACTTCTTGGATAAGATGAATCAGGATCAAGGTTCCTTCTCGGATATGAAAGCCTTGTTCGACATCTTCGATCTCGTCAATGCCAATGGAACGGAGAAAGCGCTTGAAGTGGGCGGCGATGATGGTTCAGCAGCCTTTGCAACAGGCAAAGCAGCAATGTGGATTCAAGGACCTTGGTTCGCGGAAACCATCCTGAAGTCCAATCCGGATATCAACTTCGGCGTAGCTCCACTGCCGATCAATGACAACCCGGATGATACCAAAATCAACCTGAGCACATCGACTTCACTGGCGGTATCTTCCTCCAGCAAAAACAAAGAAGTGGCGCTCGACTTCGTAAACTATATTCTCGATGACAAGGATTCAAGTGCATTCTACGAAGCACTGAAATTCAATCCGGTTGCCAAAATTCATGACTTCAAAAGTTTCCCTTGGGTAGACGATGCCCTGAAATATGTGAATGAAGGCAAAGCGTATCAAGATCCATCCATTCCTCAAGCGGTTAAAGATGAATCAGGCAAAGCGCTGCAAGGTTACTACTCCGGACAACTGAACCAGCAGCAGGTGATCGATGCGCTCGACAAGGCGTGGAAATCCTACAACAAAGTCAACAAGTAAGCAGATGAAACGGCTGGCAGAACGGTCTTCGTTCCCCCGTTTCCGCGAGTCTGCTTATAGTGAAAAGGGGGAGAACCAATGGCTACGAATGTATTCAAGAAGTATCTGTCGCTGCTAGCGTTCACTGCGCCTGCCTTTGTCATCTATGCGATTTTCCTGCTGTATCCCACATTTAGCGGTTTGTTCTACAGCTTGACGGACTGGAATGGTCTGAACCGGGATTACAGTTTTATCGGTCTGGGAAACTTCGTGGAGCTGTTCAAGGAAGATCCCGACTTTCTGAATTCCCTGTGGTTCACGTTAAAATATGTGGTGTTTATGCTGATTCTGCAAAATGGAATTGCCTTGCTGCTCGCCGTGTTCATTGAGACACGGACGCGCAGCAAGGGGTTATTCCGGACCCTGTTTTTCATGCCGAACATGATCAGTACGATCATCAGCGCCTTTATGTGGACGTTCATCTTCTCCCAGGTGCTGCCGCAGCTGGCCGAGAAGTTGGCGGTCTCTTTTTTGGACCAACAGTGGCTGGGTGATCCGAAATTTTCATTCTACTCCATCCTGATCGTATCGCTCTGGAATGGTGTGGGGTATATGATGATCATCTATCTGGCAGCACTCCAGGGTGTGCCGAAGAGTCTGAAGGAAGCGGCTGTTATTGATGGAGCCAATGCGTTCCAGGTACTTCGTAATGTCGTATTGCCGATGATTACTCATGCCGTGACGATCTGTTTCTTCCTGACACTGAACGGTGCTTTCAAAGTATTCGAAGTTGTGTACGGTCTGACAGGTGGCGGTCCAGGCAGAGCCACTCAGGTGATTACGATGAATATTTATGAAGAGGCATTCTCCAACAATTTTAGATACGGATATGCCAGTGCCAAGTCGGTTGTGTTATTCGTCATCGTGCTCATCTTCACACTCATTCAGATTACGGTGATGAAGAAGAAAGAGGTGGAAGCATGAGGATGCAACGAATTAACAGCTACCTGATTCGACTGCTGCTGGTGCTGGGCTCCCTCGTCGCAATGCTGCCAATCTACATGGCGATTGTGAACTCATTCAAAACACAAGGCGAAATGTTCCAGTCTTTTATAGCTCTCCCAACAACCTTTCATTGGGAAAACTATTCGGATGCGTTTAACAAAATCAACCTGCTGGGCAGCTCATTGAACTCGGCGATTGTATCCTTCCTGGGGATTGGCGGTATTGTATTCTGCGCTTCATTGGCCGGATACAAGCTGTCGCGTACTTCAGGCAGATTGAGCAACCTGATCTTCTTCCTGTTCGTGGCATCCATGCTCGTTCCTTTTCACTCGATCATGATTCCACTGACACGGGTTGCCAAAGGACTTCACGTCCAAGGAAGCACATACGGATTGGCTCTGATCTATATCGGACTTGGTGTGAACATGGCGATCTTCCTGTATCACGGGTTTGTTAAGTCCATCCCGCGTGAATTGGAAGAGTCGGCACAGATGGATGGATGTAATGAGTTCCAGACGTTCTTCCAGATCATCTTCCCATTGTTGCTGCCAATTACGGTCACCATCGCCATCTTGGACTTCTTATGGATCTGGAATGACTTCCTGCTGCCACTGCTCATGCTGACGGATGTGAATCGTTATACGCTGATTCTGTCCACGAACATGCTGTTTGGCGAGTACAATAAGGAATGGCCGTTGATCCTGTCCTCTCTGGTACTGACTGCGATTCCGGTGGTTCTCATCTATGCGTTCTTCCAAAAGTTCATCATGGAGGGTATTGCAGAAGGTGCGGTAAAAGGATAAAGGAAATCTGTCTGCGATCTAGACGAGACGTATCTGTCTTATTAATAACAAAACATGAAAGAGCCGCCTTGATCTGAGGGATGATATTCCTTCCGGTCAAGGCGTTTTTTTATTTCATGATGACATTAGCTTCTTGACTGCCTGTGCCAGCAAGTGAAGACCACGCTCCATCTCATCCGGTGAAGCATAGGCATAGGACAGACGAATGTGCTCTGCATCCAGGCGGTCATAGAGATAACCCGGATGAATCAGCACATGATTCTCCAGACAGGCATGGAACAGTTCGCGAATGGATAGAGGACTGGCGGTAAATCGGAGCCAGATATAAAAGCCTCCGGCAGGTATGCTCCACTCGGCGAGTTCACCGAAATTGCGTTGCAGAAGCTCAAGCATAAAGTCCCTGCGTCTGCGCAGTTCTGGCCGCAGGCGATCCATATGCTGCTTGTGGTATCCATCGGCAAACCAGAGTGCAGCAGCCTCCTGAGCGAGGGAGCTGGTGCCATAATCCGTCTGCATCTTGATGTCTGCGAGGCGACGGATGACCGGCTCCGGCCCAACCAGCCAGCCGAGGCGCAGACCTGGGCTGACCGCCTTGGACAAGGTGCCCATGTGCAGCACCCTTCCTTCTTTATCACGCGCCTTCAGCGATGGCGGCGGGGGCTCGTCCAGCCACAGGTCGCTGTAGGCGGCATCCTCCAATATGGAGATGCCGGTGTTCCGCGCTGTGGCGAGCAGTTCTTCCCGGCGGCTGTCACTCATGACGGAGCCGGTAGGATTGTGGAAGCTCGGAATCGTATAGAGCAGCGAGATGCTGTCCCTGTTTGCATTGTTCTGTACGGCATCTTCCAGACGCGGAGTGTGTAATCCTTGGGCATCCATCGGAATGCCACTCATTTTCAATCCGGCGGATTGGAAGGCATGAATGGAATACAGATAAGACGGTTTCTCCAGCAGGACTGCCGATCCGCGGGGCAGAAGCCCAACTGAAATAAGATGCAGTGCCTGGAGAGAGCCGGATACGATCAGAATGGAGTCAGGGGAGGCTTGGATGCCTCTTGCTTGCAAGTAAACGGACAAAGCCTGACGGAGCTCCAGACTACCCTGAGGTTCGAGGTAGTTTAGTGTACGAGAACGACTGGATAGAGCATGGAGGATGTCGTTAAAAGCCTCCTGGGGCATCAGCTCAGGCGCAAGCTCACCTGTACCAAGCCTGATGATGCCTGGCTGGAACTCAGCCCGGTTAATCTGCTGTACCTCTGGCAGATTGGGGTAATACCAGCCTTCTTCTATGGCTTCCTCCCAGTTGGGTAGGGCTCCGTGAGCCAGCGCATGCCAGCCAGAGCCACAGACATATGTTCCGCCGCCATGTCTGCCTTCAATCATCCCTGAGGCGGCCAGGTTTTCCAGCGCAGTAACCAGCGTGCTGCGATTCACACCCATGGTTTGAGCCAATGTCCGTTGTGAAGGAAGCCGATATCCAGCTGTCCATTCGCCGGCAGTAATTTTCTCGCTGATATAGACTTCAATCTGTCGGTACAGAGGTAGGGAATGGGAGGGGTCCGGCTTCCAGCTGCCCCCCTGTCGAGAATCAGAACGATTCATGGGCAGTTTTGCCTCCTTTATAGAATGATTGATGGGATTTACGTTTCCTCTTATTTTGAACACTATATCATTTGGTTGGGTCCAGTGCCATCCAAGTGGTTGGTTACGCCTGATGTTATCTCTACTACTATGGAGACATATCTAAGGGGGATGAACGATGGGGGTAATTATTCACGCGGCAGTGCTGGCATTTGGCCTGATTTTGCCACTCGGTGTACAAAATGTGTTTATTTTTAATCAGGGCATGAGTCAGCGAAGTTATGCACGGGCGCTGCCAGCGATAGTAACCGCAGGACTCAGTGATACGTTGTTGATTGGAGCAGCCGTCGGAGGGGTGTCCCTCATTTTACTGCAATGGCCGGTGCTGGCGAATGTATTGTATGCAGGAGGGAGTGTGTTTTTGCTCTATATGGCATGGAGCATTTGGAAGTCTTCCGGGCCTGCGAATAGTTCAGCAGCAGTGCTGTCTGCGGGAAGACAGATCGCCTTTGCTGCTTCCGTTTCCTTACTTAACCCACATGCCCTGCTGGACACGGTAGCCGTAATCGGCACCAGTTCACTTCAATACGAGGGGGTGGCACGCTTTTATTTTGCAATAACGGCGGCAGTGGTATCATGGGTATGGTTTCTGGGACTGGCAGGTGCAGGCAGGCTAGTAGGTAGAACAGATCGTACAGGCCGGATCAGTATTTTCTTCAATCGATTGTCTGCTGTAGTCATGGTCGGAATGGCAGGCATGATGCTGTGGAAGCTGATCGTATCGTAAAAATAGAAAAGAATGAGGCTGTCTCAGAAGGAATTCTGCCTCGCTCCAAGCGCTAACGAACCTACCGTACCTTAAAAGGCGGATCATCAACGTTTGCAAGATTTAACGAACCTCCGTAACGCTATTTCGTCATAACACGTTGTCAAAACCTAAAAATCGACGAAATAACGTCTCTGTGATTCGTTAGATCTCAGATCTGGGCCAATGGAAGCGAATAGCGTGTCTCAGGTTCATTCAAACAAAATAACACGAACAAGGGATGTCCCTGTCATATTCATGACTTATGGGACATCCCTATTGTTTATATGCTGGCCTTATAGTTAATGCGCCAAATGAGTATTCTATCTTATTCTGCCTGCAATAGCATGGATTCAATGAAAGACTTGAGATCCTTGGATGCGTTGTTCAGTTGATCAATCACCTCGCTGAACTCGGTGACGAGTTCGGCCTGCTGGTTGCTGGATTGGGCGATGGAGGTAATCTCCTGTTCCATCTGACGAATGGAATGCTGTACTTCCTTCAAGGAGCGTTCAATGTTCACCGTAGCTTCTTTGGTTCCGGTGGATAATTTGCGTACTTCGGTAGCCACGACGCCAAAGCCAGCTCCTGCTTCTCCTGCTCGAGCCGCTTCAATGGCAGCATTCAGACCTAGCAGGTTCGTCTGCTCCGAAATTTCACGAATGAATGAAGCCACTTTGGTGACTTCACTGGAATTTTGCACAGCCATCCGTGTGTTGTCCAAAATCTGTGAAGATGAAGCGGTCAGTTGCTGGGACTGAGCAGCTACGGTCTGAACCATATCGGTTAACTTACCGCTGATTTCCCCGATCAATTCGGTGAAGTGCTCCAGTTTTTCCTCGTTTTTGAGTGAAAATCCAATGGCCAATGCGCCTACGATCTGGCCTGCCTCATCGCGAAGCGGGGTAGCCGCCGAGTTAATGGGAGTCCCGTAGTGATGCGCTTCAATACGATTGGCTGAAGTCTCACCATGCATAAGTGCCCGGCGTAGTGTAGGATCTTCAAGCGAGATCGGATCTCCAGCCTTGATACCCAGATCAAGATCTTCGCTCCGTACGTAATACCGGAACTGCTCCATATCGGTAACGGCAATCATCAAATCATTTTCCTTGAGCATGATTTTAAAATACGGGCTTGCTGCAACAAGTGCTTCAACAATATTCAATTGGATCAACTCCTATATATGTGTGCGTATGATCGTGATGTATTGTATATTCATCGTCAGAATTGCGGGATTCTTGAAGGCCTGAAGTGGGCATATGGCAGATTAATTTTATTTTAATCTTGGAATCAGGAATGCTATATAAGTTCAACTAATGAATATTACACAGGTACTCCGATGACAGAACAACCTTCCGATCGCTGTTATCCCCAGATTTTTTTTGGATTTCCTTTTCCAAAGGGGAAAATCCGGGGATAAGTGTATGCTTCCGATGTAGCTTTCTTTCAGAAAGCTTTTAGGCGAACGCTTCGCTTCTTCAGGTTATTTCTGTCCTCTCCGTTATAGTGTAATGTTTAGTTGAACAAGTACAGAAAAAAGATAAATACATAATCCAAAAAGCTGCTGAAGACAGAACATCCTCAGCAGCTTTTTGTACAACAATGATTGTTACAATCATGAAGTAAATCGAAATTTTATATTCTTTATTTCTTCCTGCTCTGATGCATTTAAATGATGAGCAGGTACCCGCCAGATCACGCTTTGCCTATCCACCAATCTGGGACATGCGTCGTACCGTCGGTGTATGGCTTTGCATTTTCTGCTCCAGGGCCAGCGCCATTTCATGGTTCTTCGGTTTGGTGCCAAGTGCCTTAAGGAAGAGTGCCGCCATAGCATCGGGAGCATCTACGTAGCGGCGCACGTTGTATTCATCCGACCAGTACAGACAAGCTTTGATATGTCCGTCTGCTGTCAGGCGGAGACGGTTGCAGTTGTCACAGAAGTGATCACTGACCGGATGGATCAATCCGAATGTCCCTTGTGAACCGGCAATCTTCATGTTTCGTGATGGACCATTACCTGCAGGACCTGCCGTATTTTCCACCGTCCAGCCAGCCTCAGCACATACCTCCGTGACTGCCTCCAGCGGCAAATACGATTTGCGCCATGAGTCCGAAGCCTGCCCAATCGGCATATATTCAATGAAGCGCACATGCAGTGGCTGATCTATGGTCATGGCAATGAAATCTTTGATCTCATCATCATTGATGCCCTTCATTAACACGACATTCAGCTTGATCGGAGCAAGTCCAACTGCCGTGGCGGCTTCAATGCCTTTCAGCACCTTGTTTACATCCCCGCCGCGAGTAATCATGGAGAAACGGCTCGCCTGCAGGGAATCCAGACTGATGTTAATTCGGTTCAGTCCAGCGTCTTTCAAGGCCTGAGCTTGTTTGTCCAGCAGCAATGCATTGGTAGTTAACGCAATATCTTCAATCCCCTCAATGGCCGAGATCATACTTACGAGTTGATGCAGATCTTTCCGTACCAGAGGCTCGCCTCCGGTCAGTCGGACTTTCCGCATCCCCATTGGAGCCAGCACTTTGAGCACCTGGGCAATTTCCTCATAGCTCATAATTTGGTCATGCGGGGCAAATTCCATGCCTTCTTCGGGCATACAGTACACACAACGCAAATTACAGCGGTCCGTAACAGAAATACGGATGTAGTCATGTATTCTGCCAAAAGAATCCTGGAGCATTTCCATGCAGACCACCCTTTCATTGAATCAGATTGGAAAGCTTCTATATGAAATGAACCGACAATGTACTAAACGAACAGTTGCATCAAATTTTAGCTATTTCTCCAATCCGCGTCAATGATAACGTCAGATAATCGCGTTTTTATCGGGATGGGTCAGTTGGAATTGCCCCACAAGCTGCTGCAAGAAGACCGTGATGGCTTCTACATTGTGCGATGAATGCTGAACGTGCAGCATGTCGTTAATAAGCTCAACCATCTCGGCTTCCACCTCCGAAGACGTGGAACTGTTTTTGTGGCTGATGGCGGCGATATTCTCCATCAATACCACGACCTGATCTACAACCTGTGTTCTTTGGGGTTCTTCAGCCGTAGCACTTTGCAGTAACCGTGAAGCAGCCTGAACAAGCGTGGTGCCTTCAGCCAGCACCTGATCGCCTTCCTTGATGGATTGCGAGGCTGCTCCTGCTGCTACAGATATATTATCCAGAATCTGATGAATATCTTCCGTGGAGGAACGAGATAATTCCGCAAGCTTGCGGATCTCACCAGCAACGACGGCAAATCCGCGTCCATGTTCGCCGACATGGGCTGCTTCAATGGAAGCATTCAGTGCAAGCAGGTTGGTCTGTGCCGAAATTTCATCAATGACAGCAAGTGCGCGGTAGATGTCCTGCATGGTCGCCATAAAGGATAAAATCGTATGGTTGGTGTCAGACACGGCTCCCGAGATCTGGGTCATTTTGTCTCCGATACGCTCCACTTCCTGACGGGCAACGTCAATCTGCTCTGTGGCAGACACTTCAAGCTGCTGTAGAGTGAGGCGCATTTCGTCGGCGGCTACTTTGGCCTGATCCAGGTCCTCTAGCTGCTTGCGTATCCCCTTGATCATGGAGCCAAGTTTGAGATTTACACGTTCGGTTGTACCCTGTGTAGTTTCCGTTGAGGCTCGCATCTGGTGCTGGTTGTTCATCACATCCACGGTGGCAAGCTGTACCTTGAGCATGATTCCTTCCAGAGAGTCGATCATATTGTTGATCCATTTCGCCAGTTCACCTGATTCATCCTGGGCAAAAGCCGACGTGTCCAGACGCTGGGTCAGATCGCCTTTGCCTTCGGCGTTAATCCGAATAAATCGGCTAATGCGGCGCAAATCCTCATGGACCCGTTGAACATGTTTGCGTTGCAGTTGGTTTGCAGTCAGGAATCCATAGATGATATTAAAGGCAGCGATGGCTGCTGCGCTCCATGCACTTCCAGTCAGCGCATATACAAGTGCCGCTCCTGCAATGCCTGACAACAGGATGTACAAGCTGTGCTGCTTGAATTGGCGCCAGCCAATGCTGCGTATCCGATACACTTCCTCCAGATCGCCTTCACACATCATGCCCCACAGATCCGGACAGTGGGGAAGCTGGAACGTGATGCCTTTACCGATAACTGAAATATGACGATAATCCGAATAACCCGGAAATGCTACAAACAGATTGGAGCCATTGCGAATGGTATTCGCTACACCAGGACGAAGTTCGTTGGTGGAAGGATCGGTAAACATCAGTTCCAATTCGGTATGTTCTTTAACAGATACCACGCCCCATTCGGTGGTTACGCCGTCTTTCAGATTCTCCCCATGGGTGAATGTATGATCCTCGAAGCGGCTGCGGGACAGGGCAGTCCCGGGTTGAAGCGTGGGTCGCAGTCTCGACTCAGCCATGAATAGATAATTATCCCCGGAATCGGGGTAGATGTGGCCTGATTCACGCTGGATAAGATCGCCCAAGACATCATTAGGCACGCGATTGCATAGGGAGCCGATGTAACGGCCGTTTTCCATGATCGGTACGATAAACATCAGGGTTACATCATCGTGAAACGTGGAAGAACGTGGTCCAATTTCTAGTGTGAGCGGATCAGAATAATGTCCAAACAGGCACTTTTGTCCGTTGATATCCGCTTGGGTATACCTCAGTCCTGGCCCAATCAAAGCATTTCCATCTTCGTAGACTTGTCCAATATGTTTCTTATATGTAGAAAATACAACCTGGTTTTGCTCGTTCAGCATAAAAAGCTCAGTACTATCAGTAGCGCGTGCATAACTTGCTGCGAACCATACCTCCAATCCGTGTACATCTTCCGTGCCTTGCAACATACCTTGCGGATGAACAGCTCGTACCTGCTGAAGCAATCGATCCAGATGATTCCACTGCTCCTCAGCCCAATCCATCAAGAGCTGCCGCCGGGTCTCGGCGATGCCCTCAAAGATTTCCTCTACGTCTTGCTTCATACTTGCATTCAACCGATACGACCGCCACAGCGGCCACCCTTTTCTCCATCCCAGCCAATCAAACATACGGACCACCCCGATTTCTGATTTTGAAAATCCTTTGCGAGACTGTTCGGAAACGCGATTATCCAGCCACTATGGGTGGTGGAAGGGAATCAATGACACCGCCTTCATGATCCCGGAACCAGACACCGTATCGGGGCGAGAGTTCACGTCCTTCTATATGAGCATTTTGTAAAATGCTGTTATCAATGTTTATACAAGAAAATCAACAAGAATACGAGGGTATATGTCATATTTTCCGAATATTTATTCAATAAATACAAATGATTATCCGCCTTTATTGAACATGACAAGAATTCTGTGTGAGTGAAGCAGATGTAAGATAACATACACGAAAATTAACATGCTTAGGACTGAGAATCGATATCATTTTACACTGTGTAACATGAACAGGCCCATACTCAAAACAGTCTGTATAATGTAATCCCTGCCCAAAGATATATAGTATTACCTAACAAGCAAAACCTGTTACGTTCGTGTATATAAACCTTCCATTCAGCCTTGGTGTGAAAAGATTGCGAGCTTCCCGCGAAAAGGAGAATGCCCATGTCCTCAATCATCGTCCCCGACACCTGCCATATTGAGCTGGATCACGTGTCCGTTGTATTTGGCAGTGGAGCACAACAAGTTACCGCCCTGTCTGACGTTTCGTTTCAAATCCATTCCAATGAATTTGTCTCTCTGCTTGGCCCCTCGGGGTGTGGCAAGTCTACACTGCTTCGACTTGTAGCCGATTTGCTCCAGCCAACGACAGGCAGCATCCGGGTTGCCGGGGAAGAACCGGAGCGGGCGCGGTTGCAGCGCCAGTTCGGTATTGTCTTTCAGACGCCAGCTCTGTTCGATTGGCGCACGGTACGTCACAATGTGGAGCTTCCCCTGGAGCTGCTCGGCACAAGCCGGAAGGAGTGCCGCCGCTTGAGTGGTGAACTGCTTGAAATGGTCGGGCTGACCCGCTTCGCTGACCATTATCCATGGCAGCTCAGTGGGGGCATGCAGCAGCGTGTTTCCATCGCACGGGCACTGGCGCTTGATCCGCCATTGCTGCTTATGGATGAACCTTTCTCCGCACTGGATGAATTCACGAAGGAGAAGCTGCAACTGGAGCTGCTTGATATTAAGCGATCTACAGGCAAGACATTCCTTTTTGTTACACACAGTATCCCCGAAGCCGTATTTCTATCTGACCGCATCATCGTCCTCTCCGCACACCCTGGTCAGGTGCACTCCATTCATTCCGTTAACCTGCCAGCCGAGCGGGATCGAGAGCTGAGGGAAACCGAAGCCTTTTACCGCATGATGACCACCATCCGCAATTGTTTCTATGAGGAGCGTGATCCAATCCATGTTCCTGCACACCAATAAGCTGGGTTTTCGCTCATGGGTAGTGATCTGGATTTTGTCCGTATTGCTGCTGTGGGAAGGTATCGCCTGGATTCTCCACTTGTTCTTGTCACCCCAGCAGGCAGCATCCCGTCTTCCTTATCTGCACGAGGTTCTCGCAGCCCTGTTTCGTTACTCAGGCACATTGGCTGAACAGGGGGCCGTAACGTTTGGGAATGCAGCAATTGGTTTTGCCGGTGGAACTGTGTTAGGTCTGCTTCTGGCCCTGCTCATGAGTGTGGCGGTTTGGGTGGAACGTACCTTATCCCCGTATGTCATCTCTTCCCAGATGGTTCCCGTAATCGGTCTTGCGCCCATTGTCTATGGCATTATCCATAACGCCGAGTGGGCCCGAATTATAATGGCGGCTTACGTTACGTTCTTCCCGATTATCATCCACACACTCAAAGGATTAAAAAGTGCAGCGCCGGAGCATCTGGAGCTTATGCGTTCCTGTGGAGCTTCCCTGCCTGCGCGTTATATCAAATGTCTGCTGCCTTCTGCGCTGCCGGGTCTGTTTTCGGGTATGAAAATAGCTGCTCCACTCGCAGTCACCTCTTCCATTGTGGTGGAGCTGATGGGAGCCCCGGATGGACTTGGTGTACTAATGGTCAGTTCCTTGTATTACGGCAGTGCCCAAATCGGCATGTTCTGGGCAACCATCATGCTCAGCATTGGCATTGGACTTATCTCGTACCTTGCCATCAGCCTCGCTGAGCGCTGGCTAACCCCATGGCAGCCCGAATTTAGGGCCAAGGGAGGGCGTGCTGCATGATGAATGAACGTGTGATGGTAAGTCGCAAAGGTGAGGAGGGTGCGACTGTCTCTGTCTCTGGCACGGCCTCCATGGGGGAGTCTATCGCGGATTCGGTTAGGGTACCATCTCCTTCAAGTGCGGATATCGATGGACATCAGGGACAAGCCGCACAGAGGCCGCTGGGCAGTAGTGTTCGCAAAAGATCAATTGGATTGCGCCTATTGCCGTGGCTTGCAGGAGCCTTATTTCTAACCCTGTGGCAGCTTCGATTGTTCCATCAGTTATTCTCGCTTGAAAGTTACCAATTGCCTGTTCCGTCAGCGATTGCAGCGTCCATCAGGGAAAATGCAGAGATGCTTTTCCGATATGCGATGTACAGCGGAACCGAGATGCTGGGTGGATTTCTGCTCGGCTCCTTGCTGGGAGCCTTGGCCGCTGCGGGTGCATCCTTCTTTCCGACGAGCGGCAGGGCGGCGGTTGCCGTGATGTCAGCACTGAATGCCGTTCCGATTGTTGCGCTGGCCCCGATTATGAACAACTGGTTCGGGGACGGGATATGGTCCCGTATCGCCGTTGTAGCTGTAATTACGATGGCTGCTATGGCTGTGAGTTTATTCAAGGGATTAACCTCCATTCAGCCGCAATACAGTGATCTGATGGGTGGTCTTGCTGCCAGCAGGATGCAGGTTTTCGTGAAGCTGCGCTGGCCACATGCGCTGCCTTCCCTCTTCGCGGGTCTGAAAATTAATATGTCGACCAGCATTATTGGCGCCATTGTGGGTGAATTTTTCATCGCCTCCCAGGGGCTGGGATACTTGCTCTCGGATCAGATCCGACTGGCAAACATGCCACTTGCCTGGTCCTGTATTGTTATCGCCGCCGCGCTCGGTATTGTGTTGTATGAAGCCGTCGTTCTGGCCGAAAAACGGCTGACCCCGTGGAATCGTGCACATACAGACCCGTAAGCTCATCAAGGTGCCAACCTTCCACAGATCGATTGACTCGTGAAGCAGCGCTTCACAGTACCTGATTGAAAATCCTTATATAAACAGGGGGTTGTTCTGTATATGTACAAAACGTTAAAACCGGGTTTTCTGGTGTGGGTACTGTTGGTCGTTGCGATGCTGGGAGCGTGCTCCGCAAAATCAGAGCCTGTCACTCCTGCTGCTGCCAGCTCGGAGGGAGCGGGAGGGTCAGATCAGCCCTTAACCAAAGTGAAAATTCAGCTTAAATGGGTACCGCAGGCTCAGTTCGCCGGGATATACGCCGCTAAGGAGAAAGGTTTTTTTGCAGATGAAGGTATTGATGCCGAGATTATTCCGGGTGGCCCGGATATCGTGATCGAACAGCAGGTGGTCAACGGCGCAGCCGATGTGGGCATCACCGGGGTGGACAGTTTGCTGGTCAGCCGGGATAACGGTCTTCCGCTCGTCTCCCTCGCCCAGATTTCGCAGAAGAGCAGTTATCGATTGATTGCCAAGAAGTCCGCAGGTATTACCGATCCCGCCCAGATGAAAGGCAAGAAAGTGAGCACATGGTTTGGCAGCCAGCAGTTTCAGGTTCTCGCTTTTATGGAGAAGAACGGCCTTGATCCCAAGAAGGATATTGAACTGGTGAAACAGGGCTTCACGATGGATCAGTTCTTCAACGATCAGGTGGATGTTGCCACGGCGACAATCTATAACGAATATCACGTGGTACTGGAAAGTGGGACGAAGGAGTCCGACCTGGATGTATTCAACATTGAGGATGCCGGGGTAGGCATGCTGGAGGATACGCTGATCGCCAAGAAGGATTGGGTGGACAGTAATAAAGAGCTCGCGGTGAAAGTGACCCGTGCCGTTCTGAAAGGCTGGAACTACGCTATCGACAATCAGAATGAAACGGTGGATATCGTCATGAAGAACGTAACCGACGGCAGCACGACCCGTGAACATCAGGTGACCATGCTCGAAGAGATTGCGAAGCTGATTCGACCGGAAGGATTTACGGAGAAACAGGTGGGCAGTTTCGTGGATGAGTCTTTTACCCGGACTGCGGATATTGCCCTGAAGTATGGCCTGATCAAGAAAGCCGCTAATCTGGACGAAGCATTGGAGAAAAGCATCTATGAAGAAGCGGTGAAGGATGTGACGAACTAAATAAGTGTGGAGCGTTCGGAAGATGGTACTGCAATCGAAGTGTTCAATTGTAAAGTCTTAGGTTCAGCTTGGAGAGGAGGATGACGAATGAGCTCAGTGGATCAGCAACCCCAGCCTTTTGGTGGTACGAAGGAAGAGTGGCTGGAGAAGGATCGCAAATATGTGTGGCATCACATCTCGCCTCATAACGATCATCCGATGATTGCCGTAAGCGGGGAGGGCAGCTGGATCACGGATCAGGATGGCACACGGTATCTGGATGCGATGTCGGGACTGTGGTGTGTGAACGTCGGGCATGGACGCGAGGAAATTGCCCAAAGTGCCTATGAGCAGATGAAAGCTCTTGCGTACGTGCCCATGACCCAGAGTCATGAGCCGGCGATTCTGCTGGCAGAGAAGCTGAATGACTGGCTGGAGGGGGAATATCGCATTTTCTTCTCCAATTCAGGTTCGGATGCCAATGAAGTGGCGTTCAAAATAGCCCGTCAGTTTCATCACCAGAATGGTGAGCCCACTCGTCACAAATTCATCTCCCGTCACCGTGCCTATCACGGCAACTCCATGGGCGCACTGGGCGCTACCGGGCAAGCCGCCCGCAAAATCAAATACGAGCCGCTGGGCGTAGGCTTCTCTCATGTACCGCCTCCTTATTGCTACCGCTGTCCATTTGGACGAAACAAGGATGGATGCGGATTGGAATGCGCCACCATCTATGAGGAGGTTATTCGCTGGGAAGGGCCGGAGACGGTAGCTGCGGTCATTATGGAACCGGTCATTACAGGGGGCGGCATGATTGTCCCGCCTCCGGATTACATGCGCACTGTACAGGAGATTTGTCAGCGCTATGGTGTGCTGTTGATTGTGGATGAGGTCATTTGCGGGTTTGGTCGCTCCGGGCAAAAATTCGGTCATCAGAATTATGGCGTGCAGCCCGATATCGTCACGATGGCAAAGGGCATGACGAGTGCGTACGCTCCACTATCGGCGACAGCCGTTCGAGCGGATCTGTATGACACGTTCAGAGAACCCGGAACCGATTCACACTTTCGTCATGTGAATACGTTCGGGGGCAATCCTGTATCCTGCCGTGTGGCACTGGCGAATCTCGAAATTCTGGAACGAGAGAATCTGGTCAGCCGTGCCGATGAACTTGGATACCTGCTTCGGGATAAGCTGGAGCCGCTGCTGGAGCTATCGGTGGTTGGAGATATCCGCACATTTGGCTTCGCCTGCGGGGTGGAGCTGATTGAAGCCGATGGTTCGCCTGCTCATGCGGATAAGGTCATGAACGTGCTGGCAAGCTGCAAAAAGGACGGCATCCTGATTGGCAAGAACGGCGATACGGTGCCGGGATTTGCGAATATTTTGACCATCTCTCCGCCGTTTGTCACCACTGAGGAGGAATTGGACCTGATCGCTGGCAGTTTGCTGGCTGCACTACGCAGTCTGGATGCAGGGTAGTGAGGGTGTCGAAGCGGAAATTCAGGTGGGATTTCTATATATATCGTGATTTTGAATAGGCATAAGGAGGCGATGGAGGATGCAGACCACCACCGGCAAAATTATTAATCAGCTGCGTCTGGATGATCGAATTGAACAGCTGTCCCGTATTGGCCGAATAGTGGAGACGGGTGTCTGTCGACTAGCCTTAACTCCGGAAGATATGGAGGGCATTATCCAGGTTCGTCTATGGATGGAAGAGGCCGGACTTGTGACTCGGCTTGATCCGTTTGGCAATCTGATTGGACGTCTTGAGGGTACAGATTCGTCCCTGCCGATCCTCATGATCGGTTCGCATATCGATTCCCAGCCGTATGGCGGTCGGTATGATGGGGCCATCGGCGTCCTTGGCGCGCTGGAAGCTGTGCAGTGTCTGATGGAACAAGGCATTCGCCCAAGGATGCCGATTGAAGTCATTGCTTTTTGTGATGAAGAGGGGTCGCGTTTCAATAAAGGATTATTTGGCTCACGTGGCATAACGGGACAGCTGGAAGAGGGAGAATTGGAGCGGGAGGACAAAAATGGGGTGACCCGACGAGAGGCATTGGAGGCCTTGGAGGCCTTTGGGTGTGAACCAGAACAATTTACAGAAGCGATCTATCCGGCAGGTTCCATCGGCAGTTATCTGGAGCTGCATATTGAGCAAGGACCTGTTCTCGAATCGCTGGCCGCTCCGGTAGGTCTGGTGACTGGCATCTCGGGCCCGCTGTGGCTCACGGTGACCATGAAAGGCATGGCAGGGCATGCCGGGTCTGTACCGATGGGGATGCGTCATGATGCGCTGGTGGGCAGCGCCAAGGTCATTGCGGCTTTTGACGATATGGTCAGAGAAGAACCGGAAGCTCCGACAGTAGGGACCGTGGGGAGCCTCCGTGTCTTCCCGGACTCACGCAACATCATTGCTGAGCAGGTCAGCTTTACGGTTGATTTGCGAGATATGGAGATGGAGCGCAGAAATCGGCTTGAAGGAAGGTTAATGAGCCTCTTGGATGACGTCAGCTCGCAATACGGCCTGACCTACTCCTTGACCGAAGATACCAACAGCGAGCCGCGATATTGTGCAGAACGGATCAAGAATGCCATTCGCTCGTCTGCCGAAGAGATCGGCCTGCCTTTACCGGAATTGATGAGTGGACCGTTCCATGATGCGTTGGCCCTTTCTTACGTGTGTGACTATGGCATGATCTTTGTTCGCAGCAAGGATGGGGTCAGCCATCATCCAAGTGAGTATTCTTCGCCCGAGGACATTGCTCTCGGTACAGAAGTGCTGTACCGCACGATCAGGCAGATGTGCAGCCCGGAAATTGGCGAATAACGAGGGGAACATACAGGAGGGAGGACGATGGAAGTTCATTTCTTTCAATTCTTTGGTAACGATCCGATGGATACTTCAAATGCAATAGAATCGGTGGGATTTACAGTCATATAAGATGATGGTGATTTTCATATAAACGGACAGTTTCTTAGAGGAGGCGACGTGGCGTTATGGGTAAAATCAGCATCGGGATGATTCAAGCCTCTCACGAGGTGGAGGGCTCGGCCCCAGTTGAAGTGCATAAGGAGGCCGCCATTCAGAAACACATGGCGCTGGTGCGTGAAGCGGCTGCTCGGGGAGCACAGATTATTGGGTTGCAGGAAGTGTTCTACGGACCTTACTTCTGCACAGAGCAGAGCCCCAAGTGGTATGCATCTGCCGAGCAGGTGCCGGAAGGACCGACGACCAGGCGTTTTCAGGAGCTTGCGAAGGAGCTTGGGGTGGTAATCATTTTGCCTGTATACGAGGTGGAAGGAATTGCTTCGTATTACAATACGGCTGCTGTTATTGATGCGGACGGCTCCTACCTGGGAAAATACCGCAAACATCATATTCCGCATGTAGAAGCGGGCGAAGGCACGAATGGGTTCTGGGAAAAATATTATTTCAGGCCCGGCAACCTGGGGTACCCGGTATTTGATACAGCCTACGCCAGAGTGGGCGTGTATATCTGTTATGATCGTCATTTTCCGGAAGGAGCAAGGCTGCTCGGGCTTGCGGGTGCGGAGATTGTATTCAACCCTTCCGCAACGGTAGCCGGAACATCGGAATATTTGTGGAAGCTGGAGCAGCCTGCCCATGCGGTGGCTAACGGCTATTATGTGGCTGCCATCAACCGAGTGGGCGTAGAATCGCCATGGAATATGGGTGAATTTTATGGTCAGTCGTATCTGGTGGACCCGCGAGGCAGGATGGTGGCCATAGGCAGCAGGGATCAGGATGAGGTCATCATTGGCGAGATGGATACGGAGTTGATTCGGGAAGTACGCAATGTATGGCAATTTTACCGGGATCGACGGCCCGAGACCTACGAACATCTCGTTAACTTGTAGCAATGACCTGGGATAAAAATCCGGAGCTAACAGCGATGGATCGATGATCGTTCAGCCATTGCATTACCCAGTGTGAGTGAGTCGTTACCTTGATCCGGCGGCGAAAGGATAACAGAGATCAATCTTGGAGGTGTAAGACATGATGAACAGCACAGGAGCAACGTTGTCCGATTACGGATGGGAGAGCCGTTTTACCGAAATGAAGCCTGCAATGACGGGCAAGGAAGCGATGGAGGAATCGAACCGCTGTCTGTACTGTTATGATGCACCCTGTATCAAGGCATGTCCAACCGACATCAATATTCCTTCGTTTATCAAAAAAATATCGACAGGTCACCTCAAAGGCTCGGCTCGGACCATTATGGAAGCCAACCCGGTGGGAGCAAGTTGTGCGCGGGTGTGCCCGACAGAGGAACTGTGTGAAGGCGCTTGTGTACTGAACGAGTCATCCAAACCGATTCGGATTGGTGATTTGCAGAGATATGCAACAGACTGGGCACGGACGAAGAATGAACCGTTATTCAAGGCAGCGCCTGCCAACGGAAGAACTGTTGCGATTGTAGGAGCAGGGCCTGCGGGATTGTCTGCGGCCAGAGAGTTGGGGCGTGCAGGGTACGAGGTGACGATCTATGAAGCCAAAGCGAAAGGCGGAGGGCTGAACACGTATGGTATCGTGTCCTTTCGCCTGCCGGAATCCGTAGCTTTATGGGAAGTCGAACAGGTGCAAGCACTGGGTGTGCAGATTCGGTATGGTGTGCGTATCGGGGTGGATGTGTCCGCTGAAGAGTTATTGGAGCAGCACGAAGCCGTTATTCTGGCTTGCGGAATGGGCGCTGTTCCGATGCTTGGCATTGAAGGAGAGACGCTGGAGGGCGTCTATGATGCCATTGAGCTGGTGGAATCCACGAAGCAGGGTGTGCCTCCGGCGCTGAACGGTCTGAAGGTTGCCATTATTGGTGCGGGCAATACGGCAGTGGATGCAGCAACCTGTTCGGTGCGTTTGGGTGCCGAGCGTGTGCAGATGCTTTATCGACGCGGGGAGAGCCAGATGACGGCTTATGCCTTTGAATATACATTTGCGAAGCAGGAAGGTGTGGAATTCCGCTGGTTTACCATGCCGAAGCGCATTATTGGAGACGAGAATGGGCGAGTTCAGGCGATAGAGTGTGTGAAAATGAAGCTGGTTACTCCACCTGGAGGTGGTCGGGCACTGCCTGTGCCGATAGAGGGATCGGAGTTCATGCTTGAATGTGACACTGTTGTTCGAGCCATTGGACAGAACCGTTTGCTGCCATTAATTGAGGCATTTGGCCTGCATCATCACTGGGGTGTTGTTGAAGTGGAACCACAGACGTACCGTACGTCCCATCCACAGATCTATGCGGCAGGTGATGTGATCTTCGGACAGGGGCAGGGTGAAGCGATGGTGGTCTCCGCAGCACAGCAGGGCAAGCTGGCGGCTGCATCGGTGATGAAGGTGTTGCCCGGACAGGTGGAAGAGACGGCGTGAGCAGCGAGGGAGACAAGGGAAAGTGGAGATTGCACGGAAAGCGTGCAATGAAAGGGTGCAAGGAGAGAGTACGGGTGGGAGAGCGCAAGGGGACAGCGAGAGTGACAGAGGAATAAAGCTGAGCAAGAGGTGGGGGTGTGCATCAAATTCTCGTGTCCCTGACGCGCTAACGAACCCCACACATCTTATAGTGGCGATTATGAAGGATTGAAAAATCTAACGAATCTCACACGTCCTACTTTGATGAAAAACCGTTGAAATAAAGCCGAAATGAGTTATTACAGCAATATAAGACTTCTACGATTCCTTAGATTTTGAATTCACCACATATGAGTCAAATAAGAGGTCTGCGGTTCGTTAGAATTTAGGTGCTATCCAGAAACACCATTACTACGCAGAGAGCCTGAGCACGACCAAATATTCTAGTGTAACTAGTGAGTTCAAACCACACCAAGGAGGGATCGTTATGGCTGACTTATCCATTAATCTGGCAGGTATTCGATCGCCCAATCCATTCTGGCTGGCCTCGGCGCCGCCTACGAATACCGGATATCAGGTTCAGCGCGCCTTTGAAGCAGGCTGGGGTGGTGCCGTCTGGAAGACGTTGGGCGAGCCAATCATTAACACCTCTTCGCGATTTGCAGCCGTTCATTTTGGCGGACAGCGCGTCGCTGGTTTTAACAACATTGAGTTAATATCCGACCGTCCGCTAGAGGTGAATCTGCGTGAAATTGCCGAGACCAAGAGGCGTTTCCCGAATCGGGCAGTGGTTGCTTCTCTCATGGTAGAACCGAAACGGGAGAAGTGGCATGAGATTGTGAAGAAAGTCGAAGCTGTCGGCGTAGACGGGCTGGAACTGAACTTTGGTTGTCCGCACGGCATGGCTGAGCGTGGCATGGGGGCAGCGTCTGGTCAGCAACCGGATCTGGTTGAATTACAGACGATGTGGGTGAAGGAAGTGGCGACCACACCTGTCATTGTGAAGCTAACGCCCAATATCACCGATATTACGGCAACTGCCCGGGCGGCCGTGCGCGGCGGTGCGGATGCGATTTCCCTGATTAATACGATCAATTCCCTGGCGGGTGTGGATCTCGATTCCTGGAATACTGTGCCTCATGTAGGTGGCAAAGGGGCGCATGGCGGCTACTGCGGTCCGGCTGTGAAGCCGATTGCCTTGAACATGGTTGCCGAGTGCGCGCGCAATCCGGCAGTTGGGGTACCCATCTCCGGCATCGGAGGCATATCCGATTGGCGGGATACCGCAGAATTTTTACTTATGGGTGCGACGGGGGTTCAGGTATGCACCGCAGCCATGCATCATGGCTTCCGTATCGTGGAGGACATGATCGATGGCTTGAACGACTATCTGGATGAGAAAGGTCTGCGAAGTGTATCTGAATTGATTGGCCAAACGGTTCCGCGTTATTCCGATTGGGGCAATCTCGATTTGAATTACAAAGTGGTAGCCCGCATCAACCGCGATGTCTGCATCAACTGCAACAAATGCCATATCGCCTGCGAAGACACCTCGCATCAATGTATTGATATGCTGTCTGATCCCTCTGGCTCCTATCTGGAGGTCGTTGAGGAAGATTGCGTCGGATGTAATCTGTGCTCGATTGTCTGTCCGGTGGACGGCGCAATTGAGATGGTAGAGATCGCACATGAACAGGAACCGTTAACCTGGAATGACCGTCAGTCTGCGATTGCCCTGCTGCAATCGGCCAGAGATCAATCCACCAAGGAGGCGATATCATGAGTACCCGCAAATTGATTCGTAATGGAATGTTGGTCACGGCGTCGGATACGTTTGAAGCGGATATCTGCATTGAAAATGGAAAGATCGTGCAGATTGGCATGGGACTTGTGCCGGATGAACGAACGGAGGTTGTGGATGCGTCCGGCTGTTATGTTATTCCTGGCGGGATAGATCCGCATACTCATCTGGATATGCCGTTCGGCGGAACGGTGACGGCGGATGATTTTGCAACAGGAACCGCAGCTGCTGCCTTCGGCGGCACAACGACGGTCATTGATTTCTGTTTGACGCAAAAAGGCCGACCTTTGCTGGAATCCCTTCAGGAATGGCATGCCAAAGCCGAGGGCAAAGCCGCCATTGATTACGGGTTTCATTTGATGATTGGCGAGATGAATGATCAGGTGCTGGAGGAACTGCCACAGATCATTGAAGAAGAGGGTGTGTCTTCCTTCAAGGTGTTCATGGCGTACAAAAACCAGTTCCAGGCCGATGACGGCATTCTCTTTCAGACGCTGCAAAAGGCCAAAGAGTACGGCGCACTCGTCATGGTACACGCCGAGAACGGCGATGTTATTGATCTGCTGGTCCGGCAGGCGCTGGCGGATGGGAGAACCGAGCCGATCCACCATGCGCTTACCCGACCATCCATTCTGGAGGGTGAGGCTACAGGACGTGCGGCCCGATTGGCAGCACTTGCCGATTCACAGCTCTATGTGGTGCATGTTACTTGTGCGGAAGCCGTGGAGCAGATTGCGCGTATGCGAGACATGGGCTACCGAATCTGGGGCGAGACCTGCCCGCAGTACTTAACTCTGGATCAATCCAAGATGGATCAACCGGATTTTGAAGGTGCGAAGTATGTCTGGTCCCCACCGCTGCGTGAAGCCCCTCATCAGGAAGTGCTGTGGAATGCACTCAAGAACGGTCAATTGCAGACCATTGGCTCGGATCATTGTTCGTTTAACTTCAAGGGACAGAAGGATCTGGGGCGGGATGATTTCAGCAAAATCCCAAATGGTGGGCCAGTCATTGAGGATCGGCTCAGCATTTTATATTCCGAAGGGGTAATGAAGGGGCGGATTTCGCTGAATCAGTGGGTGGATTTATGCTCTACACGGGCAAGCAAGTTATTTGGTTTATTTCCGCAGAAAGGAACCCTTGCTGTGGGAACAGATGCAGATATCGTTATTTTTGACCCATCGATCTCAAGGGTAATCTCGGCAGCTACCCACCATATGAATGTGGACTATAGCGCCTTTGAAGGCATGCCAATCCATGGATGTCCGGTGACAGTGCTATGCCGCGGGGAATATGTGATTCGGGACCGGCAGTTTGCCGGAGTGGCAGGCGCGGGCCGTTATGTGAAGCGTGACAAATATGATGCCGGTGCACCATTACCTGTGAGACAGCCAGTGACGGCAGTGAATGGAGGGTGAAGCTGATGTCTGACCATGTTGTATTTGAAGCGGAAAAGATAGCGATTGAACGAATGGTGGCGCAGGGTTATCGCATTTATGCCGTTCGGGAACATCTGGAGGGTGCTCATGTCGTGTGGGGGCACCCCGACCTTCCCGGAGAGAAACAGGAGCAATATGTGGGTACGGCGTCTGGGCGGAAGTGGTTCAGCCAGATCCTGATCCGGCAGCTTCAGGAGCAAAAAGGAGCGTAGAGGGTCACGCAAGTGGCCCATGAACGTATTCATATGCATAGATGGCCAGTTCGATGGCGACGCGTTTCTCGGGGAGGGTATAGTCATCACCCAGGAGTGTCTCAATTTTGTGTAATCTGTGATATAACGTCTGTCGGACGATAAACAAAGCCGTGGCCGTCTCCTGCTTGGAGCAGCACAGAATAAAATATTGTTTAAGCGTACGTAACAACTGGCCGCCTTTTTCGGCATCATAACGAATGACCGGCCCGAGATATTCCTCAATGAAGTTATCCAGACTGCCGCTCTGCTTCATGCTGGCTATAATGCGATAGCAGTGAAGATTGCTGTAAAAGGGCTGCTGCATCACACCGATGTCCTTCTGAATGCGCAGGGTATCCTTGGCTGCCTCAAGGCTGTCTTTCAGACGTGATAGATCAGCACAGCTGTGACCGATGCCGAACAGACCCGAGAAGAGGCGATGGGTCTGTTCCTGTTCATGCTGCTGTAACTGTTCAATGCACCGCCAAAGACTGCTTTTACGCTGCGATCCAGGCAAAGGGTCAATAATAATCAGAATGATCTGGTGGTTTAAAACCGTGCTATATAGGGCGAATCCTTCCCGCGAGAAAACGGAACGGGCAACGATGTTACGTTGAATCAGCAGTTTCTGTAGTTTGAGACTGTCTGTGTAGCTGGGGTTGCTATCGAACAAAATGACAGTACCGTTTCCAGAAGCAAGCTGGGCGTTGGCAGCAGATACATATTCATGAATTTCTTTCGCAGAATGATGCCCGTTAAGCCAGTCAATGACCCACATATCTTCCTTATAGCGTCGTTTTTCCTCCATGTATTTGGTGCGCATCCAGTCCTGAGCAATGGCGGCTGCACAACGTTCAAGTGCCTGAATGATGAACTCATCAGAGGGTCTGTTATGCAGATCCTGATCGTAATCCGGCAGTTTGTCGAGCGTCAGCACCAGATCGGCAAATGCATAATCAAGCGCCTGAACAGGCAGGGTGAGTGCATCCAGTGAATGCACCGAGTGATTCCTCTGCACGGAATGATCTCCCAAATGATCTCCATCGTCCGAATGACCACGACGTGTCAACCACTCCTGCCGACGAATCTCCAATTGGGCTGGAGGGCAGTAGGGAACGGCACTTGCTTCCCCATCCAGTGGATATAACACTACAGGGTAACCCGTTGTGCGAGACAATAGTCGGAGCAGTGGTTGTACACCGTCTCCATTCAAAAGAAGTTGGTTGAACGAGGTGGTGAGGCTGTCGAGCTCGGCAAGCATACGCTGGTGGCTGCGAATCAGGGCGAAATGCAGGTCCTGTGTAATATCGATATAACGTACTTGTTCGTGAAACCAGATCAGTGGGAAATCCTCTTCTGCTGCAAGTTCTTTCATGGGTCCAAGCTGGGACTTGGTGTGAGCCCCCAGTTCGATACAGAGTCCCGCAGCTCCACGAGCAATTAACTGGCGCATGAAAGACAGTCCCTGCTTTTCATCCTCCTGCCAGCCAATGCCGGTCGTCAGCACCAGTTCCCCGCCATTTAGCAAATTGCCTACTTCGGTAACCTCCATGATGTGCACCCAACGCACATATCGCTCCAATGCCCGTTCACTGGCGAGCACCTCAGCCTTGCGGAACACGGGGCGTTTCAGCATGTCTCTCATCTGAATATGCAGCGTCGTTTCCCCCACACCATCACCGTCCTTCCCACAAATACATGCAGTTTTACATACCCGCTTTGTAAGTCGGGCTTCTGAAGAGCGTACTGTTTTGATGAGATGTATTGAAGGCATCATCTGACCGGAAGCCGTGAACTTACATAATTAAGCCATATTATAAGTCCGTTTACAGCAGATGGGTTGAAATCTAACGTCCATTTGTTTTATTTAACAAAATGATCTCTTCCTTTTATGAAATAAAACAAAATGGATTATTTCTATGTAGTTCTATCTGACATCTAGATGTTTCTATGACCGAGGCTAAGAAATTATAGTAAATGTAAAACACCCCTTAGCCGCAGATCAGAATGTACAAACCATTCTAATGTGGACTAAGGGGTGTTCTAAGTTAGAAGCTCATCTTAATTCTGACTGATGATTTGATTTGATCAACAGAAGGTGTCGATTAATCTTCAATTCTTTTCTTTTTGAACTTCATCAGGAACTCATACACGATTGGCACGATAACCAGAGTCAGCAGCGTGGAGCTGATCAGACCGCCGATTACGGTAATTCCGAGACCTTTCGAGATGATCCCTGCGCTTTCTTCGAGTCCTGTCACCAGTGGCAGCAAGGCACCAATGGTAGCCAGAGCTGTCATCAGAATTGGACGCAGACGCGTTGCTCCGGCTTCCAGCAAGGCTTCACGAGTAGGCATTCCCTCTTTTTCCTTGTGAATAACACGGTCGATCAGGACGATGGCGTTGGTGACCACGATCCCGATAAGCATCAGTCCACCCATCATGGCAGATACATCAAGCGTACCACCAGCCACGAACAGGCCGACCATAATACCAATGACGGTAAATGGCAGGGAGAACAGGATAGCAAATGGCGCCAGTCCACCGCCGAACGTTACGACAAGCACAAAGTACACAATTGCAATGGCTGCCAGCATGGCCAGACCAAGTTGGGTGAACGTGTCATTAATCTGTTCGGTTGTACCGCCAAACTTCACTTCAACACCATCTGGCAGATCCAGTTTGTCGATGTTCGCCTGCAAGTTTGATGATGCTTTTTGTACATCGGAAGCGAGAATGTTGGCAGTCACCTGTGCGACAACCTTACCGTCAATACGCATGATGGAGTTCGGTGAGGTGCCTTCTTCCACTTTGGCGACATCTTTGATTGGTACTTCGATGCCGAGTGGTGAAGTGACTTTTTCGTTTTCAATATCAGCAATGCTGGTAAATGTCTTTTTGTCAGTCTCTACATAGACTTTATACGTTTTGTTGTCGATATCCACTTCTGTGAGCACAGGGCGTTCACGTGCAGGGCTGAGCGTCATAGCCAGTTGGCCTGCAGTCAGACCCAGCGAGCTCAGTTTCTCCTGATCCGCGACGAGTGTGTATTGCCCGTAGGTATCGGAGAGTGTGGTGTCGGCTTTTTCAAAAGATTCCGTATCTGCTTCAACCAGTTTCAGAATTTCATCCGAGACAGGTTTGATCTGATCTACATTGTCACCATAGATGGAAAGGCTCAAGCTGCTGCCTCCCAGACCCCCGGACATGTCAAGCTCACTCCAGGTTCCTACAGTAACTTCTTTCTTCAGACCTTCCACAAGTTGTTCTTTCACTTTTGTAAAGTCTTTCGTATCTTCGTTATATTCGATATAGAAGAGAGCAGAGTTGGAGCTGCCTCCACCCATGCTGCTCAGTGGATTGCTGCCGCCGATGGAGTACTGCATTTTCTCCAGACCTGGCTGCGTTAGCAACCACTTCTCGGCTACAAGTGCTTCTTTTTCTACATCCTCACGCAGAGCTCCAGTTTCCGGGCTGTACGTAATGGTCACATATTTATCCTGTTGTTCCGGTAAGAAACTTGCACCGATGAACGGATAGAGGAACAAACTGCCGACCAGCAGCAATACAGCAACGCCGACCGTGATGAGTTTATGTGATAATGTCCAGTTCAAGAGTCGTTTGTAACCTTCTGCCATCTTACCTGGTTTTTCCTCATGATTCTGCTTGTTCTTCAGACCTTTGCGGAACAGCGTGTGTGCCAGCATTGGTACAATCGTAACTGCCACAATCAGGGATGCCAGCAAAGCGAAGACCATCGTCAGGGCAAATGGCATGAACAGCTCACCGACCATACCGCTTACCAGTGCCAGCGGCAGGAATACCGCAATGGTTACGATGGTGGAAGAGAGGATCGGAATGAACATTTCCCGGGTAGCTTCCCGGATCAAATCACGGCCTTTGAGTTTTTCTCCCTTGAGTGTCAGTCTGCGATAGATATTCTCGATAACAACGATGGAGTCATCGACAACCCGTCCAATCGCGACCGTCATGGCACCCAGGGTCATCATGTTCAGCGTAATGTCCATCATATTCAGTGCTGTCAATGCAATGAGCAAGGAGAGCGGGATAGAGACAATGGAAATAATGGTGGAGCGAATATCACGCAGGAACAACAGGATGATCAAAATGGCAAACAAAGCACCAAACATCGCTTTGAACAACATCGTGTTTACGGAGTCCTGAATAGGTTTACCTTGGTCAAGCAAAACAGTCAAATCGGCGTTTTTGAACTGCGTTTGCAATTCTTCCGCTTTGTCTTTAACCGCCTTAACGACATCTACCGTATTGGCATCATTGGACTTAACGATGGAGATCCCGATGGATTCCTTACCGTCTGTCCGGGAAATGGATTCCGCCTGACCAATGACTTCAATTTTGGCGATCTCGCTTAATTTAACCGTTGGAATTCCAGGTGCGTTAGCGGCACCTGAAGTACTGCCCACGCTGGCATTTCCGCCAGCGGCTTGTCCTGCAGCCTGGTCAGCACCTTGCGCAGAGCCTTGAGCTGCCCCGCCAGCTTGTGCGCCGGCGCCTTGTGGTGCTGTGGCAGAACTACTGCCTGCTCCTGCACCGCTTGGTACAACCGGAATGGCGAGATTTTTCAAATCATCCAGATCGATGATATTGCCATCAACAACAACAGCTTTCTGCGCTTTGTCCAGTTCGAACAGTCCGAGTGGTACACGGACAGAAGAGCCTTGAACGATACCGTTGACTGTATCTTCAGTCAAACCGAGTTCATTCATTTTTTTCTGGTCAAACTTCAGTTGAACTTCCTTAACATATTGGCCGGAAACCTGGACTTGAGCTACACCCTCAATATCTTCGAGTGCAGGCTGGATATCCGTTTCAACAAGTCGAGTCAATTGTTCCAGATCGCCGCCGTCCTTGTCAGACAAGCTGAGCGAGACAACCGGGAAGGAGTTGATGCTGAACTTCGAGATAGTTGGTTTCTGTACCCCATCCGGCAACTGCACCTCATTCAGTGCTTCGCGTACCGCTGCGGTAGCATTGCCCAGATCAGTACCATAGTCAAATTCGAGGGTGATGGAAGAGGCGTTCTCCATGGAGGTGGAGGTGAGTGTCTTAATTCCCTCTACATTTCTTAAGGTCTGTTCGAGTGGCTTGGTGACATCCTCGACAATACCTTCTGGAGCTGCCCCTGGATCAATGGCCGTAATACTCAAGAAGGGCACATTGATGTTTGGAATGGTCTCCTGTTTCATCGTCAGTCCGCTGTACAAACCGGCGAAGGAAACGATGATGGTCAGAATCCAGATCGCAAACTTGTTGTTCAGTGAAAAATTAATAATTCCTTTCATACGATGGTTTCTTCTCCTCTCTGTTTCTCCCTGTATTTCTTTATTGTTGTGACGAGTCAGCCTGGATGAACCGGCTATACATGGCATCCATAATATGCTGAAGCTCGGAGTGCAATGGCTGGATGACAGGAATGTGATCCAGATTGCGCATCATGCCCAGAATAATGGCACGTCGCGGTGTGAATTCCATCATTTCCTGTCTCAGGATGGCGATGGTCTCCAGCGCGTCATTGCGCAATTGCCCTGGAGGCATATCCGAAGTGATGATATCCTTCATCTGTTTGATGATATGAATGGGATGACGCATCATTGTGGAATCTGTATCTGAATCGCTGCTCCATGCTGGCCAATGTTCCAAAGGAACCAGAGGGGCGGGGCGTTGATCGAGTAATCCGCGAGCTGCATAATCAATCGTTTGCAGCATGTTGCTTGCCATCTTGGATACGGTAAGGGAAGGCATTTCCGTAAACCAGATTTTGATGTAGGAGAGGAACAGACCATGCGTGAGCAAAATAAGGTCTATGGTATAGGGTTCAATCTCCGGTCCGTACATATCCTCCAGTTTGTCCTTAAACCAGTGCAAGGTACGGACCTCCAGATCCTTGTTCTGCGGTTTGCACTTTTCCTTGCGATTCTGCTCTTCATCCATCATCATGCTGCGCATTTGCACGCGTAAAAATTCCTTCAGCTCGGATACATGGCCAAGCAGTGTTTCAATCTGTTTGTGCAGACGTTCTCTCGAAGTGAGCCCAGCTTCGTGTTCAATCTGGGACATTTCGTCCATGAGCGTGAATATGCAGTACTCCATAGTACTGGCCTCTAATTCCTCTTTGGATTTGAACATGAGGTAGAGGCTGCCTTTCGACATCCCGCATATCTCTGCAATCTCCTGCATGGAGGTTGCAGCACTGCCTTTGGCGGAGAACAGCTTGAGTGCTGTGGTAATAATGAGCTTTTTCTTCTCATTCATTTCATGGATAGGGTTCATTAACGATACATCCACCTCACCTGCGGAACTTATGAGTTCTTGAATTGACTTTAGGGTCAAATTAAGTATAAGCGATAAAGACAATGGAATTCAAATGGGAGAAAAATGGAAAAAGAAGAGGGTGTATTTTAAGGGGACTGGAGCATTTTTTCTACGTAATGAAGACGCCATAAAGGCAGTATAATGAGTGACAATATGTTCATTGCAATGCAATATGTATCATAATCATGAGTATCCAAGGTAGGGCGCAAGAAGTTGGCATGATGAGTTCAAAATAATTTTTTCAGGCTCCGCCCTTAAAGACGTAAATGGCTAGGAGAATGATGGCTACAAGAGCAAACAAATAAAAGGCTCCCACAGCAATCAGGAAGATGTACCCGGTTAAAGAACCCATGCGCGCGAACAATTTCTTCATCAACACGACATCCTTTCTTACGTAACAGAGTGTGAGGAGGTTTCCTTTTATATCATATCCCAAAAAGACGACTTACTGAACGAAGTCGTCTTATTTATAACTGAGCTTAAAGCGGTGTAACGAACCGAGCACACGCTATTCGCTCCTATTTGCTCAAGTATGAGTTCTAACGAATCGTAGAGGCTTTATTTCGTCAAATGGGTTGTTTTTGCAAGTTCTGCCCAGTTTTGTACCACAATAAGTTGCCTGAAGTTCGTTAAACTTTACAATTTGCAATAATCCACCTATTAAGGTGCGGTAGGTTCGTTAGCATCTTGAAACTACCTCCGGCAAAACCTCTTCTGTGTTTCCTTACATTATATCTTACGTAATCAGTTTCAATCCAATCGCCGCCACCAAAATCATGGCAATAAACAGCAACCGCTTTGCTTCCTTCCGCTCACCGAACAGGAACATACCTGTAAGCGTACTGCCCACCGTACCAATTCCAGTCCACACCGCATACGCGGTACCCATGGGAATGGACGTCATCGCATAGGATAACAGGGAGAAGCTGAATACGAACGATACAAGCATGAGCACGATATAAGGCCAGCCCTTCCGGGAAGAAGCACCATTAATGCCGATGACGCCAAAAATTTCACATATGCCTGCACCCACAATTGCCATCCAAGCCATTATGCTTCACCTCCTTTTGCCGATTGTTGATCCGTGACCAGTTTCAGTCCGATCACACCACATAGCAGCAGACCGATTAACAAAACTTTGGCTAGTGAGAATGCTTCACCAAATAGCAGCATTTCAGTCAGTACCGTACCTGCGGTACCAATCCCGGTAAATACGGCATACACCGTACCCACAGGCAATCTTTTGGAAGCAGCGATGATTAATCCAAAGCTCAGGATGATGGCCAGGGCCGTCAAAGCCCATTCCCAAACATTGGAGGCGTGTTTCAGCCCACTTACCCATACAATCTCAATGAGCCCTCCGACAAATACATATAACCAGTTGCGGTTCATGATGATGAATCTCCTTTCGGCACAACGGGCTGTGCCTCTTGTTTCAGATGATGAATGCCATGCCAGTAAACAGGCCAGGAAGCTTCAATCCGTCTCTTGTATCGACGTGAACTTCCATAAATAATCTCAACTGTGATGCCATCGAGAAAAGTCATAAAGGCAATCGCAGCTTGTTCCGCTGGAACAGCCTGTAATTCTCCCTTGCGTGTCGCTCTTTGCAGCAGCCGTGTCAGTGACCGCTCCATACCGTCGAGAAACGGATAAACTAGATCCATCACTTCGTTATATAGCGAAAGCGGCGGGAAATAGCACATACGCAGCATAAAGCGGGCAGAGGCGTTACAGTTATACTCTTGCTCAAACCATATCAGCAGACCCTTCAACCTTTGTTCCAGAGGAAGATCGGCGTGGTCACGGAAGTATTCCAGCGTTCGACGCTGAACCTCCTTGAAGGCATGCGCAAGGGTGTGCAAAAACAAGTCATCCTTGCCGCTAAAATGTGCATATATGGACGGTTTTTTAATCCCGACTTCGTCAGCAATAGCTCTTAAGGAAGCTCCTTCATATCCATCTCTTGCAAAATAGAACAGGGCAGCATCCCGAATCGAATGTGCAGTCATTAATATCACCTTCCTAACGGTCGTTAGGTAACCTATATTTTCACATTTTACATTCGCTGTCAAGGCACAAAAAACGCCTGCACGATAGTGTACAGGCGGGTTTATGCTTGAGATTTTATCTTCAATTAGAAGGTCGTTAAACCCAAAATCAGTTGCAGCTTATATACGATTTCTTTCAAAAATGTAGTCTTCTCCTGAAATTCATCCAGGTTCAGGGTGAACTCGGCATCTTCATTATTCCAGATTCGATCAAAATAATTCGCGATATCTTGAGTAAATGAGTTGTCTGGTGGGGCAGCCACCCAGAGGTCATTTTCCAAATTATAATCATTCATGTTTCTGGGGGTGAAGTTGGTCGATCCTCCAAGGACGATGTGATCCCCGGTGCCTTTGGCAATGTACATCATCTTGGTATGATATTGCTCCTTGGTTGTGTTATACCAGCGAATTTGGATTTTGCCATCCGATTTATCATGCAACTCCGCAGCTACAGGACGATTGGGAATGCCGGTTTTCTCCTGACCAAAAGCATTTTCGTTCGGGTCGAGCACAAGCCGTATTTCGGTTCCCCGTTTCGAGGCTTCGAGCAGGGCGTCCAGAACTTTGGGTGAAGCGATGTAGAACATGCCCATCCATAAGGTATCACCTTTTGTGGATTGATTGATCTCATGGAGCGCTGCGTCATTCACTTTGCCCTCGGTCAGATAGCGAATTCGCAAATCTCCCTTATTCGGATCTGTCGAAGGAGCAGTGTAGGAAGGAAGCTTTCCCCCGCCTGAGAAATTCAGCACAGCCTGTTCCGACTCAAGGATATCTCCGATGATCGGTCCGCTTATTTCAAAAGCAATGTTCGAATGATAGGCACTGGCATCATGAACATTGCCTGAGGACACAATAGCCGTCTTCTCACTGACCACCACTTTGCGATGGTTGGCCTTCACATTGAGCAATTTAAGGTAGGAACGCACAGTAACATCCGGTCCATCGGTTGCCATCAGGTTCGGAATCCAGCCATTCCCGGATTGTCCAAACCACTGGAAGAAGGTGCGCCAGACTGCGGAGTAGACAGGAGTGGAGTCACGTAAAGGGTCCACATTTGTAATGGCCACGTGAATTCCGGCCTGTTTCATCTGCTCCAGTAACGGGTTGGGTGCAGAGTTGTAGTTGGTGTTCACTTCATCCGTAATGAACCAGATATCCATATCGGGTTTTTGAAGCTTTTTGGCAATCAGTGTTTCCGTAAACTCGGTGCTGATGGGTGGAAATTGCTGACCTTTGTGCTGGTAATTATTGAATAAAAACATATCAACGACGACGAACTGTTCAGCGTCTTCAACGATCTGTTGCATGCGCTGGAAAATCTGCTGTTCGTGCTCCATCTGTCCATCAGCGGATGGATAGGTCAGATCATGCAGAAATTGCACCTGATCCACACGGTATTCAGGGCTTTCATAGGAAATGCCAGCTGGTAACGGTTTATACGTCTGGTAGAGCATGACGCCGATGAGCCATAGCACCAGTAGTAGGAGACCTGTTCGTATGTATGGAAATTTGCCTCGTGAAGATTTGCGGTCGGATGTTTGGCGGCGATAAGAAAACAAAAATAACTCCCCTTTCTGAACGTGCTGACTTCTATTACCACCCGGATGACAACATTGACGCAGAGAGACTAACGGATTATTTATATCGTCAGGAGATCGTTCGTCTACATCTTGTACCCGGGAAAGAGTTGAATGGTATTTGGATGGATCGGGCAGGTTTAAGAATAGTATGGATGCATCGACAGTAATATGACCGTTGTGTATAATGAGTGTATTATTTTTGTGGAATGTTCGGATTTTCATATACCTGACAAGGACGGGATAAGGATTCGTTTAACCTGCGAAAGTCTGGCTATTACAGGAAAGAAAGTGGGTAATAAGGTGTATTCCATCAAACAAGTCGCTGCCATGCTGGGTATTCCGACGGTAACGCTCCGGGCTTGGGAGAATCGGTACAGTGCGGTCACCCCTGAGCGGACGGAATCGGGTTATCGCTTGTACACCGAAGAGAATGTTGCAGATCTGCGCTGGTTGAAAGAGCAGGTGGAGCAGCACCAGACGAATATTTCGGAAGCGGTACGCATGCTCAAGGAGAATAAAACCAGTCCACATGAAGCTGCGTTACCTACGTCGTTAACGCCTCCAGTACCCACGATGGAAGAGGCATATGTACGTATAGCCGATCAGATCTACGACTCGCTATACAACTTTCAGGGCGAACGGGCCAATGGTCTGATTGATTTTGGCTTTACCATGTACGGGTATGATTCCATGTTTTATCATGTGCTGGTGCCCATTCTGGTTCGGGTTGGGGATGCATGGGAGCAGGGCAGGGCTTCGGTCGCTCAGGAGCATTTTATGACTCAGTTGATCTCACAGCGCTTTTATCAGTTTTTCCATCTGTTCCCGATCTATCCGCATTTGCCCAAAGTTCTGGCCTTGTGCCCAGAAGGGGAGCATCATCAGGTGGGGTTATTGCTGTTCTCCCTGTTTATGCGTAAAAATGGTGCCGAAGTGCTCTATCTCGGAGCCAACACGCCGGAAGAGGGGCTATTCCCAATAATCCGGGAGCAGAACATCCGATTGGTCTGTCTATCGGTTACCAGTTCCGAACTTCTTGAGCGGTGTGATCAACTCATAGGGCGAATTGTGGACGAGTTCCCGCATATGCGCTTTGTACTTGGAGGCAAGGGCTATGAGCGTACAGAGAACGCACGATATCCGCAGTGGATTATGCCTGGAGATTCAGCGGATTGGCAATCGTGGATGGAACGTGAGTATTTTGTTGAACAATCGCCTGGACGAAGATACTGATGGGTATGCTTTTATGAAATGTATTTTAAAATAGAATGTATAGGTTTAGGTATACAGGACATCCTTTGACGCAAGAGCGCAGAGGGTGTTTTTTTTGTATCCCAAAATATCTTTTCAAGAGAATTTGACCAGCGGGTCATTTTTTGTTTTAATAGGTGTATAATATTTGTACTATATTTGTATAATGTTTTTGCGTTTACCCGCTTGAACTGTTCATGGGCGGTTTAATATAGGTTGAAGACTATAGTCCTAGAGATAGTTCTTAACATAGGAAAGGTGAGTGGCATGATACCGAATCAGCAACGTAAACGTGCAGCTGTCATTGGTGCAGGTCCGGGTGGACTTGCAGCAGCGATGTTATTGTCCGGCCAGGGGTACGACGTAGATGTGTATGAGAAACAGCCAGTCATTGGGGGACGTTCCGCCAGACTGGAGCTGGGCGAATATCGGTTCGACCGGGGTGCAACGTTTTTGATGATGCCTCAGCTGATTGAAGAGATGTTCGATGTTGTAGGACGCAAGCTATCCGACTATGTGGAGATGAAAGAGCTGACTCCGCTGTATGCTCTGAACTTTGGCGATAAGGTGTTTACGCCTTCCCGCAATCGTGAAGATACAGCCGCACAGATCAAGGAACTTTTCCCCGGCAACGAGGACAATTACCTTCGGTTCATGCAGGAAGAAGAAGTGAAGTTTGGCAAAGTCATGCCTTTGCTGCGCAGGCCTTTCGGAAAACTGGCCGATTATTTGAGAAAAGACGCCATATCGGCTCTGCCGAAACTGGACATTAACAATACAGTTTACGGCATCCTGTCCCGTTACTTTACAGACGAGCGTCTCCGCTGGGCATTTACGTTCCAGTCCAAATACCTCGGCATGTCCGCTTGGGATTGCCCGGGTACGTTTACGATTCTGTCGTTTATTGAGCACCATTATGGATTGTTTCATCCTATTGGTGGGGTCAATCGCGTATTTCAAGCCATGGCTGATGTCGTGGAGGAGTACGGAGGACGAATACATACATCCTGTCCAGTTCAACAGGTCATTGTTCGCAATGGGAGAGCAGAAGGTATTTTGCTTGAAAACGGTGAACGCATCGAAACGGATCATGTCGTTGTTAATGCAGACTTCGCACATGCGGTGAATCATCTGTTTGAACCAGGCGTACTCAAGAAATATACACCCGAGAAAATGAAACGCAAGAAGTTCTCCTGCTCCACAGCGATGTTGTATCTGGGGGTAGACGGTGATGTCGATCTGCCGCACCATTCCATTTATTTTCCCGAGGACTATCGACTGAACGTCGACGAGATTACGAAGCACAAAGTGTTGTCTGCTGATCCATCTCTCTATATTCATAACCCGTCCAGACTCGATTCGACGCTCGCACCGGAAGGAAAATCTGCTCTTTATGTTCTCATGCCTACACCGAACCTGACTGGCGACATCAATTGGGAGGTGGAACGGGAGAACGTGCGGGAGGCGATGATGAAGCGGATGGAATCGATTCCTGAGCTGGCAGACATCCGCAGCCGTATTGAAGAATCCATGATGTTTACGCCGCTGGACTGGCAAAATGAACTGGATGTGTATCGCGGAGCAACGTTCAACATGGCTCATAACCTCGGACAGATGATGTACTTGAGGCCGCATAACCAGTTTGAGGAGTTGAAAAAAGTGTGGCTGGTGGGTGGCGGAACCCACCCGGGCAGTGGATTACCGACCATCTTCGAATCAGCTCGGATCAGCGTGAAGCTAATTCAGGAAGAGGACGCTCGCACGAGCTCTAAACCATCCTCGTATGTGAAGACGGCGGAAGCGGGAGGCCATTCATGAAACGGGCTGCCATCGTAGGTGCAGGCATTGGTGGACTGACTTCAGCGTTGCTGCTGAATAAACAGGGTTGGGATGTAACGGTATACGAACGGGGTTCCAGAGTTGGAGGTCGTATCGGCTACGAGCAGGAAGGGGACTATCGAATCGATCAGGGCCCTACGATCGTACTTCTGCCCGAGATGCTGCTTGGCATTTTGGAGGAAGCGGGGGTGGATCGTTCGAAGGTTGAGCTGCTGCGTTGTGATCCATTGTACAGGGTGCATTACAGTAGTGGACGTGTGATGACCAAAATGACGGCTCGTGAACAGCAGGCCGAAGAGATTGAACGTCTCTTCCCTGGAGAAAGCCAAGGATTCTCGAAATTTATGAAAGATATGGACACGCTGTTTCCGGCTGGACGGGCTGCGTTTCTGGAACGGGCTTTTCCACGAAAAAGGGATTTCTTCACTCCCTCTCTGATGTCCCTGATGGGCCGATTACGCGCACACAAGAGTGTACGGAAGGCTGTAGGTGATTATTTTCAGCATGAGGAACTATTGGATGCATATTCGCTGCAAAGTCTCTACATTGGAGGCTCTCCCTTCGGTACGCCGGGCATTTACTCCCTTCTTCCTTATGCAGAGCACGAATATGGCATTTGGATGGTGAAAGGCGGTTATGCGGCATTACCTGCCATACTGGAACAGGAACTAATATCACGTGGTGGTCGCATCGTATTAAATACCGAAGTGACGGGACTGAATATTAAAAATGGTGTATGCAAAGGTATAGAAACCGCAGCAGGCGCAGAAAATGTGGATGCAGTTATCTACAATGGCGATTTCCCCCACCTGTCGGGTCTGCTGGGTCAGACGCCTGATGGTTCACGCAAACGAAAGCCATATCGTCCCTCATCGGGATGTGTGTTGATCTATGCGGGGGTAGACAAAACCTGGGAGGATGCCACGACGCATCAGTTTTTCCTGCCCCCAAGTCTGGACGGCAGTTTACGTGAAGTGTTTAACCAGCGCCGCATTCCGGCAAAGTCCTCTTTTTATGTATTCAATCCGGCTGCATTGGACGAGACGGCAGCTCCGCCAGGTCAGAGTGTGTTGTACTTCCTCATTCCGGTGCCGGATGCCGATGGTGTCGACTGGTCTCGGGAGAGCGAGGCGCTGGCAGAGCGTGTGCTGGAAGAAGCGGAACAACGTGGATTTCCGGGACTCCGTGAAGCGATCAGGTGGCAAAAAATACGTACTCCCGCTGACGCTGAGCGTGACGGGCTGTATGGCGGCGGCAGCTTTGGCATCGCACCCGTACTGTTCCAATCCGGTGTATATCGTCCGCAACCGAAGCCGTTCCCGGCAATTCGGGGACTATATGCGGCAGGAGCGTCTGTACATCCGGGAGGCGGGGTTCCTATTGTGATGCAAAGTGCACGGATGGCAGTAAATCTACTCACGAAGGAGATGGAAACATGAATGAAGCGATTTTGAACAAATGTGAGGAATTAATGCAAAAGGGCTCGTCATCTTTTTATCAAGCCTTCAGAGGTCTGCCCAGCCCACGCCGCGAGGCCGTGTACGTGATCTATGCTTTTTGCCGCATGATCGATGACAGTGTGGATGAACCGGAGCAGTCGCCCTATACAATTCATGAAATCCACCATCTGTTCTGTCAGTTGGAAGAAGCGGAAGGACATTTTATTTGGCCGGCATTACGATGGCTGTTTACAAGCTTCCCTCATTTGGATAAAGGGCCTTTCTTCCGTCAAATGGACGGACAGCTAACCGATCTTAAAGTCACGCATTATACAACGATGGAGGAACTGGAGCATTATTGCTATCTGGTTGCCGGAACCGTGGGCGAGATGCTGCTGCCTGTATTGCGGGATGATAACGGCGCTGAAGTCGCAATCAACGGGATTGCGCTGGGCAAAGGTATGCAGATCGTCAATATTATCCGTGATGTGGGCGAAGACCGGGCAAGAGCCCGCCGCTATGTACCGCTGGAGTTGATGGAGGAGCATGGATATTCCGAACAGGATTGGACTAACGGTGTGGTTGACGAAAGGTTTAAAGCCATTATTCATGAACTAAAAGCAGCTGCGCTGGGCTGGTTCCGAGTCGGTATGGACCGTCTGGATACGTATCCAACCGAAAGTGCATTTGCCATTGAGCTGGCGGCAGCCTTTTACTCGACCATTCTGCATGCGGTTGAGCGCAACGACTACGACGTGTATACCAAGCGTGCATTTGTTAGTGATGAGCTGAAACTGGAGATGCTGGGTGCCATTGTGAAACGTTATCCAATGCTGGCTTACCAAGCCTCCCGCACGGCGGTATCCTGATGGTTCAGGGCCTGTACTGGGCGTGGTATATCATCGGAGCGGTACTGATGCTGACGATCGGTGTTCCGGATGTACTGTCTTTCTCTAACGGACTATTTCTAATCTTCTATGCACTGTATGTGCTGGATCTGATATATCAAGGACGGAAACGGACAGGGTTGTCCGACCAGTCAGTCATTTGGATGAAACCTGAACTCTGGCTGGTTTCCTTTATTATATGGCTGGGCGGCATGGGGGTAGAATGGGGCGGCGTGCATACACACTGGCCCTTTGGCGAGTATTCGTATTCGGACTTCTTCGGAATCCACCTGTTCAGTGTACCCGTTACATTAGGCTTCGCCTGGATTGCCGTAGTTGGTAACTCGGCTCTGCTCAGTGGCGGTGGCTCGACCTGGACCGGCAAGCTGATCCGGGCGGTTAAGACCGGATTTTGGGCTATCGTGCTCGATCTGGTACTGGACCCGGTTGCGCATGCTAGAGGATTCTGGCAATGGCAGGCTCGAGGTGGATTCTACGGTGTGCCCTGGACCAATTACATAAGCTGGTTTGTAATGGGAGCGTTCCTCTCCTTGTTTCTTCCGGCAATGCCTTCAGATCGAAGCTCATTGCTGCGTGCGAAATGGTTGTATCAGCTGTTTATTCTTTTGTTTGGGTTACTAGCTCTCAAAGAAGGAATTACGGGCAGCTTTATCATTGCTATTGTGGGTGTGCTTCTTGCTGAGGGGAGCTGGCTATATGATTCGCGCCGTAAAATCAAAACCGTTTAACCGGATTTTTTCCTTATACAATCATTATTATTTGCTGCGGAGACGTTTTCGCTCGTTTACATTATCAGGTTCATTGGACCCGCTGCTCCCGAATACGGATTCACCCATGGAACCGGATCAACCGGTCATCTATTTCATGAACCACAGCTCCTGGTGGGATGGTCTGCTGCTCTATCATGCGTCGCAGCAGACTTCCCGTGGAGATCATTATGTCATGATGGAAGAAGAGCAGCTGCGACAATATGCCTTTTTTCGCAAACTTGGCGCGTATTCAATCAACAAGGAGAATGCATCCAGCATTCGAACCTCCTTGCAATATACGACCGAGCTGCTTCAATCTGGCAAAAGGGTCTGGATCTTTCCCCAAGGGGAAATTCTGCATCAGGATGCCAGGCCAATCGAGTTTCGTCCAGGCATTGGTCTGCTGCTACGCCGCTCCTCGCGCGCCGTAGCTGTACCCGTGACTTTGTGTCATGGCATGGTTCAGCATGATTTGCCGGAAATATCGATGCAGGTGGGTACGCCTGTGATAGAAGATTGGAAGACATGGAAGAGTGAAGAGATTGCCGCCAGATTGAGCAGGGTGCTGGAGCAGCAGTTGAATGATCATAAATCAGAGCTGGTACGCATCGGGCAGGGCAGTTTGCCGGGTGCTTTTCCACTGATCCGCCATGTGCGTTCTACGAGTGAAAAATACGATGCTGCACGAAAGCGGGTGAACCGTTAGCGATGAATGCATCTGAAATAGGATGGATTATACTGACTTGTGTATTGGGCGTTCAGTTGGTGTTCGCAGTATGGAACGTCTCCTGTCTGCCCAAAGTGCGTTCATTCAACGCAGACGAATTGAAAAACAAGGATACTCTGGTCTCTGTGCTGATCCCTGCCCGCAACGAGAAACTCCACATTCAAGGATGTCTGGAAAGTGTGCTTGCCAGCGATACATCAGGATTTCGGATGGAAGTACTGGTGCTGGATGATCGCTCTGAAGATGAGACCGCTGCTATAGTTCAGGGGATTGCTGATCGTGATCCACGTGTGCGCCTGCTGTATGGCGTGGAGCTGCCCGCAGGCTGGATGGGTAAATCTCATGCCTGTCACCGACTGGTGCAGGAGGCCAAGGGTGAATGGTTTATGTTCGTGGATGCCGATGTGCGCTTGGAACCTGCAGCCATTCGGCAGACGATTGCTGCGGGGTGTGAGCAAGGTGGGGGCCTCGTCACAGGATTCCCCTATCAGGTGACGAAGACCTGGATGGAAAAGCTCGTTGTGCCCATGATGGTGTTCACCATCATCAGTCATCTTCCTATTTTCATGATACGCAGATCATCTAATCCGATGTTTGTGGCCGCTACTGGGGCTTTTTTGCTCATTCATCGTTCCAGTTATAAGGCCTCCGGCGGACATGCTGCAATTCAGGCGGATCTGGTCGATGACATGAGTCTGGCGAAGGCGGTTAAGCGTGCGGGACATCCCGTTATGCTGGCCGATGTTCATGATGTGACCAATACGCGCATGTACCAGAATGGTGCAGAAGTGTGGAACGGGTATAAGAAAAACATGTACGAAGGCATGGGGCGTAAAGATGTGCTGCTGTTGGGCACGATGCTGATGTATACACTGATGTATATTGTGCCTCCGCTCGGTCTGGTTATCGGTTTGTTGACGGGCAATGCTATGTCCATCATCTATGGTCTTACGGGAACCGTGCTCGGAATAGCAGTCAAAAGGGTATCGGATCACGCTGGAGGACAACCCTGGTGGCTTGCTTTCCTGCAACCGATTAGTATGGCCTGTGTCATTGCGATTGGTATAGCTTCCTGGCAGGCAGGTCGTTCCGGCAAGGGGTATGTATGGAAAGGTAGGCGGTACAGTTGAAGGGTAACGTCATTATTATCGGAGCAGGCTTTGGAGGTCTATCGTGTGCCATTCGGTTAGCTTCACAGGGCGTACGGGTCACCATTCTAGAACGGCAGGAGCGGGTCGGTGGAAAGCTGCAGCAGATCGAGCAGGATGGATATCATTTTGACCGAGGGCCAAGTACGATCACGATGCCTGCAAGCTTCCGTTCTGTCTTCGATCACGCAGATGTAGATATGGAAGATTACGTGCAGTTATATGAGTTGGAACCACGTACGCGTAATATATTTGCAGATGGGACCGTGGTCGATTTGTCGGGTAATCGAGGGTGGATGAAGGAGCAGATTGCTGACTACAGCCCAGAGGATGCAGCCCGTTATGATGCATTTATGGATGAGTCTGCTGCGCTGTATGCGGAAGCTAATCGTCATTTTCTTGGAAAGCTGCTGTTGTCGCCCAAGGATAAATATAATCTTCGAATGCTGCGCAGTCTGTTGCGTGTACGGCCTACAGTGAAGCTGGACAAGCTGCTGCGTTCTTATTTCCAGCACCCCCATACCCTTGCAATGTTCGGTCGGTATGCGACCTATGTTGGGTCATCGCCCTATCAGGCGCCTTCGATCTTTGCCATGATGGGTCATGTGGAAGCAGAAGAGGGCATCTATGGGGTGAAAGGTGGAACCTATCAACTCATAGAAGCCATGACACGGCTTGCACAGGAAAAAGGGGTGCAGATCGTTACTGGCATCGAAGTCCGGCAAATTGTTGTCAGACATGGTAAGGTGGCAGGCGTGGATACGGATCAGGGCTTCCGGGAAGCCGATCAGGTCGTTGCCAATGGAGATGTGCTGAGCGTCAATCGGCTGCTGCTTGCGCCAGAATATCGGAAACAGATGAGTGATCAACGGATTCGCAAGTATGAGCCTTCGATATCCGGGTTTGTAACATTGGCTGGTGTGCGGAGACAGTATGAATCCCTGCTGCACCATACCGTCTTCTTTCCGGAACGGTATGAACTGGAGTTTGACCATATTTTCCGTGACCGAAAAATGCCTGCCGATCCCACGATCTACATCTGTTATTCCGGTTATTCGGAAGCGGGTATGGCTCCAGCGGGAGCCAGCAATCTGTTCATTCTGGTGAACGCTCCGTATTTGTCGGACTCCTGGCATTGGGATGAGCAGATGGATCGTTATGGAGAATTGGTGTTGGAGAAGCTGGCCGAGAGGGGAATTATGGGATTGAAGCAGTCGGATGTCCTGATCCGGTACACGCCACAGGATATAGAACGGGAAACCCTGGCCCATCAAGGGTCGATCTACGGCATCTCGTCCAACTCCGTGAAGCAGACCTTCATGCGCCCCGGCAACAAAAGCAAGGATGTGCAAGGGCTGTGGTACGTGGGCGGCACGACGCATCCGGGCGGCGGCACGCCCATTGTGACGTTATCCGGGCAGCTTGTTGGCGCGCAGCTTGCATCGGAGATCGTAACGTAAGTTATAGAAACAATTCGTATAACAGAATAACTGATCCAACCTCCAAATATTTGAGCAGCCAATATAAATGGGGCCTCGAAATTCAAGTTATTGTTGGGTTTCGGGGCACCCTTTCCATTGCTGGGACGGAACGTTATACTGGTAGAGTTGACGCATTGAGTGTAAATATCATTTATAATATAGATCCAAATCATACTGTTTGTACGTTACATAATAAGAATTAATATTTCTGAGAATCTCTCTGCTGCACTGGGCAACATCCTGAACGGAACCTGGCCGAAACTGGCAATGATCCTGTCCATCAGCACTATTCTCACATAAGGAGGTCTCATCATGAATGAACAAGAGCGAGCTGGCGAACGGCTGCTTCCCGAGGTGGCTACGGGGGAACGGAAGCTGGAGCATGTGCGCCTCTGTCTTGAAGAGAATGTGGCAGGAGAAGGGGTAACCAGCGGAATGGAGCGGTATGCTTTTCGTCATAACCCGTTACCTGAATTGAATTTTGAAGAGGTAAGTCTGGAGACTGCGTTTATTGGTAAAAGGGTGCGCACACCCCTGCTCATCAGTTCGATGACGGGTGGAAGCAAAACAACGGGCGCCATCAATGAGCGGCTTGCCCGTGTGGCAAACGCCCGAGGCTGGGCACTCGGCGTAGGCTCGATTCGGGCTGCCGTGGAACAGCCGGAGCTGGCAACCACCTTTGATGTGCGGCGCTGGGCACCGGATATTCCGGTTATCGCGAACCTCGGTGCGGTGCAGCTGAATTACGGCTTCAACACTGCTGATTTCCAGCGGGCAGTGGAGATTGCTGGCGCAGATATGCTGGTGCTGCATTTGAACACGTTGCAGGAGGTTTTCCAGCCGGAAGGGAACACGGATTTTAGCGGATTGCTTTATCGAATCGAGGATCTGTGCCGTCAATTGGATGTGCCTGTTGGCGTGAAAGAAGTGGGTTTTGGCATCGATGGAGTAACGGCACAGCGATTGTACGAAGCAGGTGTGGCCTTTATCGATGTGGCTGGAGCAGGTGGTACAAGCTGGGTGCAGGTCGAGAAGTTCCGGAATTCTAATCCGGTACGTCGTGCGGCAGCGGAAGCTTTTGCAGATTGGGGCATTCCGACAGCGGAGTGTATTCAGGAAGTGAGATCGGTAAACCCGGAAGGTGTTCTGATTGGCAGCGGTGGATTGTACACTGGCGTGGATGCGGCCAAAGCGCTGGCGCTTGGTGCGGATCTGGCTGGGTTCGGGCGATCTTTGCTGGAATCTGCGGTCGCTTCCGATGATGCGCTGAATGAGCGGTTGGAGCAGGTCGAATTCGAGCTGCGTACCGTCATGTTTGGCATTGGTGCAGGGCGGATCGAGGATTTGAAAGGCACACCACGTCTGGTGGAGCGGCGTTAGGCCGGGGACGAAAACGGAGGTGCGAACCCTGAGCCTACATGATTTCCCTGGGGGATTCGGCACCTCGAATCTTGTCGAAAACATTGTTTTCGTGACCTTTTGGCAACAGTGGTGTTCGAAGAAATTTATTCCACTCATAAAATAAAAAAAACAATCCATTAGGACTGCTTTCTTCTGGGTAAAATTAATCTTTCATTATAAAAACAGAGCGACACATGTATTGCTCTATTATTTAACATTCTCTTACATTGTCCTAATTATTTGAATGCCATTAATTAAGTATTGAGTAAGCTGCCCCTTTCCCAATAGGTGCTGTATGGCTCCATTCTTATTATCATTTTTCACACTATTATAATACGCAATAAACGAATCCCTTGGTGTATACCCATCATTTTCGTCATAACTTTCCGTTTGTTCAACATTGTTTTCATGTTCAATAGAGACAGAACGGTGATGATCGCGTCCAGAATACATTATTGATTGGATAATTGCAATATCGTATTTGGATAATATTTCTAAATAATCTTCAATATTGCTTCTTGCGTGTTGACTGTGTTTGTCTTCAACATACTTTTCGAATTTCTCAATAGAACTAAGGTGTCCGTAGTGTTCTTCTAAAGCTCTTGCCGCTTGATCACATACTTGTTTAAGTTGAATTATCTCTTCAACAACTGGAATCAAATCTTTCGCTCTGCTGATCATTTATCCAATACCTCCAACAATTAATATGTAATAGTTTCTCTGTTGTTATACTTGCATAAATATAATTGGTAAAATTAAACTTTTATTGGTGATGTTATATTATTGTATTCTTGAATCCCTTCATCTTTTCACGCATTCTATCATGTCCACATTTTCATTTATCACAGCTTTTGTAGAACGATTAGGCTAATTTTATTCCATCATAACTGTCCATCTCTTTCTTGTAAAATAACTAATAATAGACGGATTGTAATATGAAGTGCGACACCTATTGGAAATAAATAAGCTGGCGGGATTTCTGGCGGAATTTGGAGATCTGAGCGGTTATGAGCATGGACAGCAGCTTATTCGGCTGGCCGGACTGAATCTCAAAGAGAATAGTTCGGGAAAGAAAAAAGGCAAGTCCAGCATTACGAAACGTGGACGCGCACGCTTAAGGGCTCTGCTATTCCGGGCGGTCATGCCCATGGTAGCAAAAAACACGGAATTCAAGGCATTGCACCAGTACTTCACGAAGCGAAGTCAGAATCCACTGAAGAAAAAGCAATCGCTCGTAGCCTTGTGCGGGAAACTCATACGTGTCCTGCATACGCTCGGCACCAAGCAAATTCCGTACGATGCAAACGACGTGCTAGGACCAGTACGTCAGGCTCAGTTACAGATGGCAGCTTAAGAAAAACCGAACTTACGTTTCTCACCGGAATGAAAGAACTAAGACAAAGGAAGCACGGAGCAGCCGCAGGAATCAATTCCATAAGGGCAACGACCCTGTAAAGGAGCAAGAAACGGCGTCCATGTCTTGAGAGGCAGAACGAAGGAATGTAAGGGCAGTGACCCAATGTGAAATGGAGGGTAAGCCGTCAAGAGTCAGGTGTGGATATCCAAGTGCGATCACAAGAATGATCCAGGGGTTGGAGACAACTTCCTCCAATCTCTATTCCCGCCACTGGCTCCACTATAAATAATGTAATTATTACATGAATTATCCATATATCGAATAGTCTATGGTTAAAAATCTAAGAATGAGTGAGTAAACAAGAGAAAATATTAATTTATAGTGGGAGTGTCTTGCATAATCACTCCATTGCTTTTAAATTTTCTTCTATACTCCTCGCCTCCTCTAGGCTTGATGCGGGAGAACTTATGATTAAACCATCCTTATTGTATTCCTCATTAGTTAATTGCTTGTATAATGACGGTTCAGTAATTACAATTGCAAATTGATTATCCGAAGTATTCAAGTAAATATCTCCTAGTACTGTTCTTTCTGAGCCTTCATATGATATTAATAAGGAATTATGTTTAAAAAGTACTTTTTTAAAATTAATTTCATTTATTGATAACGAACCCTCATAGTTATTATCATCTTTATTGAAATGACCTTTTAAACTCACCTCTATCTCCTTACTTATTTTGTAGTCTTCACTAAACATATAAGACGGTGATGATATATCAATTTTCTCATTGTTGCTGCACGCTGAAAGAACAAGCAAACCAAGGAAAATAACAAAAATTATTCTCTTCATCTTTACACCTCCACAATAAGTAAGAAGATAAGGGGACTTAATCTAAAAAATTCTGCCCCCTCTTTAAGGTATAATATTTAATACTTAAATTTACCGGAGACATTTACTGGTACAACAGTTCCAGCTTGGTAACCATAATACAAAGGAGATAGAGTATTTTTAGCGAGTTGAGTTAATCTTGCTTCATCGTAAAAATAGTCACCAGCTTGACCGGATATTTGCCCTAGATCATAATTACTCGGTGTATACCGGACAGAATTTTTATAGTACACAACATTAAGCTGAGCAGAACTATTTTTCTTAGTTGAAGTTGCCATTGGTGCCCAGATATATTGGAAACCATTCCACTGGTACACGTCAACATATTTATAAATTATTACATAGTCATGCATTGTTCTAATGATTGTACTTTTATAGCTATCGTACTCACTATCTTTGATAAATAGATCTAAGACGGTCATAAATGCTCCTACATAAGGGTGCGTCATACCAGCTCCAATATTAAGCAGTTTAAATCCCATCTTAGTTAAGTCCCCTTGCTCATTTCCATATAATGTTTGTGCGCCATAAGAATATTCGGTACGCAGTCTTGTGTCTCCAGGGGATGCCATAATGGTTATAGATCTATCGAAACTATCCACATTATCTACACTATATAGCTTATTCTGATATTCAATTTCTGTGTGCACTGAATAATCGTCAACAGATTCCATTATTTCTTCTATTTCGGATTGAGTCTTTGCATTCTCAAGTTTGCTTTCATATTCAGCCACATCCAATTCCTTTCCTTCACGAATTGCCTTTTTCTTAAGATATTCTTTAGTAATAGTAGTTGATTCTGTTAGAGGATCATAGGTGGAATCTTCTGTAGCACTGACTGGTGAAACCTGTAGAATAAGAGCAAGAGACAGTACCGATCCAAACAGTTTTCTTTTAAAATTCAAAATTTGTACACCTTCCCTTTTTTGGTTTTGTTTCCCTATAAACACTAACATAAATAAAGCGCTTTCATCAAGATAATTTTGTATTTTTTTTACAATTAATGTAGCTCTCTAAGAAAAGCCTTATCTATTTCGTGTGTTTTAACATGACTAGAGTCAGTAGAAAGCCAAACAAACCGTCCAAAGTAAAATGGACGGTTTGTTTGTGTTTCTCTTTAAAGTCAGAAGGTGAAGGCTTCATATTAATCTCAAGCCTTTTCGTTTTTCTTTCGCACAAATCATATATAAGATTGGGTCTGACTTTTGCTTCCCTAGCTAGTGCATTTTTAGTGACGCTGGCTGCATCTAATGTGTAGTCCAATCTTATTTTTATAGAAATAACCAATTCCACCTCCTTTGGAACCACATTACAGCAAATGGGCAATGAAGATAAGTATTTTTATAGTAAAAGTAAATTATTTACAAGTAAAATATTGATATTAAATTCAAAAATATAGTATTATTTTATTGACCATTGCTTAATTTTGCTTGGAAGGTGGTGTACCTTTGAACTCAGTAACCACAATACGTGATCATTTGGCAGACTATTTAAAAACTAACCATATGACACTCAATCAATTCTCTGAGATATCGGGAATTAACTCAGGAACGTTGAGTGGTACGCTGAACGGGCTTCGTCCCATAGGCATGCAGCAGCTGGATCGACTTACTGCAGGGATGGGTTTAACTGAGGGTTACTTCTATGAATTATACATAAATGAGTGTTTTGTACATACAAGCCCGGATTGGCGAAGACTTGGGCCTTTTCTATACCGTTGTGCCGAACTCGGTAAGGTCAATTGTATGGAAGAAGCCGTTAATCTAATTATGGATAATCTTTCCTATGCACCCCTTTTGTTCGAGTTGGCCGAGCAGCTATATCGCGAAGGGAAGTTGGAAGCAGCCAAGCCCCTATATCGTTGTGTAGCTGAAAGTGAGAAAATGCAACACTCTGAACGGTTGGCTCTAAGTCAGTATCGTTTGTTCACGATCGGGCTTTCCAAGGACCAGACGAGCAATCTTGCACTTGCTACGCAGTTTGAGTTTTTTGTAGATCGGCTTGACGAGCCTTATCAGCTGGACGGGTTGAACGATCTGATTAATGTGTATGCTTCTTTGCGCCGATGGGATAAGTTGTTGGAATTGGGCGAGAAACTGAAAGTAAAAGCAACCATTCATTATGAGTTCCAGGGCAACACCAAGCCGAAAGAAGTCAAAAAAGAGATTATATTTTATATTTTGTATTCCTATTTAGTCATGGGAAGTGCCTGTTTTTATCTTGAGGATTACAAGATCGCCCTCGATTATATCACACAGTATATTGACCATAGTTGGGTGAAATCCCCTAGTCAAGCTGAACAAATTGTGATGGAACAATTCCAGGAATGGGCTGAAGCGAATCGTTTTATGTATATGTTGAGAGATGGACAACTACATGTACTACCCGAATACCTGGAGTATATTTCAAATAAAGAAAATGAAGTGTTTCCAGCTTTATGTGAGATTGTCGTTGCAGCTAATCAATATGACTTGGATATTGACTATGTTCTTTACGAATATGAATCATTTGTGCTGTATCAGGAACAGGGTAGCCGAATTGGAAAGATTAGCACTCAGCTTACAGGTGACCGCTACGTTCGTCTATTAATGGGGTTAAGTGAGTATTATTTAAGGAAAAAAGACTATGAAAAAGGTTTCAAAGCGTTATTAGACGGTTTATTCTTTTCTCTTGAAATTAACAGTGGCTTATCTATGCTTAAATGTGTTGGGATATTTGAAAAATATCGAAGTTATGCTTCTGATACAGTGACTCAGCAGTACCAAAATCTGATCTGTGAGGTGCAAAATCTCAATGAGAAAAAAATTAGTTTCGCTTATAGTGGTTTGTAGTATTGTCGTAGTAATGTCTGTTCCAGTAACAACTCAGGCAGATACTGGACAACCACCGGCTATCCAAATGACAACAAACAGTCACGGACTTGGAAGTTAACAAACATAACAAAAAAAAGCGTTTTTTAATTTGAGATGCTTCCTTAAGCAGACTGGTTTAATCCGTCTACCTTATAGGGGGCTTTTTTTCGTATTAGGAATGTCTTTTTTTGCTGTTTTTTTTGAAGGGAGATTAGGAAGCCGTGAGGCTCGGCAACATGGTTACAGACGATGATGACCAAAATGTGTTGGAGTTCGCCTGATTTCCTACTAATTAGCAGAATGGACTAGAATGTTACAACAGGGAGGGGTGAATATGGATTGTGGTGAGCTCAAGTTGCAGATCGAAGCAGCGAGACAAAAGCTCTATCAACTAAAGATGGACTATAACGGAGATCTGCTTCATCCTCATGTTATACAGCAATCTATGGTCCTGGATGATCTAATTAATCAATACAATCAAGTTAAAATAAAAAAGCCGATTAAATAATTCAATCGACTTTGGGCGAGAAACTTTGGCGGGTCGCTCGCCCCTATATTTTAACATAAGTTCTTGGACGAAGTATCGTTATTACATACATTTTTCTTTCACAGTTATCGTTTCGTTGGTTACAGTCACATAAGAGTTGCCAGACAAGTATTCGGTATAACCGCATACCGTCTTGTTATAGGTTTCACCACGGCTGTCCGTAAACTCCAGATAGATGGATCCTTCACCGGAGAGTCGCAGCTGTGGAGCGAACTTCAATTTTTCACCGCTGGGTATACCTTTCTTTAAGGCGTGTATAGTACCCTCATTGTTTGTATTGGACGAGTCAACGCCGGTGCTCACACGTGCTGTAATATTAGAGAGATCATAATCGGACTGATTATAAATTGTGATCCTTAAATGTCTAAAGGGGTCCATCGCCTGGTAACCCATAGAAATAACTAATCCAATGAAGAGAATCAGTGTAGATAGGATGATTATTTTCCTTTTTGAAAAGGGACGACGCGTATTCATAAGTTTTCTGCTCCTTTCTTTCATATAGATATAAACAGAATCAGGTAACTAAAAGTTGTATAGGAATACGTTGGAACAGGGGCTTGAATTGTGGACTGCGCATTAAAATGCGTGTTATAATAAGGTCAGGAAATGTATAAAATGCAAAGAGAGCCGTGATACCAACACGACTCCCCGTTGCAACAGCCGCTTTTAAGGGCGGTTCGGCTCCGGATTTAGAATGAAAGCCTAAAAATAGACCGCTTCCTTTTGCCGAGGGCGGTCTATTTCCGTTTGTTTGTAAGTATCAAGACAACAAGAGTCGCAAATGAAATCATTAGCGTCATCGCTTGGTATACTTCCACGGGGCATCACCTCCCTTCCGAGAGGTTAGCCGAGACCGCCCATATTAGCCTTTCTGTTGCTTCAGTGATTATACCATAATCTTCATTTTGTTGAATAGGATAACAAATTTAGATAGGGCTCTGTTGGTTGGTAAATACATCACCAGAACTGTATACATATTTATGAATGTGGAGGGATACTCTGATGAAACTTACCGCAATGAATCAAGAAGAATATGCAAATTTCCGTGTTCGCTCGATTAAAGATTTTGCAGAAGAGAAAGTGGAGGCGGGTACTTGGGCTGCGGAAGAGGCGCAAGGACTTGCAGAGGCATCCTACGACAGATATTTGCCTGAAGGGCTGAATACACCGGGTGCTTACCTCTATAATTTGGTACATGCCGTTGACGGGAATGTGGGTTATATCTGGTTTAACATTACGGATAACCGCCGTGGAAAAGACGCTTTTTTGCTGGATATTGTGGTCGAAGAAGCCTATCGGGGCAAGGGTTATGGTACAGAGACGATGGAAGCACTTGAAAGGGAAGCCTTGAGTCTTGGCGTGGATCGCATTGGTCTGCATGTGTTTGGACATAATGTGCGGGCGAGCAGCCTGTATCGCAAAATGGGATATGAGGTAACCGATTTGACGATGTACAAGGATATCAAAGGGTAAATCTAAACACGGATAATCTAAGTCAAACGTATGATCTACGCAAAACGAATCATCCTCTGTAACAGGGGATTTCGGAAAGCGGAGGGTGCTCTGGTCGAATTGGCGAAGTTCCTTGATGCCTTGGGGTTTGTCATATATAATGTATAGGATTATCCATACCGAACAAGTAATCAATGAGGAGTTGTCATATACATGGCTTTGAAAGCTGGAATCGTGGGCCTGCCTAACGTTGGTAAATCCACACTGTTTAACGCAATTACACAAGCTGGTGCCGAATCGGCAAACTATCCGTTCTGTACGATTGACCCTAACGTGGGGATCGTTGAAGTACCGGACGAGCGTTTGGACAAATTGACAGAACTCGTTGTACCGAAAAAAACGGTACCAACGGCGTTTGAATTCGTAGATATTGCAGGTCTTGTTCGCGGTGCGAGCAAAGGCGAAGGTCTTGGTAACAAGTTCCTTGCACACATTCGTGAAGTAGATGCCATTGTACATGTGGTGCGCTGCTTTGTAGACGAGAACATCACACACGTCGATGGCAAAATTGATCCGGTAAGCGACATCCAGACGATCAATCTGGAACTGATTCTGGCCGATATCGAGAGTGTCGAGAAAAAAATTGATCGCTCCAAGAAAAACATGAAGGGCGGCAACAAGTCAGCTGCTCAGGAAGTGGAAGTACTGGAGAAAGTGAAGGCTGTTCTGTACGAAGACAAGCCAGCACGCAGCATGGAGCTTACAGACGAAGAACGTCTGATTGTACGCGATCTGCATTTGCTTACCCTGAAGCCTGTTCTGTACGCAGCCAATGTAGCTGAGGACGAAATCGGCGATGTGGCAAACAATGCTTACGTGCAAAAAGTAAGAGAATTCGCCGCTGCTGAAAATGCAGAAGTGGTGCCGATCAGTGCAAAAGTGGAAGAAGAGATCTCGGAGCTTGAAGGCGAAGATAAACAAATGTTCCTGGAAGAGCTCGGTATCGAGGATTCCGGTCTGAACCTGTTGATCAAAGCTGCTTACAAATTGCTGGGTCTGTATACGTACTTCACAGCAGGCGTACAAGAAGTTCGTGCTTGGACAATCCGTAAGGGTACCAAAGCACCTGGCGCAGCGGGTGTCATTCACACCGACTTCGAGCGCGGATTCATTCGGGCAGAGGTTGTTTCCTACGAGGATCTGGTTGCTGCCGGTTCCATGAACGGTGCGAAAGAACGTGGACAACTTCGTCTTGAAGGTAAAGAGTATGTTGTCAATGACGGCGATGTTATGCACTTCCGCTTCAACGTTTAATATCGATAGTCTAGATAAGAAAACATACTTGAATATACGAGTATAGCAGCTCTGTCGTCTTCTATTGAAGATGGCAGGGCTTTTTACATAGGGCAGAATATTCTTCAATAAGCATTCAACAATAAAATTGCTCTATATCCTGTACATCCTACTGGATTGTTTACTCGCTCTGGATATAATAAAAGGAAGAAGGCTCATGGAAGATGAGCTCTTATAGTCCTTTGCAAATCAATCTGGTTGCTTAAAATAAGTAAATCAAAATTTGGATGCAGATGCTGCAAACAGTTGCTATTCAGGAGCATAAGAATATGCTATAATTAAGAGTCGTATACCTATGTTAAATTTCACGCTCGGCTGAATGGGTTGAAGCGGGTTTGATACCGGGTACGCGATTTCTTTTATATAACTTAAACGTAAAGGATTTGATGACGTTGTAGCGATGTTATACGTCGATCATAAAATGAATGTTACGGTCAGGGATTTCTGAGAACTCCGTGCCTTGTGAAATATAAATGGTCTGATGATGCATGAAATGTATGCCTATCGGAATCGAATGAATGTTGAAATGCTGGAACGAAAATAACGCGTGAGGTGACTATACATGTTTGATAAATTACAGGCGTTAGCCGACCGTTACGAGAAACTCAGCGAGCTGCTGTGTGACCCGGATGTAGCAAGTGACAACAAGAAGCTGCGGGAATATTCCAAAGAACAATCGGATCTGCAGCCCACCTATGAAGCATACAATGAGTACAAACAGGTAAGCCAGGATCTCGAAGCTGCGAAAGAAATGCAGGGCGAGAAGCTGGACGACGAGATGCGTGAAATGGTCAAAATGGAAATTGATGAACTGAGCACTCGCCAGAAAGAATTGGACGAACTGATTCGTGTTCTCATGCTGCCAAAAGACCCGAATGATGATAAAAACGTCATCGTTGAAATTCGTGGAGCAGCTGGTGGGGATGAAGCGGCGCTGTTTGCAGCGGATCTCTATCGGATGTATACACGTTATGCCGATACCCAAGGCTGGCGCGTGGAATTGATGGACGTTAACACAAATGATCTGGGCGGCTTCAAAGAGGTAGTATTCCTGATTAATGGACGCGGCGCTTACAGCAAAATGAAATACGAAAGTGGCGCACACCGTGTGCAACGTATTCCTACAACGGAATCGGGCGGCCGGATTCATACGTCTACTTCCACAGTAGCTGTTATGCCTGAAGCCGAAGATTTCGATATCGAAATTCATGATAAAGATATCCGTGTAGATACGTTCTGTTCCAGTGGTGCCGGTGGACAATCGGTTAATACCACGAAATCGGCTGTACGGGTAACTCACGTTCCAACGGGAATTGTGGCTACTTGTCAGGATGGTAAATCCCAGAACTCGAATAAAGAAAAAGCATTGCAAGTTCTGCGTACGCGTATCTTCGATATGATGCGTCAGGAAGAAGAAGCGAAAATTTCGAGTGAACGGAAGAGCAAAGTGGGTACAGGTGACCGCAGTGAGCGGATTCGTACCTATAATTTCCCACAAAGCCGTGTTACGGATCACCGGATCGGATTGACGATGCACAAGCTGGATCAAATCATGAATGGTGAGATTGCTGATATCGTGTCTGCACTGACGATTGCCGAGCAGACGGATATGATGGATAGAGGAGAATAATGCTGTGACCCGCGCGCAGTTTGTCATGACGCCGGAACAGAGTTGTCGGGAAGCCTTCGTTGAGGCTTCCTCTTTTTTGGAGAAGTGCGGCGTGTACGAGCCGAACAACAATGCCCGGCTGCTGCTGGAACATGTACTCGGCCGCGAAGGGGCCGCGTACTATATGATGCAGCCGGAGCCCTTTCCCAGCGAGCTTCGCAGCCGCTGGGAAGACGCCGTCACGCGCAAGGCTGCGGGTGAGCCGGCGCAGTACATCATCGGCAGCCAGGAATTCTATGGGCTGCCGTTCGAGGTCACGCCGGCCGTGCTGATCCCGCGGCCGGAGACCGAGCTGTTGGTCGAGGCTGTGCTGCGCGAAGCCGACCGCGTGTTTCCCGGCGGCGCTCCGCTCGCTGTCGACATTGGCACGGGCAGCGGGGCCATCGCAGTGACGATGGCTGCGCAGCGCCCGCGCTGGCAGGTAGGCGCCGGAGATATCTCGGCGGCTGCCCTGCAAGTGGCCGCGCGCAACGCGGCCGCGAACGGGGTACAGATCGACTTCCGTGAAGGCGATCTGCTGGCCCCGTTCGCAGGGGCACGGGTGGACATCTTGGTGTCCAACCCGCCTTACATCCCGGCGGCAGATATCGCCGGGTTGCAGCCTGAGGTGCGCGACCATGAGCCGCGCACGGCACTGGACGGCGGCCCGGATGGACTGGGGCCGTACCGCATCATGCTGGAGCAGCTGGCGCTGCTGCCTGCACCACCGCAGATCATCGGTTTTGAGCTGGGTCAGGGACAGGCCGGGGACATCGCAGCTCTGCTTGAATCGGCCGGATATTGGTCGGAAATTATCGTCGTGCCAGACCTTGCAGGCATTGAACGGCATGTACTGGGTGTTCGTACTTCGGAACAGGTGACGAAAATGTAAGGTTCCACAGGTTTTCTTTTTGCCGTGAAATCCTCTACAATGAGATATACCGAAGATTGCTGAATGCTTGGAGGAACATAACTACATGCTGCATAAATTCAAAAAAATAGACTATTCGATTGTTTTTATATTGCTCATTCTGATGGCTATTAGTATTTTGTCGATTTATAGTACCACCTTCGGCCGACCGAAGTGGGAGGCTTATCCCCAGAAAGCAGTAATTTTTTACATTATCGGTTTTATTGTGTTTTTCGGAATGTCCATGATTAACTACAAATTGATCATTAAGAATTACCTATACATTTATGGTGTGGGCATGATACTGCTTATTCTTGTTATGTTTATCGGTAAGGAGTACTACGGCGCTCAAGGATGGTTATCCATATTTGGCCTGAGCTTGCAGCCTGCCGAGCTATTCAAACTATGTCTGATTGTCTTTCTGTCAGCACTTCTGGCGAGAAAGAAAAACAGGCCGTTATTTTTTGGACGAGACGTTATCCCCATCTCGCTCTGTGTGCTTCCTCCGTTGCTGCTCGTCTTGCTTCAGAATGACTTGGGGAATGCGCTGAGTTATGTCGTTATCCTGATAGGGCTTCTCTGGATAGGCAATATCAAATTTACGCATGCCCTGATCGGTTTTGTTATAGCGGTGGCCGCTCTGATTGGTGGAACACAAGCCTATATTCATTACCATGATGAAATTGTAAGATTTCTGAAGGACATTGGTCGCTCTCACTGGGCAGATCGTTTCGACCCCTGGCTTGTACCGGATCAGACGTCAAGGGACGTGCTCTGGCAGACCTACAATGCCAAGTTGGCTATAGGCTCTGGAGGTATTAGCGGTAAAGGATACTTGGAAGGTACCACGATTCAGTCGAATCGGGTGCCGCTGGCCTATGCGGATTCGATCTTTGTGCAGATTGGTGAAGAATTTGGTTTTGTTGGAGCATCGGTGCTGCTCCTGCTCTACTTTATTTTGATTCACAGGCTGGTGCTGATTGCACTGGAATGTAAGGATAGGGCAGGACCATATCTGATTGTCGGTATTATAGCGATGCTGCTCTACCAGATCTTTGTCAACATTGGTCCGTTCATTGGTCTGATGCCGCTGACAGGGATTACACTGCCGTTTATCAGTTTCGGGGGCACCTCGCTTGTTCTCAACATGCTTAGTATGGGTCTTGTGATGAGTATCAAAGTGCATACAGAAGAGAACGAGGATATTCTCGGTTCCGCAGAACAGCCAAGCATTACGGAGTTGGTATTGAAGCTATTTAGACGCAAATCAACGCAGCAGGAGCAATAGTCTTTATCCAAGGACAGACTCTTTGCGGAGTGAATACGATATAAGTTAACCCTGGAATTAACAGATCGGAGCAAGATGGATCTGTGGGTTTCAGGGTTTTTCGTTGTGTTGTTTGACGGATTTCCAATTTGTCTTCCAATTCTATACAATGGTAATATTGAAGACTACTGGAAATAATTATTGGGTTATTGAGCCTCAGGGGGATACGTGGGAACATGCTGAGAATGCTGAAGAAGATGGACGGGGTTATTCTGTTTGTGTTGCTGCTGCTTATGGTCATGAGTGTATTTACGGTGTACAGTGCGATTCAGTCCGATCCGAAACTTGGAAATCATCATATCAAAACCTTGCTGTTTTACGGGATTGGATTCGTAGCCATCATTGGTATCGGATTAGTCAATTATAAACTGTATATCCAATATGCGTTTTATATTTACGCAGTTGGAATCGTCCTGCTGATTCTTGTCAACTTTGTAGGTGGCACGATTAATAATGCGAATGGCTGGATAAAGATTAGTGAGAGTCTCACTTTTCAACCAGCAGAATTGTTTAAAATGATCTTGATTCTGTTTCTGGCGCATGTATTGGTCAAAAGAAAAAATTCTACGCTTCGTTTCTGGAAAGATATCGTGCCCATCGGGTTATGGACGTTCGTTCCCTTTGCGTTAGTAATGGCTCAAAATGACCTGGGAAACGCCCTCGGATACATCGTGATTCTGGTCGCTGTGTTATGGATAGGGAATATCAAGTGGTCTCATGCATTAATTGCTCTTGCTATTGTGGGGATCACCTTTTTTGGATTCGTCAAAGCATATACGTCGTATCACGATGAGATTTTCACCTTTCTGGAAAAGGCGAACCGTGAGCACTGGGCCGAGCGAATTGATCCTTGGCTTGTACCGGATAAAGCAACGTCGAAAGCTTCCTGGCATACGAAAAATGCGGGTCTGGCCATAGGCTCGGGAGGCATAACAGGCAAAGGTTACATGCAAGGCACATCTGTTCAATCGGGGCGTGTACCGTATACATACTCGGATTCCATTTTTGTGGTCATTGCCGAGGAGTTTGGTTTTGTAGGCGGATCTGTTCTGCTCTTACTGTATTTTATCCTCATTCATCGTATGGTATTAATCGCATTACACTGTAGAGACCGGGCAGGACCTGTGGTGATTGTAGGTATTATCGGGATGCTGTTATATCAGGTGTTTGAAAATATTGGCGCTTTCCTTGGGCTGATGCCGCTTACGGGCATTACGCTGCCGTTTATCAGCTATGGGGGCACCTCGCTGCTCATTAATATGGCATGTATCGGGCTGGTGATGAGTATTAAGTTGTATGGTCAGGAAGACGAGGACGAGCTTCTTATGGGAGAACAGCGACCTACCTTATTAGAACGTTTGTGGAGTATGGTCAAAAAGGAAAAGACAACAGCGTAATCCTGAACTTTGGTATGATTCATCTTTGCTATAGAAATCCAGCTTCCCATTCAGAGGATGTTGGAGTAGGTTATGGAGCAGTAAGTTTTTGGTTTGTTAGTCCGATCTTTGCCTGCGCAGCTAGGCGAAGATCTTTTTTTATTTTTAAAGGCAGTGAGAACTTTGAATTTTAAATGAATGACAAATTTAAATTTCATTGACAAATATTTCAATTCTGTATTATCCTAATTTTAACTATACTCAGAATAAGTCAGCAGTCCTGGAGAATCCTTGTTTTCCTCGTGTCTCTCAGATCAGCATTCGATATTCCATTCTTATCGTCCTGGTTACACTTCTACAAATTCTATTGGTTCCTGTACAGAACATCCAATGGCTTGTTTATTTCTCAATGAAATGAAATCGATTTCACAATTAATTGTAAACGCTTACTTTCTTTTAGTTCTATCTGATTTGAAATTGAGAGGATGAGAAGCCATGTGTTTTAACAAGTTTGGCAGTGCAGCGGCTGTGATCAAGGAAGAGGTGCGTAGTGCGGTACGTGGGCCTCCTGCCGAAGTGGGATGTGGGCGAAGGATCAGGTCGCTGAATGATTAATTTTAAACCCAAAAGGAGAGTTTGAGATGAATAAAAATCGAGTTGTTAAGACCCCTTCGATCGTCAACGTGTTCATGCTCTTGTTTTTATCTTTTGCACTAACCGTTTCAACATTTGCCATCGGACCAGCGAAACAAGCTGACGCAGCTCCTCTTCCAAAGAAAATTATTGCTTATGTGGCTGGTTGGGCCAACTGGACCGCGAATGATATTAAGGCAGAACAGCTCTCTCATATCAATTACTCCTTCGCTCTCATCTCCAACGGCAAAGCAACAATCACAAATTCAGATCGTACCAAACTGCAACTGATGGTAGGATTGAAATCCAGAAACCCTGACCTGAAGGTGTTATTGTCTGTTGGCGGTTGGGGAGCTAATGGTTTTTCAGACGCTGCGCTAACGGACGCCTCACGTACAACCTTTGCCGACAGTATTGTGCAGCTGGTAACCTCCAACAATCTGGATGGCGTCGATCTGGATTGGGAATATCCGACCAACCCTGCGGCCGGAACAACTGCGCGACCGCAGGATAAACAAAACTTCACACAACTGCTCTCGAAGGTTCGTGAGAAGCTGAATGCTCAAGGGCAGATTAATGGCAAGCAATATCTGCTGACCATTGCCGCAGGAGCGAGCAGCAGTTATCTGAATGGTGTGGAGATCAATAATATCACGCCTCTGCTCGATTGGATCAATCTGATGACTTACGATTTTCATGGAACCTGGGATGCAACCACAGGTCATCATACGAATCTGTCCGGAAGAGATATCAGTGTAACGTCCGCGGTCAATCTGTTCAGAAATAGCGGTGTTCCCGCGAATAAACTGGTCATTGGCGGAGCTTTTTACGGCCGGGCCTGGACGGGTGTTCAGAATTCGAACAATGGTCTGGACAGGCCCGCTTCCGGTGGTTTTGAACCCGACTACAACACTATTGTCAGCCAATATTTGAATAAAAACGGGTATACACGGTACTGGGACAGCAGTGCCCAAGCTCCTTATCTGTTTAATGGAAATACCTTTATCTCCTATGATGACCCGCAATCGCTCAGCTTGAAGGTGCAATATGTGAAAAATAGCAATCTGGGTGGCATCATGTTCTGGGAGTACAGCAATGACCGCTCAGGTGCGCTGCTTCAGGCCGTATATTCAGAGGTTACGGGTGGTGGGACGGTGCAGCCTCCAAATCCAAGCGGGTACAACTATCTGGTTGCTCAAGCCAATCAGCAAATCGTCTCTGCCGAAAATCAAGGCAATGACCAGCTTGTCGCCAATCGGACGACCGCAGGAGACTGGGAGCTTTTTGAATGGATTACGAACTCCGATGGAACGGTGTCCCTCAAGTCCAAAATCAATAATAAATATGTCACAGCAGATGTTAATGTGGGTGGTGCCCTGATCGCAAAAGCGACAACCATTCAGCAATGGGAGAAGTTCAATCGTGTGGATTTGGGTGATGGAACAATCGCGCTGCAGGCACTTGCCAATAACTTGTATGTAACCTGTGATCTGAATAATGGCGGTAAGCTTGTAGCGAGCCGCAATTCGGTTGGCGGGGCCTGGGAAGCTTTTCGGGTCAATAAGTAACAGAGAAGCAAGGGCATCCATACAGCATGCTAATTGGAACATCAAGGTAGGTTAGAGATTTTAGATTGTTCAAAGAAGTGCCAGCCGACAAGCGTTCCATAGGCAGGCGCTTTTTTGATTTTCGTCAGTTTCATGAGCGAGCTAACAGTCTTTTGTTTTAGGTCTAACCCGCCTATTAAAATTTTAGTAGATTTGTAATCTAGCAGGTTTACTTCCGCCCCTTCCGGGCATACTGATAGACATGAGAGAGTTACAGGGATCATGATTACGGGAGCCGAGGGGGAGAACGGAATGAGCAGAAGAGTCGTGAAACAAATTGGACTTATAATTGTATGTCTTATGATGACTATTATGATGTGGGAAGGTCAGAAAACGGATGCAGCTGTGGCGGCCACAGCGATTCCAGAACAATCCATTCGCTTACGTATTCTCGCAAACTCGGATGCAGCGGGAGATCAGTTGGTCAAACGCGAGATTCGTGACGCCGTCGTTGCCCAAATGAATGAGTGGGTAACCGAACTGGAGAATCCGCAAAGTCTGGAAGAAGCGCGAGGGGTCATTCGTCAGCATCTATCTGAAATTGAGGATCGTGTGGGAGAAGAGCTTGCCAATCGTGGCTTAACCTATTCGTATCAGGTTGAACTCGGAGTGGTTCCGTTTCCAACCAAATTATATGGGGGTACCGTATATCCTGCTGGAGATTATGAGGCAGTACGGATAACACTGGGTAAAGGTGAAGGTCAAAACTGGTGGTGTGTGTTGTTTCCACCATTGTGCTTCATAGATGCAGGAACAGGGGATGCACTGGCGAAGCCTGCAACAGCATCAGCAGCTGCCGCAGAGCCTGGGGACGCACAAGCATCTGTGCAGGCAGCTACACCGGAAGCGCGTTTCTTCCTGTGGGATATGGCGGTCAAATTGTGGGATTGGGTAACGGGATTGTTTGCATAACTGAATGAACATGCTGCTGGATATAAGCTTTATCAGGGGACTTCGATTCAGGGAAGTGCCCTTTTGTTTTATCATAGGCTCGAGTCAAAGATCGCATGATGTTAATCGCTGGGAAGATTCAGACCGCATCCTTGGGCAGAGCAGATATGTTATAATTATAGGAATCAGAAAACATAAGTGAATAAGGCATCGCGGAAGTGTGATGTCTTGCATTAACTACCCTACTGAAGTTTAGGAATGATGGATATATGACAAGAGAGAACAAGCAATTGCATCAGTCTTCGATGAAAGGCATGGAGAACGATGAACGTACAGAGGAAATGGTTACGAGCATGTGGGATGTCAATGTACTGCTAGCCAATGAGAACACGGATGATGTGGCAAAAGGGAGTGCGTATAAACAGGCTCTTGTTTACTTACAGGATGCTGCAGCCTGTCTTCGTCAAGGGCAGACCGTGGCATTCCCAACCGAGACGGTATACGGTCTGGGTGCAGATGCTCGCAGTACAGCTGCGGTGGAAGCTGTATTTGCAGCCAAGGGGCGGCCTTCAGACAATCCGCTGATTGTTCATATTGCACAGCGTGACCAGTTGGATTCGCTGGTCACAGATGTGAATGGCACAGCGGAGGCTCTGATGGCAGCCTTCTGGCCGGGGCCGCTTACGCTTGTGCTGCCGGTTAGGCCAGGGGCGGTATCCCCGCGGGTTACCGCCGGTTTGGACACGGTGGCCGTGCGGATGCCGGATCATCCGGTGGCCTTGCAGTTGATCGCGGCGGCGGAATGCCCGGTCGCCGCGCCGAGCGCCAACCGCTCCGGGCGGCCAAGCCCGACACTCGCAGCACATGTGCGCGAGGATCTGGCAGGCCGCATCGGCGGCATCGTGGACGGCGGCCCCACCGGGGTGGGCGTCGAGTCCACGGTGGTGCAGGTCGGTGACGACGGTACCGTCACCATCCTGCGCCCTGGCGGCATTACGGCGGAACAGCTGTCCGCCGTTGCCGCCCGTGTCGCCACGGACCCGGCGCTGCTCGCCGAGGGGCCCGGTGGCGATGACAGCCCGGCGCCGCGCTCGCCGGGCATGAAGTACACGCACTACGCGCCCGCAGGTGCGCTGTGCGTGGTGGAGGGGCCGCCCGCAGCGGTGGCGGCCTGGATCAGCGCCGCCCTCGCAGAGGCGGCGCAGCGCGGGGAGCGCACCGCGGTGCTGGCGTTCGCCGAGCACGCGGAGCAGTACCGCGCCGATGCCGTGTTCTCGCTGGGCGAAGCCAGCGAGCTGGAGGAAGCAGCGCGCCGGCTGTACGCCGCGCTGCGCAGCTGCGATGAGCAGGGGGCCACATATATTGTGGCTGAAGCCTGCTCACGCGAAGGGCTGGGAGCAGCCGTCATGAACCGGCTGCTCAAGGCGGCAGGTCACCGACTCATTCAGGTCGGTGACCGATAGCTCCCTTTTTCCATAATATCGCTATGAATATTTCCCTCTGGCACCTGACCTCTAGCCACGACTAGCCAATCATTCTTTGAATGCAGCTATGGAAAACGCCTTCTCAGGTCATGTTTATGTTCTTGTCCGCATATGGTGTACAAGAACCTTTACGTGACTTGGGGGTATGGGGATGTGGGATGTGTCTGCCCATGTAGGGCAGTTGGTAACCATTTTGATTATGGCCGTCGCTCTCGGACTCGACGCGTTCTCACTCGGCATCGGGATTGGTATGAAGGGCATTCGGATGAGAGACGTATTGCGAATCAGTACCGTAACGGCCCTGTTTCACATCATCATGCCGCTCATCGGCATGTACACGGGCAAATACGTCAGCTCCCTGCTTGGTGACATTACGACATATGCAGCTGGCGGTCTGCTGGTCCTGCTCGGCGCCCATATGATCTTGAACGCTTTCCGGGAGGGAGACACCAAACTGGTGGATCATCGATCTCTGCTCGGTGTGATTCTGTTCTCACTGAGTGTCAGTGTGGATTCGTTTTCCGTTGGAGTCTCGCTTGGCATGTTCAGCAGTGATTTGGTGTTAACGGTGCTGGCTTTCGGTGTCTGTGGTGGAGTAATGTCCGTCATGGGTCTGCTGTTGGGACGGCGTGTGAGTCAAAACATGGGGGATTACGGGGAAGCGGTCGGCGGAGCGATCTTGCTCGCTTTTGGACTTTTGTTTATATTTTAAAATACACCGTTAATAATGATTACAGCCTAGTGCAGTCTTCGATATATAGTTATGAGTTTCATTGGTTCAGATGGAGTTTCAAACATGATTCGACAACATTTGCAAAATGGGGAGGCTAACCACAATGAAACATATTTTGTTTGTATGTACAGGGAATACATGTCGCAGCCCCATGGCGGAGGGACTTTTACGTAAACTGGCGTCTGAGCGGGGCATTCAGGTGGACGTTCGTTCCGCGGGTGTAGCCGCAACTACGGGCATGCCGATTTCCCGTCATGCGGAGGCCGTATTAAGGGATCACAACGTTGAGGGACCGCCTCATTCGACGCTCTTGAGCTCTAACCTGGTCGGTTGGGCCGATTTGATCCTTACGTTGACACGCAGTCATAAACAGCATGTTATGCAGGTTTTTCCTGACTCTATACACAAGACGTATACCTTGAAAGAGTATGTGGAAAATGACGAACAAGTCCTGAATGATCTTCAGGAACTGGACAGCCTGTTTGCGACAATGGAAATGAAACGTGCGCTAGGTCAGGAAATTTTGGCGTCTGAACGTGAGCGGGCGATCGAGATCAGACAACGCATACCGAGCTTTGATATTTCGGATCCGTTTGGCGGCAGTCGTGATGATTACAACATCGCTGCGGCAGAGATTCGGACTGCACTCGACAGACTTTTGGACAAGCTGGATTAATTGGATTTGCTTAATCATTCCCAGCTGCCGATGGTTTTCCATATAAAAACGTACACGGGATGTAAATTACCCGTTGATTTTAAACGCAGGTTGTTTTATGATGAATGGGAAAACAGGGATCCGGTGTAACTGGCGACGAAGTGGGCATAACCACGATGGAGCACCGGAACAAACGGCCGGTCGCCTGGGCAAAAGAGCAATTCTGCGGTACCCGCAGACTGCTCTTTTTTTCGTCTTTCATCTGATTATTCGCTATAATAGTACCTGAAATGCCATGTAAGAATACCAAGGGCAGCCAAGAGGAAGCCGGGCATGATTTTATCGGGAGGCGATAGGATGACTATTGAGTTAGATTCGGAACAACCCGGATTGCATGAACAGACCGCATCCATTCTGCGTGAACTGGCGCTTGCCGGACAGCTTGGACCTGGACAGATCGTGGTGATCGGTACAAGTACAAGTGAAGTTGCGGGCAAACGGATTGGTACAAGCGGTGCGGTTGAAGTGGCGCAGCAGCTTCTTGCGGGTATACGCGAGGTGCAGCAGGAGTTCGGTTTTGATGTTGTATTCCAATGCTGTGAGCATCTGAACCGGGCACTGGTTATGGAGCGTTCATTGCTTACACGTCTTGGATTGACTGAGGTTGGTGCAGTACCCGTGCCCAAAGCAGGCGGTTCCATGGCATCCGCAGCGTATCGTTCGCTGACCGATCCATGCCTGGCTGAACATGTGCAGGCCCATGCGGGACTGGATATTGGGGAGACGATGATTGGCATGCACTTGCGGCATGTGGCAGTACCCTTCCGAACATCACTCCGCTACATCGGTGATGCCCGAGTAACTACAGCACTGACCCGTCCGAAGTTGATTGGCGGCGAGCGTGCAGTGTATCGTATGGAAGAGCAACCAGATTCGACATTTTGTGACTAACGTATAAACCGAAACGATTGGTTACACTCCTGACTTCGATTGCATCACCATCTTACGATCGCTGTTATCCCCAGATTTTTTTGAATCTCTTATATAAGGGGAAATCCGGTGATAAAGGCGAACGCTCTGCTTCTCCAGATTGGTGTTGCACTCTCCGTTTTCGTGTAAACATGATTTCGCTTTATAACTTCACTTATAACTGGGAGGAATTTAATCATGGAACAATTGCGCAAGAATGACCCGGCAGTACTGGAAGCGATGAATCTTGAACTGAAACGTCAACAAAACAACATTGAGCTGATCGCGTCCGAGAACATCGTAAGCGAAGCGGTAATTGAGGCAATGGGATCTGTACTTACCAACAAGTACGCTGAAGGATATCCAGGCAAACGTTACTACGGTGGTTGTGAGCATGTTGATATCGTTGAAGATATCGCCCGTGATCGTGCCAAAGAATTGTTTGGAGCAGAACATGTGAATGTTCAACCTCACTCCGGTGCACAAGCGAACATGGCAGTATACCTTGCGGCTCTGAAACCAGGTGATACCGTTCTGGGTATGAACCTTGCGCATGGCGGACACCTCACACATGGTAGCCCGGTTAACGCTTCCGGATTGCTGTACAATTTCGTGGCTTACGGTGTACAAGAAGATACATTCCTGATTGATTATGATGAAGTGCGCAAAGCGGCATTCAAACATCGCCCTCGTATGATCGTTGCAGGTGCAAGTGCATATCCGCGTATCATTGATTTTGAAAAGCTTGCTTCCATCGCTAATGATGTAGGTGCTTTGTTCATGGTGGATATGGCTCACATCGCAGGACTGGTAGCTGCAGGCTTGCATCCAAGCCCGGTTCCACATGCGCATTTCGTAACGACAACAACTCACAAAACGCTGCGTGGACCTCGTGGTGGTATGATTCTGTGCCGCAAAGCTTGGGCAGCAGCCATTGATAAAGCGGTATTCCCGGGTTCCCAAGGTGGACCTCTGATGCACGTAATTGCTTCCAAAGCGGTAGCATTAGGTGAAGCACTGCAACCTTCGTTCAAAACGTATGCACAAAACGTGGTGAAAAATGCACAAGTATTGGCTGAAACGCTGATTGCTGAAGGATTGAACATCGTATCCGGCGGTACAGACAACCACTTGATGCTGATCGACACACGCAGCGTGAATATCACAGGTAAGGAAGCCGAGCATGTACTTGATTCCATCGGCATTACCGTGAACAAAAATGCAATCCCGTTTGATCCAACCAGCCCGTTTGTAACGAGCGGTATCCGGATCGGTACACCTGCTGCTACTTCCCGTGGTATGAACGAAGAAGCAATGGTAGCCATTGGTAAGATCATTGCCAAAACATTGAAAAACCCTAAAGATGCAGCTAAATTGGATGAAGCCCGTGCGGAAGTAACGGCGCTCACCGACAAATTCCCACTCTACACAGATCTTAAATACTAAAAAAACTTGCTCGTGCTGTTTGTATTTGAGATGTTCTAAATGTAAACATACAGACGGAGCAAACCGAAAGAACCTGAAGAAGCGTAGCGCTCGCCTTTATCACCGGAATTCCACCATTTATTAATGGATCAAAAGAATTCTGGGGATAACAGCGATCAGAAGGTCATTCGGTTTGCGGAGCTTCATAGTGTTTACACATTTTTTAACATTCAACTGACATAACAGCGAGAGCAAAAAGGACCGGATGACTCATGTTTCCGGTCCTATTTTTATAGGATTTGGTTTTCTGTAATGATTAAGTGCCCTTTGATGGTGTAATTCGGTGTAGGTGATGATATAATATACAGGATTTATCGGGCCTATGAATGGTGATTAGGCATATTTGGTAATGCTGAACATGAAGAACATACCGGAGGGACAAATTAGATGGGAAAATTAGTAATATGTGATCACCCTTTGATTCAACACAAACTGACGTTTATACGCGACATGCGTACGAATACGAAAGATTTTCGTGAATTGGTGGATGAAGTGGCTACACTGATGGCTTATGAAATTACAAGAGATGTTGAGCTGGAGACTATTGATGTACAGACACCAGTAGCTGAAACACAAGGAAAAGTCATTTCTGGACGTATGCTTGGACTGGTTCCGATTTTGCGTGCAGGCCTTGGGATGCTGGATGGTGTTGTTAAATTGCTGCCAGCGGCAAAAGTTGGACATGTAGGTTTGTTCCGTGACCCGGAAACCCTGCAACCGGTTGAGTACTACACCAAGTTGCCTACGGACGTTACAGAGCGTCAGTTGATTGTCATCGACCCGATGCTGGCAACTGGCGGTTCTGCCATTGCTGCTATTGACGTGCTCAAAAAACGCGGCTGCACGCAAATTAAAATGATGAACCTGGTTGCAGCTCCTGAAGGCGTAAAAGCTGTTCAGGATGCACATCCGGATGTAGACATCTACGTTGCTGCACTGGACGATCGTCTGGATGATCACGGCTATATCGTTCCCGGACTGGGAGATGCAGGAGACCGTCTGTACGGCACTAAATAAGCATATTGCATGCTGAATAGAAAAGGGGCTTTGCTTCAATGTCCAAGAAAATTAAAGTCATGACAATATTCGGGGTGCGCCCGGAAGCCATCAAGATGGCTCCGCTTATTTTGGAACTGCAGAAACATCCCGAATCTATTGAATCGATCGTATGCGTTACTGCACAGCATCGTCAGATGCTGGATCAGGTTCTTGAAGTATTCAATATTCATCCAGACTACGATCTGGATGTGATGAAAGATCGTCAGACGTTGAATGAAATTACGATTCGTGTGCTGGGAGGCCTGGAGCCGGTTTTGCGTGAAGCAAAGCCGGATATTGTGCTGGTTCACGGTGATACGCTGACAACGTTTGTAGCCAGCTATGCTGCGTTCCTGCAGCAGATTCAGGTGGGTCATGTGGAAGCAGGTCTTCGTACGTGGAACAAGCTCTCTCCATACCCGGAAGAAATGAACCGTCAGTTAACCGGAGTGCTTGCTGACTTGCATTTTGCGCCTACGGACTGGTCGTCTTCCAATCTTGCCAAAGAAAATAAATCGGAGTCTAGTACGTATGTCACAGGCAACACGGTAACAGATGTGTTTCAATATACAGTACGGCAGGATTACACACATCCAGTACTAGATTGGGCACAGGGCAAGCGTCTTGTGTTGATGACAGCTCACCGCCGTGAATCCCAAGGCGAGCCTCACCGTAACATTTTCCAGGCCGTCAAACGGATTGCCGACGAGTTTGAGGATATTGCCATCGTGTATCCGGTGCATCTAAGTCCTGCTGTGAAGGAGCCGGCTCACGCGATCTTGGGGAATCACCCCCGTATTCAACTTATTGATCCACTAGACGTGGTGGATTTGCATAACTTTTACCCGCATACTCACTTGATTTTGACAGATTCAGGCGGTTTGCAGGAAGAAGCGCCTTCGTTTGGTGTGCCTGTTCTCGTCCTTCGGGATACTACGGAGCGTCCGGAGGGAATCGAGGCTGGAACACTGGAGCTGGTGGGTACCGAAGAGGAACGTGTATATGAGCGGACCAAAGCTCTGCTTACAGACGAAACACTGTATGCAAGCATGAGTCAGGCTGCCAATCCTTATGGTGATGGACATGCTTCGGAAAGAATTGTCAATGCGATTTTGCATCATTTTGGTGTGAATAGTGAACGTCCGGAATCATTTCACAGAAAATTCAAAAAATAATTCATTTTTTCTGACGGATTATTAAAGGGTACAGCATACAGTTAAACTGTACGGTTTACGCGGGTTTATGGGCTCTGATGGCCTGTATTCCCGTCGTTTTCCCCTTTAAAACGCTAAAATCATTCAATTGACAAAGGCTCTCATCATTCAGTAAAATTAACTGGGATTGCAAGGGTGGCGTGGAAAATGGCCGATTCGAACAAACCAAATTCATCCCGTAACCATGACGATAATGTGTGGAAAGCGATGGGGCTCGTGACAGCTTTTGGAATCGAGATTGCCATTCTCGCTGTTGCCGGATATTACGTTGGCTCCTGGTTGGACAAGACCATCGGGGGTAGCGGAATATGGATCGCCGTAAGCGTTCTCTTTTTTTTGGCAGCAGGCGGCGTAAGCATCTACTTTATCGCGAAAAAATTCATGGGGGAAAGTGATGAGTGAACTAACCAGATACCGCAGATGGATGACTGTTTTCATCATGTACTTTCTTATGATTTGTTTTCTCGCAGCGGCCTTTCTGCCCCGTGTGGAAACAATAGCTTTGGGACTGGCCCTTGGAACGGTGATCAGTTGGATCAACGCTTCGTATCTGGGTCGCAAAGTCAGGAGAATGTTGGATGGTGCAGCGGAAGGAAACCTTAAGCGAGTGAACCTGGGATTTTTGACTAGAGCAGCTCTCGCAGTACTCGCTATTTTCATGGCGATGCAGTATCCGCAATACTTCAATTTATATGCGGTTGTAGCTGGCTTGGTCATAGCGCAATTTTCCTTACTATTTATAGGGATATTGTTGTCCCGCAAAGCAGACTCATAGTGGTGCTGCAAGCTTTCGAATGAGAAAGGGGTGAGAAAAATATGCATGAATCTCCGATAATTAACCTGGGTGGGTTCCATCTGGATTTGTCTGTTCTGCTGATGCTGATCGTAACATCCGCCATTGTATTTATTGTTGCAAAGCTGGCTACGCGGAACTTGTCGGTAGAGAATCCGGGCAAAATGCAAAACTTCCTGGAGTGGGCGATTGAGTTTGTACGCAACCTGATCTCGAGCACGATGGATATGAAGAAGGGGCAGCATTTCCTTACCTTGGCAACCACAATGATTATGTTTATCTTTGTGGGAAACATGTTGGGTCTCCCTTTGGGCGTAGTAACTGGGGCTACTGATGCAAGCCAAGCTGAAATCTTTGGCAAGCCAATTGTCTCGGTCCAAGAAGCGTTCCATGAAGCTCATGAGAAGGATCCTGAAGCTCATCCACATATCGAAGTAGCCTGGTGGAAATCACCTACGGCTGATCTTTCGGTAACCATGGGTCTAGCGTTGATTGCATTTGCTATCGCGCATGGATTGGGACTTTTCCGTAACACCAAAACGTATCTCAAGCATTATTTCCAACCACACTGGCTGTTCTTCCCAATCAACATTGTGGAGACGGCATCCAAGTTGTTGACACACGGTATGCGTTTGTTCGCCAACATCTTTGCAGGTGAGGTTCTGATCTCCACGATTATGAAGCTTACAGCATTCAAATGGATTGGCGCAATTGCAGCAATTCCGCTGTTGACGGCATGGCAGGGGTTCAGTATTTTCATCGGTGCCATACAGGCATTCGTATTTACGGTTTTGATGATGGTATACATATCACAAACCGTCGAATCGCACGAGGAACATTAAGATTCAAGTCCAATACGGTTAACCCTGTAGGGCTGAACTATAAAATTTGAACGAACATTCTAAGGAGGATATACAAATGGGAGCAATGGCATTATTGGCAGCAGCAATTGTTGCAGGATTGGGCGCACTTGGCGCAGGTATCGGTAACGGTTTGGTAATCAGCAAAACGGTGGAAGGTATTGCCCGTCAACCGGAAGCAAAATCCACTCTTCAAACAACAATGTTTATCGGTGTAGGTTTGATCGAGGTATTGCCGATCATCGGTGTGGTACTCGCGTTCATTTTCTACGGAGCGGCTTAATAAAATCAGTGCAGGTTTGGCGGGGAAGGCCACAGCCATCCGCGCCTTCTTTTTAGGTAGCGTCCGTAAACGCGGAGTTGCGGCCTGAGGATACCTTCAGGAAGGAGTGAACAGATTGAATTTCGTATGGGAAAATACAGTTCTGGCGATTATAGCATTTGGTATTTTATATTGGCTGCTTAGCCGTTATGCATTTGGTCCACTTTTCTCCATTATGGAAAAACGTCGTGAGCTCGTATTGGCGCAAATGAATGAGGCTGCCCAAACGCGGGATCAGGCTATTGCCTATGTTGAGGAACAGAAGCAGGCTCTTGAAAAAGCGCGTAAAGATGCTTATGACATCATTGAACAATCCAAACAAACAGGCGGCAAACAGGCTGAAACGATTCTGGCGGATGCAAAAGCAGAAGCGAATCGCCTGAAAGACGATGCTGTGCGTGAGATTGAGAGCGAGAAGAACAAAGCGGTTGCAGCGCTTCGCAGTGAACTGGGTACAGCTTCCGTTCAAATCGCTTCCAAGCTGATCAAAAAAGAAGTTGAGAACGGTCCTGCACAAGAGGAGCTTGTGAACCAATACCTCAATGAGGTAGGAGGCCGACAATGAGCCGCGATACGATTGTTGCTAAGCGTTATGCGAAAGCATTGTTTGAAGTTGCTCTCGGACAGAATCAGGTGCTCGAAGTCGAACAAGAGCTGCGTACTGTAGTAATTGCCATCACAGGTGATGCGGAAATCGGTAAATTTATCGAGTCACCCAACATCTCTGAAGAAGCAAAACAGAACGTACTTCGCACAAGTCTTGACGGCAAGGTGTCTGAACCTGTTCTGAAAACCGTTTTGCTTTTGATTGAGCGTGGACGTGTTGAACTGCTGGAAGATCTGCTGAATGATTATGTGAAGATCGAGGGCGAATCGCTCGGCATAGCCGATGCGCGCGTGTACTCGACTTATGCCTTGAATGATGAAGAACAAGAAGCGGTAGCCCGTGAATTCGGCGGCCGTGTGAATAAAAAGATCCGTATCGAGAACATTGTCGATCCGACTTTGCTGGGCGGATTGAAAGTTGCCATTGGCGATACGATCTATGACGGCAGCTTGGCTGGCAAGCTCGAACGTCTTGAGCAGTCTTTTAACAGACGAGTACAGTAGATTGGGGTGAGGACACTTGAGTATCAAACCAGAAGAAATCAGTACATTAATTAAGAGCCAGATCGAACAATACAAGAACGATATCGATGTAGTCGAAGTCGGGACGGTTATTGAGGTTGGTGACGGTATCGCTCGTGTCTACGGACTTGAGAACGTCATGTCCAACGAGTTGGTTGAATTCCCAAGCGGTGTTATGGGTCTCGCCATGAACGTGGAAGAGAGCAACGTCGGTGTCGTTATCCTGGGACCTTACTCGGACATCCGTGAAGGCGACCAAGTAAAACGTACCGGTCAAATCATGCAAGTGCCAGTTGGCGAAGCATTGATTGGACGCGTTGTAAATCCGCTCGGTATTCCTGTTGATGGCAAAGGGCCAATCGCTACAACAGAATTCCGTCCGGTTGAAGGTAAAGCACCAGGCGTAATGGATCGTAAATCGGTTCATGAGCCGATGCAAACAGGGATCAAAGCGATTGATGCGATGGTTCCAATCGGTCGTGGACAACGTGAGTTGATCATCGGTGACCGTCAAACAGGTAAAACATCGATCGCGATCGATGCCATCCTGAACCAAAAAGGCAGCGGCATGAAATGTATCTATGTTGCTATCGGTCAAAAACAATCTACAGTTGCACAAGTCGTAGAAACTCTCCGTCGTAAAGGCGCAATGGAGTACACGATTGTTGTAACTGCAGCAGCTTCTGACCCATCACCATTGTTGTACATCGCACCGTATTCCGGTTGTTCGATGGGCGAGTACTTTATGTACAAAGGTGAGCACGTACTGGTCATCTATGATGACTTGACCAAACAAGCGGCAGCATACCGTGAGCTTTCCTTGCTGCTTCGCCGTCCACCGGGCCGTGAGGCATATCCGGGTGACGTCTTCTACCTGCACTCCCGTTTGCTGGAGCGTGCTGCGAAGCTGAATGATGAGCTTGGTGGTGGTTCTTTAACCGCACTGCCGTTCATTGAAACACAAGCTTCCGACGTATCTGCATACATTCCGACGAACGTAATCTCCATTACGGACGGACAAATCTTCTTGGAAGCTGACTTGTTCAATGCTGGACAACGCCCGGCGATCAACGTAGGTATCTCCGTATCCCGTGTCGGTGGTTCTGCTCAGATCAAAGCGATGAAAAAGGTTGCAGGTTCCCTGCGTCTCGACCTCGCTCAATATCGTGAGCTTCAAGCGTTCTCCCAGTTCGGTTCCGATCTGGATAAAGCGACTCAGGCCCGCCTGAATCGTGGTGCTCGTATGATGGAAATCCTGAAGCAAGGTGTTAACCAGCCTCTGCCTGTAGAACAACAGGTAGTCAGCTTGTACACAGCGGTTAAAGGATTCCTGGATGAGATTCCTACAGGTGATGTTACTCGTTTCGAGCGTGAGTTCCTCGCGTTCATGGAGAGCAGCCATCCGGAAATTCTCGGGTCTATCCGTGATACAAAAGAATTGACTGCAGACAATGAATCCGCTCTGAAAGATGCTATTGAGAAATTCAGAAAGAGCTTTGCTGTCTCTGTCTAAATAGATGATATGCAGTTGCGGAGTTGTTTAACCGATTCCGCATGTCTGCATGTAAAACTTTGATCTATCAAAGTTTCAGTATGCTTACGAAGTAGTTTTGACTATGTCAAAACTAGTGAATGCTTACGAAGTAACTTTGGCTCTGCCAAAGTTTAAGTTTGGGCTTACGAAGTAGTTTTGACTACGTCAAAACTTGAAGGTGGTGAAATCATGGCAAAAGGCATGCGCGAAATAAAGCGGCAAATTAAAAGCGTACAAAGCACCAAGCAGATCACCAAAGCAATGGAGATGGTAGCTGCCGCAAAACTGCGTAAGGCGCAGGAAAAAGCGGAAGCAGCTCGTCCTTATTCGGAGAAGCTGAAGGAAGTTGTGGCAAGTATTGCAAAAAGCACGCAAGGGGTTCAGCATCCGATGCTGGAAAGTCGTCCGGTCAAAAAGACAGCTTATCTGGTTATTACATCGGACCGCGGTCTTGCGGGTGGTTACAATGCGAATATTTTGCGTCAGGTTAACCTGACACTCAAAGAAAAACACAACTCTCAGAATGACTACGAATTGTTCGTCATTGGACGTAAGGGACGCGATTATTTCAAACGGCGTGAAATGGCGATGACATCCACTACAACGGATCTTTCCGATTCGCCATCATTTGCAGATATCAAATCCATCGCACACGAAGCTGTTCAAGGGTTTGAATTGGGTAAATTTGATGAATTGTACATCTGTTATAACCGCTTTGTAAATGCGTTGACCCAGATTCCTACGGTAGAACGTCTTCTTCCGATGGAAACACCTGAGGTAACTGCTGCAGAAGGACCGACTGCAAGCTACGAGTATGAGCCGTCTCCTGAAGCTGTACTGGAGGTTTTGCTTCCGCGTTATGCGGAAACGCTGATCTATGGTGCACTTCTGAACGGTAAAGCGAGTGAGCTGGGCGCGAAAATGACGGCCATGGGTAATGCAACCAAAAATGCATCCAAACTCATCAATGACTTGTCATTGACCTATAACCGTGCCCGTCAAGCGGCGATTACGCAGGAGATTACGGAAATTGTGGCAGGTGCCAACGCAGCACAAGGCTAACCGTTTTTTATTAATGAAGGCTTGCAGAGCAAAGATAAACGAACGGTACATTATTTTTGCAAAAGTAGCAGGCTTGTAGGAGGGGAACGTTAAGATGAACAAAGGACGCGTTGTGAGCATCATGGGTCCGGTTGTTGACGTCGAGTTTGATCGCGGCGGTCTGCCGGAAATCCTCAATGCCATTACGATCACTACAGTAAGCGAAAGCGGCGTGAGTGTGAATCTGACACTCGAAGCTTCGAAACATCTGGGTGACAACCGGGTACGTTGTATCGCGATGTCCTCCACGGACGGACTCGTTCGTGGTATGGAAGCCGTAGATACAGGAGCTCCAATCTCTGTACCTGTTGGGGAAGCGACACTGGGTCGTGTATTTAACGTACTCGGCGAAGCCATTGATACTGGCGGCACTGTAGCTGCTGCACATAAAAATCCGATTCACCGCTCGGCTCCTGCATTTGATGAACTGACTACCCAGGCTGAAATGCTGGAGACAGGAATCAAAGTTATCGACTTGTTGGCTCCTTATGCCAAAGGTGGTAAAATCGGTCTCTTCGGTGGTGCCGGTGTAGGTAAAACCGTAACGATTCAGGAATTGATCAACAACATCGCACAAGAACACGGTGGTATCTCCGTATTCGCGGGTGTTGGTGAGCGTACACGTGAAGGTAATGACTTGTATCACGAGATGAGTGATTCCGGCGTTATCAACAAAACAGCAATGGTGTTCGGACAAATGAACGAGCCTCCAGGTGCACGTCTTCGTGTAGCCCTCACTGGTCTGACCATGGCGGAATACTTCCGTGATGAAGAAGGCCGTGACGTGTTGCTCTTTATCGATAACATCTTCCGTTTCACCCAAGCAGGTTCAGAAGTATCTGCCTTGCTCGGACGTATGCCTTCCGCAGTAGGTTACCAACCAACGCTGGCAACGGAAATGGGTCAACTGCAAGAACGTATCACTTCGACTAAAAAAGGTTCCGTAACATCCATCCAGGCCATCTACGTGCCTGCGGATGACTATACTGACCCGGCTCCAGCAACGACGTTTGCCCACTTGGATGCAACGACGAACCTGGAACGTAAAATTTCCGAGATGGGTATCTACCCTGCGGTAGATCCGTTGGCATCCAGCTCCCGGATCTTGTCCCCTGAAGTTGTAGGCGAAGAGCATTACAACGTAGCTCAAGGCGTTAAACGTATCTTGGCGCGTTATAATGAATTGCAGGATATTATTGCGATTCTGGGTATGGACGAGCTGAGTGAGGAAGACAGAGCGCTCGTTTACCGTGCTCGTAAAATTCAACGTTTCTTGTCCCAGCCATTCCACGTTGCTGAAGCATTTAACGGTATTCCGGGTAAATACGTTCCGGTTAAAGAAACGGTGCGCAGCTTTAAAGAAATTCTCGAAGGCAAGCATGACGATCTTCCGGAAGCAGCTTTCCTCTTCGTGGGTACAATTGAAGAGGCAGTGGAGAAAGCCAAAACACTGGTATAATCTGAATCCAGGATTGTCCTTATGAAGCGAGCTATCGGATAGTTTCAGGAGGGATGGAATTGAGCACCTTTTTGTTGGAAATTGTAACACCTGAGCGTTTGGTATTTACAGAGCAAGTGGATAGTATCATCGTTCGTGGTGTTGAAGGGGAACTGGGTATTATGCCAGGTCACATCCCTATGGTCACACCATTGCAGATCGCACCAATCATTATCAAAAACGGAAAACAGAACAAGCAGGTCGCTATTGGCGGCGGGTTTATCGAAGTCCGTAAAGATAAGGTTGTTGTCCTCGCAGAAAGTGCCGAATTCCCGGAAAATATTGATGTGGACCGTGCGCGTGCAGCGAAAGAGCGGGCAGAACGCCGTCTCAGCAGCCAAAGCAATCAGGACCATTTTGATCACCGCCGGGCAGAGATTGCTCTGCAAAAAGCGGTTAACCGGATCAACGTATACGGCAAATAAACTGTTCATTGGAGCCTGGCGGCTTAGTCTGCCGGGCTTTTTTGAGTTTTTAGAACGTTCTCTTTTCCAGTTACAGTAGAATATATGTTCATTTTCTTCGGTTGAAGCTCTTGATTTAACGGGAAATAAAGTTTAATTGTATTCACCGTTTATGGGCAGTTGAATAGAATGTAGGACTAAAGTCGTGGCGATAATGATCACTGTTGGAACCATTTTTAACGACGTAAATCCAAATTATTTCCGAGGAAATGACAAGATCGATATCGAAATAACGCTCTTTTATGTCGTTTTAGTCACAAAATCCCGGCATTTTGAATTTAAAATATTATCAAAGTGGAAATCAATGTAATTGACAATGTATGATGAAAGAGCCTATATTCCATAGAGTCAGCAGATGCAGGAAGCTGCGTTGATGAATTCCATAGTCATTCACAGCCAGATTGTTGCTGCTCCGTGATTGGGCATCCAGATTTCCTGCATAGCAGGAGTAAGTCTGACAGTAGGTTCAGTGTGTTGTGTTCAAGTCATTCCATTGTTCTAACAAGTTATGGATGCCAGGCATAATTATGCTGATCGCTGCAACAAATGTGGAGGTAATGAATATATGGATACTGACCTGACGAATCAGTTGAACCAGACATTAAGTACGAATGGCTTAGTTTCGATTATCGTCTCTCTTTTATGTATAGCGTTGTCGTGGTGGGCTTTGCAGAATCTCAAGCTGGATTTAATCATCAGGCAGCCAAGAGGAGCACAGGGAAGACTGTTACATTTACTGTTGGCCATTATACTTGGGCATGCTGTTTCAGGCTTTGTCATTGACTATTTGTCATGGACACAAATGTTGCACCATTTGTTTTAATGTTGAGATGGTTGGTTAATCATCTGTTAGGTTCTTCAAGCAGTGTAATGTCGAATAACATCGATTAATTGTGTTAACAATTAGAGTATGAGTTGTCGGCAAAGGAATTAAGAAAAAAGTGTGACGTTTAATTGGATGGATTTGAGATGTTTTATGTAAAAATGCTTGTATCGTACAATTCAACAATGTTATGATGGAAGTTAGGGAATTCACAATTGTTCACTTATTTTGTGGTTATAAACGGGATATCCGGTTGAATCCGGCTAATAATCATCCCAATCTGTCTGTTCAGATGTTTGCTGGCCTGTAAGGCGTTATATTTACAAGTCGGAGGGCATCATGCAACGCACGTGGTATCATCGATATGGATTATAAACCAATTCTTTTCTGAATAGACATCAAGGGCATTATTTGCCAGGTTATGTCGAAATTCCACACACAGCAACAGTCTTTTCTATTACAGAAGGGCTCATGTATTCCGGAATGAAGAAAAGGGAATAAAAGCGCGGAGGGAACCATGATGAGCAAATTTATCGTCCGCGGTGGCAAAAGGTTGACCGGAAGTGTCAAAGTTAGCGGCGCTAAAAATTCTGTTCTTCCGATCATCGCTGCCTCTCTCTTAGGGGAAGAAGGACAAAGCGTTATTATTGACGCTCCTCCTCTAGACGATGTGATGACGATTAACAAGGTGTTGGAATCGCTGGGAGCGGGTGTTACATACCGGGACGAAGTGATTACCGTAAATGCGGAGAAACTTACTTCCTGTGAGGCACCGTATGAATGGGTAAGTAAAATGCGGGCGTCTTTTCTGGTCATGGGGCCATTGTTGACGCGTATGGGTCATACAAGAATTTCGCTTCCTGGTGGATGTGCCATCGGTACACGGCCTATTGATCAGCATTTGAAAGGTTTTGAAGCCATGGGCGCTGAGATCAGCTTGGGCCAAGGCTATATAGAAGCTCGCAGCCAAGGACGGTTGCGTGGCGCGAAAATTTATCTGGATGTGGCTTCCGTAGGTGCCACTCAAAATATTATGATGGCTGCAACATTGGCTGAGGGTGTAACTGTTCTGGAGAACGCGGCTAAAGAACCAGAGATTGTGGATCTTGCCAACTTCCTGAATGGAATGGGTGCAAAAGTACGAGGTGCTGGAACAGGAGTCATCCGCATCGAAGGTGTGGAGAAACTGTCTGGCGTGAAGCATACCGTCATTCCTGACCGGGTTGAAGCAGGTACCTATATGGCTGCTGCTGCAATCTCCGGTGGTGATGTGTATATCGAAGGTGCGATTTCAGACCACCTGGGTTCTGTTATTGCGAAGCTGGAAGAAATGGGTGTAACCATTCATCCTGACGAGAATGGCGTTCGTGTCATTGCAGATCGTCCCCTCAAGGCTGTGGATGTGAAAACATTACCATACCCAGGTTTCCCTACAGATATGCAATCCCAAATGATGGCGCTTTTGCTTGCGTCTGAAGGAACTTCTGTTGTAACAGAGACTGTTTTTGAAAATCGCTTCATGCATGTGGATGAATTCCAATTGATGAATGCGGAGATCAAAGTTGAAGGACGTTCGTCCATCATCACGGGCAATGCCAAGCTGAAGGGTGCCAAAGTAACTGCTACCGATTTGCGTGCGGGTGCCGCACTTATTATTGCGGGTCTTGTTGCTGAAGGTACAACAGAAGTGGGCGGTGTTCATCACATCGACCGTGGCTACGTACATCTCGCTGAGAAGCTTAACGGACTTGGAGCCGATATTTATCGTATTTCGGTTGAAGAGCCTAAGCTGGATGCAGTTAAAGCATCGAATGAAAAAGTCGGGGAAGAAGTACCGCTGTTCAAAGTACAACCGACCTGGGCATAACATCGAATTGGACAATAGGCGCTGCTCTCTAATATGAATCACACATCATTGTATATTGCGGATACGAGAGCATGCGTGCTGTCCTTTAAATTCAGATCAAAAGCTAAGCCATCTGGCTTGGCTTTTTTTTGTGTTCAACGATCAATTGAATCAGTACCTGATTCTATTAATAGCTGGTCCTAACTTATATAGCATAACATCATATTCTGTACCAATTCTGAACAAATGAAAGAGCCTGCTTTTTGAGGAACGGGTGGTACCTTATGGAACCGGATTCCGCGACAGATCAATGTTTTTCCATAATACATAGCAAAAGTAAGTTAGAAATCGCCACATATGGAATGCCTTCGTTTCTCTTAAATCAGGTTCTATCAGATCCAGCCAGCTCATACCCTAAACTATGGATTTGAACAAAAGGACCGGCGTTTGACCGGCCATGGACAACGGAGGGTTATATCAAAATGAAAGAAGCCCGTGTGCAGGTTAAGGTACCTCTTGTCCCACGTCCACTAGTGAAGGAGCCAGATGAAATTGCTGGTTTCGGTGTGGAAAAAGACAAGCTTGCTTCAACGAACATTAGAACGGTTCCAGATGAGCCCGTAACAACATCTCCTAGACGGCCTGGCTCCCAACAGGAGCCAGCTCAACAGCCTGCGGCACGTATACACATGCCTGTCATTGAATTAGATCAGTTTCGTCGTGTGAAGCGCCGCCGAATGCGTACGTTCGGCCGAGGCCGCAGATGGGGCAAGAACAATACTCGTTGGCAGCCCGCAGCAGCTGTATCGGCAGTACTGGCGCTTGCGTTGTTGATCCCCGCCATTTTGGTCTGGCCTCGGACGGATGATCCTGTTAAACCCATCCCTGTCCCACCAGGTACAGGCAGTGTAACGACTCCAGCACCTTCTCCAGCTGTACCTGTTACCTATCCTGAACCTCAAGTAAGGGTTTACCTGTCAGCAACCGGTACAACGATGAATCTTCCCCTTGAAGATTATGTTACCGGAGTTGTCGCTGCCGAGATGCCAGCGGAGTTCAGATTGGAGGCTCTGAAGGCACAGGCTATTGCTGCAAGGACATTTATCGTGAGAAGGCTGGCAGCCAACGATACAAGCGGTGTACCTTCAGGAGAAGCTGATGTAACGGATACTGTGAGTCATCAGGTATTTATACCACCAGAACAAGTAAAAGCCGACTGGACACGTCTGGGGAAAGCGAAGGAATGGGAGAAGCTGCAGCAGGCTGTACGCGAAAGCAAAGATTCCGTCATGACATATCAAGGCAAGGCAATTACTGCATCCTTTTTCTCCACAAGTAATGGGTATACGGAAAATGCTGAGGATGTATGGGGCAACCCTGTACCTTATTTACAAAGCGTAGCGAGTCCGTGGGATAAAAACCTGGCTCCGGGCTTTAAGGAAACCATCACCATGAAGCGCAATGAGATTCTCCAAAAGTTGAATCTGGGGGCAAATGCCATCCCTGTGAGCGCGCAGCAGAGCGGTGGGTGGATGGAAGTGTTGTCTACAACGCAGGGCCATCGCATCAAGGAGATGCAGATTGCAGGTAAAACGTTTAGCGGGCCGGAGGTTCGAAAGCTGCTTGGGCTTCGATCCAGCCAGTTCAGCTGGAAGACCGATGGAGACGAGGTTCAGATTACAACGTATGGATACGGTCACGGAGTCGGCATGAGCCAGTGGGGAGCCAACGGCATGGCACAGGAGGGTCACACAGCGACCCAGATTCTCAAACACTACTACACAGGTATCTCCTTCGGACAGGCATCCAAGATGCTGGCATCGAAGTAGAAACACTGGAATGAATGGATAAAGATAAAACCAGCAGTTGAACAGTGATTTGTGCAGGTTCCCCATCTTCTCTGTTGGAGAGTTAAAGAATCAGAGTCACCTTGTGGACGTGAAATGCCGCAATAGCGTCGATCAGGTTCGTTAGAAGTTTTACTGTCATAAGACATGATGATATGTTATTTTCCAGAAAACTGTCCTTCTGTTAATAAAGCGCACAGTATTGTTAGAAAGGTATCTGGTAGTATTATAGTGCTCCCGAATTGTTTGCGTTAGAAATAACCATTAGAGCGGCCTCTTCGTCCCTGTGCTTTCTCTTCTCGCTACTCTAGCGGAGCAATCTAACGAATCCCAGACGTCTTATATCGCCTAATATAGCTAATCTCATCCTACCTAATAATCACGTTAAATTGATTTCATCAACTCACTTCATAGAAGGATTGGCTTATTACAGCCAATCCAGGTTTCTCTACCAACCACCCCTTCCGGGCTTTCAAGACTTGGCTATATATGCGGAGTGTGCGAGCGTATGGAGAGCGCAGGGGACAGAAAAGGCCTGTAGAAACGAAGTGTCCGCCTTTACTCCCGGATTTCACCTTTGAAGAAGGTGATAGAAGAAATCTGGGAGTAACAGCCGGTCGAAAGGTTTTCTGGCCCCGAAGCGGTGCACGTACTAACACTCATCTCAGCATATATAGCACTCTTTGAAAGCTCCGTGAAAATAATTAGAGTCGCGCGTGTATAAAAGAGTTGCACCCGGTAACACTTGTTACTGAGGTGATCAAGATGAATGAACAAAACAAAAAAACAGTCCAAGAAGAAACTCCTAAAACAACTCAAGGAGTACCGGCTAGCCAGCCCTCTTCATGGAAAAGAGCAATGTCCAAACGTTGGGTCTTCCCGGCAGCCTACATCGCAGCAGCAGGCATTATACTAACCTTAGTGTGGGTCTATCAGGGCACAGGCGACAAAACGCTGAACTCGGACCCTGCTAACGGGGTAGTAGAAACAGGCGCATCGGCGGGTACAGAAGGAACAGCGGTTAACGGAGAAGAGGAAAGTGTGGAAGTTGTTGCAAAGTCGGAGAATTTTGTATGGCCGGTAGCGGTTCCGTCCGAAATTTCGGTAGTCAAACCTTTCTATGACAACGAAGCTTCAACTGAGGAACATGAAGCAGCGATGGTGCAGTACAATGACACATTTATTCCGAACACGGGTGTAGATCTGGCACGTGGGGATAACAAAACGTTCGAAGTCAAAGCAGCACTCGGCGGAAAAGTTACCCGGGTAGAACAAAACCCAATAACAGGTCAAGTTGTGGAAATCACACACAGTGATAACCTCAAGACTGTATACCAAAGCCTGGCTGACGTTAAAGTAAAACAGGATGATGAAGTGAAGCAAGGAGATGCAATTGCATCGGCTGGCGTTAATGAACTGGAAAAAACGCTGGGCAACCACCTTCACTTTGAAGTTTACGAAGACGGACAACCGGTTAACCCGCAAGGATATCTTCCGGAAAAATAAATGATTTTTACCGCAGCAACATGATGGGCAGAGGGAATTCTCCTCTGCTCTTTTTGTGCTTTTCAGAAAATAATGGGACCTTCGAAGCTTGTCACACCTTTAAACCGCGAATATATAGGCATGCTCCTCATATAATGTACCAAACTATCCACACAGTAGGGAGGCGGGAGCGTGCACGATTACATCAAGGAACGGACCATCAAAATTGGTCGCTGCATTGTTGAGACGAGGAATACGGTCCGTACCATAGCCAAGGAATTCGGCGTGTCAAAGAGTACTGTGCATAAGGATCTGACGGAGCGTCTGCCGGAAATTAACCCTGATCTTGCTGACCAGGTGAAACACATTCTGGAGTATCACAAGTCCATCCGTCATTTGCGGGGCGGTGAAGCGACCAAAATTAAATACAAAAAAACAAGTGGTAAAAAACGCGAGGTGCTGGCTTCCGCTAAATCGTAGGGACCTGCGGAAAGACGTAGGCCAAAAAGCTCACACATGCATTGAATCCCTCCCCTGAAGTATGATATGTTAAAAGCTGGTACAGGATCGAATTATGACATCTTATCAGCCCGATTTTTACATATATATGTTGCACTTTGTCGAACGAGCGGTGACGTGATAAGGGACTCTTTTTCACAGGATACGCTGACCAAATAATATCACTTTGGGGGCTCTTTTATGTTTAGCAAGGATATCGGTATTGATCTTGGCACGGCGAACGTGCTTATTCACGTGAAAGGAAGTGGGGTTGTCCTCGATGAACCTTCCGTCGTGACCATTGAAAGCGATACGAAGCGGGTCCTTGCTGTTGGGGAAGAAGCGCGTCGTATGGTGGGGCGTACTCCAGGTAACATTGTTGCCATTAGACCGCTGCGTGACGGTGTTATTGCGGACTTCGAAATTACGGAAGCAATGCTTAGACATTTCATTAATCGTGTGGGGGCAAGAAGCTGGTACAGCCACCCGCGTATTCTGATCTGTGCACCAACCAACATTACTTCCGTGGAGCAGAAGGCTATCCGTGAAGCTGCAGAGCGCAGCGGTGCCAAAGAAGTATTTCTGGAAGAAGAGCCGAAAGCGGCAGCGATCGGTGCGGGAATGGATATTTTTCAGCCGAGCGGCAATATGGTCGTGGATATCGGCGGCGGAACGACTGACGTTGCAGTCCTGTCTATGGGCGACGTAGTCACCGCCTCTTCTATTAAAGTCGCAGGGGACAAGTTCGACGAAGCGATTACCAAGTTTATCAAAGCTAAATACAAGCTCATGATCGGTGAACGTACAGCCGAAGATCTCAAGATTGCGATTGGTTCCGTGCATCCGGGTGGACGTCAAACGGAGATGGACATTCGCGGTCGGGATATGGTATCCGGTTTACCTGTCACCGTAACGGTGTCGGGAAATGAAGTACAGGAGGCGCTATGGGATTCCGTGCAATCCATCATCGTTGCAGCCAAGTCGGTATTGGAGCGGACGCCACCGGAATTGTCAGCAGACATTATTGATCGTGGTGTCGTGTTGACAGGGGGAGGCGCTTTGCTGAACGGACTGGACGAACTGTTGTCCAATGAATTGCATGTACCGGTATGGGTTGCAGAGGATCCGATGCATTGTGTCGTGAAGGGGACTGGCATTATGCTGAATAATTTGGATCAAGTAGTTAAGAAAAAGTTCTAATCTGCCGATATAAAAAGCAAAGGTTCGCCCAAGCTCGGGATTAGAACAGACAAGCAGCCATCTTGTAATGCAGGACAAGCGCTTGAGGAGAGGGGTTAATACATGTTAAGAGGTCTGTACACCGCTACTGCGGGAATGATTACGCAACAACGCCGCCATGACACAGCAACGCAGAATATCGTAAATATGAACACAACGGGATATAAACAAGTGAACAGCGTAAGCCGATCTTTCCCGGAGATGCTCATTACTTTGGTAGGCGGAGATGCCAATCTTCCGACAAAGCGGCTGGGCAAGCTGAACACGGGTGTGTTCGCGGAAGAAAGTTTGTCCATGAATTTGCAGGGAGCCATTATGGAAAGTGGGCAAAAGAGTGATTTTGCCATTTCGTCCAATCTGGCCGTGAATGATCCACAGACAGGACAACCTGTCCCGTTTGACGGTTCAGGCAAATTTGTACGAGCTGATGGCACGGTAACTTACCAACCTCAGGCGTATTTTACAGTACAGGATGCAGAAGGTAACACAAGGTACACACGTGATGGTCACTTCGACGTTACAGGAACTGGACAGCTGCTCAGCTCAACAGGTTCACAAGTCCTGGATAATAATGGACAACCTGTTGTATTGACAGGCTCGGTTGACCAATTTAAAGTGGATGAGCAAGGTCGTCTTGTTAATGCAGACACGGGTGCACCCACAGGTGTTACATTGGGAATCAGTGTCATCGACCAACCCAACCAACTGGTACGTCAAGGCGATGGTAATTTCAGCCTGAATGATCAGAATGGAGCAACGGCCCGGATGATGGCTGCCGGTGATAATGTGCAGATCCGTCAGGGCTACCTGGAAGGTTCGAATGTGGATGCATCACAAGCAACTGTAGATATGAACGCAGCATTCCGTGCTTATGAAGCGAACCAGAAGGTCGTACAATTCTACGACCGCAGTCTGGATAAAGCCGTCAATGAAGTTGGGCGTGTATAACGCCAACGTATAATATAGCCGCGTAGCGGAGAGCCAAACACCCTTTGCGAAGCAAAGCAGAGGGGCTCACGCGGAGCGCAAAAGCCTAAACGCAGTCGAGCCTATGCGAGGATTGCGCAGCATTAAGCTGAGCGTAGCGACGGTCTCGACAGCCCTTTGCGGAGCAAAGCAAGGAGAGAACACGCGGAGCGCAAAAGCCTAAACGCAGTCGAGCCTATGCGAGGATTGCGCAGCATTAAGCTGAGCGTAGCGACGGTCTCGACAGCCCTTTGCGAAGCAAAGCAAGGAGAGACCACGCGGAGCTACCCGCCGCACAAAGAGCGTGCCCAGCTATGATTCAGCCATGTGAACCATGGCGAGAATCATAGCTGGGCAGTCGCGGCGCAAACACACCACCGTCACTTAGCAAGATCGTACCCCACGCACCCACTCCGCCTGTTTCGGGCGTCCAGAGGGCAGCGCCATCTGGGGCCCTCCCTACCAGGGAGGGTTTGGGAGGGTGAAAACAGGGAGGGTAACCACCGAATGAATAATTCCATGATTAGTGCAATGGTCTCCATGACAGGAATACAGCAGCGACTGGATGTCATTTCCGATAATATTGCCAACGTGAATACGGCAGGCTATAAGAGTAAGCAAGCTGCCTTCGAAGATGTACTGACACGTGTGCAGCAGCAGCCGGACAAGTACAAGCTGGATGGACGCTCGACCCCGATGGGATACAATCTCGGGTTTGGCGTACGTTTGGCTGACGTGACCAAGGATATGACTCAGGGTTCACTCAATGAGACAGGCAATCCTACCGATCTGGCGATTGAAGGCAATGCGATGTTTGCCGTGGAAGCAAATGGTGAGAAAATGTGGACGCGTCAGGGTGCATTCCATTTTGTCCCTGATACAAGACCCAAAACGAATCCCAATGCGCCAGATATGATGGTGTTGGTCAACGGCGAAGGCCACTTTGCATTGGATCGTCAAGGTAATCGAATTACAGCGCCGAATAACAGCAAGGTTGCATTTGATGAAAAAGGCAATCTGTTGATCCGTCGTGGCAATGAAGCCAATGCAACGATTGGAGCACAACTGCAACTCGTAGATATCGAGCGCCCGGAAGGGCTTGTGCAGTATGCGGATAACCTGTTTGGTCTGGATGCGGGTCTAACCGAGGATGATGTATTTGGGGCCAATGCAGCTACACGTGAAGCGACAGCTATGATTCGTGCAGGCTACATTGAACAATCCAACGTGGATTTGACACAAGAGATGGCTTTGCTGATGCAAGGACAGCGGACTTACCAACTGGCGGCACGTGCGCTGACATCCAGTGATTCTATGGCGGGTCTTGCCAACAATATGAGAGCATAAAAGGTGAATGTGATGACAGATACACAGCAGCAGAACAGCAAGCCGGATAAGACGAAAGTCAAGAAGAAGAAGAGTGGATGGCGCATCGCAAGATGGTTTTTGGTTCCGGTCCTGCTTGTTCTTGCCCTCGCTGGCGGATTGGTGGCTGGCTACGTGGTACTGGGCAAACAGGATATCGGTTCCGTATTGCAGTGGAGTACATGGGAACATGTATATGATTTGGTGTTCGCTCCGTAGATGAACGACATATGCTAAAACTCCTGCGCAGGCAGGAGTTTTCTTTTTGGCGTTGAAAACAGTATAATGATGGATGACGTTTGACGTCAAAAGAGGCCTCCCCTGCGAAAGACATTCGTCATCGCGAAGAGAGACCCCTTATCTCAACCTTCACTACTGCAGTCATGAAGGATATAACTAGTGTTAACTGAAAATATGCTTTTCATACAAATTAAAATGAAAAACACATTTTATATGAGCATCGACTTGATCATGTTGGGGTTGACGGCTTCCGCACTAAAGTAAGTGGAGGGAACGGAATCGTTCAGAAGAAGCGAAGCGCTCGCCTTTGTCACCGAATTTTAGACAACTCTAAAATGTATCAGAAAATTCGGGGACAACAGCGATCGAAAGAATGATCCGTAACCGTAACGACCTCTATTGCGCTTAACTTCAATCATGATGGAGAATCTCATATAAATGACCCTGAGAGGAGATTATACTGTGCTCGATATCAAACAGATTCAAGAAATTATTCCACACCGTCCCCCGTTTCTGCTGGTGGACAAGATTGTAGAGTTAGAGGATGGCAAACGTGCCGTTGGATTAAAAAATGTAACCATTAATGAACCTTTCTTCATTGGTCATTTTCCAGAGTATCCGGTAATGCCGGGGGTGTTGATTACAGAAGCACTGGCACAGGTCGGTGCAGTAGCCATTCTTAATTTGGAAGGCAACAAAGGCAAAATCGGCTTTTTGGCGGGACTGGATAATTTCCGATTCCGTGGACAAGTTGTGCCTGGAGATACATTGATGCTGGAAGTGGAGATTACGCGTCTCAAAGGTTCAATTGGTAAAGGCAAAGCTACAGCAAGAGTAGGCGACAAAGTGGTAGCTGAAGGCGAGATCATGTTCGCACTGTCTGACCCAAGCTAAATATTGTTTAGTTCAGTACTTGATTGAATTTTATATAGAAGGAAGGGGTTTGCAGGAATGGAACAGTTAAGCGCAACAGCAGCACAAACATTGCAGCAGTGGTTGGAGGATGCTTCGATTGATGAAGCGACGAAACAGGAGCTTCGTGATTTGCAGGATCAGCCGAAAGAGCTGGAAGATCGTTTCTACAGAAATCTGGAGTTTGGTACAGGTGGATTGCGTGGTGTGATCGGAGCGGGAAGCAACCGGATGAACCGTTATACGGTAGGTCGTGCAACGCAAGGGTTTGCCCGTTATTTGCTGGAGCAGCATGGCGACAAAGAAGGTAAACCTTCTGTAGTGATCGCGCATGATTCCCGTCATTTCTCACCGGAGTTCACACTGGATGCTGCCCTCGTTCTGGCTGGAAATGGCATTGTGGCTAAGCTGTTTACATCCCTGCGTCCTACGCCTCAGCTTTCCTTCAGTGTACGTCATCTGCAAGCAACCGGCGGTATTGTGGTGACGGCGAGTCATAATCCTCCTGAATACAATGGCTACAAAGTGTACAACCACGAGGGTGGACAATTGGTACCACACGAAGCAGAGAAAGTCATTCAATACATTCAGGAAGTTCCTTCTCTCGCGGACGTGAAAAAGCTGACGCAGGAAGAAGCCGAAGCTCAAGGATTGCTCGTATGGCTTGGGGAAGAGGAGGATCAGGCATTTGTTGATACCGTTGCAAGCCTAAGTCTTAGTCGTGATCTGATTCAATCCGGCGTCGGCCGTGATTTCAAAATCGTCTTCACTCCACTGCACGGAACAGGTAATGTGCCTGTACGTCGTGTGTTGGAACAGATCGGTTTCGAGCAGGTTCACATTGTGGCAGAACAAGAACAGCCTGATGCTGAATTTTCCACAGTGAAATCCCCTAACCCGGAAGAGCGCGAAGCATTTACGCTTGCAATGAAGCTGGGTGAATCCGTGGGTGCGGACATTCTGATCGGTACAGATCCGGATGCAGACCGCATGGGTGCGGTAGTGAAAGACAATGATGGCAAGTATTTCGTACTGTCGGGTAACCAATCCGGAGCCATCATGGTGCATTATGTGTTGAGCCGCTTGCAAGAGACAGGTAAACTGCCGAAAAATAGCGCGGTTGTCAAAACGATTGTAACAAGCGAGATGGGAGCGGTCATTGCCGAGCATTACGGTGCAGAAGTGATGAACACTCTGACAGGCTTTAAATATATCGGTGAAAAAATGAACCAGTTCGAAGCAACCGGCAGTCACACGTTCTTGTTCGGTTATGAGGAAAGCTATGGCTACCTGGCAGGCAGCTACGCACGTGACAAGGATGCAGTCCTGGCTGCAATGCTGATTGCTGAAGCAGCTGCTTATTATAAAAACCAAGGCAAAACGCTCTATGATGTCCTGCAAGAGCTGTACAGCCAATTCGGATATTTCCTGGAGAAGCTGGAGTCCCGTACGCTGAAAGGCAAGGATGGCGTAGCTCAAATTCAGGCGAAAATGACCGACTGGCGTTCTAATCCGCCACAAGAAGTAGCCGGCATCGCTGTACAAGATGTGCTGGATTACTCCCTTGGCTTGGATGGCTTGCCGAAAGAGAATGTTCTGAAATTTATTTTGGCAGACGGATCATGGTTCTGCCTGCGTCCTTCGGGAACAGAACCGAAGATCAAAGTATACTTCGCCGTGCGTGGAGAGAGCTTGGAAGACGCCGAAAGCCGTATCGAACGTTTGGCTACTACGGTAATGACGCGTGTAGACGCACAATAAATACGAATGCAGTACTGAGCAAGAACATGAGAAAGCCTCTCCGCACCGTAAGGTTGGTTGGCGGAGGGGCTTTTCTTTTAGGTAAAAGGGTGAATTCCTGCGTCTATTTTGGATGAATTGCGGATAGATGCACGTTTGTTGACACAAGCTGTTTGTATCCGGTATTTATTCACTATTATGCAATGAAAATCATGAGCTGAACGTGCATTTGGTTCCAACACTTGAGGAGGTACATGTAGTGCGTCAAAAATGGCTTTATTGGAATACCGCTTCACGGAAGTGGCTGTGGATTGTTGTCATTATCGGTTTGATTGCTTCCATCCCTGTCATCAGTGATCGGGTGCAGACGGAATCTTCCGCCAAAAAGGTGGAGCTTGTCTTCAATTATCGGGGTCTATTGGATATCTCGGCTTATCAGGCCCATCCGCAAGACTTCATGAATGAACAACTGACTCGTTTGAAAGATGCCGGAGTGACAACGATGGCGGTGTTCGAAAGTACACTGGATGAGTTGAAGAAGTCACGTCGACTAATGGTATATAGCGGGCAGGATCTTGCGAACATGACCAAAAATGTCATTCCTGCTAACGATAATTACACGTATGTGCTGTTCACAAATGAAGAAAATGCACAAACGTATACCCCTATCATTGAACAAACGTTCGCCGATCGGGAGATTCCTGTGCTTCCATGGGAATATGAAGGTCGTAGCGGCTTAATATTGCAGACTCCACCGGAGAATGCGAACATGCAGCCTTTGCAACCAGATCCGGTTGCCGTGAAGATGCTGCGTGATAAAGGATTTTACATTTTGCCACGGATCGCTGACAGTGTTCCTTACAATCAGGAATCCATGGAACGCTTGCTTACGTTCTTTGAAGAGAATGGGGTTAAGCGCATCTTGTTTGATGGCGATGCTGTGAAAGGGTACAATGATAATGCAGAGATGAAGAGTCTCGATATGTTCGCCCAGTTGCTGAACAAACATCATATTGGACTGGCGGCTATTGAGAATTTGAAGAAACCACAATCTGGTTTTGAGACTCTCTCCTATAAAATTGACTACAATGTAACTCGTCTGTACTCCTTAAGTGACGGGGATGCCAATCTGGATGTAGACACCATTGCTGACCGTTTTGTTTTGGCTACCAAAGACCGTAACATTCGGATGATTTATATGAATGCTTCGCCAAGTCGGAATACGGCCAAAGCCATGATCACCGATCCGATTGATAATCTGATCAACAGTTTGGGTGAGCCAGGTCATGCAATTGAACGTATGGGCAAACACGGCTTCGAACTGGGACAAGCTGAAGCGTTCACGGTGAAAGATTCTTCCATTCAGCGTTATGCCAAGCTGGTTGCTCTGATTGGTGCAATCGCAATGATTACGCTTATGGTTTCATATTTTGTACCACTGCTGACATTGCTGGTATTTGCACTGGCTCTGGTGGGTAGTGCCGGATTATTCTTGCTCAAACCGACGCTGCTGGAGCAAGGAATCGCCTTGCTGGTCGCTATTAGCGCGCCAACCATTGCGATGGTGCTGGCGGTTCGAACAGTGAACTATCAGCAACAGCGTCAGCCAGACGCCCCTGCGGGTCGTCGATTGGCACAAACGATCTTCTTATATGTAAGAACATCAATTCTTTCTTTCCTGGCGGTGCCTTTTGTCATCGCATTGCTGAACAGCATTACGTACAGTCTGGTCATCAACCAGTTCCGAGGCGTGAGTCTGTTGCACTTTGCACCGATGGCGCTGGTAGCGATATATATTGTGTTTTACCGTGGTTCGGGTACGTTCTCCATTAAACAAATTAAGGATATTCTTCGTACACCGATTAACGTATTGATGGTTGTATTGGCACTGGTTGCTGCTGTGGTTGGATACTATTATTTGAGCCGTACAGGCAACTCGGGTTCGGTTACTCCATTCGAGATGTTCCTGCGTACAACGCTAGAAGATACGTTCGGCGTGCGGCCAAGATTCAAAGAATTTATGCTGGGACACCCGCTGTTTATCGTTGGCGTGTTCGCCGCTTTAAAATATCGTAAAGTCATCTTTGTGCTCATTATTGCAGCAATTGGACAATTGTCCATGGTGGATACGTTCGCGCATATCCATACGCCAGCTGTATTGTCACTCATTCGTGGAGTGATGGGATTGGGACTTGGCTTAATCTTCGGTATCGTTGCTGTGGGTGTGTGGCAAGTAGCGGAAGGATGTTGGAAAAAATGGTCACCACTTCTCAAAAGTTAGTCATCTCGGGTTATTACGGATTCCACAACAGCGGAGACGAAGCGGTACTAAAGTCAATTTTGACGGCGCTGGAAGAGGAGAGTCACAGATCGAATGTCACGATTGAGCCGATTGTGCTCTCCGGTGACCCGGAGTGGACCACTTCAATGTACGGTGTACGTTCAGTACATCGGATGAAGTTGAAGGAGGTTCGCGAAGCGATCAAGGAAAGTGATGGTTTAATTAGTGGGGGAGGAAGTTTGTTGCAGGATGCAACCGGACTAAAATCCATCCCCTACTACCTGGGGGTCATTAAACTGGCCCAATGGTTGAAAAAGCCAACATTTATCTATGCGCAGGGCATTGGACCTGTAAATCGTAAAATGTTCAATCCGATGATTCGTTCGGTCTTTAAGGCCTGCAAGTATGTATCTGTCCGTGATGAACAATCCGCTGAATATTTGCGTGGGCTCGGATTGCAGTGGAATCAGATTCATGTGGTCCCTGACCCGGTGATGGGTCTGCCGCTGCCTGAAGCCCAAGCGGAAGAAGTAAGTTCAGTCACGCTAAATGCCCAAGGAGCAAGCGTTCATACCAAACTCCCAGTGATTGGCGTTTCGGTACGTTTCTGGGAGTCGGATCGTAAAGAGCTTACAGCGATTGCTGCTGGACTCAAGAAGCTTTGCTCCAAAAAAGCCGTTCACTTGCGCTTTATGCCATTTCACTTACCGATTGATGAGCAGGCTTCACGTTTTGTCATGGAAATGCTCGGTGACCTCGGTAACAAGGGTAGCGAAGTCAGCATTACCAAGGATCTCACCGATCCGCAGCTGATGCTGCAGGAAGTTAGCAATTGTGATGTCGTTATCGGCATGCGTCTGCACAGTCTGATCTATGCAGCATCACAGTATGTTCCACCCGTTGGTATCTCGTATGATCCGAAGATTGATCAGTTCATGCTGCGTCTGGATAGCGAAACCGTGGGCAGTACGGATACGCTGGATGGGGATAAACTGGCAAAGACGGTGGCTAACCTGTTGGATCAGCGTTCACAGTGGCTGAAGGAACATGAAGAAGGCATTACCGAATTGAAGCAGGAAGCCAAAGTGCCTGCTCAGCAAATTATTAAATATTTAGGCCGCAAAGGGTGAAATAAGATGAATCAGACCGGACCAATACCTACCGTTTCGATCTATGGTATTCCTTTTTCCAAACTAACGATGAAAGAAACGGTGGAGGTACTACGCGAAGCTGTGCTCATGAAGCAGCCGCACCAAGTCATCACAGCGAATCCTATCATGGTTATGGCCGCGCTGGAGAATCCGGCGATGATGAAGGTTATGCAATCTGCGGAGTTGATTGTTCCTGATGGAACAGGCGTTGTATGGGCTGCCAATTATTGTGGGGAGCCTGTGGCAGAGCGGGTGCCTGGATTTGAGCTTTTACATGAATTGCTGCGTGTTGGAGAAAACTATCGGTGGGGCGTGTATCTGCTCGGTTCCACACCTGAGGTGATTCAAGAAACGGCAGTTCGGTTACAAGAGCAATATCCGGCGATTCGAATTGTAGGTTATCGCGACGGTTATTTTGGTCCGGCTGAGGACGAGCAGGTTGTTGCTTCCATCCGTGAAGCTGCACCTGATCTGCTGTTTGTTGCACGTGGGGCAGACACACAGGAACCGTGGATTCACAAGTACAAAGATGCACTTCAGGTTCCCGTTACGATGGGGGTTGGAGGCAGCTTTGATGTGATTTCGGGCAAAACCAAACGTGCACCTAAACTGTTCCAAAAGTTAAGACTGGAATGGTTTTATCGTCTGCTTCGCGAACCTAGTCGGGCTGGCCGAATGCTTGCGCTTCCGAAATTTGCTGTCAAAGTGATGCGGGACAAAGAAAACGTGACTAAAGTCCGTTAAAATTAGGCTATTACGAGTAAAATGCACGTTTTTGCTAAAAATTGAGGTTGGCATTTCGCCTGTGATCAGCGTATAATTCATTCCGGATTACATGTGTCGTACTGCTTGAATTAAAACGTTACACTGAGCAACTACGATAGCAAGGCAACCTTCCAATCGCTGTTATCCCCAGATTTCTTTTATTACCCTTTTATATGGGTGAAATCCGGTGATAAAGGCGACCGCTTCGCTTCTTCAGGTTTTCCTTGCTCTCTTCGTTATCGTGTAACAAGTATTCAAAAATAACTAACAAATAATTTATATATAAAAAGAGATCAGGGGATTTATAATTTCTTACAGGTATTATAATTGGGGGTCGAATGTTCAAATGGTAGCGATCTTTATCATTGGATTTATCGTGTCAATGGGACTGGCTCTTGCCCTGACACCGCTTGTCAAAAAGTTCGCAGTCAGAATCGGAGCAATGGATACGCCGAATGCACGTAAAGTGCACACTCGGATTATGCCGCGTCTTGGTGGTTTAGGAATTTTCCTGGCCTTTATCATAACGGTTGCTGCACTGCTTCCTTTTGTGTCGGCATGGTTTACGACAAGAGATATGAGCTTTGTCAGTGCTTTTCTGATTGGTGGATCGATCATCGTACTGATTGGTGCGTTGGATGATCGTTTTGAACTGTCAGCCAAAGTGAAACTGCTCGGACAGATTGTTGCTGCTGCTGTAGTCGTATTCGGATTCAATATCCGTGTAGACTTTGTCAATATTCCTTTTCAGGATGCATACTCCTCATTGGAAGCTTGGGTATCCATTCCGCTGACAATTCTCTGGATTGTTGGTGTAACGAATGCGATTAACCTGATTGATGGTCTGGATGGTCTGGCTGCCGGTGTATCCGGTATTGCCATTGGTACCATTGCCGTGATGTCCTTCTTGATGGGTAACATGATGATTGCCTTGATGTGTCTTGTACTGCTCGGTAGTATTGTTGGATTCTTGTTCTTCAACTTCCACCCGGCCAAGATCTTCATGGGGGATACGGGATCGCTATTCCTTGGTTTCTCTCTGGCGATGCTGTCCATGCTTGGATTCAAACAAATTGCTGTCGTGTCCTTCATTACACCGTTGATCATTATCGGTGTGCCGCTCTCGGATACCTTCTTCGCGATCATTCGTCGTGCGGTACAACGGAAACCGATTTTCTCACCGGATAAAGGTCACTTGCATCACTGCCTGCGTGAACTTGGATTCAGTCACCGTCAGACGGTTCTGATCATCTACGGTATTGCCGCATTCTTCGGTGTACTGGCGATTATCCAATCTTCCGCTGCGATGTTCGAAGCCAACTGGGTAACGTTCGTCGTGATCTGTATCATGATGTTCTTCCTCCAGGTCGGAGCAGAAGTCATCGGACTTGTAAGCAAAACCAGAAGGCCGGTCATTAACTTCCTGTTGCGCATGCGCGTCAAGTTGAACCCGGAAACCCGTTCGAAATCCTAAATAGAAACGCTCGTTTACTGATCTTATTGAATATTCTATCAACCCAAACCTTGTCCCTCGTGGACAAGGTTTTTTGTTTATTTTGCTGTTTTTACTAAATAATTGGAACCTTTCGGCCGATATATAACGGTAACTGACTTAAAAAGAGGAGAGATGATTGCATGCAGCGTACGAAGAAGCCGATGATTTGGCTGATGATGGTGGCACTGGTTGTATCTCTAATACCAGCAGGCCTTGCACCAGTCGCATCGGCGGCAGGACAGACGAGTTATTTTACTCCGGATAATGCTGGGAACGTCCAATTGAAAGATACAGTAGGTCTCAAAATGAGTGGAACTGGCACGGATGTGCTATCGCGCTCAACAGCATTTGTTGTAACTAACAGCGAACAGGCCGTAACGGGTACGTTCACTAACGTAACAGGCTCTACATTGGGTGCCAACGTTCAACTGATGAATCTGAAGGATGGCACTTGGGTTCCAGACAGCACGCGGGTAGCACCAGCGGTTGTAACGGTTGATCCAGATCGACCAGACAATCGTTTTAAAGCAACACTTACATTGTTTCCCGGAATGAACAAAGTAACGTTTACCGGTTCCCAGGGACCAAGCGAACGTTCTGAAAGCTTCTATATTTTGTATGACTCTGTACCATACATTGAAAAGCTGCAAGTTTTGGGTGGAGCTGATAACCTTGATCTAAATGAAGGATCACAGGTTGTTGTAGATACGGGTGATGTGACTATTCAAGGTGTAGCCCACAACTCCTCTAAAGTAACAGTAAGTTTGAATAATGGTGAGGCATTACCAACATCATTGTCTCAACAAGACGGTGCATTTTTCTCGCCAATGCTTCGATTGAAGGCAGGCAAGAATGATGTGGTCATCACTATTGAAAGCGGAGTAGACAAAAATAAATACACTTATTCTCTGCTCTACTATGATGAGGAAAATCCGTTCTCTCAACTGGATTTGAATGAGGGATCAGGTGGACTGTCGCAGAGTATGCTCTCGGAAAGGCCTACTTATGGAGGTGACCCTTCACAAGCCAGTGTGACTGTTCAATTACTTTTGCCGGATGATAAAACAACTGCTGTTCCTGAAATCTCGGTGGATGGCGCATTGAGTGGCATTGTTCCAAAAATTGAACCCATTCCTAGTGTGGGAATCAACACGCCTTCATATGCTCTGATTTCGTTTGAAATACCATCATTGAAGTTTACAGAATCAGGAACTGCCCCTGATACTACGATCGATCGCTTGCAAAATCATTCGTTGAGTGTGAAGTATGGAAAAAACACAGCAAGTGTAAATATGAATTTCCAATATCTAGAGAATGAAACGGTTATTACGGATTTAAGGTATCTTAAAGACTACAGTGGTACTGGTGTAGCACCAGAAGGGGTACCTCTTTCGGGTTCAAGTGTCACTTCTGCGGATTTTTATATCCTCGTAGAAACCAGCAGAAATCCTAATGGAAGTGAGTTGACAGCTGAGTACCTTCCAAGAGGTACAAGTGCAATTGAGCTCTCACCACCGATACAAGTATCACCAACTAAATACATCTATCAAATCAAAGGCTTCAAAAACGGAAATCAAACCGTTCAGTTCAAGTTTGCTGGATCAACATCAAGTCGTAATGCGACGATCTCATTTGCCTCCAAAAACTATATTTTTGTGAGCAACCTGACGGATGGTCAGACATATGACATGAACTCCAAAAAAACAGATAAATTGTTGGTTGAAGGTAAGTACGTTGACTTTGCAACATTAGATAGCAAATACTTTGTAGCAGAGATTTTCGCAAACGGTGTAAAAGTGTACTCTACACATCCTGCAGCGAACACGACTCAAAAACAGTTGACTTTGGGCGCGGATGGAAGCTTTAAAGACGTTGAAATTGATATTGACGGGGATAATGGACCTTTATTCTTTGGGGAAAACCGCATTGTATTAACGGGTACAGGAATTGGAGATAAAGGCCAGCTGAATGAAGTAACCAAAGAATTGCGCATTTACATTAATGATAATAATGTATCGACAATCAACAATTTCCAGCCGGCACCAAGTAAAAATCGCTCCACATTTCTTGATCCGTATAACCCGGATGATCAATGGGTGAAAAACCTGTTTAACCTGTCCACGGATTTCACATTTGCAGACAAGAAATACACGACCAGCCTTAAAAATTTTGACTTGGCAATCCGTGGTGCAGGGGCTATTCGAATGAGCCTGAGTATGGGTACTCAAACTATTTTTGACGTGAATATACCAGAAGGATCGGCAGGTAATACAACTTGGGAAGATCCAACAATTTCTCCTGAGTATGCCCTGAACAATGGTAATGTTATTGTGGATCGTGCCGGAAATCAAAAGGACTTTGTTGTACGGTTAAGAGACCTGAAAGCTGAGACACCAGGGACATACATCTATACACTGGACCTTTATAACAAAACTGGAGCAAAGACAAGTCAGAAGGTAGAAGTGGTCAGAGAAGCTGCAGGTTATCGTATTATAGCTCCGCAACCTACTTCAGGTAGTCAAATTGTTGTCAACAAAAACTTTGTTCATTTTGATATTGAGGCAGAGGGAGCAACGTCCGTTATTATTGATAAAGAGACAGCTAAAAAGCTTCAAGGAACAGAAACGGACCGTTTTGCTCTTGATTATGTTGGACTCAAATCCGATAAAGTGAACAAAATTAAACTAACAATTGATCGTAATGGTGTAAAAACAACGAATACAATTGAAGTGTACTATACTAGTGCTACCGGAGTGGATTCACAGTATATGGCTCCTAAAGTAGCCACTAAGTACTCTGCGTTCAATAAACAGCTTGAGCTAAGCTTCCCGAAAGGGACGGTAATGGAAAGTCTAGACACCAGTGGAATCGCAAAGTTCTATCCGAATAACAAACTGTTGTTTGGTATTGCAGATCCGAATACCGGTATTGTGGAACGCCGTAACGATTACGGAAGTATTGTTGGTTTCAAAACAGAAGAAGGAGATCCTAATCCATTAAGCGTACCGGATGATTATTACAGAAGGTTCTCGGCGATCACGGGAGATTCTGTGAACTTTAGTCCGATTTCAGACATTTACTGGATTAGTGGAGGTTTAGGGGAGTCGGGCACAAGAGGCACTGACAACTACAAAGAGCCAACAAATGGCTTAGGTCCATACACTATAGATTCATTGTATGGTAATCCATTAACTCCTGCTGAGCGCAAAATCAAACCATCTCAACGTGGTACATTGACATTGACTTACGATTCTAATGTGGTAGATGACGCGGGCTCCACAATCTCGGTATTCTACTACTCTTCAAGTAGAGAATGGAAACGCATTGGTGGAGAAGTGGATTCCAAGAAGCATACAGTAACCGTTCCGTTCGATAATTTCGGGTACTATAAAGTCATGAAGCTTAGAAGAAGTTACAACGATATCACGAACCATGGTTGGGCCAGAAATATTCTTAATGCATTATACGCCAAAGGATTTATGGCACCATTGCGTTTTGAACAATTTGGAACAGATGATCGGACCTCCAGAGGAGAATTTGCCACACTTTTGGTAAAAGGATTGAATCTTCCGATTACTTCTGATAGCAGAAGGACATTTACAGATGTAGCGCCTGGAACAAGTTCGTATACTTGGGATTATGACAGTATTGAGACAGCCGCCAGAGCAGGTATCATTACAGGATTGACCGATGGTGTGTTTGGGCCGGATCGTCCTCTCACACGTGAACAGGCAGCGGTCATGATAGCGAGAGCACTTGAGCTCAAGTTAGCTGCAAATGACAACAAGCTCCAAAGTGCATTGGCCAAGTCTTTCATCGACTCAGGCAGTATGGAGAACTACGCCGGTCCTGCTGTGCAAGCTGTTACCAAAGCGAAGATCATGGAAGGATCTCCTGTAACAGTTGCCGGCCAAAGCAAACCACAGTACGCATTTAACCCGAAAGGAAACCTGACTCGTGCAGAAGCAGGTAAGATCGCGGTTGAATTGCTCAAGAAGAGTACCAAAGTATTCCCTAAAAACTTGAGTTAATTTATGTGATAGCATGGATGCATTTTAGGAAGGACCTGTCCCTTGCGCTAAAGGGGCAGGTCCTTTTTATGAGTGTTATGTAACTGATAAAGAACACTTTTATAATAGAAGAAATAAGTTTTTTACCAATAACTATTTTTGTAATTTGCTAGAGTTTAAGATACAATAACGGTAAATACACAATGATCTAGAGGGTGAAGTTAGCTAATGAAACCGATTTATTCGAAGGCCCAGCTGGGCTACATGAAAGCAAAGACACAGTTCGAGAAGCAGGCAGTCATTCTGGAGAAGAAAATAGAAGATACACGCAAAGTACAGGAAGTTTCCCAAGAAGTGATGGAAGGGCTCGTTCAGGCAACTGGCTTCCATGATGCGTATAACAGTTTGGTTCTGGCTGAGAATGAATTGATTGAATGGTCTCATACAACGATGAAGCATGAGAAAACGTACCGTGAGAACAGACAACCAATCGATGATATGTATCTGAGATTGAACAGTGATCCGAATATGCGAGCTCAAATTATTGACCTTGCAATGAAGATTCGCTAATCTATATAACCAGAATGGTACAAAAGGCATTCCTCATGGAATGCCTTTTATTTATTTTCTCAAATAGAATAATTTGTCGCTTCATGGAGCGAGTTAACGGGTATAAATAAACGTTCCCTTCAATTCATACACGGTATATTTACACACAGCTTGCATCATTACCAACGCTTTAAAGGTTTTGAAACTCGCATTTACCTGCACCGCATCAATACATAAATAAGTTCAAAACTTTTTTTGCTGAATCCGCAACTTTTTGAAATCTTCTGCGTTTAAGATGTAGAGTCAAAAACATTGGGGAACTTACCAAGAATGACCTCGTGAAGAATCTTGTCTATTTATTAGAAAAAATTGCTTTACGGCACGGAAGACCCATTGTATAATACGTAAGGTAGGATTAGGAAACTACTCTATTTTCGTATGGTTCTATTATTATTCTTGTTTACAAGTTTCTGTGATATGCTCACAGACATCATTTATATTAACTTGCTCACAACTCTGGAAAGGGGGTGCAACAATATATGAGGAACACGAGCGACCCTATTAAAGAAAATTCAAATGTTATGAACGCCCAAGGAGGAGAAAAAAAGGTTATGAAGAAAATTTTATCCGTAGCTCTGTCTACAGCAATGGCATTCTCAATGTTTGCATCTGTAGCATTCGGTGATACAGCAGTATCAGCACAACAACAGTTTGATGCATTGAAAGCAAAAGGTATTTTCACTGGTTACCCAGATGGAACTGCTGGTTTGAACAAAGAGATGACTCGCGCTGAGTTCGCAAAAGTTATCACTAAATTGCTTGGCCTGAAAGAAATCACTGGTGTATATTCTTACAACGATAAAAACTACAATGCTAAAAACTGGGCTGCTCCTTACATCGAAGCAGTAACAGCTGCGGGCATCATGGAAGGTAAAAACGTTGAGAAGAAAATCTTCGACTTTAACGGTAAAGTAACTGTTGAAGAAATGGCGAAAGTTCTGACAATCGCTTTGGAACTTGAAGTTCCAGCTGAAACTAACAACTCAGCAACAACTTGGGCTAAAGGTTATGTTCAAGCGGCAATCAACGCTGGATTGCTTGATTCCAAATTGAACTTCCAATCTAATGCTTCCCGTGAATTGCTTGTAGGCGCTGCTTACGCAATCGATCAAGCTCAAAGCTTGAAAGTTGCTTCTTATGAAGTGAGCGAAGCTGGTAAAGTTGTTACTTTCAAAATCAGCGACGGTGAATCCGTTAAAGTAACTTTGGATAAAGCTCTCGAAGCTAACAAAGAAACTGAAGTGAAATTCACTTACAAAGATAAAGAGTTTACTGAGAAAGTTACTTATGTAGTAACTACTGCTACTAAAGTAGAAAAAGTATCTGCAGCTAACTTGAAAGAAGTAACTGTTGCTTTCGATGGTACTGTTGACGAAGATACTGCTACAGACATCTCTAACTACTCTTTGAAATCAGGTAAAGCAATCAAAACTGCTACATTGTCTGATGACAAGAAAACAGTTACAGTTGAGTTGCAAGGCACTCTGAACAACAATAAAGTTGATTTCTTGAATGTCTCCAATGTCAAAGCTGGTAATGTTGTAGTAAGTGCAAAAGACGTTGAATTCTCAATCGCGGACAATGAGCTTCCTAAAGTTGAATCAGTTAAATCTTTGGGTACTAAATCCGTTAAAGTAGTATTCAGTGAGCCGGTACAATTGCCAGCACAAGGTAACTTCGAACTTGATGGTAAAGCATACTTCGGTAAAATCACTCAACCTACTTTGAGAACAGTTGTGTTGACACCTTACAGCACTTCCGCTCTTACTGTTGGAGATCACAAACTTACTGTAGTTGGAGTTAAAGACTATGCTGGTTTTGTATCCCTGACAACTTCACATGACATTACAGTTGTTGAAGATAAAGAAGCTCCAACAATTACTGCAGCAACAGCAACTTTGGAAAGTGTAACTCTTACATTCTCTGAAGAAGTTGATCCAGAAACGCTTGATTCTGATAATGTATACTGGAAATCCGGTACTGACAAAATCAAAGCTACTGGAACACCAAAAGCATTGGCTGACAACAAATACAAATTCACTTTTGACAAAGCAAACGCTCTGCCAACAGGTGCTGTATTGATCTATGTTGAAGGAGTGAAGGATTACTCCGGCAACCAAATTGCTAAGGACACTTCAGTTACAGTTAACGCTGAAATTGATCAAACTCGTCCTGAAGTAAGAAAAGCAGAAGCAATCGATTCCAAACACATTCAAGTTACTTTCTCTAAAGCTCTTCTTAATGATTCTGTAAAAGAAACTAAGAACTATAGTGTAACTGATAAAGATGGAAAAGTTGTTGCTGTGAAAGACGCAGTAAGAAGTGGTAATGACAATAATGTCGTTACAATTGAATTGTACACTGCATTGTCCACAGGTGATAACACAGTGACAATTAAAAACATCAAAGACAACACAAGACTTGGTAACACAATGCTTGACTACAGCGGTAAAGTGAACTTGGCTGATGTAACGACTCCTAAATTGGATTCGAAATTGGTTAGCGTTATTAACCGCACTGTAATTGTTGGCTTTGACAAGAAAATGGATCCTGCAACACTTGCTGATTACTCTAACTATCATGTCCAAATTAACGGAGAAAGAGTTACATTGACTCCTGAATTGGCTGATATCACTGTACTGAATGACAGCAAAGCTGTTTCTATTAAATTCGTTGAAACTTACAAAAATCAATCTGTTGTATTCGCAGCGGGCAACTCTACTACACAAAGAAATGTACAAAACTTGTATGTTCTTGGTGTAAAAGATACAGCTGGCAACTTGCTGAAACAATTCGTTGATAACAGTGGATTGAACGTAATTCCAACAACTGCTGATTTGACTGTTGGATTGGCTACTTATGATACAGATTATGATGCTAAATATAAAGCAGCTCTGACAGCTAAAAACACAATTCAAGTTAAATTGTCTTCTAGCGTAACATCTGCTCCTAAAAATGCATTTACTGTAACTAATGCTGCTGGTAATGTAGTTGCTATCAAAGATGTTGTACTTGATGGAACTTCTGTTGTTAAATTGGTTCTTGAAAATGATATTGGTACTGCTACAAACGGAGTGAACGTAACAGTAGACGTTAATAGACTTGGTACTTTGGCTGGTACTACTACAAGTGTTCCTCAACAATCAACTGAAGTATTGGATAAAGTTGCTCCAGTTGCAGTAGATAACACTTCAACTGTGAAAAATCTCCAAGTAGTAAATGGCAGTGACATTGTAATTGAACTTTCTGAGCCAGTTCAGTTGGACAGCGCTGCTAATACTGATTTGCTTGCAAAAGACTTTAAAGTTGTTCGTTATTCCGACAACAAAACTTTGGTTGCTGGTATTGATTATGCTGTTAAATCAATCACTAATGGTGCTACATCTGTTACTATCGAACTTAAAGATGAAGCTACTAGAAAAGCATCAACTAAGTATATTGTAAGCTTTACAGGATCTAAGTACCTTACAGATCTGAGCCCAGTTAAAAACGAAGTAGCTGCTTTTACTGACAGAGAAACTGCTCAAGAGGTTGCTTTCGTTACTACTGCTATTGTAACTGTAGCAGGTGATACTACTGTTGCGGTTCCAGCTAGTGCAACTCCTGTTACTAAACAGTATACAGCGACTGTTAAAGATCAAAATGATAATACAGTAACTGGTGCAACAACATTTGCATTGAAAGCACCTGCAACTGGTGTAACTATCTCACCTGCTGGATTGTTGACAGTTGACAATACTGCTTCTGCTGGAACAGTTACAATTGTAGCTACCCATGCTTCTGGTGCTAAAAAAGAAACAGATGTAACAATTACTAAAGGTACTGCTGTTGTAACTACTGTTGAAGTAGCTGGTGCTTCTCCATCTACTTCAGAAGAAGGTACTGCAAATACAGTACAATACACAGCAACTCTTAAAGACCAGTATGGTCAAGCAATTACTGGTAATGTAACTTGGAGCTTGGTTAATGCACCTGCTGGAGTTACACTTACAACAACTGGCCAACTGAATGTTGCTACTACTGTTCCTGCTGGTACATTCTCTGTAGTCGCTACATCGGCTGATGACACTACTAAAACAGGGTCTGTAACGTATACAGTAACTACTCCATAATTAATTTTTCAATGAAAAACCTTTTGGATACTTAGTATCCAAAAGGTTTTTTTGTACATAAAACTGAAAATTCATTCAAAAAATAACTGAGTAATTGATCAATTATTTACTAAAACCAACAACATCGTAACTTTCAACCTCTCTCAAACGTTTATAATATAAAGCAATAAGCAACTTATGGGAGGTTTGGAAAGTGGAGCAAAGGAAGGTTTTAGTGAGTTTTTTGACGAGTGTATTGGTATTAAGTTCAACTGCTGGAATTACAGCAGCAGCGAACACTGCTAATAATACGGATAAAACTACTACCAATAGTTCAAAAACGACATCAAGAGCAACAACATCTGAAAACAAGGTAGTACATACATTGGGGAATTTATCCCCTGTAAAAGTAACCCCACGTAGTTCAGTTAGGTTAACCGATGTGAATTTTCTATCTCAAGATGATGGTAATGTTGTCACATATACATTGACTTATAAGAACAATGACAGTAAGCCATTAATGATGCTAGATTACTGGAGTAAGGTGAAAACGAAAGGTGGTACGTTGTTCTCACCTAAACTGATTGCTAAGGATCAAGAAAAGAAAACCGTGGCTGCTGGATCAAGTGTAGACCTAGCCTACACGATGAAGGTTGGACGTGAAGTGAAGTTGAGTGATCTGAACTTCTTGATCGTGAAGTGGGATTTCAATAAGCCTAATTATGAAAGCACGCTGGGGAAATTTAATGTTCCTGCATCGTATAGCATTACAACACCTGTAGGGAAAACTAAAACCGTTCGTCTCAGTGATTCATCTGTAAAGGTGAAGGTTTCAGGTATTAAGGTGTTTCCTGGGGAAAATAAGAATCAATATGTCAAAGTCGGTGTAAACCTGAATAACATCAGTTATAAATTGCTTGAAAACCCGAATATCAAATGGATTTTGCGCACGCCAAGCGGAGTGAATTATCCTCTAACTCCAGATAAGGATAATACAAGCATCAGTATCCAGGCACAAGCCAACAAAACACTAAGTTTGATGGCATCCCTGCCAACATCAATTAAGCTACAAAAATCAGAATTGTTGCTGGTTGAGGAACAGGGTGAAGAAAAAACAGTATTGCCTGTTGCGTCTTTACAATTACCAGAGGCAAGTACATCTAATGTAGAAACGGCAGTTAATCAACCGAATATTATCTCTGTCGATGGACAGCGTCTGTCTACCTTGCTTGAATCGGCAAAAATCCGTGTAGTTGACAATGAGTACGACTTGAATATGCAATTCATATTGAAGAATGAGGGCAAGAAGGCAATTAAGGTACCGACCTATACTTTTGAAGTGCGGACTGAGGATGGCACCATTTATCCGATTGAAACAAAGGTATTAGATGCGTTGAAGTTAAATCCTGGAGATATCAAAACCATTAAACTGAATGCTACACTTCAAGGCAATGGTGATGCCAGCCAGATTAAGCTGTATGCGATGAGTCCGGTGGATAAGAGCGAGAATACGGAGACTACGAGTCCGTCTAGTACCTTTGTATTTTCCTATCCTGTCGGAATCTATGCAATTCCCGAGTCTGTATCGAGCGGTGATGGTCTAACTACAGAGACTGTAATTAAGAACAATAAAGGAACGTTTGGGGTATCATTAGGTTCGTTACAGCGGTTACCATGGTTAGACAGTGATATTGTGGCGGCTAAAGTTACAATTCGTAATGCAGGCACCAAAACGGTACAGCTTCCAGAGCTTGAAGCGATGTTTACGATTGATTCGGCTCAGATTGATGGAGACAAGAAACTAATCTACACTCAAAGCGGGAAGCTCCTTGGCGCGGGTATGAGTACCGAAGCGTACCTATTGACGAAGATACCTTCAGAACTGCGTATGGGACGTCTTGAAGTGAGTTTGATTGAGAAGGTTAGTGAAGAAGAAACGAATGAGTGGATTACTCTTAACACATCTGGATTAATTCAACCTGTATCATACGTTGGAGCTGGCAAGACTTATACAACTGGAACAGTGGATAAAGAGACCGAAATGAGTGTGCGTAGAACGATACGTTATCCTGGAACATCCTCAGATACTGTATATACTGAGTTTGAGATGACCAATAAATCACTCCGTCAGAATGGACTTGGCAAATTAGTAGCTTACTTTAAAACACCAGATGGTCAGTATTACAAAGCAACGTCTAAACAATCCGAACGTTCTCCTGGGCCGGGTCAGAAGTCAATTGTTACGTTCTCGGCTAAACTTCCGAAGTCAGTTACATTCTCAGATTTGCGTCTGCTTGTAGGTGAAGGTATTGCGGATAGCAAGTTTGTTACTGGTGATGGAGAAGCTACCGCTTATGTGAATGCAATGGCATTCGAGGTACCTCCAACTACTATAAGTGTTCAAGGCAACTTCACCAGTATTGATCTTTATCCGTATGCATTAACTGCTAACAGCGTTCGTGCTTATCTGGTGGGCAGCAATTCTGTACAAGTTGACATGAATTACACGCTTAATCGTAGTGAAGAGATCGAAATGGCTGAGTATGAACACAAATGGATTCTCGCATTTACAGCTCAGAATGGAAAAGTATTCGAGAAAGAACTGACTCCAGGTACGGATTTGAAAGTAGGAAGTAATCAGACTTTAAGTTGGAGCGTAGAGGACAGCTTCTTCGAAAAATTGAGAGGTGGGTCTTACCGCTTAGCGATATATGATCAGTTCCAAGGACAACGTTTGCTCCTTGCAGAGCAAGCTTATGGATACGATGTGTCCAAGTTGCCAAAAGAAGAACCTGAAATTCCTGTGGGTGGAGCTGAATAACCAGATAACAACAAATCAAGAATACGTACCGTATATACTTGCTATTATTTTTTGCTATTTAAGCAAGCAAAACCTCGTCTTCGACAATATGGAGACGAGGTTTTGCTTGTCGCATGGTGTTTTTTTCTCTATAGTTAAAGTTAATAGATTTCCAGAGGAGGAAAATAAATTACATGAAACCTTATATGAAAGTATCCCTGGCTGCGCTGGCAATTGGTGTTGGCGTATGGGTTGGGTCTGTATACAGCAATACGGCAATAGGTGCAGGCACAAGTCAACCAGGAACAGCAGATGATCCTGTAGTCACCAAAAGTTATGTAGATCAACAAATCCAGCAGGCGCTGGGGGGCAAAATTTCTACGGGCAGTGGTAACACGAATAGTGGAGGCAACAATGCAGGAACTGGCAATACATCGGGTGCAAACAACGGCTCTACTGGAACAGGTACCACAGGTGGAGACACAACACTTCCACCACTGGTATCCGGTGCGACAGATGCGGTTGAGATCGTAACCGTAAAGCCGGGTCAACAGCTGATCGGTAAATCCGGCGCGGAGTTCATTGTACGCAGCGGCAAAGCTGTGATCGTTAGTGAAGGTACGAATGGTGTTGCTGATCTGACTGACGGGATTGACCTGACGAATGGACAGGCAGCGCCGACCAATCACTTGCTTTCTTTTCCAAGGGATGGACGGGGGATTACAGTTCTCGATGGCAACAAATACAGTCTGACCGTTATGGTTCGCGGTGGATATTCTTTGAAGTAGTTTAAGCATTGTAAGCTGAAATTATTCAATATTACGTAATAAGTTGCTGAGATTACCCAGTTCTAACAAACATTAATACGGCTAGCCAGCCTTGTTCCTGCTCACTCTATAACTGTACACAACCAATAACCGGAGGTGCAGGAATCATGGCTAGAAACAACCGCAAAGTGGTACCGGAAAGTCGTCAGATGCTGGATCAGATGAAATATGAAATTGCCGCCGAGTTTGGTCTGAATGTGGGGTATGGCGGTCGAGGTCTTGCTGGTGCAGATACCGAATTTGGTTCTGAACTGGGTGAGGTGAGTGATCACTCTTACGGCCAGTATAAAGGTTGGGGTCATCTGACTTCTCGTGAGAATGGATCGGTCGGTGGAGAGATTACCAAAAGGCTGATTCGCCAGGCAGAGCAGCACTTATAGGATGTTTTCCTTATCCCCGTTTGTTTGACACCTCTTGACAAATACGTTAAGATGGCAGTTGAGGTACACAGCCTTTTCCGCTAGGGAAAGGTTGATTTTTTTGTTGAGGCCATTACCTGAAAAATCCTTATCTTCGTAACTGCGGACCCTGCGTCCTTATTCCGCCCGGAAAGCTTTCGAGGGTACAGTGAACGAATCAACGTAAATGTTTTGTTCGGGCAATCGCCATACTACTCGTTATGGGAGGTTGAAACTTCAATGTCTATTAAAGGCCGACATCTATTCACATCGGAGTCTGTAACTGAAGGACATCCGGATAAAATTTGCGACCAGATCTCGGACGCCGTGTTGGACGCGTTCCTGGCGAATGATCCAAACGCTCGTGTAGCGTGCGAAGTTTCCGTAGCTACAGGACTTGTACTTGTCATCGGTGAGATCAGCTCAGCGTCTGAATATGTTGACATTCCGTCCATCGTTCGTAATACGGTTAAGGAAATCGGGTACACTCGTGCCAAATACGGTTTCGACTATAATACTTGTGCAGTCCTGACTTCTCTGAACGAGCAGTCTGCTGACATCGCGCAAGGTGTTAACGCAGCTCTTGAGCATCGTGATCCGGAACAAATGGCTCGCGAGACAGAGAACATTGGTGCTGGTGACCAAGGTCTTATGTTTGGTTTTGCTACCAATGAAACACCTGAACTCATGCCTTTGCCAATCGCATTATCCCACCGTATCGCTCGCCGTTTGGCTGAAGTGCGTAAAAACGGTACATTGGAATATCTTCGTCCGGATGGTAAAACTCAAGTAACGATTGAATATGACGGTGACAAACCAGTACGTGTCGATACCATCGTCGTGTCTACTCAGCATGCTGAAGAGACCACACTGGAGCAGATCCAAAAAGACATCAAAGAACACGTAATCCTGCCTGTCGTTCCAGCTGAATTGCTGGATGAGCAGACTAAATATTTCATCAACCCAACAGGACGTTTCGTTATTGGCGGTCCTCAAGGAGATGCGGGTCTGACTGGACGTAAAATCATCGTAGATACTTACGGCGGTTATGCACGTCATGGCGGTGGCGCGTTCTCGGGTAAAGATCCAACAAAAGTAGACCGTTCCGCAGCTTATGCAGCTCGTTATGTAGCCAAAAACCTCATTGCTGCAGGTCTTGCCGACAAAGTGGAAATCCAGCTCGCTTATGCGATTGGGGTAGCCAACCCGGTATCGATCAACGTAGATACATACGGAACAGGCAAAGTCAGCGAAGAGAAATTAGTTGAGCTTGTGCGTAACAACTTCGATCTTCGTCCTGCTGGTATCATCCGTATGCTGGATCTGCGTCGCCCTATCTACAAACAAACGGCTGCTTATGGTCATTTCGGTCGTACAGACCTCGATGTACCTTGGGAACAAGTGGACAAAGCAGACGTTTTGAAAGAGCAGGCAGGTCTGTAAGTTAAAATGGTGAAAGTAATAAGAGCCTTGATCCTTTAAAAGGGGTTAAGGCTTTTTTTGTGCTTAGCTGACCATTACGATTAAATGTTTTTTTGTTACGTTATTTTCCATATTACTAAAGGAAAGCGCTCCTAAACCCGATATACACAATGAGGTCTACATAATAGAATTAGGGACATTTGATACGGATGAGGGGGAAGAAAAAGGTGAGCATATCAAGATTGGCTCGTAAAAGCATGATTGTCTTATTGGTTTCACTATTGGCAGTCCAAGGCAGTTTTGGATTCCCGAATGCGGAAAATAAGGCATATGCAGCAGAAGATCCGCGTTGGGATGAGATATTTATTGAATCAACTATTCCAGCTGTTGATGCTAAGGAAGTAGACGGTAAGGAGCCGCTGGTTATACATTTTAAGGAAGCGGTTAGAAAAACAGAGTATGATGCAAAGGTGTATATCAAACGTTATCAAGATGACGAATATGAAGAAAGCATTGTTCTTAATAGTGAAAATGTTCTAATCGGTGACCCTTCTGCTGATCCAGCGATCCCTGCAAGCAGTACGGGAACTGGCACTGAAGTAACCATTAATCACAAAGAGTTGCCAGGTGGTACATATTATGTGATGTATGATGCAGGAGCTTTTGTCACTGTAGCAAACACCATAGGAATAGGTTCTCCATCTTATCGCCTATGGAAGTTTACCACGAAGGGAATAGGTACGGCGAAAGCAACAGCGTTTTCTCCAACGAAAGGGGCTAATTCAGTTCCTCTTGCATCGAATATTCAACTGACATACAGTGAACCGATTAAAGCTGGAGCAGGTGAAATTCAGATCATGCAGGGTAACACCTTGTTTGAGAAATTCAATGTCAAGGACTCCAACCGGATTCGTATAAGTGATAGTTCCATTACAATTACGCCGTCCAAAAACTTCGAGAACAAGGCTACATACTCGGTCATTGTTCCAGAAGGTGCATTACGAGACCTTAAACAAGGCAATGACGTATCGGCCATCCAACAGGGGGAATGGACTTTTACGGCATTCCAATCCGATCCGTCTGCGTTGACTGTAGCGACTTTATCCCCTGCCAACGGAGCAAGTAATGTTGCTTTAACTGGCGATTTACTTGTAACGTTCAACAAGGACTTGGACCAGAGCTTTATTGGACGGATTACGCTGAAGAATGCTAATGGTTCAATAATAGCGACTACTCCTTCATTTATCAGTTCTAACAAAAGGCAGCTGCGCATAACCCCAAACACCAGTTTGGCTAGCAATACGAGCTATACTGTAGATATCGCAGGCGGGGCTTTGCAGGATACGACAGGGAACTTGTTCGTTGGTCTGAACGGCGCAACGTCATGGACATTCCGGACGCTCAGCCCGGATACAAAGGCACCTGTGCTAAAGAGCGCGAAAATGCATAGTAATAACACCATTCGTCTGACGTACGATGAATGGTTGTACAGCACTAATTCACTCAGTAGCAGTTATACAGTCACCGTAAATGGAGAGAATCGGAACGTTAGTTCCACCTATATTTCAGGTGATAGTGTATATGTTGTATTGGATACTGGTGTAGCGGTAGGCCAAGTCGTGCGGATTGCTTATGCCCCAGGTACAGGTAATCGCCTTACAGATCAGTCTCTGAACGCTGCAGCTGCTTTTGGTGCACGGGATGTGGAGAACAGTTTGGACTCCGTCATGTCCAAGCCGCGAGAAGGTAGCGTATATTACAGTACAATTACGTTGTATTACCCTGAGACGGTGTACATTACCTCAAGTGATGCAGCGAAACAATTCAGTGTAACTGCTGATCAGTCAGCTGTAGGCATTAATAGCATATCGGTCAATAATAGTTCTGTTGTGACATTGAATCTCAGTCGGTCTATTACAGATGGTGAAGTCGTTCGTGTTGCGTACACGCCAGGTTCATGGCCTGTAAAAGATACTCGTGGACAGGCTCTTGCTGGATTCAGTGGCTTCTATGTCCGAAATACGATTGATACCAAACCGCCTGAGTTCAAGAGCGCTGAGGTCAGTGGGAATAAATTATGGATTCGATACAATGAACCACTGAAAACGACGAATAAGCCGCTCAATAGCCAATATTCGGTTCTTGTGGATGGCAAGCCACTGTACGTAACGGATTCCATCATTGAAGATGATCTGGTAACGTTAACACTGGCATCCGCCGTGAAGGATACACAAAATATATCTTTATCGTATGTACCTGGAGTCCTGCGATTAACGGATCTGAATAATAACCCTGCGGGCTATCTCAATCTGACTCCAGTAACGTACACCTACGGAAATGGTAAAATTCTGTCGGCCACGCTCCAAGGAGACACCGTTCAGATAAACTTCCGTGATGCAATTCAGTCTCAGGCGACATTAACGGTAGGTCAGTTCAGTGTGCTGCTTGGCAATTCATCCACAACGGTATTGTCAGCTTCAGCTTCTGGATCAGTGGTGACGTTGAAATTGGATACCTCTACTTCATCAGGAGCAACGACAGCTGTTCAGACGGGAACGGTGAGTTATGTACCCGGCGCAGTACCATTAAGGGATTCGTCGAATGTTACTATAGCGGCATTCGGTCCTCTTACGCTGCAACAATCGAGCAATAGTTCGGGTAGTGGTGGTCAAACGGGGACACGTCCTGCCTGGTTGGAGGAATTAGATTCTTCGAGCTATGGTCAGTCTTTACTTGTGATGAACAACAATACGGCTTCTGCCGTATCTGCGGTATCACGTAATAATCGTTCGACTCGTCAATTCAATGTGGATGCGACCAAGTTGATCCAGACTTTTGAATATGCTTCAACCGTCGGGAAATTGAGTCAGCCTGTTGTGATTGAGATTCCAGATAGCGAATCCTCTGCGTATGTTGGGTTCCCATTAAATGCACTTATTCAGATTGCGGCAAGTCATCGAACGGGTACAATCGGTGTGAAATATGGGGAGCGGCTCTGGACTGTACCGCTGTCTAATCTGAATTTAGCAGCTATAAGCCAGAACGTAGGAGCACCAATCAACACAAGTACAACGACAGGAGCTACAACCCCATCCTTGTACGTTCAGTTAGAAACGGTTCCTGTGTCTTCATCAGGCTCAATCGAAGGTTTGATTGCAAGTGCAGGGGCGCAGAAACTTGGCAATTATACAGATGTATATGTGTCTGCTAGTAATGGAAATGCCGATCAACGTGTGGAGCAGAATATCAAAAGCCAGTTGGCCATGCAATTGTCTGCAAATACGCCTAGATTAACATCCGGATTTACGTATATTGATCCGGTTACCTTTATGTTATCTAATGTACCAAGTTCTTTTAAAAGTACTGCCGGGGGTGTGGTTGTCCAAGGACAGCTGAATGGCAATCAATCAGTAGTTCCTGTTAACCACATCGTTAGTTATCAGGATACGTATTCACACTGGGCTAGTGAAGTTATTAATGAGCTCTCTGCTAAATGGATTATTAGTGCGTCGAATGGTTCCTTCTATCGGCCAAATGAGAATATTTCACGTGCAGAATTCGCAGAATTGGTAGCTAGAGGTCTGGGGCTGAAGGGAGAACCAAACGCAGCAAGTCGTTTCCGGGATGTTCGTAGTGGCAGTGTTACCAGTGCCTATATCGGTGCTGCAGCTGAAGCGGGAATCATTACAGGCAATACCGATGGTACCTTCAAGCCGGATCGTCCAATCACGCGAGAGCAGATGGCAATCATGATGGTTCGTGCCTTGAATTATGGTGGTCAACCAACTGCTTTGAATGCTTCGGCTGCATCAACATTAGCTAAGTTTAAGGATAATAAAAAGATCCAATCCAAGGATTCTGTCGCCAAAGCGGTGCAGGAAGGCATTATTCAGGGAATGACTTCAAAGACATTTGAACCCCAGGGGAATGCATCTCGTGCACAAGCGGCGGTAATGTTGAAACGTGTTCTGGATAAGTTAGGATATTTGTAAAAACGAGATTATTACATCATTCATTTTATTCAAGAATGGTCATGATAACGATATGTAACAAGGTTGGAACATTTCAAGAAAGTTCATTTCTTGAGGTGTTCCTTTTTAATTTGAAAGAGGGAAATGTTTACATTATTGTGGTTAGAGTGGTACGCTAGTCAATAGTGAGAGAATATATATGTGAAATTACACAGTGTTGGCATGCTGAACTGATAGGGAGGTAAGGATACGATGAAAATAAAGAAATCTCTGTTAGCTATATTAACTATAACGGCTGTTGTAGTAATTATTTCGGGTTCTATTTATATCGACTCTGCTAATTCCGCACAGAATGAAGATGGAGCGAAAGGAAGTAACACCACCTATCCAGTAAACCAGGCAGGTCAGACGTACGGAGGGAATTCTGGCGATTATGGCAAGGAGCTTGTAGGTCCAGATCTGGTATTGGCTGAAGCCACTAATGGGGCTATCGGTTATGTGCTAGAGGCGGATTTACAAGGACCAGATCACAGAACCCCTGAAGAAGCGTTGCAATGGCAGAGCCAGCAGAAGATGGATCGAAGCATACCTGTGTACGAGAAAGATGGAACAACAATTATCGGTGAATTTATCATGTCGAGACCTTCAGGGGAATAATAGCATCATATCAAATGGAGTTACATGTAAAGAGTCGATTGAGTTCCGGCAATAGTTTCAACAGTCAAATCTAATCCAAGCAGACTTCTGATGTGCTGAACTAGGCATAGCGGAAGTCTATTTGCTCTATACGTTATTCGTATAACATAATCATAAGATGTCGTATAACCCAATAAATACCTGAATTCAGGCTCGGGGCGTAACTTTTTCCACAAAAAGTAGTCTATTAATAGAAGAGTATACTAGAAATCTCGCTATCTGCTGCCACGTGGTAGAGATCGTGATATCTAAGATTGATATACAAGATGGGAGAGACGTTTCAAACATGCTGGGGAAACAAGGGAAACGGCTGAACGACGTTAAGGGTAGCAAGGCGAAGAAATGGGCGATTGTGACGCTGGCAGGCGTGATCTGGATTGCACCGGTTCTGGGAGCAGGACAACAGGTGTGGTCGGGAAGTACATGGCAGTCGGTGGCTGCAGCGGCCTCTACAACAACAAGCAAATTGAGTGAAGAAATTCTGACTTCGGGTGCGAAGTTAATGAAATACAATTATACAACAACACGTTCCGGCTCGAAGGTGAACGTACTGGCTGACGTCATTCAAGTGGATTTGCAGAATCCCTATGTGAAGCTGGATGTCATGACAGGCAAAGGTGGCAATCTGAATAGTAAACAAAGCACGGGTGGCATGGCTAAGGAAAATGGTGCAGTAGCCGCCGTGAACGGCGATTATTTCAATGTATCCGGGGAACTTGCTCCAATCGGTGGACAGGTCTCGGATGGGGTCCTCGTATCTACTCCATCAGAACTGTCAGGGATGTATGCCCTCACCGTAACCAAAGACGGCAAGCCGATGATTGATGAATATTCATTCGATGGCACCGTGAAGGCAGATGATGGTTCAACGTTTGCTTTGCGTGGGATAAATAAAGAGGACTACACGGTCGAATCGAGCTCGGTGAAGTACAGTCATGCCAATTCGATGTATATTTATACACCGGCTTGGACGTCAACGAAGCGGCCGAATGATCCTTCCACAACACCAACCGAGGTCCTTGTGCAGAACGGTGTGATCACGCAGATTTCGGATAAAAAGGCGTTAAACATGACGGTGCCGGCGGATGGGTACATTTTGCGTGCGCACGGAACGGCAGCGACATGGATTATGACTCACCTGGCGGTAGGCCAGACGCTGAATGCAGATTACAAGCTGAAAGCCAAAACGACGGGGGAAACCGTTGATCCAAGCAACCTGCAGATGATGATCGGTGGCCATACCATTCTGGTGAATGGTGGCAAGGCGGCAACTTTTTCCCGCGATATTGCTGCTTCCGGCATTGGTGGCATTCGTGCGAGAACAGCAGTCGGCTACTCTCAAGATGGTCGGTATGTCTACATTATTGCAGCGGAGAAAAACAGTAACAGCAGTGGTTTGTCGCTGACTGAACTGCAATCCTTCATGACCAGCATTGGTGTATGGAAAGGCATGAATCTGGACGGAGGCGGCTCCACAACGATGGTAACTCGTCCACTTGGTGAGGAGACAGCAGGGCTTACGTTCAACACGGAGTATGGTACAGAGCAGCGTCAGGTCGTAAACACGCTGGGCGTGTTCTCTACGGCTCCGGAAGGTAAGCTGAAGGGCTTTGCCGTGAGTGGCAGCCAAACGTTGCTGGTCGGACAAGAGGGCAAGTATACAGCCAAAGGATATGACACCTACTATAACCCGATTGCCACAGGCGATATCAAGATGACCTGGAAATCGAGCAACAACGGCATCGTGAGTGTAAGCAATGGAACGATCAAAGGTGTGAAACCAGGTACAGCGACGTTGACTGCAACAAGTAATGGTGCTTCATCTTCCATTAAAGTTACCGTGCTGGGCGGAAATGAACTGGCTTCCCTGACAGCAGGGTCTGGCTTGGGATCGCTCCAAGCGGGCACAACGATTTCCATACCGGTAACGGCGAAGACCAAAGACGGACAAAGTGTGACAGTTCCGGCGGACTCGCTGACTTGGGAATTTATTGGCTTCAAAGGTAAAGTGGTTGCAGACCAATTAACCGTATCCTCTGTGAACTCTGGTGCTCAAGTTGGCTATGCGATCGGTCGTTATGACGGCTACAGCACGGTGGTTGTGCTCTCTGCTGCGGGAAGTGAAACGATATGGGAGAACTTCGAGAATGTAAGCTACCCGATCAACTTCACGACCAACGCATCAGGTGTAACTGGATCGGCATCCGTGACAGCGGGAACAGGTGAAAAAGCCGGTTCCAAGGTGCTGCAGCTGAGCTATGATATGACCGCAGGAATAGGTAAAATGTATGCATATGCCCAATTGAACGGTTCCACTGGCAAAGAGGTATCTGCAACAGCGACATCCATGTCGATGGATGTTATGGGAGATAAGAGTCTGAACTGGCTGCGTGCCGAATTTACCGATGCCAATGGCAAAACGGTATATGCCGATCTCGCTAAAGCGATTGATTGGGATGGTTGGAAAAAGCTGAATGTGGACCTAAATGGGCTGAACATGGCTTATCCGGCGAAGCTGAAACGTGTTTATGTGGTGAATGTGGAAGAAGGTCAGGATGAGCGTGCGAAGACAGGCACGGTTGCTTTTGACAACATTGCTTTCACCATGCCATCCAAATCCAGTGAAGTGGGCTTGCCTACAGGAACTGCTTCGCTCGTGCTTGGACAGAAATCCATGACCGTAAACGGAACGAAAAAGGCAATCGATGCTGCGCCAGTACTGAAAAATGGTACAACATATGTTCCAATCAAGCATGTATTGGATGCTTTTGGCGGACAGGCGAGCTGGGATAGCAAAAACCAACGGATTACGGTTGTACGTGGCGGCAAGCTGATTGATCTGGTGGTAGGCCAGAAAGAATTCATTATCAATGGCAAAAGACAAAGTGCAACAGTAGCACCTTACGTATCTGGTGGTAGGACTTTAGTCCCGCTCAGACTCGTTTCGGAGCAGCTTGGACTGACTGTAAAATGGGAACAGAACACGAAGACCGTTACCATCTCATCGTGATATGGTATGATATATACCGGAAACGATAGAAATGGAGTCGAACAAACGTGGATTTACAAGCCGATGCCATAGACCGCGTCATAAAAAACGCCATACAAGTCATGGAAAACAGTAAATATCAAATGTTTGAGATTATGGACTCGACTCGCAATGAGCTGAAAACGCTGAACGAGGAGTTGAAGTCGGTTCTGAAGGAGACGGCGGAAACGATCGAGAAAGTAGATCAATTGGAGCTCAACTACCGCCGCTCCCGGATCCGGCTAACTGAGGTTAGCCGTGACTTCGTCCGTTATTCCGAGCATGATATCAAGCAGGCGTATGAGAAAGCGACGCAGTTACAGCTGGATCTGATGATTTACCGTGAGAAGGAAATGTATCTGAAAGCCCGTCGGGATGATCTGCAGAAGCGTGCCAAAAATGTGGAAGCTTCCGTGGAGCGCGCCGAGACGATCGGTTCCCAGATGGGGGTTGTACTGGAGTATCTGTCGGGTGAGCTGGGTCAAGTGACCCGCATCATTGAATCCGCCAAAAATCGACAAATGATTGGTTTGAAAATAATTTTGGCCCAGGAAGAAGAGCGGAAACGTATTGCCCGTGAGATCCATGACGGACCTGCGCAGATGCTCGCAAATCTAGTACTTAGGACGGAAATTGTAGAAAGAATGCTCATAAAGCAGGATTTTAAGATGGTCCAGGCCGAAATAGTAGATTTGAAAGGCCAGGTTCGTTCGAGTCTTGGAGAAATGAGAAAAGTTATTTTCAATTTGCGTCCTATGGCACTGGATGACCTGGGATTGATTCCAACGCTTCGGAAGTACGTGCAGGATTTTGAAGAAAAAACAAAAATCCGCTCGCTTTTTGAAACGAGAGGCAAGGAACACCGTTTATCTTCGGCAATGGAGGCTGCGATCTACCGCCTCGTGCAGGAAGGTCTGTCCAATGCTGCAAAGCATGCTTATCCCACTTATGTTGTAGTGGAAATTACATACCAGGCTCAGCTCGTTAAGATTGTCGTGCAGGACAATGGGCTTGGGTTCAAACCGGAGCTTCTTGCGAAGAAGAGCAAGGATCATACCCACTTCGGTCTGATTGGGATGAGAGAGCGGGTTGAACTGTTAGAAGGAAGAATAGAGATTGAATCCGCGGAAAATCAAGGAACCAAAATAGTGATTCATATCCCGACAAACGTGGATAAGGGAAAGGAGTAGCAGGATGGAAAACCGTGATACTGGCAAGGCATCAATTAAAGTTCTTTTGGCTGATGATCATCAGCTGTTCCGTGAAGGTCTGAAACGCATTTTAAATATGGAGGACGACATTGAGGTCATCGGCGAATGCGGCGATGGGATTCAAGTGCTCGAATTCTGTAATCAGGATAAACCGGACATCGTATTAATGGACATCAACATGCCGGTGGAAAACGGGGTTGAAGCGACGGAGAAATTGCGTGAGCTGTTCCCAGATGTCAAAGTGATTATCTTGTCTATTCATGATGATGAGAGTTATGTGTTCGAAACGCTCCGTAAAGGTGCTAACGGATACCTGCTGAAAGACATGGAGGCCGAGTCCCTGATCAATGCGATTCGTTCCGTTCATGAAGGGCATGCATTCATCCACCCTAAAGTAACTGGCAAACTGATCATGCAGTTGCGTCGGATGACGTACCTTAATGAGACAGGGGCAATGAGCGAAGGAGCTTCGAAGGAAGCAGGCGTTAAATTTGTCGCTGGCGACAATAATCCGCTTACTCGTCGTGAGGCTGAAGTTTTGCGTCTGATGGCTGAAGGTAAGAGCAATAAAATGATTGGTGAGTTCCTGTTCATCAGTGAGAAAACAGTAAAAAACCATGTCAGCAGTATTCTGCAGAAGATGGAAGTGGACGATCGTACGCAAGCGGTTATCAACTCGATCAAATATGGTTGGGTTACCCTTTAATATACGATTGTATTTAGATGTAATTTGGATGTAGCAATTATAGGATTCTGTTTACTCGCGCCCATTCCATAATATTGGACTGGTTAGCGGGTTAATGGACTTTATTACTGCAAATGAGCAAAGTGTGAAGTTAGGAGAACTTATGTGCAAGCTTCGGCATGAATGAGTGAACGACCTGGCCTGTCTTCTTCGTCCGGTGTCGATCAGAATGGAATATGCGCGTATGGGATTTGCAAGTGTAACCCTTCGGGGAATGCGGCATATACTGCTGTATACAGGGATGTTCGCCATGGGTGAGCATGACCTTCCGAGGAGGTGCAGTTGCCATGGTTGCTCATCTGACTATGATTCTGCTCATATACTTCCTGGCGGCAATGGCCGTTCATGCCATGCACCAGCGCCATCTTTCCCGTCCAGACCCTGAAGGCTACGAGCAGATTATGCTCATTCCTTCCAATCAGGAGCAGCGGATTGAAGGCATTGTAAGAGCGCTTTGCCGGGAATTATTTTACCGTGGAAAGAGCTTCACGTTGACGGTTGTCGCTGATCGCACGGAAGCCGAAACGGTTCGTATTATTGAAAAGCTTATGCTTAGGCAAGGAATGGAGTTATCCTACTTGTCTGCTGTCCCTACTGATATGGAACAGGGGAATCAGACCGGGAATCGTTCTATTCGCCTTATCGATTTGCGTGAGCCAAAGCAGTAGATGCTTTTTTTTGCAACAGTTGGGCTCATTCATCGTGCAAGCTGCTGAGACAGACTGGCTAAAGCGTGTCATCAGTCAGAATGCACTTTCAATGAAGTCATGCCGGCTTGCTCAAATAAGCGTGAATTTCATCATGTTTGAGGTTAAAGATTACAGCGTATGCTGTAGTCTTTTTTTGTCATTGTAGCCAAGCTTGCTGTTAAATTAAATATGGGTTTTTATGCAATCTATGGTTATTGTCCCTGTTAGAGTTGTGTAGGGAGCGTTGCATGAACCTTTTTGAAATCAGAACTCTTAAGTTAAAAGTATAGACGATGCAGATTGGAAAAAGTTTCGCATGATCAAAGAAAGATTATCGGTACTCATTGAATGGGTAAAATGATCGTAACAATTACTTTTGGAAACTAAACGACTTGTGGGACGACTCCACAATTGATATAGTGATAATACAAATGGATATTGGATTTATGAGATATGGACATGAAGCACATGCTCCGACGAATAGTCGGTTGGCATGTGCTTTTTTGCGTTTCGGGACATGGAGAATGAGGGAGGAGAGCAGATGAAGGTTGGGTTGTATGTGTGCCGAGTGAGAGAAGAGTGGAAGATGGCGCTGTCACTGGATATCCGAGTGGATGTGGCGTGGTGGCTTGAGGGGGTGAGCGGACGGCGGGTGTTGCGATGGTTGATGTTAGGCAGGGAATTACCTTTAAGTCAGGCCTCGTGGATGGTAGAGAATTTTGAGGTGGAGCGAGGTATGGATCAGTGGGGAGAGGAACACTGGCAGGTGTATATGCAGCGCAAACTGGAAATGTACGAGCGGGCCTCCGGGGATATGGAGGCTAGGGGAGACATGGCGGGCAATGTAGGGATTGTCGCTGAAAGAGGTGCGGAGGTGGGCGAGATGTCAGAGCCATATCCCGCCGGGGAATGGGCTCACCTGGAGCGGGGCGCTGCCCTGCTGGCTGAGCGGCTTCGCGGCCGCCAATTGCTGGCGGCCGAGGCAGAGGCGCTGCTGGCGGATACGTCGCCGCAGCTTGCCTCGGTTTGGCGTGCGGCTGCGCAGCTCGCGCACCTGCGTGGGCGGCTGAGCATAACAGCCGCCCTGGAAGGGCCTGCCACGCGGCGGCAACGCCTCGCGTGGCTTGGTCGCGCGCAGAGCGCGCCCCGCTGCCGCCGATGCGGCAGCTTTGCCGGGCAGCGCGTGCCCTGCGCTGCCTGCGGCCTGGCGGCGTGCGCCTACTGCGAGGCCTGCCTCGCGCTGGGGCGCAGCCGTGCCTGTGCGCTGCTGCTGCGCAGCGCAGCGCCAGGGGCCGTGCCACGCGGGGCATCGCAGCGTGGCACGGCCGTTGTCCCCACCGAGGGCGGACTTGCCCGGTGGGGGCTTAGCCCTGCGCAGAGCGCGGCGGCTGCCGCGGCGCTGGCGTTTTTGGCCCAGCCATCCGCAGGGGATGGGCCGGGGCGGTTTTTGCTGTGGGCCGTGACCGGGGCGGGTAAAACCGAGATGATATTCCCTTTGCTCCAATACATATTGGAGCGCGGTGGACGTGCGCTTGTGGCTACGCCGCGCCGGGATGTCGTTCTGGAGCTTGCCCCTCGTTTGGCGAAGGCGTTCCCCGACATCTCGCTCGCTACGCTATACGGAGGCAGCACCGAGCGCTGGAAAGACGCACAGCTCACACTCGCGACCACACACCAACTGATGCGTTTTTACCAGGCATTCGATCTTGTCATTATCGACGAACTCGATGCATTTCCCTACCATAATGATCCCATGCTCGCTCATGCGGCTGCATCCTCGTGCAAGCCTGATGGTCATTTTGTGTACTTGTCTGCTACCCCACCAGCTAGGCTGCAGCGGGAAGCAGCGCAAGGAAAACTCACTCACGCCAAAGTTCCCGTCCGCTTCCACCGCCACCCTTTACCTGTACCGCGTTTACTGAAAATGGCTACCGTCGCCGAATGTATTCGAAAGCGAGAGCTGCCCGCCACACTAAAAAACAGTATTCAAACCTCCTTGCTGCGCGAAGCTCAGGTATTTGTTTTTGTGACACGGATCGCTCAGATCGAGGCATTTGTACATCTCATGCGTCGCATGTTTCCGCAAATCCATATCGAAGGAACATCATCCCAAGATCCGGATCGCGCGAGCAAAGTTATTGCGTTTCGTGAACGGACCATACGTCTGCTCGTGACCACCACTATCTTGGAGCGGGGCGTCACCATTCCGCGCAGCGATGTATTTATTTTGGATGCGGACAATGGTCTCTTCGACGAAGCATCTCTGGTACAGATGGCGGGTAGAGCGGGTCGATCTATGGATGATCCAGCAGGAAGAGTCGTCTTCGCATCATCCCGTCGTACGCGTTCCCAGGTAAAAGCGGTGGCCCAGATCCAAAAAATGAACATCATCGCAAAACGCAAAGGTTACCTTCACCCGCCAAATCACCAATAGATACAGAGGGAGGCAACAATCTAATGTCGAACTGGCTAAGCAGCATCGCTGATCACGTGCACCAACTTACCCATCGCCTGCATGGATTACTCGCCCCACCCGGAGCGACTTGTCTAACCTGTGGTACACGTGCGATATTGTCTCCGATTTACCCCGGCATCTGTCCGCGTTGTGTGCAGCAAATTCCATGGATTCGTTCCATCCGCTGTCTGCGTTGTGGTCGAGGGATCGGCTGCCCGGACTGCGTCCGCCCACACATGCAAAACCGTTCATTCATATGCAACCGCAGCGCTGTCCAGTATAACGCTCTTATGAAGGAATGGATTGGGATGTACAAATTCAGAGGCCACGAGCGCTATGCAGCACTGTTAACAGCTCTTATGATTCAAGCATTTCAAGCAATGAGCGAAGAACTCAACCCTGTTTTGGCAAAAGAAACCCTGGCCCCCGTGGCTCATCCCGGAGCAGCGAGGCGCCACCGCCAGTCGCTGCTCCAAAACAACAAGCAGCGATGGCGGCCAGACGCGGTGACCTATGTGCCCGTCAGCGACGAACGCCTGGCCGAGCGCGGCTTCAACCAGGCCGAGCGGCTCGCAGCAGGACTTGCCGCAGCCGTCCGCCTGCCTGTAGTTGATCTGCTGCAGCGTCGGATCAACACTACCAAACAAAGCTTCAAGACACGCGGCGAGCGTATTCAGACCATGCAGGATGCATTTGCAATGCAGCCGGATGGACTGGAGTTGATACATGACTTGTATCAAGCCAACTCTCAATTCGCGCAAAAGGAGATACATTCACAGCCATCAACAAATTCATACGCCATTGGAGAAAGAGTCTCTGCACATTTCAGATCATCCCCACAAAGCTGGCATATTCCTCCCTTACGCTTGCTGTTAATCGATGATATTTACACAACGGGTAGCACTTTGAATGCTTGTGGACAGGTGATACTGAACGCCGGATATTCCATGAACATTCCAATCGAGATTTACACGCTGACTTTGGCCAGATCTTAAGTTTGAAAATCGATAAGTGATATATGAAAATGTATGTTAAATTTAACGTGATCCCTGTCTCCATTACTGGGGATCACTTTACTAATTTTTAAATAACAACATATCTAGGTTTATGCTCATCTGTTCTTCACTGAGAAAGATTAATGTGTAATTCTGCAAAAACAACTTGTTTAATATCCATAAGATTGCGCATACATGCATTTTAACCCCTTGCTATGTTTGCAATAGACTATGGCTTGATGTGTGAAAATAAGGTAATGTATAATTATTATCCATTCGGAAAAGGAAGTATGAGAGGGGCGTTTTAGCAATGAATCTAGGTAATTGTCCTCGCTGCGGCAGATTATATGCGTTGAATTTTCGGGATGTATGTTCGAACTGTATCAAAGAAATTGAGCAGGAATACCAGACATGTGTAGACTACCTACGTGAGAATAAGGGTACCAATATACAGGAATTATCTGATGCAACGGAGATTTCGATTAAGCAAATCACACGCTTTATTCGGGAGGGTCGGATTTCCATCGAAAACGCCCCTAACATGATGTATCCTTGTGAAGTATGTGGAACGCTGATTCGTGAAGGACATATGTGTGATTCATGTCGAAGCCGCTTGACCAAAGATTTGGCAGGAGCAGCCCGTGAAGTAGGCCAGAAGGATAACAATAATATAGGCGGGCGAGCCTACAATGCTGTCGACAAACTGCGCGATTCATAGGAGCGAGGGCTTAAATACACTTTTTGCTATAACAAATGTTTTGGAACGTACCGATAAACTTATTAAAGATTATCGGTTTTTTTTATTATCTCAATCATTCAATAACATAAAGATAATGTAAAAAATCCTAGGGTAAAGGAAGTGTAGTTTGTATGAAAATCAATGAACCAAATAGAATTGGTGCTATCAATTCCTATCAGAGAAACGTTGAATCCAATCAGCAGGCTGATGCCAAAAAGAGCCGCCGTAAGGACGAAGTATCCATTTCTCCGGAGGCGATGAAGATGCTTGAGGAACAAGGTCGTACACAGGATGCAGGACGTATACAACGTATTCAAGAATTAAAGGAACAGGTAAATTCGGGAACTTATCAAGTAGACAGCCAGAAGCTTGCCGAGAAGCTCGCTCCATACTTTAAGAACTTCCCTAATCAATAGGAGGACACATGGCAATTGAATCGATAATTGATGTACTTGAACAGTTGGAAGCCGCACATGTGGAGATGCTTGAGCTGGGGGAACGGAAGAAGGAAGCTGTTGTTGCCAACAAAGTTGATATACTGATTTCTCTAATTAACCAGGAATCTAAACTGCTGAAAAGGATTGAGTTGATCGAGCAGCAAAGATTTCTGGCTGTCCACCAGTTTCTGGAGGGACGTGGTATTAAGTCCAAGTTAAATCTGACCATTAGTGAGTTGACAAGACTGGTCTTTGATACCGCAGAGAAAAAGAGGCTTCTTCAAGCTCAAACTTCATTAACAGATGTGCTACAAAAGGTGAAATATCTTAATGAATCCAATCAACAGCTTATTAAGCAGTCGCTCTCGTACATCGACTTTTTTATTGAGACAATGTCATTTCATGCTGAATCAGAAGCCACGTATCAGAATCCTTTAGAGAAATCTTATGGTATAGCTCGCTCTGGTCTTTTTGATACTCGTGGTTAACAATGGGGGAAAAATAATATGGCTTCAACATTTCATTCAATTGAAACGGCCAAACGCAGTCTGATCACACAAACGGCCGCTTTGAACACAACAGGACATAACGTTGCCAATGCGAATACACCAGGTTATTCACGACAAGTTGTCAACATGACGGCAGCAGATCCAATTGATGCAGTGGCATTTTACCGTACAACAGCACCAGGTCAGCTTGGAACGGGTGTGGAGTTTAACTCAATTATGCGTGTTCGTGAATCTTTTTTGGATGGCCAATTCCGCAATGAGAATACCTCTCTTGGAGGATGGACCATTCGTAATAGTACACTTGAAAAGCTTGAAACCATCATGAATGAGCCTTCGGATACGGGTATTCGCACAGTGCTGAATAACTTCTGGAACTCTTGGTCCGATCTTAGTCAAGATCCACAGGATGTTACAAACCGCAAAATTGTGAAAGAGACAACTTTGGCGTTAACAGATGGTTTAAATCAAATCAGTCTCCAATTGGATGCACTGACTAGTGATTTGACCAATAACGTTTCGTTAAAAACCACTGAGATCAACTCATATTTGCAGTCCATAGCGGATCTGAACAACAACATCGTAAAAGTGGAGCAACTCGGAGACAATGCCAATGATTTGCGTGACCAACGTGATTACGCCGTAGACCAGCTCTCCAAGATTGCAGGCGTTCAGATAACAGAACTGGATAGTGGCTACCAGGTAACGATTGCAGGCCAAGTAGCAGTCACTGGAGCTGCGGTGGTTCCTGTCACGGCTGATATTTTAGAGAATGCCTATCAAGCGGGGACTTTAACTGGTGGCGAAGTCTACGGAATGATCCATTCTCGTGATCAATATGTAGCAGACTATCGTAATCAAATCAATCAACTGGCGAATACGCTCGCAACCGGGGATATTGAGATTACAATTCCAGCGGGATCGGTTTTGCCAGAAGGCACAGTCCTGAACAATGTTACGTATTCCAATGCCAACAACAACAGAACGATAACTTCTGATCTGAAAGTGACGGTTCAAGGGATTAATGGGCTTCATAAACTGGGTTATACGCTTAGTGGGAGTACACCAACTGCGGGCGGGGACTTTTTTACAACCAAAGACGGTTCAGGAACGATCACGGCTGGAAATATTACATTAAGTAAAGATATCCAAAATGATCCGAATAACATCGCAACTTCGATGCGTACGACCGGAACAGGTACAAGTGAGAGTGTAGTACTGGGGAATAATAGCCTGGCGCTGGCTTTAGCTGGCTTAAAAGATGCGAAATTTGATTTTGGATCGGCATTGTCCAAACCAACCACGGTAGATGACTTTTTCGGCGCAATTGTAGGACAACTTGGTGTACAGACCCAAGAAGCTAACCGTCAAGCACAAAATGCTCAACTCCTCACTGAACAGGTCGACTTGAATCGTCAATCGGTAAGTGGAGTATCGCTAGATGAAGAAATGAGTAACTTGATCAAGTTTCAGCACGCGTATAGTGCAGCTGCTCGTTTTATGACTGCTTACGATGAACTGCTGAACAAACTCATTAACAGCACCGGTGTAGTCGGTCGCTAAGACGTAGAGAGGGGTAACCAATAATGGCTATTCGCGTAACCTCAGGAATGATGAGCACTCAGATGCTTAGCAACCTGAACCGCAACCTGAACCGTATGGATAACATGTCCAACCAGATTTCCACAGGGCGCAAAATCAATAAACCATCCGATGATCCTGTTGGTGTGACTTACGCGCTCCGTTACCGTGCAGAGTTGGCGGCGAATGAGCAGTACCAATCTAATACGGATGCAGCGGTAAGTTGGCTGGATGCGACGGATTCAAATATGCAGCAAGCTAATGATGTAATGAAAAGGTTGAAGGAACTGGCAGTCCAAGGATCTAATGGAACGTTGTCTGACTCAGATCTTGAAGCTGTTAACCTTGAAGTAGAACAATTGAAGAAACACCTTGTGGATATAGGTAATACGCAGATTCGTGGAAAGTTTATCTTCAATGGTCAAACGTATGACAAAGCCCCTTATGAATTAACGGGTACTGTGACAGATTATGCGGATGTAGAGACAGATACACAAGGAGTGCTGTATTCTATTAGTGAGCAGGTTACTTTTCAAATTAATACTTCAGGTTCAGAATTTTTTGGTAATAAAGGCGAGACCGATAATGTCTTTAAAATTATTGATGATCTTTCAACTGCGCTAAATAGTGGGAATCAGGCAGGGGTACAGCAACAACTACAGAACATTGAATCCCGTTCAACCAAAATGCAAGCGTGTCTATCTGAAGTTGGTGCGCGAACTAATCGGATTGAATTAGTGCAAAATCGTTTGCAGGATCAAGATTTGAATTTTACAACTCTTCAATCCAAGACAGAGGATGCCGATGTGGCTAGTCTTATGATTCAGGCTACTTCCGCGCAGACGATCTATGAAGCGGCGCTGAAGTCTTCTGCTCAAATCATGCAACCATCGCTGATGGACTTTATGAGGTAACCATTTGATTTTAATCCAGTTTAGACTGTAAGCTATGGACAGTAAGTAGTCCGTAGCTTTTTTTACGAATTTGGGGGAGGATGAACATAATGAGTCAACATAACAGAACGGAGACTCCACAGGAGCAATTGGTGAAAGAAACATACATTTTCCCGAAAGGAATCCTAGGTTTTGAAGAACTGAAATCATTTGAGTTGCAGCAACATGATGAAGTATTTTGCTTGTTTAGTGCAGTTGAAGAACATTCAGTGGCCTTTGTGACTGTAAATCCATTTGACTTTGACCCGGAATATGAGTTCGAACTTTCTCCTGAAAGTGTAGAAGATCTCGCTGTAACCGATCCAAGTGATGTACAGGTTCGATGCATAGTCACGTTGCATGAAGAGATTCGACATGCAACAGCTAACTTATTGGCTCCCGTTGTGTTTAATACACACAAAAAAATGGGCAAGCAAATTGTACTGCAAAATACATCATACAAAACAAAACACGCATTATGGAGAAATGAAGATTTTCTCAATAAGGACGGTGGTATCTGATGTTGGTACTTACTCGCAAAAAAGGGGAATCTATTGTCATTTCAGATGATATCGTATTGACAGTGCTATCTGTAGAAGGTGAGAATGTGAAACTTGGTATAAGAGCCCCAAGGGATATTGATATCTATCGTAAGGAAGTTCTCGACGCGATTGAGCAAAACAATCAAAATGCGGCTATGAATCTGGATATATTGCAAAAAACGATAAAAGACTTGGGGGGGCTAACTAAATAACGTTAAAAAAAGAGCCTCCCTTGAACGATGTTAAAAAAACAGAAAAAAAATTGAGATGGCTATAAACAAATTATGTCATGTCGTCGATATATATATTAAGGCGGTAATCTTCAGGGCGGCCGACCTGTGAAGACGCTAATACCACATGGATGTGGGCATATAACCATTTCAGGGAGGAAATAAACAATGATTATCAATCACAACTTACCAGCATTAAATACACACCGTAATATGGGTCTGAACAACGCTAATGCAAGCAAAAACATGGAGAAACTATCTTCCGGTCTGCGTATCAACCGTGCTGCAGACGATGCTGCAGGTCTCTCCATCTCGGAGAAAATGCGCGGTCAAATCCGTGGTTTGGAGCAAGCTCAACGTAACGTTCAAGACGGAATTTCGTTCGCACAAACAGCTGAGGGTGCAATGAACGAAGTATCTTCGATGCTGACTCGTATGAAAGAATTGTTGGTACAAAGCAGCAATGAAACATACCAAGCAAGTGATAAATCCAATATCAAAATGGAACTTGGTCAATTGGGTGCACAAATTGATGCAATCACTTCGAATACAAAATTCAATGGAATCAAAATTACTTCAAGCATTAAAATTCAAGCTGATGATGACAATTTCAAAATTTCGATCAGTGGTATCGGCACTACAGACTTCAAAGCTATGACATCTAATGTTACCCTTGCTAGTGCAACAAAAGCGATTGAATCAGTTGCTAAGCAACGTGCTAAAATAGGTGCAGTTCAAAACCGTCTAGAGTATACTTCCAACAACCTGGGTACAACTATTGAGAACTTGACAGCATCCGAGTCACGTATCCGTGATACTGACATGGCCAAAGAGATGGTTACTTTGTCCAAAAACAACATCTTGCTGCAAGCTTCCCAATCTATGCTTTCCCAAGCAAACTCTGCTCCACAAGGCGTTCTGTCCTTGCTTCGTTAATTTTAAATCGTTGCTTAGAGCCCTGTATTTCTTATACAGGGCTTTTTTATTTTCAATTTTTTATAAAATATTTCTTATCTTTTACCGATATATAGGATAATGAATCTTTTGCTGTGAATACAAATACAATAAAATTATGGAGGGTTTCGATGGAGCCAGTTAAATCCACAGGAACGTTTGCTCAGGGTGGTTTGCCACAGGTGTCTGTTTCCCCAACAGTAGAAACAAAAGACAAGGCCACTTCAGAGAGTATGGCGGCCTTATCACCAAGTATGCGTATCTCAAGCGACAGAATTGAAGATCAGGAAAAGGCTATCGAAGAACTTAATAAAGCTATTCAAGCTATTCAAGGACCACAAAGATTCTTGGAGTTCTCTGTTCATAAAGATACACATGCTATCATGATTAAGGTTTTAAATAAGGAGACAGGTGAATTGATTAGGGAAGTTCCTCCCGAAAAAATTTTAGATGTAGCTGCTAAAATGATGGAATTTGTTGGTCTGCTTGTAGATCAAAAAGCTTAAATAAGGAGGTTATTCGAGTGGCTGTAACAAGAATATCAGGAATGGCATCTGGAATGGATATCGACGCATTAGTGAAAAAACTGATGACCGCTGAAAGTCAACCACTAAACAAACTTAATCAGAATAAGCAACTGATGGAGTGGAAACGGGAAGGTTATCGTGAATCAAGTGTGAAGCTAGTCACTTTCGCACAAACCAAAATAAACGATACATTTAGTAAATTGGGTGCACTTAACGCTCAAAAAGTTAACATTAGTGGGAATACAAGTGCAGTAACCGCCAAAGCATCTGCTACAGCGGCCGGTAATATGGAAATAGAAGTTCTTCTACTTGCTAAGGCGGCTTCTACTAAATCCTCATCTGCACCGACTAAAGGTGGTTCAGAGAGCAATTGGGGTAAAGTTCTATTGTCGGATATTACCGGTTCAGGAGTTGCAACAAGTGGGACATCAACTGTTCAAGTTAATGGAGTTGATATCGAAATTGATGGTGCAACAGAAACTCTGGATTCTTTTGTGAGAAAAATCAACACTAATACAAAGACAGGTGTAACAGCAATCTATGATTCAGCAACAGGCAATATGTCAATTACTAGTAGAGATACAGGTTTGAGTTCCAATAATATAACGATTAACGGGAGTATTTTTACAGCATTGAAGCTGAACAACCAACTTACTGGTGGGGATGATGCAAAAGTTAAGATCAATGGGCTTGAAGTAACTAAAGCATCAAATACGTTTAATATGAATGGGGTTGACATCACCCTTAATGCATTAAGTAATGGTGCAACTACACAGGTTGGTGTAACAAAGGATATTGATAAAATCATAGAAACAGTTCAAAATTTTGTTGATTCTTATAACGAACTTTCTTCTTTCTTGAATGGTAAAGTTAACGAAGAGCGTAATTCAAAATATACTCCGCTAACAAGCGAACAGAAAAAAGATATGTCAGATGATGAGATTAAACTTTGGGAACAAAAAGCTAAAAGCGGAATGCTGAAGCGTGACAGTATTTTGGAAGGCGCTATCTCACAAATGAGAACTGCCCTTGTACAGACAGTCAAGCTTGATAAAACTATTACATTAGAAAATGGAACCAAGACAACAAACGAACTTAACATGACTCATATTGGGATTACTACAGGCACCTATGAAACAAAAGGGAAATTGATTTTAGATACCGATAAGTTAAGAGCATCTCTGGAAGAAAATCCGGATATTGTTAGTGATTACTTGGGTAAAAACTATTCTTCCTCTTACTTAAATAATGAATATGATTCCTCAGATGGTATATTCTCTAGATTACGTAAAATATCAAATAAAACTTTAGATAGTTTGGCAAACACAGCGGGAACCTCTAAAGTTAGCACAGAAATTACTGCTTCATTCAATGCAAGTAGCGTTATGGGAGAATCATTACGGTTGCTTGATATTCGTATAGGTGACCTCACGTCAAAATTAAATATGAAAGAAACGAATTACTACAAAAAATTCACAGCTATGGAAACTGCTATTAATAGATATAATAATACATCTTCTAATTTGTCCAGTTTTATGTGAGGAGGACAGTAAATTGATTAATTCTCCGTACCAGAAATATCAACAAACTCAAACTCAGACTGCTTCCAAACCCAAATTGCTAATTATGTTATACGATGGAGCAATTCGATTCGTCCAAGCAGGTATTGAGGGGATAGAGCAAAAAAATTACGAGCTAGCAAACAAGAATTTATGTAAAGCCCAAGCCATCGTACATGAATTAATTTCATCATTAAATTTTGAATACCCCTTAGCTAATAATCTAGTTGCTATATATGAATATATGTTACATCGTTTGATTGAATCTAATGTGAATAAAAACGTTACTCCTGCAAAAGAAGTATTAGAACATTTAAAGGAATTAAGAGAAGCTTGGGTGGAGGCAAGTAAATCTTTAGGTGCAGGTTTTGCATTATGACCGATACAGAAAAACTACGACATCTAGTAAATAAATATAGTCTCTTATCCAATCATACTATCGCCAATATATCTGAACTGGATGAAGAGCAATTGCTTAATTACAGTGAACAAAGAGAGTCCATTGTTAACGAGATAGGTTCCTATACCTTGTTGTTAACAGATGACATGAAGGCTGAAATTAAGCAGTTGCTCATTGGAGAAGGAGTTATCGTTGAACGAATGTTGGAGATTAAAAATGAAGCTGCAGAGTGGCTGGAGAAGCGAGGGAATATTCGTTCGCAACAGAATGCATATCAGCATTCCTATTCTGCAGACAGCGTCTTTATAGACTATCGAAAATAGTTGGAGCAGAGCGTCGGTTAAGGACCGATGCTTTTTCTATTTAGCTTCATTATTGACAAAGATAGGCCGATAATAATAGGTATGAAGAAAATTCAGATTGGTGGATGAGTTATGAATAAAGCGAATCTTGAAGTGTTAGAGCAAAAGTTTCCACATATAGCAGAAAAAATGAAGTTATCCAATCCATTGGATATAAACCAAGATCAAATTATGTATGAGATATTTGACAAGGACGAGGTATGGCTACAAGCCGTAGGAGAACTGATAGAAGAATCCAAAATTATATTTGTATATGGTTTTGGACAGGGATTAAGTATTGCAGACCTCTTAGAAGAATTTCCAGATCGGTGGTTGTTTATATATGAACCTGATATAGCATCTTTTAGCAGGGTTATCAGCGAATATGATATTAGTCTATTATTAAGTCACCCCAATCTTTATTGGATTTCTGTTGGGGATGACCAACTTAGGATGCTATTTCAATTATTATGTAGCTATATGCAAGAAAACCTAGCTTTTATTGGACTGCGTAAGTTTTTGGAAGAGCATATTGAAGTGCTTCAAGATGTGAGAAAAGATTTTCTTACCTTTAAAAGTGATTATCATTCCAATAAATACGTAGAAAACCGATTTAGAAATGAGTGGACACAAAACTATCTTTATCATTTACACGAGTCTCTGACAACACACTCTATCGAAAAAATGTTTGGAGCATTTAAAGGGATTACAGCTATTATTGTATCGTCAGGTCCTTCTTTGACAGAGGATATAGACTGGATTAGGAAAATGTCAAGACACGCATTAATTATTGCTGCTGGTTCGAGTGTTCAGGCTTTGGTGAAACACGGAATCAAGCCTCATCTATGTGTTATTATGGATGGTCATGAAGTGAATAATAAAATTTTTTCTAATGATGAAACCCTTAAGCCCACACTGTTGTTCACTTCATCGTCTTATTATGGGATCTCTGAACGAAAAGGAAAAGATAAAATTTATAGCATCATGGAAAATGACCAAATTTCTCAATACTTTCTACAAATAAATAAGAGTAATATCTTAATGAGGCCTACACCAACTGTTGCTGGAACAGCGATTCAGACGGCCATTTTTTTGGGAGCAACAAAGGTTGTGTTTGCAGGTCAGGATCTGTCTTATCCAGGACAGAAAGTGTATAGCGATGGGGTGGAGCATTTTTCTCAGGATACTAAAGTTAAAATGCTGCAGAGAGCTGTGAAACAAATTAAGAATGTGCAGGGCGGAATGAATTCGACAGATGCAAGTTTTATGTCTATGAAAGAATCAATTGAAAGTTTAATCAAGTATTTCAATCATATTGAATTTAATAACTCGTCAAGTCTTGGAGCTGTGATTGAAGGTGCCCCATTCCAACCTATAGAAGAAATTTATGGAGGTCTTGATAAGGGGAAGATGGTAGAGCAAAATATAATTGAAAATTGGATAAATGATCATCCTATAGTAATAAGTCACGAGCGGTATGCCAATGTAAAGGCTAAAATTGAGTTGGTTATCAACGATGTTAACCAATTATCTCCAGAGATTAGATCGATTCGTAAATTGCTATTAACTATTGAAGAACTTAGCAGAAATAAGCCATTAAAATGTCATAATGTGATATTTGATATAGAACAAAAATGGGGAGAGATAGTCAATAGAGAGTGGTTTGCACCAATTTTTGAATCCTTGATTCCCCTTCAGATTGCACGTTTTGATCGGATGTTACCTTCAATTGTTGTTGAACAGAACATTATCATTAAAGCAGGGTATGTAAAGGAATATATCGGTGAGATGTTAGATGAGATAGAAAAAAAACTCCCTCACTTGGAAGAGTTATTACTGGAAAGTGCAAGGAGAATAAATAGTATTCATAGTATAATGGATGCCTAGGTTCATAGCGTAATGCAATATATAAAACATCTTATTGAACCGGAGGTTATGTATGTTCACGGGTAAAGTTGTGATGGTCACTGGAGGCACAGGGTCTATAGGAAGTGAAATAGTAAGAAACTTATTAACTTATCAGCCGAAAGCGATTCGCATATTCAGTCGCGACGAAAGTAAGCAATTTGAGTTGCAACAAGAACTCAAAGAATATGATAATATCAGGTATTTAATAGGGGATATAAGAGATAAACAGAGACTTGGATATGCTATGGAGGATGTTGATGTTATTTTTCATGCAGCAGCTTTAAAACATGTCCCTGCATGCGAATATAATCCCATGGAAGCTGTTAAAACCAATGTTATTGGTGTACAGAATGTTATTGAGACAGCCATTGAGCACAATGTTGAGAAAGTTATAGCCATAAGCACGGATAAGGTTGTCAATCCAACGAATACAATGGGTGCCACAAAACTGCTTTCTGAGAAGTTGATTTCAGCTGCTGGATTTTATAAAGGTAGCAAACGCACAATATTTGCATGTGTAAGGTTTGGTAATGTAATGGGTTCAAGAGGATCAGTAATTCCGCTGTTTAAAAATCAAATTGCAGAGGGGAAGCCTGTAACGGTTACACATTCGGAGATGACTCGCTTTATGATGTCAATTCCACAGGCGGCTCAATTGGTAATTGATGCAGCAAAATATTCTCAAGGTGGAGAGGTGTTTGTCCTGAAAATGCCGATCCTCAAAATTACAGACTTGGCCAAGTGTCTTATTGATTCTTATGAACAGTCTGAGGGCAGAAGTTTCTTAGGTGAAGTCATTGAAACGGGGATTCGTCCTGGAGAGAAATTATATGAGGAACTTATGACACTTGAAGAATCAGAGAGGGCTCAGGAAAACGAGCAAATGTATATCATTCCCTCCGTATTTAATACACAAGAATATGATTACACTGGATTTAAAAAAGCCATACATCAGGAATATTCCTCGAGAACAGCGAGACGAATGCATACATCAGAGATTAGGGACCTGATAGATGCTAACGGATTAGGCTTCTCGAAGGTGTTGATATGAAGAAATCGAAATGCTTGGCTGTAATCCCTGCTAGAGGCGGATCAAAGGGCTTGCTTCATAAAAATATAAGATTGTTGAATCTTAAACCGTTAATTAATTACACGATTGAAGCGGCTCTGAACAGTCATTATATTGATGAGGTAGTTGTCTCTACGGATAGTGAAGAAATAGCCCGTGTTGCTAAGTCGGCTGGTGCTGAAGTACCTTTTATCCGTCCTGTTGAATTGGCAACAGACCAAGCTGCCAGTATTGATGTTCTAAAGCATGCCGTCCTTTATTATGAACAGGAGGAGAACACCTCCTTTGAGCATATTATGTTGCTTCAGCCAACTTCTCCATTGCGGAATGCTCATGATATTGATGAAGCTTATCAATTATTTATAAATAATGAAGGAGATTCACTACAAAGCATTACTGTAACTGATACTCATCCTTATTTACTAAGAGAGTGGACTTGTGGGAAGCTTGAACCTTATTTAAAGGAGAAGGCCGATAATCTTAGGAGACAAGACTTGTCTGAAATGTATATCTTGAACGGAGCAATTTATATTGTTAAAAGAGATTTGTTAATGATTCAGAATACGATGACTGGTTCAAATAATTACGGATATCTTATGCCACAAGAACGATCTGTTGATATAGATAATGAACTGGATTTAAAATGGGCTGAATTTCTTATACAGATCTCAAAATAGCACGGGAAATTGCGGTGAGGGGGGAAACAGAGAAATGAGTAAGTTTCAATCGAGAATCAGTGGAGGCGCTGTTTACATTATTGCTGAAGTAGGAGTCAACCATAATGGATCATTGAATCGAGCGCTCCAATGTGTAGACCAAGCTTTATTGTGTGGAGCAGATGCAGTCAAATTTCAAACGTTTAACAGCAAGAAACTAGTAACTAGGCATGCTCAAAAAGCAGAATATCAGACGGAAAACACTGGTGATCCTGGGGGTCAACTGGAGATGTTACAGCAGCTTGAGCTAAGTTATTCGGATTTCATAGAGATTAAGCGTTATTGCGACAAGAGAGAGATTGACTTTTTATCCACCCCTTTTGATGAAGAGAGTGCCGACTTTCTAAATTCGATTCAAGTTGATGCGCTTAAAATCAGCTCTGGAGATATGAATAACATCCCTTTTCTACAAAAGGTTGATCAATATGAACGTCCTATTATTCTTTCAACGGGAATGGCAAATTTGAACGAAATCAGAGAGTCGTTAGAGGTTATTGCTAAAAGTGATGTTTCTTTGCTTCACTGTACCTCAGATTATCCTGCTCCTATCGAGGACGTAAATCTCCTTGCAATCCGTACTATGGCAGCTGAGTTCAAAAAAGTTATTGGCTATTCAGATCATACCAAGGGAATTGAAGTCTCCATTGCTGCTGTAGCAATAGGTGCTCAGATTATAGAAAAACACTTCACCCTAGATCGTTCTCTTCCCGGTCCAGATCATCAGGCGTCCCTGGAGCCGGATGAATTTGCTGCTCTTGTGAAGGCGATTCGTAAAATTGAACAATCAATGGGGGATGGGGTTAAACGCTGTATGCCTTCCGAAGAAAGCACAAAGTCAGTTGCTAGAAAAAGCCTTGTTGCGGGACGAGCTATGCAAGCTGGTGAACAAATACAAGAACAGGATGTAGTCATCAAGCGTCCTGGAACAGGGATTCCACCCAAATACTATTTTGACGTTGTTGGAAAAATACTTTCAAGAGATGTAGAAGAGGACCAGCTCTTGTCAAGGGAAGACTTCGAATGAGAAAAATAGCTGTTGTTACCGGGACTCGTGCCGATTACGGGATATACTATCCTGTTCTAAAAGCAATAGAAGAAGAAATGTCACTAGAACTGCATCTTCTTGTAACAGGAATGCATCTATCTCCTCAATTCGGTAATACCGTTGAACTAATACGAAAGGATGGATTTCAAATATCTGCGCAGGTGGATTGCCTTTTGCAAGGCGCGACGCATGGGAACATGTCCCGTTCAATAGGATTAGCTATATTGGGCATGACACAGGCATTGGAATCCATTCAGCCTGATATTGTGGTCGTATTGGGGGATCGAGGAGAAATGCTCGCAGCAGCAGTTGTTGCCGCACATATGAACATTCCACTTGTACACCTACACGGTGGAGAAGTTACAGGAACAATAGATGAGTCTGTTCGCCATGCAATCAGTAAATTGGCTCATATTCATCTCGTGGCCACTGTGCAAAGTGAAAAAAGGCTGCTTAAACTGGGTGAAGATCCATGGAGAATTCATGTCGTAGGTGCTCCAAGACTTGAGACGATAATGAATACCGTTCTCCCAGATATACAAAAAACAATGGATAGATATAGTATCCGGATTCATTCTAAAGGTTACATACTATTCGCTTATCATCCGGTTACTACGGAGTCTGCGGATCTGCAGATGATGAATAATATGTTAAATGTATTGTCAAATAGCGAATACGATATTATATGTATTATGCCTAACTCCGATGCGGGTTCGGATGCACTTATAGGGGTGTACAATCAATTCGCCAAAACAGAGGGTTTTCAATTGGTGACTAATTTTGAGCCATTTGATTATCTGGTCATGTTGAAAAATGCTGAAGTCCTGGTTGGAAATTCATCCTCAGGAATTATTGAGGCTGCTTCCTTTCATGTTCCTGTTATCAATATCGGTACCCGTCAAGGTCGTAGAGAACGTTCTTCCAATGTAATAGATATTAATGAGAGTCACACAGCACTTAAAAAGGCACTGGAAGAAGCTACATCACCTCATTTTCGGCAGATTGTTTCCTCCACTCAAAATGTCTATGCAAAGGATAACACAAGCCAGTTAATTGTTGATATTCTCAGGAGAATAAAGAATAGCGATCAATTAATTCAAAAAACAATAACGTATTGATTGGAAGTATTCATCATTAGCCTTGATAGGGACAGAGGGTGGTTATTTTGGAATACATTATCTTCGGAGCAGGGGGACATGGGAAAGTAGTACTGGATAACCTGAGATCAAATGGTGATGATATTATTGGGGTTATGGATGATCAGTGGTCTGAAAAAGAATGGCGGGGAGTTCCGCTTCTTGGGGGGGTGGATAAAATTGACAGGGTTGTTGAGATGTATCCAAATTCGTTATTCATTATAGCTATAGGTCAAAATTCTGTAAGAAAAAAAATAACTTCATTATTTGAACAAAAAAAAGTTCGTTTTGGAAAGGCAGTACATGCAAGTGCAGTGATCAGTGCTGATGCTAGTATTGGAGAAGGGACCGTAATTATGGCTAACTCAGTAGTCAATGCTGATGCCACTATAGGCAGGCATGTGATTATTAATACGGGAACGACAGTTGATCACGATTGTAGTATAGAAGATTATGTTCATCTCTCACCAGGCGTTCATTTGGCAGGCGGAGTTGAGGTTGGTCTCTCTACACATGTTGGAATTGCCGCATGTTTGATTCCAAAGATCAAGGTTGGAAGAGATACTATAATTGGTGGCGGGTCCTGTGTAATTCATAATGTCCCAGACTGTGTTTTGGCCGTTGGCTGTCCAGCTAAAGTGATCAAACAATTCAATGAGAGTAAGGGATGAAAAGAAGATGACTGAGCGTAATCGTATTTATTTAGCTTCTCCTCATATGAGCGGTTTGGAACAACAATATATAAATGAAGCTTTCAATAGTAACTGGGTTGCGCCACTTGGGCCGAACGTAGATGCATTTGAGCAAGAATTTTCCGATTATGTTGGTAGTGCTGGTGCAGTTGCCTTAAGTTCGGGTACAGCTGCCATCCACTTGGCACTAATATTACTCAATGTGCAGGAAGAGGATATTGTTTTTTGTTCTTCCTTGACTTTTGTCGCTAGTGCCAATCCCATCTTATACCAGAAAGCAACACCAGTATTTATTGACTCTGAGCCTGGCAGCTGGAATATGTCCTCGCTTGCTCTTGAGCGTGCTATGAAGGCATATGCAGATAAAGGAAAAAAACCAAAAGCAGTTATTGTAGTGAACTTATACGGGCAAAGTGCCGACTACGATTCACTGAAAAAAATATGCGATGAGTATGACGTACCTATTATTGAAGACGCTGCGGAATCTCTAGGTGCAACGTATAAAGGCCGAATGAGCGGGACTATTGGTAAGTTTGGCATATACTCATTTAATGGTAATAAAATCATCACAACATCCGGTGGAGGAATGTTAGTTTCTGATGATGTTGAAAGCTTGACCAAGGCAAGATTCTTAGCTACCCAAGCCAAAGATAAAGTCCTGCATTATCAGCACAGTCATGTGGGGTTCAACTATCGTTTAAGTAATGTACTTGCTGGCATCGGGAGAGGGCAATTGAGAGTGTTGGATGAGCGAATTGAGCAAAAACGATCTATATACTATCGTTACCATCAGGCTTTTTCGGATACAGCAACAGGAATCCAGTTTATGCCAGAAACATCTTATGGAAAATCGACCAGATGGCTAACTGCATTGTCAATAGAGTCACATTTACCAAACACTAAAATTTCAGATATTATCAATTATCTTGAATGTCTAAATATAGAAAGTAGAAATGTGTGGAAACCGATGCATCTACAGCCTTTATTCAAAGAGTGTGAATACTTTGTCCATGAAGAAAACCAAGATGTTAGTCAATTTTTGTTTAATACAGGCCTATGTGTGCCATCTGGTACAAATATGAGTGAGGAAGAGCAAGAGCAAGTGATTAGGCACTTAAAAGATATTCTAAATTGAGATGAAATAGATTACTCATACTTCCATATAGAGTAAAAGTCTTTTTCAATGTATTTAACAAGAAGGTAGGAGGATTTAGATGTGTCTAAAGACTATGATTTGACCATTCATGGTCATCCTAATATATATAACAATAATTCTCCAAGAAACTTGAGAATTTTCTTTTCAGAACCGGATTACGGCGTGAATCAACAGACAGGTATTGTTTTGTTAATACCTGGATTTGGTGCTAATGCTGGCTCTAATGTCTATAAAAAAATGAGATCTGTGTTTGCGGACGAATATAATCTAGTCTCCGTTCAATGCAATTACTTTGGTTGGGAGTTTATGCAGAGTCATCCTTTGCCGGAAAGTCGATATAATTTTAATGATATGGGAATAATGCAAGCATTAGATAATATTACAGCTATAAGTATAGTCGGACAGATCCTGAAAGATAATAACTTGAATTTTAATGCAGGTAAAATCATAGCTTATGGTCACTCACATGGAGGGTACTTGGCGTATTTAATGAATGCGCTATCCCCAGATTTGTTCAGTTTAATCATTGATAATTCTGCTTGGTTGTATCCGTTGTATCTTGAAGCTACAAGACAGCTGTATTTAAACGATAGTGTAGTAAACTTTGATTATATAGCTAGAAATATGGTCAAAGACAAAGAAATACTAAGATTAGAAAAAATTTATTTACAAAATAAAAACAAGTGCGAGATCCAATCATTTCACGGTTCCGGTGACAGCTTGATTACTATAGCAGATAAGAGATCTTTTTGTGGGAAAATCGAAAATTGCACTTTACATGAAGTTAATGTGAATGATATTAATGGGCAAATTTTTAAATCAATCGAGCACGGTTTAAATGCAGATTTTCTGATGCTATTCGACTATTGCATGAAAGATAAAGGTCTAAAGTTCAAAAGCAGAGAAGAATTAATTCTTAGAGACGTGGAAATTGCAACAGAAATAAATCTCTATTCCATAAAATACTCATCCAATGTTCCGATTTTAAGCATGGAAAGTACTTCGTAGTTAGTAATTTCATTTCTTATAAAAATTTATTATTAGAAGGGGGCATAATCACAAATAGAAACATTATTTTACAATAAAACATTTTCTTTACCAATTGACAATGGATAACTTTGGATGGTATAGTCTGAATTGTGGGCAAGGGTCTTTGACACAACCTCACTTCATTTGATGACGAAGGGAATGTTAGTGCATGCAAGGTAAAGTAAAATGGTTCAACGCAGAAAAAGGTTACGGTTTCATTGAAACTGAAGACGGCGGCGACGTATTCGTACATTTCTCCGCAATTCAATCCGAAGGATTCAAAACTTTGGAAGAAGGTCAATCCGTAGAATTCGACATCGTCGAAGGCGCGCGTGGACCGCAAGCCGCTAACGTAATCAAATTATAATCATCCGGACAATCCGACCTACATATATGGTTAGATGGTTACCAATTGAATTATCGCTAGCATCAGACTCCGGTGTTTCCGGGGTCTTTTTTTGTTCTAATAGATTCGAAATTTGAGAATCAGTTGAGGTCAATATTCGTATGAGTCTGGCAGATACAACAGGTAAATTGATGTTCATTTTACATAATAGATTGAAGGAGCTCGGAAACGGTTAATTACATCATCAAGCGCCTAATAAGACCATCCATGTTAATGAACGATTATGCCCCAAAATGGTGAAATATCGCGAAATATGGCGGTAAGCCTATGTTGGCTGATGTGACTTGAACAGATGTCATTATTCGGTCACCGGGAGTTTTTACATGGCGCTTACATTCGTGTTATAATGAAGTGGCAAAGGAAAAGGAGGAGTGCCCTATGAATTTAAGTATTCGAGGTCAACAAATCGAGGTTACCGATGCTTTGAAGGATTATGTCGACAAAAAGTTGAGTAGACTCGAGAAGTATTTCGATGCACCCCTTAACTCTGACGGTGCTGTTACATTGAGCACGACGAGAGGCTTGCATACGGTAGAGGTGACGATCCCTTTGAAAGGCTTTGTGCTCCGTGCCGAGGATGAGAGCGACGATATGTACGCTTCCATTGACTCGGTGGTAGACAAGCTGGAACGTCAGATCCGTAAACACAAAACGAAAATTAACCGTAAGTTCCGCCAGGAAGGCGGCCTAAAAACTTTCTTCGTGGAAGATCCGACAGGCACAGTAGCTACTGCTGAACTGGATGCGGATACGGAAGACGATGACTTGGAAGTGGTACGGACCAAACGGTTTATGTTGAAACCGATGGACGTGGAAGAAGCTATTCTCCAAATGAACATGGTTGGCCACAATTTCTTTGTATTCTCGAACATCGAGAATGAAGAAGTCAGCGTGGTGTACAAACGGAACGATGGGAAATACGGTTTAATTGAACAAGGTTAATGGATTGAGTTAAAATACTAAACTAGTTTGGTGACTGAACCATTGAATTGAAATGAAAAAATGATTTTTTTAAATGATAATGAATGAAGACAGGGGTCTTATCTCCTGTATAGGACTTCGAACTAACAAGAGCCTCCATCCTTTATGGGATGGGGCTCTTTTGTGCGTACTAGGGCTAGAAAAAGTGGATGAAGCAAGATTGTGAAACTATTTCCCATGCTACTGCGTCTAATAGATAATAGGAATGAGACAAATCCGTGCAAATTGAATGAAAAATTTTCAGTGCTTGCGGAGAAGTCGTTAAAGATGTATTCTTTTTCTCTATATTGAGATTTTCATCCAAATTTACCATCAAAATTCGTTAACATGCCTTATCCAACTGGAAAATGAAACGATAGAATTTAGGGCTTCCGCTAACGACTATGATTTTTTGCACTTAAACTCCATCGGAGAGGCTTCAGAAGTTCAAAGAAGTGTGCCGTGGCGTGTTGCGGCGACCCTTACAAACTGTTACAATTTATACAAAGAGAATCATTGTCCTGATGAGGAATTGTCAACGAATGATCACTAATCATAATCAATGACAGGCACAGCACCATGAACATGATTCATAAGGCTCGGTATTCGGTTGTTTCTAATAACCGGATCCGGATGAATACCGAATCAGCTTCATGAGGGAACCTTGGCAAGCCTGGAGTTGATTCATTTATATTATTATTTCTTCATAATAATTTGAATTTGATTTTTACACGGATAGCGAAGAGGGCAGAAATGACCTGTAGAAGCGAAGCGTTCGCCTTTATCCCCAGATTTCTACCTCTGAGATGGAGTTAAAGAAATCGGGGGATAACAGCGATCGGAAGGACATTCTGCCAGCTGAGTAATGGAGTGTAACCTTCAGTAAGCTCAAATTATATCGTTTGTCACCCCCGGGCAAGTGGGTTCATATCCATCCGATGGTGTCGCGCGGCGGCAGCAGGGGGTCTATTCTGTTTTGCACGAAAGGGGTATACCATGCTAGGACTTGTCAAAAAGATCTTCGGCGACATGAACGAACGTGATGTTAAACGTCTGATGAAGACAGTCGATGTGATCAATAAACTGGAACCACAATTTCAGGCTCTGTCTGATGAACAACTGAAATCCAAAACGGAGGAATTCCGTGCCCGCATTGAAAAGGGAGAAACGACAGATGAACTTCTTCCTGAGGCATTTGCAACCGTACGTGAGGCATCTCGCCGTGTACTGGGCAAACGTCACTATGACGTACAGATGCTCGGAGGCATTGCCTTGCATGAAGGCCGGATTTCAGAGATGAAAACGGGTGAAGGTAAGACACTGGTAGGAACACTCCCGGTATACCTGAATGCATTGATGTCCAAAGGTGTACACGTGGTAACGGTCAATGATTATTTGGCTCAACGGGATAGCCAGGAAATGGGACAAATTTATGAATTCATGGGCATGACGGTTGGGGTTAACCTGAGCGGTATGGACCATGCTTTGAAACAACATGCTTATGCATGTGATATTACGTACGGAACGAATAATGAATTTGGTTTTGACTATCTGCGTGATAACATGGTGTTATACAAAGAGCAGATGGTACAACGTCCATTGTTCTTCTGTATCATTGATGAAGTGGACTCCATTTTGGTCGATGAGGCACGTACGCCTTTGATCATTTCCGGACAAGCTCAGAAATCCACAGATCTGTACTATGCAGCTGACCGTTTCGTGAAGCGTCTGGTTCCAGAGGAAGACTTTACGGTGGACATCAAGGTGAAATCCGTAGCACTGACTGAAGCTGGTGTGGCGAAGGCAGAGAAAGCATTTGGTATCGAAAACTTGTATGATCATGCCAATGTTACGCTGAACCATCACATCGTACAGGGATTGAAAGCCAATGTAATCATGCGTCGTGACGTCGATTATGTGGTGAGTGATGAAGAAGTACTGATCGTCGATGAGTTCACAGGCCGTCTGATGGCAGGACGTCGTTATAGCGATGGATTGCACCAAGCGATCGAAGCCAAAGAAGGTATTGAAGTACAGAACGAGAGCATGACTCTTGCTACAATTACATTCCAGAACTATTTCCGGATGTACCGTAAGCTTGCGGGAATGACGGGTACAGCGAAGACCGAGGAAGAAGAGTTCAAAAAAATCTATGGTCTCGAAGTATTGCAGATTCCAACCAATCGTCCAAACAAACGGGATGATATGGCTGATGTGGTGTACAAGAGCATCGATGGCAAGTTCAACGCGGTTGTGGAAGAAATTGTGGCACGTCACAGTAAGAACCAACCGGTTCTGGTTGGTACGGTTTCCATTGAAAACTCCGAGCGTATTTCCGATATGTTGAAACGCCGTGGTGTCCGTCACCAGGTATTGAACGCCAAATATCATGCGGAAGAAGCGGAGATCATCTCAGGTGCGGGTCAGGCTGGTGCGGTTACGATTGCTACCAACATGGCAGGACGGGGTACGGATATTATCCTGGGTGAAGGCGTAGCTGAAGTGGGCGGCCTTCATATCATCGGTACAGAGCGTCATGAATCACGCCGGATTGATAACCAGCTGCGTGGACGTGCGGGACGTCAGGGTGACCCTGGTTCTACACAGTTCTACCTGTCACTTGGTGATGAGCTGATGAGACGTTTCGGTGCAGACAATGTACTGAACATGATGGAGCGTCTTGGTTTTGAAGAAGACCAACCGATTGAGAGCCGGATGATTACCCGTGCGGTAGAGTCGGCACAAAAACGGGTTGAAGGTAATAACTTTGACGTACGTAAAGTCGTTCTCCAATATGATGATGTCATGAACCAACAACGTGAAATTATATATAAACAACGCCGTGAGGTGCTTGAGTCCGAGAATATCAAACAGATCGTTATGGATATGATCAAGCCTTCCATTGAACGTATTGTGGAAGCTCATTGCAGTGACGATATTCCGGAAAACTGGGAGCTGCAGGAAGTTGCCGACTACATGAACAGCAAATTGCTGGATGAAGGCTCAGTAACGAAAGATGATCTGTGGGGCAAAGAAGCAGAAGAGATTATCGACTACCTGTTTGAGAAAGTTCAGAACAAGTACAATGCGCGTGAAGAGCGGATCGGTGAAGAGATGGTTCGTGAATTCGAGAAAGTGGTTGTACTCCGTGCAGTAGACAGCAAATGGATGGATCATATTGATGCGATGGATCAATTGCGTCAAGGTATCCACCTTCGTGCTTACGGCGGTACAGATCCGCTGCGTGAGTACCAGTTCGAAGGCTTCGAAATGTTCCATCAGATGATTGCTTCGATCCAGGAAGAAGTGGCAACCTATGTGATGAGAGCACAAATCGAGAGCAATCAGGAGCGTCAAGCGGTTGTTGACGAAAGTCAGATCTCGACAAGCGGCGAACCTACAGAGAAACGTCCGGTAAAAGTGTCTGACCAAATCGGACGCAACGATGCTTGTCCATGTGGTAGCGGCAAAAAGTTCAAACACTGCCACGGTCAAGAGTAGTTAAACGACTCTCTACATTACCCTGTTTATAAGTTGGATCTGAATTTTTACACCATAACGGAGAGTGCAGAAGCAATCTGGAGAAGCAAAGCGTTCGCATTTATCACCGGATTTTTCCCTTGTGAGAGGGAATCAAGAAAATCTGGGGATAAGAGCGATCGGAAGATGCTACTGCAATCGGAGTGATAAGGTGTAACGAATGCTGGATCAACTTAAATAGAATGACATGAACGGCTCCTTGCAGCCGGGTATTCCAAATGATCAAATGAAGGATGCATAACCTGTAATTGGTGCATAGTTATAACTATGTACCATAATCATGGAGAAGAGGCTTGCCGTTATTAAGGTAACCGAGACTCCAAGGTGAAGCATCGGATACTTGATCTGAAGGAATGCCCTGAATGCGGGGAGCTTATCTTAATGAAAAGAGGAATTGCACATGATCGATCCAAGCGTGAAGCAGGACCTGCGTGAAATAGGCAAGAAACTAACAAATCTTAGGGGGTCTCTTTGACTTAGATCTTAAGCAAGAGATGATTGAGAACTTCGAAGTGAAGATGTCCGCCCCGGATTTCTGGGATAATAATGATAAGGCACAATCCGTAATCGCTGAGCTGAACGCGGTGAAGGGATCTGTGGACCAATACATCAAGCTGCAGCAGGATTATGACGATGCGGTCATGATGGCAGAACTGGCTGACGAAGAAGGCGACGATGATCTGGCTGTGGAGATCGGCAACAGCGTGACAGCCATCGTGAGCAAGGTAGAAGAGTTCGAGCTACAGCTTCTCCTGAATCAGCCGTATGACAAGATGAATGCGATTCTGGAGCTTCATCCGGGTGCTGGTGGTACCGAGTCACAGGACTGGGGACAGATGCTGATGCGGATGTATACACGCTGGGCCGAGAAGCGTGGCTTCAAGGTTGAGGTGCTGGATTATCTGGCAGGAGATGAAGCAGGAATAAAGAGTGTCACGCTATCCATCAAGGGGCATAATGCTTATGGGTATCTGAAAGCCGAAAAGGGTGTGCACCGATTGGTGCGGATCTCACCTTTTGACTCCTCAGGACGCAGACATACTTCCTTCGTATCTTGTGACGTGGTGCCTGAGATTGATGACACGATTGAATTGGACATTCGGACAGAAGATCTCAAGATCGATACGTACCGTGCGAGCGGCGCGGGTGGACAGCATATCAATACCACCGACTCAGCTGTACGGATTACTCACCTTCCAACAGGTGTGGTTGTAACGTGCCAGAATGAACGGTCACAGATTAAGAACCGTGAGCGAGCGATGACGATGCTTCGTTCCAAATTGTATGAACGTAAAATTGAAGAACAAAAACAACAGCTGGACGAAATCCGAGGAGAACAGTCGGATATTGCGTGGGGTAGCCAGATTCGGTCCTATGTATTCCATCCCTATAGTATGGTAAAGGATCACCGTACGAGCGTAGAGACTGGAAACACAGGAGCAGTAATGGATGGCGACCTCGATGGATTCATCGATGGTTATTTGCGCAGCCAGATTAAAGTAGATACCGATTAATCAAAAGTTCCTGTATAGACCCGATACGTGTAGGCGTATGCTGGGTGTATACAGGGGCTTTTTTTTGAGCATATATACAAAAAAAGGAGAGCAAGATGACATGCAACAGCAACAGCCGTTACACAATAACCGCAAGAAGAGGCTAACCACGCTCATTCCCCTGAACGGCCCATGGAGAAACGTTGTAGATACCGTATCCATTATTTTAGGTTCGTTTTTGATTGCCGTGGCCTTTAATTTATTTTTACTTCCGAATCAGATTGCTTCAGGTGGGGTATCCGGGTTATCGATATTGGGCAAACATTGGCTGGGGCTTGAGCCGGCATACACCCAGTGGGCTATTAATATTCCGCTTCTGATCGCGGGTTTTCTCCTGATTGGCAAGCAGTATGGAATACGTTCTGTACTCGGCAGTATTGTACTGCCACTGTTTGTCTATCTCACGAAAGACTGGGCCATTCCAACAACGAATCCGCTGCTTGGTTCACTCTATGGCGGAATTGGGGTTGGACTTGGGATTGGAATCGTATATCGGGGTAGAGGCTCAACAGGGGGCATGAGCATTCTGGCCAGGATCGTACAAAAATATAGTGGACTAAGTTACTCTCTTTGCGTGGTGATGATGGATGCTACGGTCATTATTATGGCTGCTTTTGTATTGTCATTGGAGCAGTCGCTCTATGCTCTGATCGGGTTATACGTTACCGGTAAAGTTATTGATGCCGTCGAGATGGGCCTTGGTAACTCGAAGGTAGCTTACATTATTTCCAACCAGACCGAACCGATTACGAAGGTGATTCTGGATGATCTGGATCGCGGACTGACGAAGCTGGAGGCAAAAGGTGGCTACACCGACGATCAGCGAACCGTACTCATGGTGGTCGTTGGACAGAATGAGGTGCCTAGACTGAAAGCGTTGATCCGGTCCGTGGACCCGGGGGCTTTTGTCATTATTAGCAATGCGCATGAAGTACTCGGCGAAGGCTTTAAGCGTGGGGAATTTTAAGGTACAGCGAGTAGGGGCTTTATAACTGAAACTAACATTCATAAGATAACGGAGAACAGTGTAGAGATCATTCGTTTAACTTATAAGAAATTAAATTTATAATCCGAAAAAAAGCAGGTACTCCTCCACCAGACATAGCTGGAAAGTAAGCACCTGCTTTTTTCTTTGGACTGATAATCCTTCTACTACTACCTGTATCTACAGAATCGGAGATAGCAGACGAGAGATCGCTTCTTTGAAGCGGATTTTCACACTGCGTTTATTGTACTCCTCCAGCGTCATCTCACGGGATACAAGAAGATCATGCTCAAACGTCTGCACAAGAGCAGTCGCAATCGCCTCATCATACATAAAAGCATTGACCTCAAAGTTCAATCGGAAGCTGCGGTAATCAATATTAGCGGTTCCCACAGATGCGACCATACTGTCGATAATGAGCGTTTTCGCATGAATAAAGCCGTTATCGTAGATGAACACGGTGGCTCCCACTTTTAACAACTCACCGATATAAGATAGCGTAGCCCAATATACGAAGGCGTGATCCGGTTTATTTGGAATCATAATGCGAACATCAATTCCTGACAGGCACGCAAGACGAATGGCTTCGAATACACTGGCATCTGGAATAAAGTAAGGCGTCTGAATCAGAATCGAATGTTTGGCTCCATTAATCATTTTCAGATAACTGTTCTTGATATGCTCTGTCTCTGCATCCGGTCCGCTGGATACAATCTGCATGGCAGTTGTTCCTGTGCCCTCAATATGAGGGAAATGCGCCGGAACATATGGTGTATCGTGCTGCTTGGACGCTTCATTCCAATCGAGAAGAAAACGGGTCTGAAGAGCATGAACAGCATTACCCTGAATACGCAAATGAGTATCGCGCCAGTAACCGAACTTGGAATTCAAGCCGAGATATTCATCCCCCACATTAAATCCGCCTGTATATCCAAGGTTACCATCAATGATGACGATTTTACGGTGATTTCGGTAGTTCATACGCAGGTTAATCAGACTGAATTTGGATGGGAAAAAGACCTCAACCAAACCGCCTGCTTCGCGCAATTCTTTGAAAAAACGTTTGGATACGCGCCGTGATCCCAGCGCGTCATACAGCAGACGAACTTTGACACCTTCGCGCGCTTTACGGATGAGTGCATCCCGGATTCTTTTGCCGAGTCGGTCGCCTCTATAAATGTAATATTGCACATGAACATGATCCTTCGCTGCCTCGATATCATCGAGCAACCGCTGAAATTTGTCTGTTCCGTCGGTAATAATCTCGACTGCATTATCTTCGGTCAAAAGAGCATCGTTTTGCTTCAGGTTCATATAAATCATGTCCTGACTACTCTCCGTCGCCTGATTACGGAACGGTGTTCGGTTGTCTTGCAGCTGATCAAGCTGGGCAGCAATACGTTTTTCAAGCCCAAGCTTCTTGCGCTCTTTCCACTGGAAAAGCCGATAGCGCGTCAGGTTTTGCCCTGTTAATAAGTAGAGTACAAACCCGAAAACCGGAATAAAGTTTAAGACGAGCAGCCAAGCCCAGGATGCACTGGCATCCTTTCGTTCGAAGAAAACGACCGCTGCTGCAAAAATAATATTCAGGCCCAGGAGTACAACAAGTAAAATGGATTCGATATGCACTGTAGTCCCCCATGTCTCATAATGACCATCATGAATCCATTCATAAACCCTTCATCGTGTAGATTGATTATGAAATAGACCCTGGTTGTAATGTTTCCTATAATACGTATTTTAGCAGAAGTATACGGGTTCGTCCGCAGATGTTGGAAAGATATGTTCGGAAGCAATGAGAATCCATGTAAAATTGATGATAGAGTGTTGTATTTATATAACTAGAGTTGTATAATAATACACAAATATGCATAGAAGCGACGGAATTGCTGTATGAAAGCTCATTGGGAGCAGGAGAACAGTATAAGTAGCGCATACGACAAGATTGGGGGAGCGAGAGTGAATAACAAATTAAAAGTGGCAATCGTCGGTTCCACCGGCTACGGCGGGGTGGAACTGATTCGTTTTTTCCAGAATCATCCGCAGGTTGAAATTACTTCGGTAATCTCTTCATCCAGCAGTGGTGAGTCCATCGCAGATGGATTCCCGCATTTGACGGACGTGATTCAGAGGCCACTCGACGGCGTAGACCCGGCTGAGATTGCAAGTCGTGCAGATCTGGTGTTCACAGCGACCCCGTCTGGTGTAAGCGCAAAGCTCGTTCCGAGCCTGCTTGAAGCAGGTCTTAAGGTCATTGATTTGTCTGGAGATTTCAGACTTAAGGATGGAACGGTGTATGAAGAGTGGTATAAACATCCGGCACCATCTGCTTCATTGCTGGAACAGGCGGTATACGGCATGGCAGAGGTGTATGGCGACGAAGTGGAGGGCAAGAACTTTATTTCCAACCCCGGCTGCTACCCAACGGCTACGTTACTCGGATTGATTCCAGCTGTTGAGGCAGGATGGATTGACCCTTCCAGTATCATCATTGATGCCAAATCCGGCGTATCGGGTGCGGGAAGGGGAACAGCTCTGGCGTATCATTATGCAGAAATGAATGAGAATTTCAAAGCATATAAACTCAATAAACATCAGCATATTCCCGAAATCGAGCAAGTGCTGGGAAATATCACTGGCACTCCAGTCACAGTAACGTTCACAACTCAACTGGTGCCGATGACGCGTGGAATCATGAGTACGATGTATGCCAATCTAACTGGTGAACATAGTGACCGTGAAATCGTTGATCTGTACCGCAAATATTATGAGAATCGGCCGTTCGTGCGTGTACGTGAGCCGGGGATCTGGCCTTCAACGAAGGAAGTGTACGGATCGAACTATTGTGATATCGGATTTGCGGCTGATCCTCGTACAGGTCGTTTGACGATTATTTCGGTCATCGACAACCTGGTGAAAGGTGCATCCGGGCAAGCCATTCAAAATATGAACCTGATGATGGGATGGGAGGAGAACCTCGGGCTGAACATGACTCCAGTATATCCATAAGGTTTGAATCATTGGGAGAGCGTCCAGACGCAATTCCGAAACCATGTGGGGAAGACGGATCAGGCTAAGCAAGCGGACAATCGGCATGCGGCCGAACGCATAACGGGGGATAACATATGGGAACAAATGTGGAGCAAAAGGCCTTTACTATAGTTGAGAACGGAACGATTTTAACTCCGCGCGGGTTCACTGCTGGCGGACTGCACTGCGGATTGAAAAAAACGTCTCGTAACGACATCGGGGCGATCCGCTGTGACGTGCCGGCAACTGCAGCTGCGGTGTATACAACGAACGTGTTCCAAGCCGCACCTCTGAAAGTCACGCGTGAGAGCTTGAGCAATGGACGCCTTCAGGCAGTCATCGTGAATAGCGGGAATGCCAATGCGTGTACTGGACAGCAAGGTGAAGAGGATGCCTACGCCATGCGTACGGCGGCTGCACGTGAATTGGGAGTAGCAGAAGAGGATGTTGCTGTCGCTTCTACAGGTGTCATTGGTGAATTGCTGAAGATGGACGCTGTACACTCGGGGATTACCGCACTTCCGGCACGTTTGGGCAAGGAAGCAGAAGAAGCGGAGCATTTTTCCCAAGCTATTCTGACAACCGATTTGGTAAAAAAAGAAGCCTGCGTCTCCGTTGAGGTGAACGGCAAAACGATTACCATTGCAGGTGCCGCCAAGGGATCGGGGATGATTCATCCGAATATGGCGACCATGCTGGCCTTCATGACCTCGGATGCGGTCATTAGTGCAGAAGCGTTGCAGCGCCTGCTGCGCCAGGCGACCAATCATACATTTAACATGATTACAGTGGATGGAGATACGAGCACGAACGACATGCTGGTCGCAATGTCCAGTGGTCTGGCAGGTAACGAAGAGCTGACCGTGGAACATCCGGATTGGGATGCTTTTGCTGCAGGATTCACATATGTGTGCGAAGTGCTTGCCAAAGCCATCGCGCGCGATGGCGAAGGAGCAACCAAGCTGGTAGAAGTATACGTAACGGGTGCCGTAAGTGATGAATCTGCGCAAGCTATTGCTAAGACCGTCATTGGGTCCAGCCTGGTGAAATCCGCGATGTTTGGTGCGGATGCCAACTGGGGACGCATTATTGCAGCCGTAGGGCGAGCAGGACAGCCGGTGAACCCGGAGACGGTTGATATCCGTCTGGGAGACATCTCTGTACTTGAACAATCCCGTCCAGTCGTATTCGACGAAGAAGCGGCGCTGGCCTACTTGCAGACCGATACCGTACGGATTGTGGTCGATCTGCACCACGGCGAGGGAACGGCCATCGCATGGGGCTGTGACCTGACGTATGACTATGTACGAATTAACGCGGCATACCGCACGTAATAATTATTACGCATTTATTTTATTGAAGCTAACAGCTTCCCTATGAGAAGCTGTTTCGTAAATATATAGAAAATGTATAAGGATTGAACTTTATTTGGTAGTTGATAACTGGCGAAGGCAGTGGAGAAGTCGGAATCGATTCTGTAGAAGCGCAGCGTTCGCCTTTGTCTCCGAGTTTTCCCCTTAGAGAAGGGGAATCCCAAAAAAACTTGGAGACAACAGCGATCGAAAGAACGATCCGGATTCGGAACGGTCAGCCACCGAATATCGCATCAATTAAGTGTTAGGCCTTTTAGAATATTTGAACGAAAGGAGTGCCCTCATGAATTCAACATTGCAAAATGAGAGTACCGGAACTGAAGCAGGTGCCGAGAAGCAGACGTTTGTCATGAAATGCGGAGGCAGCACGCTGGCGGCGTTGCCTGAATCCTTTTTTGCAGATCTGCGTGACTTGCAGTCCCAGGGAACACAGCCTGTCATCGTACATGGTGGCGGCCCTGCGATCTCGAATAACCTGGCGAAGCTGGGCATAGAGACCGAGTTTGTGAACGGATTGCGCAAAACAACGGAACCTGTGCTGGACGTCGTGGAAATGGTTCTTGCGGGGAGTATTAACAAACAGATCGTACGTTTAATCCAACGTGTTGGTGGACGTGCGCTGGGCTTGTCGGGTGTGGACGGTGGTTTGATCCAGGCGAAACCGGTTAGCAACCATGCAGAGATTGGTTTTGTAGGCGACGTAACGGGCGTTAACGCGGAGATTATTCAAGGTATTGTGGAAATGGGCTATATGCCAGTTATCGCGCCAGTTGGTGTGGATGCATCTGGGCAACGCTATAACATCAACGCCGATACAGCAGCAGGTGCGGTAGCTTCCCACCTCGGAGTGAGCCGGATGATCGTAGTGACTGATGTCCCTGGCATTATGAAAAATGTAGGTGGCGAGAAAAAAGTACTGCCATCCGTCTCTGTACAAGAGATCGAGGATATGATCCAAACCGGAGAAATCTATGGCGGCATGATTCCAAAGGTGCGTGCAGCCATCGCTTGTATTCACGGCAAAGTGCGTGAGGTCATCATCGTAGATGGCAGCGAACCACAGATCCTGAGCCGTGTGCTTGGCGGAGAAACGATCGGAACCCGAATTATCCGTATGCAGTAATTATTCTCAGTGCGCTAGTGTCTTCATGGTCTTATAGTAAATAAAAAAATATGTGCATCGCTTTTTTATATAAGAAATCTAATATTACACACACAATAACGTAGGGTGCAGAACCAATCTGAAGAATAAAAATGCATAACGTAGAGGACAGAAATAACCTGAAGAAGCGAAGCGTGCGCCTTTATCCCCGGATTTTCCCCTTTAAGGATCAATCAAAAAAATCCGGGGATAACAGCGATCGAAAGGTTGTTCTGTCATCGAAGTGGAGTATGCTTACGTTCAAAAGATGGTCCTGCAATCGGAGTGGTCTAGTGTAAATTATAGCTCTTATATGATTGCCGTTGCACCAACCAATAGGAGTGATAGGTGATGGCAAAAGGCAATGAACAGCCAGGTTCTGGCACAGCAGTAGCGGGCGTAGCAGCGACAGGTGCAGCGTCACAGACGGAAAGCTCTCTTTTCCAAACGTATGCACGTTATCCAATCAGTCTGGTCAAAGGTAAAGGCAGCTGGCTGTGGGATGATCAGGGCAATCGTTATCTTGATTTCATGTGCGGGTTGGCTGTAACGAGTCTGGGCCATGCACCGGAGAAAGTGGGAGCCAAGCTGAAAGCTCAGATTGATGAGCTGTGGCATGTATCCAACCTGTTCCAGATTCCCGGTCAGGAAAAAGCAGCGGCTTTGTTGACTGCAAATACGTGCGCAGATGCTGTATTTTTCTGTAACAGTGGTGCAGAAGCGAATGAAGCGGCAATCAAACTGGCGCGTCGCTATCACCAGAAGGTAAAAGGCACAGGTCGGTACGAAGTCATTACATTTGCCCAATCCTTCCACGGACGGACACTCGCAACCTTGACAGCAACTGGACAGGATAAGGTGAAAGAAGGATTTTTGCCATTGCCAGCCGGATTCGTGACCGTACCATTGCATGATACAGCCGCTCTCGAAGCGGCAATCGGACCCAATACAGCAGCAATTATGCTGGAGATGGTGCAAGCTGAGGGTGGCGTGCATCCGGTTAAACCGGATTTTGTCCATCACGTTCGGAAACTGTGTGAAGAACACGGACTGCTGTTGATTGTGGATGAAGTGCAGACCGGAATGGGACGTACAGGCAAACTGTTCGCGCATGAGCATTATGGCATTGAGCCGGACATTTTCACGGTAGCCAAAGGTATTGGTAGTGGATTCCCTGTAGGTGCGATGCTAGGTAAAGGTTATCTAAAGGATGCGTTTACTGCAGGCAGCCATGCTACAACGTTTGGCGGTACACCACTTGCTTCCTCCGTGGTCATTGCAACGATTGAAACGATGCTTGAAGACCACCTGCCAGAACGTGCAGCTGAAATGGGCGAATACCTGATGAAATCTCTGCGGGAGCGTCTGGCAGGCAACTCGTTTGTAAAAGAAGTTCGGGGTATGGGTCTGCTAGTTGGAATCGAATGTGCTGAAGCGGTAGGCGACATCGTGCTTGCCGGTCAGAAACGAGGCATTCTCTTTGTATCCGCTGGACCAAATGTCATTCGTCTGCTTCCAAACTTGTATGTGAGCAAGGAAGAGATCGATGAGGCAGTATCCTTGGTAGCTACGTTGATTGAAGAGCACGTGGCAGCGAAGAACGCTTAATAAGACTTTATACAACCTTTCTGATTCGGGGCCTTCGCGGGCCTCGAAGCGGAACATAATGATGAATCATGAATCCCTGTAGCCGCGCGGTAAACTAGCGGAAGCTGATAGTGAGTAGCCGGATGGCAAAATCTTAACGTTCTACACTCTTCTGCCCATGCGGGTGCAGGGAACCGGAAATAAGGAGGACAAAAAGAACATGACACAAACGCAACAGACGGAGAAAGTCCAGAAGGTCGATCTTAGAGGCCGTGATTTTATTGAATTTACAGATTATACGGCAGAGGAAATTCGCTATTTGCTGGACCTTGCGATTGAGATTAAAGGCAAACAAAAGAACGGTGTGCCGTATAAGCCACTCCAAGGCAAAACGATCGGACTCATTTTTGAAAAATCATCTACACGTACCCGTGTATCCTTTGAAGTCGGCATGTTCCAACTCGGCGGTCACGCGCTCTTCCTGAGCAAAAACGATATCCAACTTGGTCGCGGGGAAACGACACATGATACAGCCAAAGTCCTGTCACGTTACCTGGACGGCATCATGATTCGTACCTTTGGACACCATAATGTGACTGAACTGGCACAACATGCGGATATTCCAGTTATTAACGGCCTGAGCGATGCAGCACATCCATGCCAAGTACTCGCAGACTTCCAAACTGTGCTGGAGCACAAAGGTAAGCTGGAAGGTCTGAAAATGGCTTATGTCGGAGACGGTAATAACATGGCGCACTCCCTAATGCTTGGTGCAGCGAAGATGGGTATGCATGTTGCGGTAGCGACTCCGGAAGGCTATGAGCCTGACAGCGCAGTTGTAGAGCAGGCGCGCAGCATCGCACAGGAGAGCGGGTCGCAGGTGACTGTAACGTACAGTGCACAGGAAGCTGTGAAAGATGCAGATATCGTGTATACGGATGTATGGGCGAGCATGGGTTTTGAAGAGGAACAGAAGATTCGTGAACAAGCATTCGCTGCGTATCAGGTGGATGAGGAACTGATGAAAGGCGCGAAGCCGGATTACATGTTCCTGCACTGCCTGCCAGCTCACCGTGGAGAAGAAGTGAGTGCTGGGGTAATTGACGGACCTAACTCCCTGATCTTTGATCAGGCGGAGAACCGACTGCATGCGCAGAAAGCATTGATGGCTGCGTTAATGAGCGAATAGATGCTGTTTGCCTGAATGGGTTGATTTTAGGCGCAGATTTCGCGATGATAGATTAAGCAACTGAACTTGGGGAGGACCACCACACATGGCTAAAGAAAAAATTGTACTCGCTTATTCTGGCGGGTTGGACACATCTGTAATTTTGAAATGGTTGAAAGAAACATATGATGCGGAGATTATTGCATTTACGGCGGATATTGGACAAAAGGATGAGTTGGACGGCCTTGAGGAAAAAGCGCTCGCTACAGGCGCTTCCAAAGTGTACATCGATGATCTGCGCGACGAGTTCGCCAAAGATTTCATCTATCCAATGTTCCAGGCAGGTGCTCTTTATGAAGGACAGTATCTGCTTGGCACAAGTATCGCACGTCCACTGATCGCTAAACGTATGGTGGATATCGCTCGTGCAGAAGGCGCTACTGCGATTGCTCACGGCGCTACGGGTAAAGGGAATGACCAGGTTCGCTTTGAGTTGAACGCAGCTGCGCTGACACCAGACATTCAAGTCATCGCGCCTTGGCGTCTGGAAGAATTCCGCAACCAGTTCCCGGGACGTGCGGAGATGATCGCTTACGCTGAAAAACATGGTATTCCGGTAACCGCATCGGCGGCTAAACCGTACTCCACAGACCGTAACCTGCTGCATATCAGCTATGAGAGCGGCGTGCTCGAAGACCCTTGGTTCGATCCAAGTATGGACGAGAACAAAGACATGTTCCTGCTCAGCAGTGCACCTGAAGATGCACCGGATCAAGCGGAATATGTTGAGCTTGAATTCGAACAAGGTGACTGTGTTGCACTGAATGGTGAGCGCTTGAGCCCACTGCAAGTGATGGAGCAACTGAACGAACTTGGTGGCAAACATGGTATCGGCCGTGTGGACATGGTAGAGAACCGCTTCGTCGGCATGAAGAGTCGTGGCGTATATGAGACACCAGGTGGAACAATTCTGTTCACGGCACACCGCAAAATGGAATCCATCACGATGGACCGTGAAGTCATGAACCTGCGTGATAGCCTGATCACACGTTACAGCACACTCGTATACAACGGATTCTGGTTCGCACCGGAACGTCTGGCGCTGCAAGCGCTGGTGACCGAAAGCCAGAAAAATGTAACAGGTACCGTTCGTGTGAAACTGTATAAAGGCAACATCATCGGTGCAGGTGTGAAAAGCCCTGTCAGCCTGTACAACCCGGACATTGCCACGATGGAAGCTGATCCAACACAAGCGTACGATCAAGGGGATGCAACGGGCTTTATTCGCCTGAATGCATTGCGTTTGAAAGTGAATTCCGGTGTGGAACAAAACAAAAACTAATTTCATTATGCATATACAGCATCACGATAATAACTGACAAGGCGGGCCGTTCTTGCACATCTGGCAGGAGCGGCTTTGTCCATGAGCGAAAGGGGAGTACTCACTGTGAGCAAGCTGTGGGGAGGACGTTTTACCAAACAAACCAATCACCTGGTTGAGGAATATACAGCGTCAATCAATTTTGACAAAGCGTTGGCCGAGGAAGATATTCAAGGGAGTCTGGCTCATGTCACGATGTTGGGCAAATGCGGCATTCTGCCGGCAGAGGATGTAGAGACGATTAAGGAAGGTCTAATCACGGTTCTGCACAAAATCCGTGCAGGGGAAGTGGAATTCTCCGTATCGGATGAAGACATCCACATGAATATTGAGAAAAATCTGATCGATACCATCGGCCCTGTAGGCGGCAAATTACATACGGGACGCAGCCGGAATGACCAGGTGGCAACCGATATGCACTTGTACTTGCGTGAGCGCGTAGTTGGATTTGTTGGCATGCTGCACTCGTTGCAGGAAGCGCTGATCGGACAAGCCAAAGACAATCTTGATACGATTGTACCGGGGTATACGCATCTTCAACGTGCACAACCGATTCTGTTCGCCCATCACCTGATGGCGTATGTATCGATGTTCCAACGGGATGCAGAGCGTCTTATGGACAGCTACAAACGCATTAACGTGCTGCCACTGGGTGCAGGTGCGCTTGCAGGCACAACGTTCCCGATTGACCGTCATTTTGTGGCGGAACAACTGGGCTTCGATGGTGTGTACGAGAACAGTCTGGACGCGGTCAGTGACCGTGACTTTATTGTGGAGTTCCTGGCAGCCGCTTCGCTGATCATGACTCACTTGTCCCGTTTGAGCGAAGAGTTGGTCCTGTGGAGCAGCACGGAGTTTGGTTTTGTTGAACTGGACGATGCATTCTGTACGGGCAGCAGCATTATGCCACAGAAGAAAAATCCGGACGTTCCGGAACTCGTTCGTGGTAAAACAGGGCGTGTGTACGGCAACCTGATCGGTTTGCTGACAGTGCTGAAATCTCTGCCGCTTGCTTACAACAAGGACATGCAGGAAGACAAGGAAGGCATGTTTGACACAGTAGCGACGCTTGAAGGCGCACTTCAATTGTTCGCTCCGATGATTGCTACGATGACGGTCAACAAGGGTCGGATGCGTCAAGCGGTCAATCAGGATTTCTCGAACGCTACAGATATTGCGGACTTCCTTGTGGGCGAAGGATTGCCATTCCGTCAGGCACATGAGGTTATCGGCAAAACGGTATTGTACTGTATCCAGAACGGCAAGTATCTACTGGACCTGACCATCGATGAATTCCGTCAATTCTCCCCGTTGTTCGATGAGCGTATTTACGACGTGCTGCAACCGGAAGCGGTTGTAAATGCTCGTAACGTATACGGCGGAACAGCTTCGAACCAGGTGGCTGAGGCGATTGCACGTAGTGAAAAGGTGCTGGAAATTACGGAGCAATGGATCACCAATCGAGGATAATGACGCATTTACCATAATGAAATAAAGATATACAACGCAAAAGCAGGCCGAGAATTTCTTCTCAAGGGCCTGCTTTTTTTTTGTGTTACAACGATTTAGATATGTTCAACTCAACATTTACTGGATAACAGCGATCGGAAGGTTAATCTGTCATTGGAGTGCCAGTGTACACATCCATCTAAAATGCAATGGCTTCATTTAAACTTCTCGGCTATTTACGCTCACGTAGAGGCAACCATTTCAATACACTCTGAATTTTCTGATCCCAATAGCCCCACTCATGTTCACCGGGTTCCTCCTCATAGGTCAATTGAAGATCGGTCTGCGCACAGGCTTCACGGAAGGATTGGTTCTGATCATACAGGAAATCTTCCGTACCACAGCATTGATAGAGCAATGGCCGAGGTCCACTGCTCGCTTGATTATTCTTCAGTAGTTGGAGCAGGTCGTTCTCCGAGCCTTCAATCTTCGGCCCAAAGATACGTTCCATTTCGGCCCGCCAGAGTGGGCTGGATTTCATATTATCCAGATGCGCCGTCATGTCGAGTGCCCCGGATAAACTTGCTGCTGCGGCATACTGATCTGGTTTACGCAGAGCAAGTTTAAATGCACCGTAGCCCCCCATGGACAAGCCCGCAACAAAGTTATCCTCACGTTTGTGTGATAGTGGGAAGAAGGAACGTGCAAGTGCAGGCAGCTCTTCACTGATGAACGTCCAGTAACGTCCGCCTTCCGCCGCCATATCCGTATAGAAGCTGCGATGTACCTGAGGCATGACCACAGCGATCCCCAAGTCAGCGACGTAACGTTCGATGGATGTACGGCGCAGCCAGATAGAGTCATCGTCCGATAGACCATGCAGCAGATACAGTGTGGGATGCAGTCCTTGGCCCGATACGTTCTCCATGCCAATCTGATTGTGGGTCTGTTGTGGCAGGATGACATGCATGCTGGTGCTTAAACCAAGCGTGTCCGAGTAAAAATTACATTGAATAAGTGCCATGTGTTAAAGTAACCCCTTTCATAATTCATTGTCGAAGTGTTCTGATTTGATACAAGGGATGGGATCTGGAGCCGTCATGGCTCCAAAGTGTTTATAGTAAACAGGTTATACGTAAATCTCTTCCGATGCAACAACAAGGTCCACTGTAGGGAGAGGGAAGTAAGCGCTTCCGAAGATGAGTGGATTTTAATGTGGAAGCAGGAGATATGAATAGAAAATGGGGGTTCAATTCCCAATGTTCTTCGCCTTCTTTACAACATAACAATGTTATGTTACACTGTCTTCAACACAAAGGGGGACCATATATGACGGATGATTTGATCTCCAAAAAAGAATTGCTGGACCTGACGGGTATCTCCTACGGCCAGTTGTACCGCTGGAAGCGGAAGAATCTCATTCCGGAGGAATGGTTTATTCGGAAGTCGTCCTTTACGGGACAAGAAACTTTTTTTCCAAAACAACAGATTTTACTGCGGATTGACAAGATTCTTAATATGAAAGACGGCTTGTCGTTGGATGAACTGGCAGACGTGTTTTCACCAACGTTGGGTGAAGTGGAAATGTCCGCTGAGGAGCTATTAGAGCGAAACATTGTTTCGCATATTTCGCTTGAGCTGTTGAAAGAAGCAGGTCGGGAGCGGCCGCTGTACGCTTTGGAGCAGATCATGACGCTTTATGTACTCGACAAGCTGCTAATGAGCGGGGATATTACCCGCCAGGAGGGTTCGCTGCTGATCGATGTCATGTCCGAGCATTATTATCGTTTCACAGGCAAATTAAGCGAGCTGGTGCTTATTCGTAAAATGGGTGTCCCTTCATTCTTGCTGGTAACGGCAGGAACAGAGCTTTATTTTGACAATGGAGTGAAGGTCGTTCTCAGGCAGCCAATGGGCACGTTCATGGAAGAGTTAAAACTCAAATTGGGATAAGGAGAGGTTCATATATGGAGGAACGTAATTTGCGCAATGATCTGAATGTAGCGGGCATGAGCCAAACGGCAGGCGGGAATTTTCACCGGGTATCCATCGATGGCATGGCCAAAGTAAACGGTAACCTGGACTGTACCTCTTTGAATGTGAATGGAACAATGAAGATGCACGGAGCTTTGAGCTCAGAGAGTGCAACGATCAACGGTATGTGCACGCTGAACGGCCCCTTGGTTAGTTCTCGTGTTCGTGTGGATGGCTTGACAACCATTAACGGAGACCTCCGAAGCCCGGAGATCGAAGTTAACGGGAAGTGTACTGTACGCGGTCGGGTAGATGGGGAACGGATCGATATTGGTGGCGTGATTGATATTGAAGGCGACGTACAATGTGAGTCCCTGAACGTACAGGGCAATATTAAAATCAGTGGCTTTCTGAATGCGGGGACGGTAGAGATCAGGCTGCATACATCCTCTTCCGCCAAAGAGATCGGCGGGGAACGCATCGATATTCGTCGTAAGGAACAGACTGGTTTTTGGAAAAGTATTGGCCTGGGAGGCACACCTTCATTTAAGTCAGCCTTAATTGAGGGAGATGAAATCGTGCTGGAAGATACCGAGGCTGATATTGTTCGTGGCAGCAAGGTTCATATCGGTCGTGGCTGTAACATCAGGTTGGTCGAATATTCGGGTGAACTAGAGGTTGATCCAGACGCCAAGGTGGGCAGCAGTCAGCGGATTTAAGTTTTAGTTTAAGTTTTGACCTGGAGAGAAAGGGATTGATCGATTTGAATAACCATTTTGCTGGTTCATTGGCTAAAAAACACGATATTAGCATCATCGGCGACGGCAGTTCTTCTGGCGGTGTGTACGGCAAGGTCAAGGTAGTGGGGGATTCCTCATTTAACGATAATCTGAGCTGTGATCAATTCAAATGCACTGGCACATCGGTTGTATACGGATCTCTGGAATCAACCGATATCAAAATTACAGGAACCCTTACCCTGAAAGAGCGGGCTGCTGCCGGCGACGAAGATCAGGAGGGCGATTTTGCCTCTAACCTGTATGCCAAAGCTGAACATATGAAAGTGGTAGGCGAGCTTCATGTAGCAGGCGATTGTCAGGTGGAGAATATGAAGTTGAATGGCCGTTTTACGATAACGGGTATGCTCAGTGCCGAACAAATGACACTCAAAATTATGGGGCCATCCGAGGTGAAGGAAATGGGCGGTTCCATCATTTCAGTGAAGAGTTCGCGGGGGAAACTGCTGGAGGGTTTGTTCACTGGTAACAAATCGATTCTCAAAGTGAACATGATCGAAGGCGACGAAATTGAACTTGAGAACACGGAGGCCGAGGTTGTACGAGGAGATAAAATAAAAATTGGCCCAGGCTGCCGGATTGGTACAGTAGAATACCGCTCTTCTCTGCAAATTCATCCACAATCGGAAGTTTTGGTGCAAAGCAATCGGTCCTTGGACTGATTATCCGCCGTAACTTTTCGGATATACTAATTCAGTCATATGAATCGGATGTGAATGGGAGAGATTGAGTAGAATGGCTACACGTAGAAATAATATTGGATTGGTGCTGGCAGGGTTACTGCTGAGCATACTGATGGCTTCGATGGATAATACCATCGTGGCAACAGCTATGGGCGACATTGTCGGGAAGTTGGGTGGACTCGACAAGTTCGTCTGGGTGACTTCCGCCTACATGGTGGCCGAGATGGCGGGTATGCCAATCTTCGGTAAGTTATCCGACATGTACGGACGAAAGAAGTTTTTTGTTTTCGGAATACTGGTATTTATGCTCGGATCTGCGTTATGTGGAACGGCAACATCAATCGTTGAGCTGACGATGTACAGAGCTATTCAGGGTATTGGTGCAGGTGCATTGGTGCCGATTGCCTTTACGATCATGTTTGATGTGGTCGCACCGGAATCACGGGGGAAATTGGGCGGTTTGTTCGGAGCCGTGTTTGGTTTATCGAGCGTATTTGGTCCGCTGCTGGGTGCTTACATTACAGAGTATGCGACATGGGAATGGGTATTTTATATCAACCTGCCGCTTGGTCTGATTGCGTTTGTGTTTATTGCATTTTTCTACAAAGAATCTCATCAGCATCAATCCCAACAGATTGACTGGCTCGGTGCAATCACACTGATTGGTGCGGTAGTCTGTCTCATCTTCGGGCTTGAACTGGGTGGCAAAACGTATGCCTGGGGTTCATGGCAGATCCTCGGTTTGTTTACCGGATTCGTTGTGCTTGCGCTGCTTTTCCTGTTTGCAGAAACGAGAGCCAAGGAACCCATCATCTCCTTCGGCATGTTCCGCAACCGGGTGTACTGGTCCAGTAACGTTATTGGCATGTTCAGTGGTGCGGCGTTTATTACCGCATCCGTGTACATTCCAATCTTCATCCAGGGGGTACTCGGTGGCAAAGCGACCAACTCTGGTCTCGTGTTATTGCCTATGATGCTGGGGTCCGTTGTGACGGCTTCCATGGGTGGGGTACTTATGACCAAAATCAAGTACCGGAACATTATGATTCCTACGCTGGCCTTGCTGGTGCTTGGTCTTGGATTGCTGACAACGCTGGATGAAAGTTCATCTCTATGGACGATACGTTTATTCATGGTGATGATTGGTCTCGGTGTCGGAGCGTCGTTCTCGGTACTCAGCAATGCAGCCATGAACGCGTTTGAACCGCAAAGACGCGGAGCGGCAAGCTCCACACTTAACTTCTTGCGTTCACTTGGGATGACGATGGGCATTACGATCTTTGGTATCGTGCAGAGTCAGGTATTTACGCGCAAAATGAATGATGCCCTCGCCGGATCAGCGGCGGAAGCGGGTGGAGCTGGTGCTCCTGCAGCAGGCGGCGTGCCTCAGGGAGTGAATCTGAGCGATCCACATGCGTTGCTGTCGCCAGAGCTGAGAAAGGCGATTCCGCCTCAGGTGCTGGATGCCATTACGCACGCGTTGTCTTCATCTATCGTGCAGCTCTTTGCCTGGGCTGCGATCCCGGCTGCACTCGCGTTGATTGCTGCTTTCTTCATGGGTAATGAGAAGATGGTTATCGGCGAGGAGCAGAAAGAGTACACAGGCGGACATTAGATGTTTCAGTCTAATCAAACCTAATATGTATCTGTACAACAAACCAAAGACACATCTCTCGAGGGTCCCATAATGGGAAACGGGAGATGTGTCTTTTTCTATCTGTTATTACTTGCTGAGTTGAGCCTATCCAAGTGTACGCAAGTGAAATGAAGATTAAGGCTCCTTCGTGTCGCTGATGCCATCCTCTACAACAGAAGGCTCCCTGGGATCAGGTAAGTTAGTATGACCAGAGCGGGCAATCAGGCGATTCTGTGCTTTGTACGTGTCACGTGTAATGGTCTTGGATTCGACAATTTTGCCATCCACCTTTTTGGTGCGCATCGTCTCTACAATATATCCGGGTTGACCGTTCTGGAGCACCTGCTGGGCACCCTCAGGCAGCACATTGCTCGATACATATTTCACGGGAGCACTTAATGTCTCAATTGTGCGGGATTCCAGTGCATAACTGACGTTCTCCGGGAAGGTGCCGAAAAATTTGACCGTTAAGCTTCCACCTTCCACTTTGGCATGAATGAGCAGAGACTTGCCGGTATTGTTTTTGAACCGAAAATTGATGGAACCTGAGGCAAACGTGGCATCCAGCCCCTTCGGCAAATATTTGACGGGCAGGGAGTGATTGCGGCGCTCTACAATGTCCAGTCCGGTCAACAGGGCTGCGTTGTAAACGGTGCTTGATACCTGACAGATACCACCACCAATGCCAGGAGTCAGCTGCCCATTCACGATTACCGGGGCTTCCCGAAAACCATAGTCTTCCTCGGCCTTCTTAATGACCTTCTCATAATCAAAAGTACCATTCGGCGGCAAAATCATGCCGTTAACGGCTTGTGCTGCTGCGCTGACGTTATGTATCCGGCCTGCGCTGCTGTTTCCGAGGCTAGTGGAGAACTGAATGATCTTCCGGTCAATTCCTTCTTGGCGCAGCGAATCGAGAGTCACTTCGGGCTGCAGCGTATACAACGGCAGCTGAATCAACAGCGGGTTGGGCTTCGCATCATGGTCCAGTGGAGCGAAATCCCGGTGCAGTTTAGCCTGCATCAGGCTCGCGAGTTCATCCCAGGCGATCCGGCGGACGCCTTTTTCCGGGATGTACTGGACCTTGTCACTTGCGGTAATGCGGCGAACGGCGTTCGCGGGTGTACCGAAGGTTTCCTTTTCCCAGGCAGGGGTAAGCTGCTCTTTCAGTGTTTTTGAATTATACGTCAGCTTCAGGGGCCATTCCTTGATGAAATGATATCGGGCATAAGCGCGCTCCCACAGATTGCCTTCATCCAGCTGCTGCACAGCTGTCCGGAAGTCGTCAGCACTGTAGCTTGCGCCTGTCTGGGCGGCGGTGAACGTCATTGCTTTGGGTGTAGAACCGTCAACCTCCAGGGTGATCGGCCACGCTTCCATTTGTTTCAATCGTTCATCCAGTCCCAGTAGAACTTCCTTGCGCTTCACGTCCTCAACCGACCACTCACCAACACGTACACCTTCTGGTAGGGTGGGTTGGTTCACGTACATATACAGCAATCCATAGGACGCGGAACCGATTAATAGGATGGAGAACAGTGCAATGACCATCAAATGTATTTTTTTCATATCCGTACGCTCCTTTGTACTTCTGTTGTTCCGCATTTCGTAACACTTTCCATATATATGATCCAATGATGGAAAACTTTCGGGTACTCAATAGGTAACAAATTTGTTACAATAAAATTCATATGAATCCATGCTTCACCATCGAAAAAAGGGCGAAATGGATTTTCCCTGATGAAATTCAGGTCTTTTTAAAGGAAATGCCGGGATTGTGTCGAAATGATAATGGCTAACTATGCAACGGGAAGTGATGATGTGATAGAAATGCAGGACGTGTGGAAGACCTACGCCAATGGTACCCACGCATTACAAGGGGTGTCGGTGAAGATCGACCGCAATGAATTTGTCTATATCGTCGGTCCGTCCGGCGCAGGCAAATCGACATTTATGAAATTGATGTACAGGGAAGAAGTTCCGACCAAAGGACAAATATCCATTAACGGATTTAATATCGGAAAGTTAAAGCCACGCAAAATTCCTTATGTACGCCGGAATATCGGCGTTGTGTTCCAGGATTTCAGGTTGCTGCCACGCATGACGGCATTTGAGAACGTGGCATTTGCCATGGAAGTTATTGAAGCACCGAAGCGCCACATCAAGAAACGAGTGATGGAAGTACTTGATCTGGTTGGATTGCGCAGCAAGGCGAATCGTGAACCTTCACAGTTGTCGGGTGGGGAACAGCAGCGTATTGCCATCGCACGTGCCATCGTGAACAATCCGTCTGTTATTATTGCGGACGAGCCTACGGGGAACCTTGATCCGGAGACGTCATGGGGCATTATGCAGCTGTTGGATGAAATTAATTTTCGCGGGACAACCATTGTTATGGCGACCCACAACAAGGATATCGTTAATACGATGCGTAAACGGGTTATTGCGATTGAACGGGGACAGATTGTACGGGATCAGATGAGAGGGGAATACGGTTATGAATTTTAGTACTCTCTTGCGCCATTTACGGGAGGGATTCAAAAACGTATTCCGCAACGGCTGGATGTCCGTGGCCTCCATCATGTCCATTATCGTGTCTCTGCTCATTCTGGGCGTGTTCATGCTGCTGGTGCTTAATGTGAATTCCATGGCCAACCAGGTGGACAGTCAGGTCGAGATCAGTACGTTTCTTGAGCTGAACGTGGATGAGAACCTGCGTAACACGCTGGAGCAGGAAATCAGTGCCATGCCTGAAGTCAGTGAAATTCGTTTTGTTTCCAAAGAAGAGGGACTCAAGGAGTTCCGTGAACGTCTCGGAGAAAGTGCAGACAATGTGCTAAGCGGTTTCGATGTGGATAACAATCCACTGCCGGAGACCATTGAAGTAGAGGTCATTGAACCGGAAACCGTCACTTTTGTGGCGCAAAAAATCGAAGCATTGAACGATAAACACCCGGAGAAGCCGATCATGAAAGTGAACTACGGCAAGGAAACGGTGGAAGTGTTGTTCAAATTTACGAAGCTTGTCCGGAATATCGGATTTATTTTTGTTGGGGGACTGGGGTTGATGTCCATGTTCCTGATCTCGAATACGATTCGCGTAACGATTCTGGCCCGGCGCCGGGAGATCGGTATTATGAAACTGGTTGGAGCAACCAACACGTTCATTCGCTGGCCTTTCTTTGTCGAAGGGGCATTGATTGGACTGATCGGTTCGGCGATTACGGTAGCGGTACTGTTCTTCGGTTACAGCCGCCTGATGGCTACGATCGGTCAGGATGTATTCATGCAGATGCTTAACCTGATTCCACTCGGTGATATTTGGCTGCTGTTTGGAACACTGTTGATCGGACTGGGTGTGCTGGTTGGTATTTTGGGAAGCACATTGTCCATCCGAAAGTCTCTTAACGTTTAATCCAAAAAGAATGGCAAAGCAGGTTCACAACTGAACGCTGTTTGACGATATGTAGTAAAGACGGAGTCTTTAGTGTAAGAAAGCAAAAGAACATGCTGTTCACCACCTGTGCAGGTTGCTTTCTTGTGAATTCATAGGATGGGGGATCACATTTTGAAAAAAACAGCTTCGCTGCTGGCCCTAACGTTATTGGCCAGTTTGACGCTTCAACCTTCTGACGGATATGCCAAGAGTAGCATTAGCGACATTGATCAGCAGATTCAGCAACTGGAGAGCAAGGCGGCTTCGGCCAAAAAGGAGCAGCAAAAGGCTGCCAGTAACAAAAAGGAAGCTCAACATTACAAGAACAAGACCAATGCTTACTTGAAAGTCGTCATGGAGCAGATCAATGTAGTTAGTGATGAGCTGGCAAACGTATCGTTGCAGATTGAAAATACGGAAGAGGATCTCCGGACAACGAAAAAAGATCTGCAGGCCGCAGAAGAACGTATCGTTGCAAGAGAAAAATTACTTGAATCGCGTGTAAGGCTGATGTATACAGACGGTGCCGTTTCTTATCTCGATGTGTTGCTAACTTCTACAAGCTTCTCTGATTTTCTGACTCGTGCCGATTCACTGAAAACGATTGTGGATCAGGACCAGCACTTGCTGGATGAACACAAAAAGGACAAGCAGCTCGTCGTGGACAAAAAAGCAGAACTCGATGTGCAATATGCAGAAGCCAAGAGTCTGTATGCACAGAAGAAACAGCGCAAGTCCCAGTTGAATGAGAAGGAGCAGGAGAAGCAGGTGCTTCTCGCTTCCTATGATGCTAAAATTGAAGAGTCGGAAGAGCTGACGCAAGAGCAGGAAGATGTATTGATGCAGATTGCCAGCAAACGTTCGGCCCTTCTGCAAGAGAAAAATAAATTGCGTGAGCAGCAAGCGGCGGCGGCTGCCAAAGCAAAAGCAGCAGCAGCTGCCCGTGCCGCGGCTGCTGCGAAGGCACCGACCAAGGTCAGCTCCAACAGCAGTAGCAGTACTTCATACTCAAGTGGTAACGGCATCTTTGGCATGCCAGTATCAGGTGCGCGTGTATCTTCCGGTTTTGGACCTCGTATTCACCCGATCACGGGTGAAGTGGGTAAATTGCACGCAGGTGTAGACTTTGCTGTTGCTCAAGGAACGTCCGTTCATGCCGCTTCTGGCGGGATCGTCATCATGGCTGAATGGTATAGCGGGTATGGTTACACCGTCATTGTTGACCATGGAGGCGGATTATGGACGCTATACGGTCATTTACGTGAAGGCGGATTTAAGGTTAGCAAGGGTGACACGGTAAGCCGTGGCGACATTATTGCTGAATCAGGCAATACAGGCAACTCCACTGGACCGCATTTGCATTTTGAAGTACGTGATAATGGAACAGCAGTGAATCCATTCAACTATTTGTAGTTTTTAGCCAACAGTTGGAATGGAACAAACATATTCCGTACAAGCTAGGCATATACTAAGCTGGCATGTTCAGGGAATGATTCACAGAACAATTGAATTTGACACGCTTCAATACTAAAGGCGGTGACAAACGGATGATGAAGAAAAGATCGGCCCTGCTGCTTGTCATTGTAGCCCTTCTCGGAGGCAGCCTGCTTACGCTGGTGCTGATGAGCTCTCCTGGCCTGGCACAGACGACACCTGGCGAAGGATTGCTCGCCAGCGTTACTGGCAGTTCGCAGCAGAAGAACGATTTGAAGAAGATTGAAACCGCGATGGATTTGATCTCAAGCAACTATTATAAAGACGTGGATCGAACCAAACTGATTGATGGTGCGATCAACGGCATGATGGAATCTCTTGGTGATCCGTACTCCAACTATATGGGACAGGAAACAGCAGCCCAGTTCGAGGAGTCGATTGAAGGTTCGTTTACCGGAATCGGCGCAGAGGTATCCTCACAGGATGGAAATGTGGTAGTGGTATCACCGATCAAAGGATCGCCTGCCGAGAAAGCGGGTATTCGCGCGAAAGACATGATCATGTCCGTGAATGGTGAATCCCTGCAAGGATTGGAACTGAACAAAGCCGTTAATAAAATCAGAGGTCCAAAAGGCAGTGAAGCGAAGGTACAGGTTAAACGTGCCGGATCTTCCGAGCTGATTGAATTTGTCATTGTGCGTGATGACATTGATCTGGAGACGGTGTACGCCCACATGGAGGATAATGGTGTTGGTGTGATTACAATCACCCAATTCTCGCTGAACACAGGAGATCGCTTTAAGGAAGAACTGGCGAAGCTGGAGAAGCAGAACATGAAGGGCTTGATCATTGATGTTCGTAATGACCCGGGTGGTGTTTTGCAGGTCGTTATTGATATTGCAGAGCAATTTGTTCCGAAAGGCAAAGTTATTGTTCAAGTCGAAGACAAGAACGGTAAAAAGGAACAAAGCAAATCGAACGGATCAGGTAAATCGTACCCCATTACGGTATTGATGAACAAGGGGAGCGCGAGTGCGTCGGAAATTTTGGCTGGTGCATTGCAACAGTCGGCAGGCGCAACGCTGGTTGGAGAAAACTCCTTTGGTAAAGGAACCGTACAGACGAGTTATGACAAACAGATGGGTGATGGCAGCTTGCTGAAAATCACCATCGCGAAATGGCTGACTCCGAACGGAGACTGGATTCATGAAAAAGGTATTAAACCGGATATCGCTGTGAACCAGCCGGATTACTTCTCGGTGGCACCAATCAACAAAGAAAAATTACCTTTGAAATACGACAGCAATAGCACGGATGTGAAAAGTGCGCAGACGATGCTGAGAGGACTTGACTTTAAGCCGGATCGTGTGGACGGATACTATGACCAGAAGACAGAAGAAGCGGTCAAAGCATTCCAGAAACAAAAAGGCATTCAGGCAACTGGCCAGATTGATGAGAAAACCGCGGAATCACTGGAAGCGGCTCTGATTGAACGCATTGCCAATCCTCAATATGATGCACAGCTGAAGCGCGCGATCGAAAATGTCTCAAAGGATATTTCGTCCGCAGTGTCGAAGCCATAAAGAAGGCTGATTTTCAGCCTTCTTTTTTTCTGAACCGGCTGAAGGAGAGGGGTGACCGTCCACAATGGAATGGGCTTGGCCATGGTTGACCACATTAGGAGAAGCATTGTTGCAGTTGTTTATTCAGCCGTTTTATTATATTGCGGTAATCTTGATTGCTCTCGTTTATCATCGTCAACTCTTACAGGAACGTAAATTGTTCCACGTTCGTCTGCAAAGCTCGATAACACAGACCATTCGTGCAGTACTTGGAGGTATTGTGATTGGTGTAATGGTCTCAATCGTGTCGCTGTTTCTTGGGGCACATCTTACACTGAGCAGCCTGATCTGTATTTGGGCAGCTACGTTATTCCTGGCATTATTCCGTATCCGATACTTATGTTTTGCTTATGCAGCAGGTTTGCTTGGCGTGTTGCAGTTTGGCTTAAATATGGCTTCGGGCTGGCACCCGGCAGGATGGGTAGGAAGTGTCACAGAAGCATTACGTGCGCTGGATATGCCTGCACTGCTTGTGCTCGCAGCTGTATTACATATCGGTGAAGCACTGATGGTACGCATGCAAGGGGTATCGATGGCATCGCCTTTGCTCTTCGAAGGTAAACGAGGCAAGCTCGTTGGAGGATACCAGTTGCAGCATTTCTGGCCAATTCCGTTACTGATTCTTGTTCCAGTTACGGGCGGGGCCGAATTGCCATGGACCGCTTGGATCAGCGGAGGGAATGGCTACATGCTGGTTGCGCTGCCGATTATGCTGGGATTTGGAGAAGTTACGCAAAGTATGCTCCCGGGGAAAAAAGTCCAGATTTCCGCAAAACGATTGCTGCTATATGGGACAGGGCTGCTTGTACTCAGCCTCCTGGCTGCGTGGTGGTCTCCACTCATGGTTGTCGCAGCATTGGCTGCTTTCATTGGGCATGAGTTCCTGGTGTGGTACAGCGGCTTTGAGGAGCAAAACCGCAGCCCGCTGTTTGTACACCCTGAGCACGGCTTGAAGGTGCTGGGCGTCATTCCTGATAGTCCTGCGGAAGAGCTGGGGATAGAAGCTGGGGAGACCTTGTACAAGGTGAATGGCGTATTGGTGCATTCGCCTGAGCAGTTACATCGCGCTTTGCGTATGAATCCGGCTTTTTGTAAGCTGGAGGTACGTAATCATCAGGGTGAGAGCAAGTTCATGCAACGGGCGATCTATGAAGGTGAGCATCATCAGCTCGGGGTGCTCATGGCCCCGGACAATCATGAAGCCTGGGCGCTCCGCTTGCGTCCGTTAACGCTGTTTCATATCGTAAGTCTTAAGTTGTTCGCACGACGTCGGAAAGATCAGCTAGATGTTGAGGCTCCACTGGCATTGCCACCCGCCCCGGCGGGGGAGCAAAGATCTGTAGAGATGTAATGACGAAAGGGTATTTCCTCCGCCTAATTAGGCGAGGGAAATACCCTTTTTGCTACTTTTTTAACATGAAAATGGCGATTTGAGTCCGATCACGCAAACTAAGCTTGCCAAGAATATCGGTAACATAGTTTTTGACCGTGCCCTCACTCAAGAATAGTTTTGCGGCAATTTCTTTATTGGACAGACCTTCTGATATAGCCTCTGCAACAGCCATTTCCATACGGGTTAGCCCGTAAGAGTCAATGGGTTCGTGTGTCTGAGGCGCTGCAGCAGGACGGAGTAGACTCGCGAGCTTACGAGCAATATCGGGATGAATCAACATGTCCCCGTTATGTACAGTCTTGATGCCCTGAATGATCCGGTCAGGGGGCACGTTTTTGAGCAAATAACCGCTTGCTCCGTTTTGCAAAGCCTGGATGATGTACTCATCATCGTCAAACGTGGTAAGCATCAGTACACGCACGTCAGGGAAGTTTGCCTTAATGATTCGGGTGCCTTCAACTCCGTCACAATCTGGCATGCGAATATCCATAAGTACAACGTCGGCAATTGTCCCTGACTCCAACAGTTCCAAAGCTTCTCGTCCGTTTGAAGCTGTACCTGTAACGTTAATACCAGGATCGAGTCCGAGAAGGACTTTGAGACTTTCACGGATAAAGGAATCATCATCCGCAAGCATCAGCCGAATGGACTGAGGTTGGACAGAATGGCTCGAGTTATTTATTTCATTCAGGTCAGACATGAGCAAATCACTTCCTTTTTCAGATCAGTTCAGCTTTGTTCGTCATGGGCAGGTGTGTAATCACCGTATAGGGATAGTCCGACTTGATCTCCAGTTTCCCACCAACCAATTGTGTGCGTAGGCGCATTCCTTCAAGTCCCATGCCGAGTCCTGTAGACTCTGCCTTTAAGTCCGGTTTAGCACGAGATCCTTCATGTCTTCCTTTCGTTTGTTCGTTGGTGGAAAGGGTGTGAATCTTCCCATCGTTGCTGATGGACATACAGATCTCTCTTTCCCCAAATTCCAGTTCCACACTAATCGTAGTGGCATTACCATGACGGAGTGCATTGGTCACGGCCTCTTTGGCATTTTTGTACAAGACAATCTGCATACTGGGATAAAGTACATGTGAATGCCCACGAACTTTGTAACTCGTCTTCACACCCGTTTCCCTTCCAACGTCTTCAAGCAGACGATCTAATGCGTAGGCATCGGATATATAAGAGTCAGGCCGCAACTTGTGAAGCGTGGTCCGCATGTCATCCATACTGGCGGCCAATTGATCCCGAATCTGTCTCACCATTTCCGTGCCCTGTTCTGGATGTATAGGGAGGGTGAGGAGGGCTGCCTCAGACATCATTTTGGTGCGAATCAGGCGATGACCAATATCATCATGAAGCTGCCTGGATATCCGGGTACGTTCCTCAACCTGTGCCGCTCCTTCAAGCTGCTTCGTGAATTGCAGCAATTGTTCGCGTGTCTCCTGAAGCTCGTAATGTTTACTTCGCAGCTCATCGTACACCTGTTCAAGCTGCCCACGGCTGCTCGCGCTTTTAGACCCCTGCCATGAGAGTGTTGCGGTGATGAGCAGGAGCAAGTTACCTGCAACCCGAGCCATTGTCTCTTGGGTGAAGCTAAAAGGAATGGCTGTATTTGTGTGAAGTGTAAGCCATGCATGAAGCTCCTGTGGTGGGGCGTAATACCAATGTAGCGCAATATTGCTGGCGATAAGCTGAATGGCGAGCATTAACCAACGCTGGGTCCTATCCAGTCTGTACATATATACATAAAGCGCAGATAAGGAGAGGAAAAACATAAATGGGCCGTATAGAGCGATCAACCAGCAGCTGAAGAGGATTTCGGCTGCGAGAAGAAAACTCTGCATACCTGAACGGGAGAAGTCTTTCCACACCGTGAGTCCTAGCGCAATGATAATATACAGAGTATAGCTATCTTCTTGTTCCAGGGGTAGCACCAGAATGTACAGGACCGCAGGAACTATGAGTAAACCATATTGCAGCAACCGCATCGGCATATGTCAGAGACATCCTTTATTTTAGAAGTGAAGGTATACCTTCCGGTAATGTATGTCGATTATATCATAGGCAGTTTTCCCAACCGAAGATGACTTAAGTCACCTTTGTTTCATGACCTTTCGTACCTTCGCAGAAGATCACAATTCGTTACAATACAGATATGAAAATCCAGTCGCAGGAAGCTGGACGGAAGAGGAGTGTATAATCTATGGCTATGCTTGAAGTGGATCACGTCGTGAAACGATACGGTAGCAAGCTGTCAGTGGATCATTTAAATCTGAGTGTCGGTAAAGGTGAAATTTTTGGATTGCTTGGACCCAATGGAGCTGGGAAAAGTACTACCATTAGCATGATTGCTGGTCTTTTAAATATGGATCAGGGTGAAATTCGGTTGGATGGCATATCAGTCAAGGAGCGGCCGCTTGAAGTAAAACGCAAAATCGGGCTGGTACCACAGGATCTGGCTCTATACGAAACGATGACCGCTGCGGAGAATGTCACTTTTTTTGCCCGACTATATGGACTCCGTGGAAAAATGCTTAAAGAAAGAGTGCAGGAATCCCTCGAATTTGTAGGTTTGCAGGACAAAGCGAAGGATGCCCCATCCACTTTCTCTGGCGGTATGAAACGCAGGCTGAACATTGCGTGTGCCATTATGCATCGGCCGGATTTAATCATTATGGATGAACCAACAGTGGGCATTGACCCGCAATCACGGAATCATATTTTGGAGTCGGTCCGTACGCTTAATCAGATGGGGTCAACCATTATTTATACAAGTCATTACATGGAGGAAGTTGCTGCAATCAGTCACCGGGTAGCGATTATGGATCAGGGGCATATCATTGCCTGTGGCACCGAAGCAGAGCTGAGAGAACGAGTTGCATCTGAGGAAAAAATAGTGCTCACCACTTCGGGCATTGGTCCCGATGTTGTGGAGGAGTTAAAACTTCATCCCCGTGTGCGAACGGTAGAAGTATCAGATGATACATTGACCGTTACGCTGCCTTCTGCACAGCAGGACCTACAGGATATGCTCTTCATTTGCAGCAAACATGAAATCTCCATTCAATCGCTCAAGGTCGAAGAGCCTGATCTGGAAACGCTCTTCCTCAATCTGACCGGACGTACGCTTCGGGACTAGGAGGATTCAGATGAACATATGGCATATTTGCATCTTTGAGTTAAGACGGATTCTGAGAATTCGCTCGGTTCTGCTGAATCTATTTATTCTGCCGCTGCTGCTCATCTTTATATTGGGTACTGCACTTTCCAGTACAATGGGAACGGCAAAAGAAGCCATTCCTGACCCGGTGAGAGTAGGGATCATTCAAACTGAAAAAAATTCCGGTTCGGATGCGATCAGCGAAGCTTTAAATACATTTGTGACATCTTTGGCAGTAAGCGAAATGATGAAGGTACAGAACGTACCTACGGAAAAAGAGGCTGTAAGTGCACTGCGACGTGGTGATCTGGATTTTGCTGTAATCGTCCCATCAGATCTGGAAGAGCAGGTCATGAAGGGGGAAGAGGCAAGGTTACAATGGATACTGGGGAAAGACGGAACACTCAATGTTATAGGTGAAACTTTGTTTACGCGGTTCACGGATGAACTGAACAGACAGGTCGCTGCGGCGAAAGTGTTAGGTCCTGATGCAGCAGCTGCAATGGCTGAGCATTCGCAGACCCATAGTTCGAGCTCTTCATATATAGCCGTCAGCAGTCCCGGAGAAGTGGGCACCTCTTATAGTGCTTCACAATATTATGCGGCTTCCATGCTCGCCATGTTCATGCTTTACTCAGGCATGACAACTAGCAACAGTCTGTTTGGTGAGAGAGACAAAAAAACGCTAACTCGCTTACAGGCAGCTCCAATCGGCAATGGGGTCATTTTTGCAGGGAAAATTGCAGGCAACAGCCTGATTGCTTTCTCGCAGGCCATCATCATCGTATTGATGACACATTGGTTATATGGTGTGAACTGGGGCACACATCCCTGGCTGATTGTTCTGATCTGTGTGCTAATTACGCTGGCTTCCATGACTCTCGGTGTGATCGTTGCCCTACTTTTCAAGAATGCCGCATCCGCAAGCGCCGCTCTTCAAGGCATCATTATTGCCATGACGTTTATTAGCGGTGGATTTACACCCATTGCCGTTGGTTTTGTACAGCGAATAAGCGAATTTACGGTGAATCACTGGGCTCTGCAAAGTTTTCTGCGAATGATGCTGAACGCTCCCGTAAGTGAGATTATGTATAGCATCATGATGCTTGGTGCGGTATGTACGGTAATGGTGACGGCAGCGGGACTGATCTATAGAAAGGCGGGATATCGGTATGAATAGCCTCAATATTGCCTTGCTGATGATCAGGCGCACGATATTGCGCAAACGCGGCTTTATCACGTTTTTTCTTCTTCCTTGCCTTGTCGTCACAGGAACAATTGCGCTGTTTGGGAGCGAGGAGGGAACGCGTGCGGTCATTCCTTATGTAAACGAGGATCAGGGTCCAGCAGGAGCATGGATCTTGAATGAGCTTGGCCGCAAAGAGGAATATCTGCTCAAACCCATGAAAACCGTTGTGGAAGTTAATGAAGCCATCGCGCAGCAAACGGGGAGTTCAGGACTCGTTATCCCGACGCATTACACGGACGATCTACTGCAAGACAAACAGCCTGAAGTCCAACTGGTAGAACTTCGTGTCAGAGAAAGCTCTTATACGCTGAGAGCTGCGGTTGAAGGTTTGGCGGCGGGATTGAATCAATCTGCTTCGGCAGTACTGGCAGCAACAGATGCGGCATCGGGTGAGATTCCTGATCCAGCTCTGGCAGAAGCAAAATTGAAAGAGTTGTTACTTGAACTTGGCAAACATCAAATTTCGGGTGAAGCAACGGAGCTTCAGATGTATCCCAAACCGGGTCTGAACAATGTCACAGGTTTTACGATCATGTTCATGATGGGGCTGCTGACCAGTACAGTTGCTGTTATTATGGAAGACCGCAGGCAGCGGACGATGGCAAGAGTCTACACGGCGCCAGTCCGGGCTTATGAAATTGCACTGGGCAATTTTTTTGGGAGTTTTGCAATCGGTTTGATCCAAATTGTTTTGGTGCTGGGGATTAGCAGATGGGTGCTTCATTATGATGCGGGGATCCCATTTGGCATTCACCTTCTCATTCTGGCCGCATTTATGCTGGTCTCCATGGGGATTGCAAGTACGGTTGCCGGCTTGATTCGTGAATCGAAAAATGCAACCATGCTGAATTCACTGATTATTACACCGACGTGTATGATTGGTGGCTGCTTCTGGCCGCTGTCGATCATGCCGGATTATATGCAAAAACTCGCCAATTTTGTTCCGCAGAAATGGGCGATTCAAGCGGTGGAAACGATCTCTGCAGGTGGTACGTTGTCGGATATTACACTGCCGCTGCTGATATTATTTGGCATGGCAGCCATTTTGCTGACGGTGGGTTCTGCGATTCTTCGTCCCAGCCAGCCGGGGGTGAATGCATAACTTACAGGAGTAACGCTTAATAAATGAGCCGGATGCACAATTATGCATCCGGCTTTTTGAGCTGCCATAAGGCATGGAGCGTGCCGATTTCTGTTTCGTGTAATTGCTGGGGAAGAATCAGTGAAGTTATACCTATGTCCTGGTGCTACTCATATGTGATAAATTGATCGTTAGAACTATAGAAAGATTGAGATTTCAAAGATTGGCCTAACATGCCATCACATAACAACAAGGCATGTGGATTTATTCTATGCATGATTAGATTGTAATTAGAAAGAAGGTATACGTTAATGACAATTATTGGTATTGATTTGGGGACAACGAACAGCCTTGTATCTTGCTGGATGAATGGAGAATCGGTTATTATTCCGAATGCCCTGGGTAATCGTTTGACGCCTTCAGTTGTCAGCGTGGATGACAATGGAGAGGTACTGGTAGGAGAAGTGGCCAAGGAGCGAATGATCACGCATCCTGAGCGTACAGCATCCGTTTTCAAAAGATACATGGGTACTGGAAGAACCTTTAGTTTGGGTACATATCGATTTTTACCGGAGGAACTTTCGGCGTTTGTTTTGAAATCACTCAAAGCGGATGCAGAAGCTTTTCTGGGAGAAGTAGTGACAGAAGCTGTCATCAGCGTGCCAGCATATTTCAATGATGCTCAACGAAAGGCAACTCAGCGTGCAGGTGAGCTTGCCGGCATTAAGGTGGAACGCCTTCTTAGTGAACCGACTGCGGCAGCCATTGCTTATGGTTTGCATCAACAGCAATCTGAAACCAAGTTTTTGGTATTTGATCTGGGTGGAGGTACATTTGATGTATCCGTCTTGGAGCTGTTTGATCAGATTATGGAAGTAAAATCGGTTGCTGGGGATAACTTTCTGGGTGGTGAAGATTTCACACGTCTGCTCGCGGATTTGTTTGCGTTGGAGCATCAGATTCAGCAAGATACCTTGTCAGCCAAAGAGCAGTCGGCATTATGGAAGCAGGCAGAGTTGTGTAAGCGGGCATTAAGCGATGGACGTGAGGGTGCAATGTCCCTGACTTTTGAAAAAGGGTTGAAAGAGTTTGGTATAGATCGTTCCAGTTTCGATCAGGCGGCGAAGCCATTGCTGGCACGTCTGCAAAAACCGGTTGAACGGGCACTGCGTGATGCTTCAGTTAAACTAAGTGAATTGGATGCAGTAATCCTCGTGGGAGGAGCTACTCGCATGCCACTTATTTATTCATTTACTGGCAAGCTGTTTGGTAGATTGCCTGCCAATCACTTGCATCCCGATGAAGCTGTTGCGCTAGGTGTCGGCATTCAGGCGGCAATGAAATCGCGCCATGAAGATTTACAGGAAGTCATCCTGACGGATGTATGTCCATATACATTGGGGACTTCGGTTTCCGTATCACTCGGAAATGGACGATACGAATCCGGGATGTTTTCCCCAATTATCGAACGAAATACAGTGATTCCGGTCAGTAGAGTGGAACGTTACTACACGATAGACGATAATCAGACCTCTCTTACTGCGGACATTTACCAAGGTGAGAGCCGCGTGGCCAAAAACAACGTGAAGCTTGGGGATCTGGCCATCTCAATACCTCCAGCTCCTGGAGGAGAGCAAGCTGTGGATATCCGGTTCACGTATGACATTAACGGCATCCTTGAAGTGGAAGTCACAGCGGTTGGAACGGGAGAGAAGAAGGTAGCGATCATTCAGGCGAAGGAAACTGAGTTGTCCAAGGAGGAGATTATCGAACGTTTCAAAGCGTTGGAGGCTATCAAGATTCATCCCCGGGAACGGATGGAGAATCGCTTGCTTTTGGCTCGGGGAGAACGAATGTATGAAGAATCGCTGTCTGAGCATCGGGAAATCATCGCCAAGGCCATGCTTGGATATGAAGAGACCCTTAAACGTCAGGATGACAAGGAAATCAAGAAAGAAGCTGAGAAGTTGAAGGAAGTGCTGGATCAAATCGAAAAAGTTTGGGGGTGATTCGTGAATGGACTTCTGGGCGCGATTAGAACTCGAGCCGACGCAGGATGTGAGGGTTATCAAACGAGCTTATGCCAAGCAACTTCGGATGACTCATCCGGAAGATGATCCGGACGGTTTTCAGTTACTTCGATCCGCTTATGAACAAGCACTCAAGGCTGCTAAAGAGCTTGAGAAAGAGGGCTTTCTGTTAAGTGATCGAGATCAGATTGAACTGAGACCCGTGCATAGGCAGGAAATAAGACATGATGAGGATAGACAAACTGAACAACTAAATAACTTGGATCGGGAGACTTTGATCGAAGTTGATGCCAAGCATGATATTGAAAATCAGGAATGGTTGCAGGAGAATGAGGCTGATGTTAAACCAGTGTATCCCTCCATAGAACAAGAGCACTGGGTGCCTCCGTCTTGGATTGAAGTCTCTGCTCCTGCAGAAGATCTAAGTGCTACTGTTTTACCGCTGAATAGAGCGAATTGGGTATCTCCATCGTGGATGGAGGCATTATCGCTTGAAGGTTCCAGAGACCTGAGCGATTCAGTGTTGCTGCTGGCTCAGGCACGAGGTATTCTGGAGGATATTTTTAGGCGCCCAGAAATCACTGTTTGGGAAGAATGGACACAGAGAGAGGAGCTATGGCGGCTCGATGTGAAATATCACACCGGAACTGAATTGCTGCAGATTCTGGTGGAATATCCTTATATGCCGAAAGCAATCTGGCGCATATTAAATGAATTCTTCGGATGGACGGAGCGTCAGGATGAATTAAGAGCGTTGTTATCGGATGAAATTGCTGATCGTCCTACTCTAGAGCTGGAACGTGCTTGGGAATTGCGTTACGACACGTTTGATCCTGAACAAGAAGTGGATTATGAAACGTTCATACGGTACCGGGATACTGTATTTCAAAGGATGTTACAGGGGGAGTGGAGACAAGTCAGTCCCCATATTGACGCTGCGATGGAGTTATATGCAGACGATCCCGATATGCTTCTGTTGGCAGGCAAATTTCGTCTGTGGAATCGAGAGGAAATGGCTGCAGAGATGTTGTTTGAACGACTGATTGAACTGGTTCCTGAATCTATAGACGGATTGCTTCACCGTGCAAGATTGTTGGAAAATGCGGGACATCTTGAGCTGTCCGTCAATTTGTACAATAAGATTCTGGAGCTTCATCCCAATCATCTGGATGCCTTAAATGGACTTGCGAGATATCATCAACATCACGGAGATGACGCCAAGGCAATCCATCTATTGCAACGGATTGTCTCCATTCATCCGTTTGATTTTGAAGCACAGATTGCTTTGATAGAATTAAATCTGGCTTTAGTTGAGGCGCAGAAGAAAACGGCAGAGGATGAGAAGGATTGGAGTGCTCGCAAAGAGCTTCAACGTCTGGTTGCCCTAAGTTATGTCGAAATGGATGAAGATGAACAGCTTCTTCGATATATGGCCGAAATTCACATGGCGGATAAGCTCGATGAAGGTTTATATGTATTGTGGGCGCAGGCATGCATTCGGATGGAGAAAAATGAGGAAGCGCTGGAGATCCTAAAAAATGCGGAAATGGCAGCAATCGAAGCGGAAGGCGATATTTTTGCAATCCTTTTTGAACGCGGTCAGTTGCATCTCGAAATGGGAAACAGCCCAGAGGCAATACTTGATCTGGATAAATCGACCCAGTTGAATCCTTCCCATGCAGGGGCGTGGCACTCTCTTGCGATTGCACATCATCGCCAGGAACAAAACATGAAATGTATTTATTTTTCAGATAAGGCCATTGAACTTGATCCTCACGTATATGCATACCGATCATTAAGGGCATTTTGTTACTATATTAACGGAAGATATGAAGAAGCGTTGGTTGACTATGAGCATGTTACACTTGATGATTCGGATCACACGATGGACTGGTTTCGCAAGGGCTTCTCACATCTGAAAAGGCAGCAATATGCCGAAGCGCTCCAATCACTTAAAGTATCACAAACATTTGGGTGCTCTACAAACACACCCTATTATTTGGCGGTTGCTCATGCAAGATTGGGGGAGGGCGTTCAGGCGCTGGAGGAAGTTAGAACATTTCGCAGGGAAAATCCTGAAGATCCGGACGGTCCTCTGCTTGAAGGGGATATTTTGCGTGAGCAAGGAAGGGTTAACGAGGCACTGAATGTGTACAGGAATGGCCTGAACGAAAACCCCGGCACATATGAACTGATCAGAATGGTAATTGTTTGCGTCATGGAGTCCGATGTTCAAAAACGAGATGATATATTGAATCGGCTGGCTGAAGAGATGTCTAACTTCGATTCGATTCAGCTGTGGGGAATACTCTTCATAACACGCTATCATGTGGAAAGTCATTCTTGGGAGCGAGCCCTTTCTTGGGTTGAGGTTTATATAGACGGAGAACCATCAGAGAATATTGATCCTCATATTTGGTTGTACGCGGGGATTGCTGCTTACCGTATGGGGGATTTGAATCAGGCGCTGCTTGATCTCGACAAAGCGTATCGTGGAGGGCTTGAAGGTGATGTATGCAGTTACCTGAGCATGGTCTATTACGATATCGGAAATATGGATCGTGCGCGTATTTATGCCGAAAAAGCAGTTCGTGAACAGCCGGAACATCCAGACTACGTTCTGAGATGGGAAGCTATCGTTGCCCGTGCAGAACAGCGAGGACTTCCATTTTGGAGAAGATTGAGAAAATCAAAACCGGCGTATGAACTGTGGCCATCCAGGTTACCGCTTCAACATCTGATGCCTGATGACGTCGTGAGTTTACATTTTGTATAAGGAGGCACTGCGTTGAGAGGACACCATGCGACAGAATCCTCGTCTATACATCGTGTTACGGACAAAGAACTTTGGTTTCGTGGCATGGCTGCTATACTTAACGAAATCATCGATCTGGATATTAACAATGATTATGAGTATCATGCAGATGAAGAACAACGAGAAAAATTTTGCACCAAATTAGAGGAAAACTGGGAAATTCATGACAGGAAGAGTTTGATGTCTTCACTGGATTGGATTCGGAACGAAGGATATCGTATATCATTTGATGAGAAGCGGACTTTCTTGAGTACAATGTCTGAAAAGGATCAGGGGAATTATATGAACTCACTGGATCCAGATACAGGGAAATATCACGAATATCTGGTGGTTAAAACATATATGCACAAATTACCAGCCGAAGGAGTTGCAGCGTGGGACTGGGGATGTTATGCGAACCTGTGTCGACAAAGCGCCCATGTGGGTTATATAACTGAAACTGAATCAGAACAGCTGGTTTTACAGGCGGCATTAGACGCACAATCCGCGTATACGTCCTGGAAGGCCTACACGGTGGCTTTTATGGCAGGGAGGCTATACTGGCTTGAAAAAACCGATGAATCGGTTGTAAAGCGGCAAATGAATTATCTACAGAATCTGTTTGTTCATCCAAACAGCATCTATAAAAAGATAGATTGGAATCTTTCGTTACAATAGCCTTCTGTTATGAAATTGATATTCATACGTTGGAAAAAGAAAAGCACGATCTTGCTCAGGTTCTGAGACAGATCGTGCTTCTTTTATAAAAATATGAAGTGATGAACTAATCCTGGATTGGAAATTACAGTTATTATGGCTGGAGTTGCCGCAACACGGTAATTTCTACACGGCGGTTCTTTTGCCGTCCAGCCGCCGTGGTATTGTCACTGGTTGGGCGGGTATCCGCGTATCCGGCATATTGAAAACCGTCAGGATCAAGCTTTTCTTTATCGAGAAAAAATCGCAATACAGACAGTGCACGTGCACCGGAAAGCTCCCAATTGTCTTTATAGGTAGCGTTTGCCCCGACAGGAACGTTGTCCGTATGTCCTTCAATGCTGACAACTGTGCTCAGGTCACGGAACAGGCTTGCCAATTTGCTTAGTGTGGGTGAAGCATCACTTTTGAGTGCAGCTTTTCCCTGATCAAACAGGAAGCGGTCACTGAGTGTGATAGAGATGCCTTGCGGCTTGTCTGCAACAAAAATCTGATTTTCCAGTTTATTGTCCTCGATATACTGGGTAATCACATTGAACAGATTTTGCAGCTCCTGCTCCTGTGATCTGAATTGCTCTTCCCGCTCCGTAAGTGGCTGATCTTCATCATCTGGCTTGCCTGTTTCGGAGTCGGAAGAGGATCCTTCGCCTTCTCCAGGGTCTTCGCCCTGAATCTGGGAAGGTGGATTTTTGGTAATGGCTTGTCCAGCTGTACCACCAATGCCTTCACCTTGATCAAGCAGGGAGTTGGATTGGTTGAAAGTATTTTGCAACGATTGAGTAACCACATCGTATTTGCCAGAATCCAGATTGCTCATGGCATACATGATCACAAAAAAGATCAGCAGCAGGGTAATGAGATCGGCATAGGTAATCATCCAGCGATCTCGATGATCTCCAGGTTCACGTTTTCCGCGCCGTTTACTGCGCCGACTCATCCAATCCCTCCTTCACTACAGGACGTGTGATCTGGCGGTGAGAGAGTGTGAAGGACTCCAGCCGTTTACGCACAAGCTGAGGGTTCTCCCCGTTCTGAATGGATAGTACGCCCTCGAGCAGCATTTCCATCGTCTGAATTTCGTCTGCTCCACGGGATTTGATTTTGGAAGCAATGGGTAAAAAGATAAGATTGGCACTGGCGACCCCGTAAAGGGTTGCGGTAAAAGCAACAGCAATGGCTGGTCCGAGTCCGGTAGGATCGGTCAGACTGCCAAGTACCTGAATAAGTCCCATCACGGTACCAATGATACCCATCGTTGGAGCATAACCGCCTGCTGATTCAAAAATTTTGGCATAACCTTCATATTTTTGTTCGACGGAATCAATTTCCATCTCCATGATCTGGCGAACAACATCCTGATCTGTGCCATCGACAACCATCTGAATACCATCTTGTAAAAATGGATGCGGATGGTACATCACTTTTCGTTCCAGTGCAAGCACGCCTGAGCGGCGAGCAATTGAAGACATATCTACAAGTTCTTCAACCCACTGGCTTGAGTCATTGTTGTTACGCCCAAAGGCCATGCGGAGGGCAGCAGGAATCGTACGCAGCCGATGTGCAGGGAAACTGGCAACAACTGCGGCAATTGTTCCACCAAATACAATTAGAGCAGCGGTCTTTTGCATCAGACCGGATAATTGGCCACCTTCCCATAAAAAACCACTAATGACTGCGGCAATCCCGGCAATAATGCCGATAAGTGTCGCAATATCCATAAATTAACCCACTCCTATCTTTAGTTCGCGATTGCATCACTTGCACAGACGAGGTATAATTAAACGGGAACAAATATTCCTATTACTATAAGTTTTCCCATATGTAAATTCGGGGAACTTCGACAATATATAGTGACTATTATTTTAGACGATAGGGTGAGATACGGCAATGAGCGATATTATAATGAGCGACAAAACGTTCGAAATCGAGTCAGAGTTTTCTCCCCAAGGTGATCAGCCTGTAGCCATTGAAGAATTGGTGAAGGGTGTTCAGGAGGGGAAGAGATATCAGACGCTACTGGGTGCAACCGGTACGGGTAAGACGTTTACCATTGCACAGACGATTGCCAAGCTGCAACGTCCCACGCTGATTATTGCCCACAATAAAACGCTGGCAGCACAGCTTGCAAGTGAGTTCAAAGACTTTTTTCCAAATAATATGGTTGAGTATTTTGTCAGTTACTACGATTACTTTCAGCCAGAAGCCTATATTCCTTCCTCGGATACGTATATCGAGAAGGATTCAAGTATCAATGAAGAGATCGATAAATTGCGCCATGCGGCTACGAGTTCATTGTTCGAACGCAGAGATGTCATTATTGTAGCGAGTGTATCCTGCATCTATGGTTTGGGTTCGCCGCATTCGTATTCGAGCATGCTTCTGTCCCTGCGGGTAGGAATGGAGAAACCACGCAATCAGATTTTGTCTCGTCTGGTAGAGATTCAGTATCAGCGCAATGATATTAACTTTGTGCGTGGCACGTTCCGCGTTCGCGGAGACGTTATCGAAATTTTCCCGGCATCAAAGGGTGAACATGCGATTCGGGTGGAATTGTTCGGTGATGAGATTGAGAAAATTACGGAGATTGACGTGTTAACCGGAGAACTGGTTGGCGAACGTGAACATATCGCCATATTCCCGGCATCTCACTTCGTAACCCAAGAAGAGACGATGCGCGTCGCGTTGGTGAACATTGAGCGTGAACTGGAAGAGCGTCTTGAAGTGCTGAGAGAACAGGGGAAATTGCTGGAGGCTCAGCGACTGGAGCAACGTACACGTTACGATATCGAGATGATGAAGGAAGTCGGGTTCTGTTCAGGGATTGAGAACTATTCCGGACCACTGACGTTCCGTGAACGTGGCGATACACCTTACACACTGATGGACTATTTCCCGGATGACATGTTGATTGTGGTCGATGAGTCCCACGTGACGCTGCCACAGATCCGTGCAATGTATAACGGTGACCAAGCACGGAAGACTGTACTGGTTGACCACGGATTCCGTCTGCCATCTGCGTTGGATAACCGTCCGCTCAAATTCGAAGAGTTCGAAGAAAAGATGAATCAGATCATCTATGTATCCGCGACACCGGGTCCTTACGAAATAGAGCATACGGATACGATGGTACAACAGATCATTCGTCCAACCGGTCTGCTTGATCCAATTATTGAACTGCGCCCAACGAAGGGACAGATCGATGATCTGATCGGTGAGATTAACGACCGGATTGCGAAAGACGAGCGGGTCCTGATCACAACATTAACGAAGAAGATGTCCGAGGATTTAACAGATTATCTGAAGGAGATTGGAATCAAGGTACGTTATTTGCACTCCGAGATCAAGACGTTGGAGCGTATGGCGATCCTGCGTGATCTAAGGCTGGGTACGTTCCATGTGCTGATCGGAATCAACTTACTCCGGGAAGGTCTCGATCTTCCTGAAGTTTCTCTGGTAGCCATTTTGGATGCCGACAAAGAAGGCTTCCTGCGCTCGGAACGCTCACTGATCCAAACGATTGGTCGGGCAGCGCGGAACAGCGAAGGTAGAGTCATTCTGTATGGTGACAAAGTGACGGATTCCATGGATAAGGCGATTAAGGAAACAGAACGCCGTCGTGCAATCCAGATTGAATATAACGAAAAACATGGCATTACACCACAGACGATTCGTAAAAAAGTGCGTGATGTGATTGAAGCAACCAAAGTTGCCGAATCCAAGAAAGATTATCTTACAGGCGCTGCCGAGAAGATGTCGAAGAAGGAACGTCAGTCACTTATTCAGCGCCTAGAGGCAGAGATGAAAGACGCAGCCAAAAACCTGCAGTTTGAGCGTGCTGCTGAACTTCGTGATGCATTGCTGGAACTGCGCGCAGAATAGCTTATTAAGTAGACTGTAGAGATATAAGATAAAGGCACAGTTAATGAATGTGTCGCAACAAGGATAGATCTGCAACAAGAGAACGGCCGGGTGGCCGTTCTCTTGTTGAGTCAGGAAATCAGTGATATCTACCGATAATTAGATATGTTGAAAACGTAAAATCAGGTCTATACTGATAGAAAAGTTGAAATTGGTTAAAAGGTTTATAGGGAAAACATTTGGAAGTCGTGTACTCGGGAGCCGAGCCGAAGGGAATGGCGACCATCGCGAACGAGGCGAAGCTGTGAGCGCCCTCTCGTGGTAGAGCGGCCGTCCAAGAGACCGGCGATCGGCCGGGATCTTGGACGAAGCTGCGGGCACACGACAACCTTCACATAGCAAGACCCGACCATTCACCATTGCACCGCTTGTTTCGGGTGTCCAGAGGGCTGCGCCCTTTGGGGCCCTCCCTTGGAAGGGAGGGTTTGGGAGGGATTGAAAAGCCTTTAAAAAAGGTTGGAATTTCAACATTGAAAGGATGAAACCCATTGGCGAGCGAGAACATTGTCATCAAAGGCGCGCGAGCGCATAACCTCAAAAACATTGATATCACCATCCCGCGTGACCGTTTTGTTGTATTAACCGGTCTGAGTGGCTCAGGCAAGTCCTCGCTGGCTTTTGACACGATATATGCCGAAGGACAGCGACGTTACGTTGAATCATTATCGGCTTATGCACGGCAGTTTCTGGGGCAGATGGAGAAACCGGACGTTGATTCCATTGAAGGATTGTCTCCGGCCATCTCCATAGATCAGAAAACGACAAGTCGTAACCCGCGTTCTACCGTGGGAACCGTTACGGAAATCTATGATTACCTGCGTCTGTTGTTTGCACGTGTGGGACATCCTCATTGTCCGGATCATGGCGTGGAAATTAGCTCCCAGACCGTAGAACAAATGGTTGACCGCATCATGCAATATCCTGAACGGACCCGATTGCAGATTCTGGCACCGATTGTCTCGGGACGCAAGGGTGAACACAAAAGTGTGTTTTCCGATATCTCCAAACAAGGTTTTGTCCGTGTTCGGGTGAACGGGGAATTACGTGATCTGTCCGAAGATATTCAATTGGAGAAGAACAAAAAGCATACGATTGAAGTTGTGGTTGACCGGATAGTAATCAAGGAAGATGTGCAATCACGTTTGGCCGATTCTATTGAGACTGCACTTAATCTGTCCGGTGGACAACTGCTGGTAGATATTATGGGTGAAGAAGAACTGCGTTTCAGTTCCAACTTTGCCTGCCCGGTGTGTGGATTCAGTATTGAAGAGCTTGCGCCGCGCATGTTTTCGTTCAACAGCCCATTTGGAGCCTGCCCGGATTGTGATGGATTAGGTGTCAAAATGATTGTTGACCCGGACCTGTTGGTACCGGATCGCAGCAAAACCATTGAAGAGGGTGCGTTTGATGCCTGGACAGGTGGTACATCCACCTATTATCCGCAGTTCCTCAAATCGGTATGCGAACACTTTAACATTCCGCAAAACGTACCTGTAGAAGACCTGCCTGCTGAACAAATGAACAAGCTTTTGCAGGGTACAGGTACGGAGAAAATTCGTTTCCGGTACGAGAATGATTTTGGACAACGGAAAGAAGCATTGGTTACCTTTGAAGGTATTGTGAATAATCTGGAGCGTCGTTACCGTGAGACAGCATCCGAAGGTATCCGTGAATTCATTGAAGGTTATATGAGTGCTAAGCCTTGTGGAACATGTAAAGGACAGCGACTGAAACGTGAAAGCCTTGCAGTTACGATTAACGATCACAACATGGCGTATGTGACAAGTTTGTCCATTGGAGAAGCTGGTCGTTTCTTCGACTCGCTGCAATTGAGTGAGAAAGAAGAAATAATCGCTAAACTTATTTTAAAAGAAATCAACAGCCGTCTCGGCTTCCTGGTAAACGTAGGACTGGATTACTTGACCCTGAGCCGTGCTGCAGGAACGTTGTCCGGTGGTGAAGCCCAGCGGATCAGACTGGCGACACAGATTGGTTCCAGCCTGATGGGCGTGCTGTATATTCTGGATGAGCCGAGTATCGGCCTGCATCAACGGGATAACGATCGTCTGATCTCCACACTCGCTCACATGCGGGATATCGGTAACACACTGATCGTGGTTGAACATGATGAGGATACGATGATGGCCGCCGATTATATTATCGATATTGGTCCGGGGGCAGGTATCCACGGTGGTACCATCATGTCTCAGGGCACACCGGAAGAAATCATGAATGACGAGAACTCGCTAACGGGTCAATATCTCAGTGGGCGCAAGTTTATTCCGGTACGTACCGAACGCCGTAGTGTCGGGGACCGCTGGTTGGAAGTACGCGGAGCGAAGGAAAATAACCTGAAAAACCTGAATGTAAAAATTCCAGTGGGTGTATTCACCGCAGTAACGGGTGTATCCGGCTCGGGTAAATCAACGCTAATTAATGAGATTTTGTATAAAACGCTGGCTCGTGATTTGAACCGCGCACGGGTACGCCCTGGTCAGCACAAAGAGATTCGGGGTCTGGAACATATCGATAAAGTTATTGATATTGACCAGTCGCCAATCGGACGGACACCACGTTCCAACCCGGCTACCTATACAGGCGTCTTTGATGACATCCGTGATCTGTTTGCACAGACCAATGAAGCCAAAGTGCGTGGATACAAAAAAGGCAGATTTAGTTTCAATATTAAAGGTGGTCGTTGTGAAGCATGTCGTGGGGACGGCATTATCAAAATTGAGATGCACTTCCTGCCAGATGTCTACGTGCCTTGTGAGGTCTGCAAAGGCAAACGGTATAATCGCGAAACCCTTGAAGTCAAATACAAAAACAGAAATATTGCAGATGTGCTGGAAATGACGGTAGAGGATGCAACGCAGTTCTTCGAGAACATTCCGAAAATTCATCGCAAAATGCAAACCTTACTTGACGTAGGGTTGGGCTATATTAACCTGGGTCAGCCTGCAACAACGTTGTCTGGCGGTGAAGCACAACGCGTGAAGCTCGCTTCCGAGTTGTATCGTCGCAGTACGGGTAAAACAATATATATTCTGGATGAGCCAACGACCGGTCTTCATGTCGATGATATTGATCGTCTGCTGAACGTCCTGCACCGTCTGGTGGATTCCGGAGAATCGGTACTGGTTATCGAGCATAACCTGGATGTTATCAAAACAGCCGATTATATTGTTGATCTGGGTCCAGAAGGTGGAAGTGGTGGCGGAACTATTGTTGCGACAGGTACACCAGAGGATATTATTAAAGTGGAAGCTTCCTATACTGGTAAGTACTTGAAGCCAGTATTGGAGCGGGATACGGAACGAAGCAAGACGTTACAATTGACGGAATAAATGCTCCAGTTTACAGCTTGTTTGTGAATATATAACCCTTCTTTTCATGAAGTAGGCGGCATCGGTGTATGATATGATGTCCTCTTCTTCCGAGGAGAAGGGTTTTCTGATATTTTGCCGTTGTGCCAATCTTAATATGACATCGGTGAAAGTGTTTACATATGCGGTAGAGCAAGCATTCCAACAATCGACTGCCAAACTGGATTTTTTTCATTTTTCTGGATGATAGGGCTTGCATTACAAGCAGGGTACAGATAACATAGAGGAAGATATTAGGGTATGCGTTTAGCTGTTCAACTATGGTGAGGAGGTCTGTCTATCCATGCTGTTTGCAGAAGCTGCCGCGGCGAGTACTTCAAATTTTAATGCGTTTGATATTTTTGTCATCTTATTTACGATCCTGATTTTCATCGGAGTGGTCCGTCTGATTCGCGCGCCGAAGAAGAATTTGTTTGCTATCGGATTTGCAGTGGTTAGTCTGTTGGTATTTCTTTTGACGGACTATGCCATGATTACCGGTTGGTTTGGTTCGTAGAGACAAGGCTGGACTTATTTGAAAGCAGCAAGTAGAAGAACAGACAAACACTTTCCAGGGAATGAAGGAGGGTGTTTTTTTGTGTTTTGCAGAGTGGTTCGAACAATACGGTCTTCTCTATTGAAATTAGGTCTTAAAGCGATTGTATAGGAATAATTTGTATGTTAAATTTGAGGATACCGGTATTGCAGATAATAGAGAAAGAGATTCAGTCATGGATCATATGGTTCGGTTGCATAACGGAGGATATATAGAGAGGGTTAGGTGAGAGAATGAGAGTGTTGGGGAAAAAGGGTGTAGCCATACTAATGGCTGCTGTACTCTCGATCAGTGTTGCAGCAACTGCTGGAGCAGCGGAGTCTTCATCAGGTATGCAAGCCAAAGTGGTAGATGGACAAGTCTATGTTAGTTCAACGGATTTGGTCAAAGCGCTTGGAGGAAGTGGGCAATATGACGCCAAATCTGGAACGTTTCAGTATAAGGGCAGTGAAGCAGTCCCGAAAGTAATTGAAAAAGTATCTCCTTCTGTTGTAGGCATTATCGGCAAATCTACTGAATCACAGGATGGCGTCACATCGGATCGCTATAACCTGGCTCATGGCACGGGCGTGATCATCCGCTCCAACGGCTGGATTGTAACGAATGCCCATGTAGTTGATGGATTAATCAATCCTTTGGTCGTGACGACGGATGGCAATACATATAAAATCACCAAAACATACAGTGACCCGTTAAGCGATATCGCTCTAATCAAAATTAATGCTAAATCTCTTAAACCGGCGACCTTTGCCAAAGCTTCACAAACAACCGTTGGAGAAGCCGTCATTGCTATCGGCACACCGATTTCCTTCTCTTTGCGTAACTCGGCGACAGTGGGCGTAATCAGTGGTCTTAATCGGGGAGTGGAGGCAACATATCGGTTGATTCAAACAGATACGGCCATTAACCCGGGTAACAGCGGCGGACCGCTGGTCAACCTGAAAGGTGAAGTTGTGGGTATTAACTCTATGAAATTTTCAGCAGTAGGTATCGAGAGCATGGGATTTTCGATTCCAGTAGATACCGTCCAATATATTATTAATCAGTTCTTTGAATACGGAAAAATCAAGCGTGCAAGCCTCGGCTTGCAACTGGAAGAGAGCTGGTCAGCGATTGTGGGCCTGCCTACAGATGATCCTTTGACGATTACGGGCGTGCTGTCTGCTCAAGCGAAGAAAGCCAAAATCAAAGAGGGAGATGTGTTATACAGTGTGGCAGGCACACGTGTGTCCTCTGTGGTGGATATCAATGAGTTGCTCAAAACGTATCTGCCAGGACAGAAGGTCAAACTGTTAATGCAAACGGACGGCGATATTATCACTCGTACGGTGGTCCTTGCTGATCGAGCGGATATCCAAGAAGAGGAAGATGAGCAGTTCCCTGTAGAAGAAGATCAATAAAGCCCGGCGAGCCATCCGGATCCAGAGAGGACGAATGAACGGAATGAAAAAAACATTTTTACGTGTGCTGAACACAGGTGTGTTAGCCGGGATGCTGAGCATTGGAGCGGCATTGCCTGCGTGGGCATCCGATCTTACAACGAGTGAGCTGCGGATCACAGCAGGTAGCACGAGCGCCTACATCAACGGCAGCAAACAGACAATCGTGAAACCATATAAGTTCAAAGGGGTTACGATGGTCCCTGTCGGTGTATTCAAGAAAGCTTTTGGCAGCGAGATCCGACTGGAGAAGAATGATGTGGTCAAAGTGAAGGAAGGTCCGCATACAGTCACCTTAACGATTGGCAGTTCGATTGCCTGGGTGGATGGAGTCAAAAAAGAGATGGGCGCTGCTCCAAAAATGGTGAATGGCGTGCTCATGGTACCACTTCGCCCAATAGCTGCGGGGATAGGCGCTACACTTGCCCCAAGCAGCTCAGGAGAAATGGTCATTCGATTATTGCAAACGGATGAATCGACGGATGAGGACGAGGGCGGCATTAATCTGGACGAAGGCAAAACGAGAATTGGTAACAGTTATTACGGCTGGTCCATTAATTACCCATCCGACCTCATGATTTTGCAAACGGGTGAGCAGGAGCGCATGATGACATTTGGCGCGGAGGACAGCAGTTATTATCTTGAAGTGTACGTGAGTGACCAGGATGTGAGTCTGGATTCGGATGATTTGTTACAGCAGCTTGTTCAGGAAGCAAAAGAAACCGGAGATACGGTGCTCGATCGGGAATCGATTGCCAAAGGGAAAACCCCTTATGCCCGGATTGTGGTTAAAGATGCGGACGGGGTGTTATGGGAAATGCGCCAATATATCCATGATGGTCGCCAATATGACGTATACCTCGCGGACTATGAAGCTCTGAATTACAAGGATCTGGGCAAGCGTGCAGCACTGCTCAATTCATTCCAGCCTACGTATGTTCAGTCCGATCGTACAATTAAGGATCTTTCAACCGTGGATGAGGGTATGCGCTCTACCTGGAATGACGATTATGGCATTGAACTGAAGATTCCAGCAGGCTGGTCTATGGACAACAACCAGATGATATACGAAGCCAAGGATGGTGCATATCTGCAGCTGCGTGTTACATCTGCACCGAAAGGTGCGACGGTCAAAGAGTGGAGTGGCCAACTGGACAAGTGGATGCGCGAGACGTTCACGCCGGATAGTTATGAACCGATAGGTTCGTATACGATGGATGTATCAGGCGAGACTGCTGAGGTGAATGAGTTCCGTTATAACTTTGGAGATGGATGGCAGACGGAGTTCGATGTTCTTTTGCAAAAAAACGGTTATCGCTATTATGCAGAGTATACGTTCCCTGAGGAGCAGACAAAGGACCGTGAATGGTTTAAGAGTATCATGAAGAGTGTCGTGATTGATTTTGATACTGTATCCGATAATTTCGGCCAGCTGGATGAAGACCCGTATTTGACGGATAAAACAAAAGCTGTGACACGAACGTCCAAACGTTATCATTACAGTGTTGATATTCCGCGTTACTGGACGCCGTACAATGATCGGTTTGAGTATTCTCCTGTTGTGTATACCTTCACAGGTGGTCAATTCTCCATTGCCGCGAGTGAGGACAAATCCATTGAAATGACCGTCAGTCAACTTAGAGAGGCATATACGGAAGCAACCAAAACGCGTAAAAACTTCAAGTTGCTTAGCAGTGAGGAGTTGACGTTTGCGGGTGTGCCTGCGTTTTCCTTTATCTATCATGAAGTGGACAATGGTGTGCCGTATACCGGACGTCAGATCGTGTTTGAACAGAATGGAACGACGTATACGATTACGAGCGGGCTGAATGATGCCAACAAGACGGAAGTGCAGGCAGCAGCGCTGGAAAAAGCCGTGAACTCATTTACTTTTATTAAATAATGCAAAATGCTGAAACAACAGAGATGCAATTTGCCGGAGGGTCGAGAGACCTTCCGGTTTATTTGGTTTCTATATAAAAAAATGGACATTTACACTGGAACGAAGAGTGCAGAACCGATCTGAAGAAGCGAAGCTACAAGCTTTCTGAAGGAAAGCTGCATCGGAAGCATATGCTACGTGTTTATCGAGCGATCGGAAGATGGTACTGCAATCGGAGTGTCTAGTGTAAAGTTTAATGGAAATGAAAATGATAAACGGTTTTTTCAGGAAAGCGTAGAAGAGTCGTTGCAGAAGTGGTACACTATACTAGTTCAGGAGTTATGACTGCTGTTCTGAAAAATAAGAATGACTGTAGGCTTGGGAATCAGGCAATACAGACATAATGTATAGATATAGCGATACAGTGACAATGCAGGCGTATGGATCAAGGTACAGGATGTTAGCAGACAGGGTACAGGGATGAAATCCGGCTATGCCGGTTATGGGGAGGATACACATGAAAACAGCAACAATACGAAGAGAAGACGTTGAGCTTCTGGCACCCGCAGGTGACTGGGATTGTATGCGTTCGGCGGTAGCCAACGGCGCGGATGCGATTTTCTTCGGAGTCGAAAAATTTAATGCACGGGCACGGGCGAACAATTTCCGCATGGACGAGCTGCCGGAGATTATGGCGTTTTTGCACAGTTATGGCGTAAAAGGTTTTTTGACCTTTAATATATTGATTTTTGAAAATGAATTGACGGATGCCAAAGAACTGATTGACGCTTGTGTCGATGCAGGTGTGGACGCCGTGATTGTACAGGATTTGGGTCTGGTCAAAATGATTCGCGAGATCTCACCGGATTTCCCGATTCACGGTTCCACCCAAATGACGATTACGTCACCGGAAGCGGTAGAGTTTACGAAGCCGTTTGATATGGAACGTGTCGTGCTTGGACGGGAGAACAACCTCAAGCAGATCCAGAAGATCGGAGAACAGGCGAAGTTGCCGATGGAAGTCTTTGTCCACGGTGCATTGTGTGTGTCTTATTCTGGGCAATGTCTGACTTCTGAAATGTGGGGCGGACGTTCCGCCAACCGTGGGGAATGTGCACAGGCTTGCCGTCTGCCGTACGACCTGATGGTGGATGGCGAGCATAAACCGATGGGCGATGTGGCGTATCTGCTGTCTCCGAAGGATTTGGCTGCAATTGACTTGATGCCGGAACTGATCGAAGCGGGCGTAACTTCCTTCAAAATCGAAGGACGTCTCAAAACGCCGGAATACGTGGCCAACGTGGTTAGTAAATACCGCAAAGCGATCGACCGTTACTTTGATGGAGATAACACTCCTCCAAGTAAGGAAGAAGTTCGTGAATTGCAGCAGAGCTTCTCTCGTGGATTCACACACGGTTTCCTGGACGGAACGAACAATAAACAACTCGTTGACGGTACGTTCCCGAAAAGCCGTGGCGTCTATTTGGGTCGTGTAGACCAGGTATTGCGTGATGGTGTCGTCCTGAAGCTCGATGCACCAGTGAAACGTGGAGACGGAATCGTATTTGATGCCGGAGATCCGACGAAGAAGGAAGAGGGCGGACGTGTCTACGATGTACGTCGCAAAGGCGTGAAGCTTGAAGGCGAAGCCGAGGAAGGCTGGATCGTGGACGTTGTACCAGGCCGTAGTGACGTCGACCTGCGCCGCGTGAAAGTTGGCGACAAAGTATGGAAAACGAATGATCCGGCGCTGGACAAACGTCTGCGTCAGAGCTTTGAAACCGAGAAGCCTTATCGTATCTTCCCGGTACACGTAAAAGTTATCGGCAGCCCAGGGCAGCCGCTTAGCACATGGTGGACGGACGTGCAGAAGGGCACGACAGTCCGTGTGAATTCCGAGATGGAACTGGATATTGCCCAGAAGCGTCCAATGACGCACGAACTGCTCGAAGAGCAATTCGGACGTCTGGGCGGCACTGTGTTCCAGCTGGAAGAATTGGACGTCAACCTGCACGGTGACGTCATCATCCCGATGCGCGAGTTGAATAACATTCGCCGTCAGGCGGTGGAACAACTCGCGGGCGAGCGCCCTAAACCGCCCGTCTACGTGAAACGGGCGGTGGAAGTCTACGGCGATGCGGTTAAACCGGCAGCGCCAGTTGCTCGCGGTCATGCGGAGCTGACCGCGCTCTGCCGCAGCCTGCCACAAGTGGAGGCAGCGCTGGAAGCGGGTGTCGGCATGATCTATGCCGACTTCGAGTTTATCAAGCAGTTCCCGGCAGCAGTGGAAGCTGTTCGTGCCGCAGGCCGCAAGATTGCGTTGGCAACACCACGCATTCATATGCCTGGCGAGAACGGGTATCACAACAACATCCTGCGTTTGCAGCCGGATGCTGTGCTCGTACGTAATACGGGTGCATTGTACTTCTACTTGCGCCATCGGATGGAGAATCCGGATGCGAAGCACCCTGAATTGATCGGTGACTTCTCGCTGAACATTGCCAATCACAAAGCAGTGGAACTGTTCCTGGAAGCAGGTTGTGACTGGATTACACCTTCTTATGACCTGAACATTCAGCAAATGGTTGATTTGCTGGGACACTCCCGTACAAGTCAGACGGAAGTCGTTATTCATCAGCATCTGCCGATGTTCCATACCGAGCACTGTGTGTACTGTACGTTTATGAGTGAAGGAACGGACTATACGAACTGTGGACGTCCATGTGAAGATCACCGGGCTTCCTTGCAAGACCGGATCGGTATGTCCCACCCGGTACGTGTGGACGAAGGCTGCCGTAATACCGTGTATAATGCAGTGGAACAATCTGGTGCTGAATACCTGACCAACTTCATGGATCTGGGTGTATCCCGTTACCGTGTGGAATTCCTGGAGGAAACTCCAGAGCAAGTGCGCGAGGTTATTGATCTGTACAACCGTGCTCTGCGTGGCGAGATCAGTGGTACACAAGTTTGGAAAACACTGAAAGCAACAAACCAGCTTGGCGTAACGCGTGGTCAACTGGTGAAATAATAGATCGAAACTGGAACAATCAGCAACGCAACAGGCATGAAAGTTTGAAGCAACCCCAATCTCTGCTTTACGGAGCTCTTGGGGTTTTTTCTATAAAAGAGACTTGAATTATACCGATACTAAATTCGTATGTGGTATCTTGTTTGTCAGAGTAATATAGGAGGCGAAGAACCGTGGCGCCATTCACGATGATGGATATCAAATTGCTGTGCGGGGTCACGGCATTCAAACGGGGAGAAGCGTATAACCAATCTGGCAGGGTGACCAACCTGTTCGCCAGTCACGATGAACGCCATTACGAAGCTGTGGTTCGAGGTACAGAACGATACAAAGTAACGGTTGATCTGGATGATGCAGGTGAGGTGGTTGCCGGATGCAGCTGTCCGGGCGATGGGAGATATTATGACTATTGCAAACATGTGGCTGCCGTTTTGCTGGCGATCCATGAATGGGGAGAACAGCGTGACACGGGCTCTCAAACATCGTCGAAGCTGGTGTCTAAACCTGATCGTGGCTCCGCTTCCAGAGTAGGAACGCTGGTGGAGGAGAAGGAGTGGGAGCGTCCAAACTCCATTTCAAATACCGACTCAGTAATGAATGTGGGATCTCATTCAACTTCATCTGCTCAGGCCTTTGCAGCCGAGCCATTGCCTTCCGATTCCAAGCTTGATGACCATGCGGATAGGGATCGTCCGTCTGTGCATTTCGCTCAAGCAGGTCGTCCAAGCTCTGCTCCTGGATGGGGCAGATCAGCAGATAAACCTTCGTACCGCACAGCCGATCAGATTCTTTCCATGTTTGCCAAAGAACGCAGCCCCCTGCAATCAAATGATCGTAAATACACTGCGCCTGTAACCCGGTCTTCATTGCGGGAGGAGCTGCAGCTCCAATTTATATGCAAGCTTGTGCAAGTTCACAAAGGCGGAGCCAAGCTCGCACTCGAACTGAAGGTCGGAAATAAACGCCTGTATGTCGTTCAGAAAGTGAAGCAATTCCTGAATTGCATTGAGAATGGTGAGCCAATGTCGTTTACCAAGCTATTTTTCTATGACCCTTCAATGCATTATTTTAGTCCCCAGGATCAGGCCATCCTGTCTATGCTTATCCGGATGAGGCAGAGTGAGGAGGCTTACCGCGAATCCATCTCCGGTTACTTGGGTGCTTCAGACGGAAGAGATATATTGATTGCTCCTCTGGTCTGGAAGCCTCTATTGGATTTGCTGCTTCAGGCAGATAGCCGGATGGAGGGAACAGGGTTAGCGAATGGACCGCTCACTTTGGGCGAGGGGGCACTGCCATTATTTTACCGTATTGCACAGGGGACTAATGAAGGATATCAGCTGGAGATCTCCGGATTGCGTGAGTTGATTCTTCTTCCAGCCTATGATGCTGCCGTAGTGGAAGGGCAATTGCATATGTTGGAGCCGATGCAGATGCGAAGTCTGGAGGATTTGAGCAGAGCGCTCACTTCTTATGGAATCAAGGAAAGTATCGATATTTCAGCTCAGCAGGTGGATGAATTTGTGCAGCATGTAGTGCCGGAACTACGTACACTTGGACATCTGTCCATCGACTCCCAGGTGAGAGAACGAATCGCAGAACCGGAGCTTGCGCCAAAGTTGTATATCGATTTCTACCGAGAACGGATTACTGCGCGTCTGGAGTTTGATTATGGTGTAATGGTGATTAATCCGCTGGCCGAATATTTGATCGATGAGGAAGAGAAAAAGGTGATTTTGGTACGTGACCGTCATGCGGAGCGTAACCTGATCGACCGACTAGATCGCTCTTTCCTGGAACGGGATGGCAGTGTATGGGCAAGTGAACGAGAAGATGCGGTATACGATGTGATGTACCATCTGCTTCCAGAGCTTGAGAAGCAGGTAGATATCTATATTCCGAATACGGTGAAGGCCATGGTGCAATCCTATCCGACACCGCCCAAAGTTCGTGCAGATCTGGGCAAAGGCTTGGACTGGCTGGAGATCTCATTCGAGATGGAAGGTGTAGATGAGCTGGAGCTTCAGGAAATTATGCGCAGCATTGTAGAAAAGAAACCGTATTTCCGCTTGCGCAGCGGTGTGTTTGTCTCTCTCGAAAATGAAGGAGCGGACAGCTTCGCACACATGGCGGACTCGCTTGGACTTGCGTCGGGCGATATCAAGGGCAGTCATATTCGGATGCCGGCAGTTCGAGCGTTGCAGCTTCCTGGCCGGGACGAGGTTTCGGGCCATGTGAAGTGGGGAGGTTCCCTGAAACGTTTCCTGGATGATCTTCGTGATCCCGAGCGGATGGATTTTGCACTGCCGGATACGCTTGCTCCTGTGCTGCGTGATTATCAGGCGAGTGGATACCAGTGGCTGCGTACACTCGCATTTTACCGATTTGGCGGCATTCTGGCAGATGATATGGGACTTGGTAAAACGCTGCAAAGTATCGCCTATATCGCGGCAGAACTGAAAGAAAAGCCGAAACTGCACATTAGCAATCCAGGTGATGCTAGTCACACTGTCGATGAGGGAACTTTCGAGAGTAACATCCCAGATGAAGTGCAGGCCGGAATGTTAGACCAACAAACTGCTCATCCCCCGGTACTCGTCGTTGCACCAGCTTCATTAACGTACAACTGGGCGAATGAATTTGCCCGATTTGCGCCGCATTTGCGAGTGCTGATTGCAGCTGGGCACAAAGACGAACGAGCCAGTATGCTCGAAGGTATGGATGATGCAGATGTCATTGTGACGTCCTACCCGCTATTGCGCCGCGATCTGGACACATATCTCGGAAGAACGTTTCATACGCTTATTTTGGATGAAGCCCAGGCGATCAAGAATGCTTCTTCCCAGACGGCTCAGGCTGTTAAACAGATTCAGGCACCACGTCGCTTTGCTCTTACAGGAACACCCGTGGAAAACTCATTGGATGAGTTGTGGTCAATCTTTGAAGCCGTCTTCCCGGGTTTGTTTCCAAGTTATCGCAGATTCCGGGATCTGCCTCCTGAACGGATCGCGCGAATGGTCCGTCCGTTTATTCTCCGCCGTCTGAAGAAAGATGTGCTGGAGGAATTGCCGGATCGTATTGAAACCGTACAACGCTCCGAGCTGAAGGACGAACAGAAGAAACTGTATGCCGCGTACCTGTCACAGCTTCAGGATGAGACATCAAAGGATATGGAAGAGAACGGTTTTCAGAAGAACCGCATTAAAATTCTGGCTGGTATTACACGCCTGCGCCAGTTGTGCTGTCATCCGGCTCTCTTTGTGGAGGGGTATCAAGGGGATTCCGGGAAAATGGAACAGCTGCTGGAGACGGTGCAGGATTGTCTGGCTGCTGGCAAGCGAATTCTCATCTTCTCCCAGTTCGCTAGCATGCTGAATCTGATTCGACAGACGCTCGCTGCACAGGGGAGAGATTTGTTCTACCTAGATGGTCAGACACCTGCCCAGAGTCGGGTAGAAATGTGCCGCAGATTCAATGAGGGCGAAGCCGAACTGTTCCTGATCTCGTTGAAGGCTGGCGGTACCGGATTGAATTTAACGGGTGCAGATACGGTTATTTTATATGATTTGTGGTGGAACCCCGCAGTTGAAGAACAGGCCATTGGACGTGCCCATCGTATGGGACAGAAACAAGTCGTACAGGTTATCCGCCTCGTTACGGAAGGTACAATTGAGGAGAAGATTCTGGAACTGCAGCAGCGCAAAAAAGATTTGATTGCCGAAGTCATTGAACCCGGAGATCGAGGATCGACTACCTTATCCGAGCAGGATATCCGGGAACTGCTGATGGTATAATGAAGTCCAATCACATTGGAGTTTGCCATCATTTAATATATTTAAATATGACTCTAGCAAAAAAAAGGAGTGGGGCTCAGCATGCGCATCCGTAAAGCAATTATTCCAGCAGCCGGGCTCGGTACCCGGTTTCTGCCTGCCACGAAGGCGATGCCCAAGGAAATGCTGCCCATCGTCGATAAGCCGACGATTCAGTACATTATTGAAGAAGCTGTGGCTTCAGGCATTGAGGATATCATTATCGTGACAGGTAAAGGTAAACGGGCCATCGAGGATCATTTTGACTATTCATTCGAACTGGAACAGAACCTGGCTGGTAAACAGAAATGGGATCTGCTGAATGAAGTTCGCAAACCCTCCGAGATGGCAGACATCCATTATATCCGTCAAAAGGAACCGAAAGGTCTTGGACACGCCATCTGGTGTGCCCGCAAGTTTATCGGAAATGAACCATTTGCTGTCTTGCTAGGAGATGACATTGTGGAGTCCAATCATCCCTGTCTTCAGCAAATGATCGAAGTCTATGATGAATTGCAATCTCCGATCGTAGGTGTACAGCCTGTTGATTGGAGCGAAGTGTCACGTTACGGCATTGTGGATGGGGAATTGCTCTCTCGCACCGAAGATCGTGTGTACCGCGCGCGTCGTTTGATCGAGAAACCGAAGACGGATGAATCACCTTCCAATCTGGCGATTATGGGACGTTATATTCTGACGCCAGATATCTTCGATATCCTAGGTCAGCAGTCTGCTGGCGTGGGTGGAGAAATCCAATTAACGGATGCCTTGTCCCGTCTGAATGACCAACGACAGATTCTTGCCTATCACTTTGATGGCCTACGTCATGATGTTGGGGAGAAACTTGGTTTTATTGAAACCACGATTCATTATGCACTTCAGCGCCCGGATTTGCGGGAGGATTTGTTGAAGTATTTGGAGCAGATAGTACAGAACAAATAGAGAAATAGCTATGATTAAACCCAGCCGAAAGTTAGACACCGGCTGGGTTTTTATTCTTTTATGGAACAGTATTGAAATATCATGATTTAACCAGGCCAATGAACGATCACTTGCCCGACGCCTTACATATACATAGATTAATATGAAGAAATGCTGTTAATAGCAATAACGGAGGGATAACATGAAGGTGATTCCGCTGTTTATGGATGGCGCAGCTATATTGGAACCTAAGGTTTATGGCGATCATCGGGGATATTTCATGGAAAGTTATAATGAACGTGTTCTGTATGAAAATGGTATACATCATGTATTCGTTCAGGACAATCAATCCCTGTCCGCAGAAGCTGGAGTTCTTCGTGGACTTCATTACCAGCTTCAGCCCAGAGCACAGACCAAGTTGGTCAGAGTTATATCTGGAGCCATTTATGATGTTATTGTAGATATTCGTACCACTTCACCAACCTTCGGACAGTGGAAAAGTGTCATTCTCAGTGAGTATAATCAGCGGCAGTTGCTTGTCCCTCAAGGTTTCGCTCATGGATTCTGTACACTGGTGCCACATACACAGGTGACATACAAGGTGGATGCATACTATTCGCCTGAACATGACAGGGGTATTTTGTGGAACGATCCAGCGCTCGGAATTGATTGGCCTGTGTCGGATCCCATTCTCTCCGAGAAAGATCAGAAGCATCCTTTACTTCAAGGAGCGGAACTGAATTTTGGGTAACTAAAACAAGCTTCTCGGATCGTACAGTATCTGGGGGCAGAAGGAGAGAGATAACATGAAACTGCTCGTTACTGGAGGGGCTGGATTTATTGGCAGCAACTTTGTGATGTATATGCTTCGTGAACATCCTGATTATGAAATTGTTAACGTGGATTCCTTAACGTATGCGGGCAACCTTGAGAATTTGCAATCGGTAGAATCGAATTCTCAATATACGTTTATCCGAGCGGATATCACTGACGTACAACAGATGGAACAAATTATCTCCCAAGGGATCGATGTAATCGTCAATTTTGCGGCTGAGTCTCATGTGGATCGCAGCATTCTGTCCCCGGATATTTTTGTGCGCACCAATGTACTTGGAACTCAGGTGTTGCTGGATGCCGCGAAAAAATATCAGGTTACCAAATATGTTCAGGTGTCTACGGATGAAGTATATGGCTCGCTTGGTCCAACAGGTTTGTTTACAGAAGAGACGCCTCTAATGCCGAACAGTCCTTACTCTGCCAGTAAAGCGGGTGGGGATTTGCTTGTAAGAGCGTATCATGAAACCTTTGGTTTGCCTGTAAACATTACACGTTGTTCGAACAATTATGGACCTTTCCAATTTCCAGAGAAGCTTATACCGCTTATTATATCTCGTGCATTAAATGATGAGGCTATTCCTGTCTATGGGGATGGGCTTAATATTCGTGATTGGCTCTATGTAGAAGATCACTGTAGTGCTATCGATCTGGTCATTCATAATGGCAAGATTGGAGAGGTATATAACATCGGGGGAAATAATGAACGTACTAATATATATATTGTTGAAAAGATTCTAGAACAACTAGGCAAACCTGCAAGTTTGATTCAATATGTAAAGGATCGACTGGGCCACGACCGACGTTATGGGATTGACCCGACCAAATTGCATACCGAACTTGGCTGGAAGCCCGTGCACAATTTTGAGACAGGGATCAAGGAAACCATCCAGTGGTATCTGAACCATCAGGAATGGTGGACACGAATTCAATCGGGTACGTATCAAGATTATGTAAAGCTTCAGTATGGTAATAGAATGGGTGATCCTGCAGAATGAAGTATAGAGTGATGGTTACAGGGGCTGCGGGACAGCTCGGATACGACGTTGTAAAGACCTTTCAAGCAGGTGGTCATGATGTCATGGCCTGTGACAGGGATCAATTGGACATTACAGACCAACAGCAATGCAGAGATACCATTAACGCTTTTCAGCCTCACATCATCGTTCATTGTGCTGCCTATACAGCCGTTGATAAGGCCGAGTCAGATGAGGATATGGCGTACACAGTCAATGTAACAGGCACTAGAAATATAGCCGTTGCTGCAGAGAAAGTGAAAGCCAAACTGATCTATATTAGTACCGATTACGTATTTGATGGCACCGCAACGAGACCTTATCAGGAATTTGATTTGACGAACCCGCAGACCGTGTATGGCAAGTCAAAGCTTGCCGGAGAGAGATTGGTCGAGAGTCTCTGCACGCGATGGTTTATTATACGAACATCCTGGGTGTTTGGAGTACGCGGCAGTAATTTTGTCAAAACCATGCTGGAACTTCTGGAGAAGCGTCCCCGACTGCAGGTGGTTCATGATCAACAAGGGTCGCCCACATATACTGTGGATTTAGCCAGACTCGTGAGTAACCTTTCATTAACTGAGAAATATGGTATCTACCATGCCTCTAATTCTGGAACATGCACCTGGTATGAATTTGCACAGGCGATTGCAGAAGAAGCATCCAAGCAATCCAGATTCAAACAGAATGCTGTTCTCGAGCCGTGCACCACCGGACAATTCCCACGTCCTGCTCCTCGACCTCAATATTCCGTAATGGATCATCTCGCTATTCGTACAAACGGTCTGCCACCCATGAGAGCTTGGCGTGAAGCTTTGATCGCATTTCTGAATGAATTGAGTATACAACAAGCCGAATAGATGCTGCTTCTTATCCATCCGAAATACTGCACCCCTAGATTTAACAGCCGCCTTCGGGCGGCTTTTTGTTTTACACCTCTCCAATCAGGGTAGTTAGCTATCAAAAAGGAAATACCGCACATGCTTCGTCATATCATAATTATCATACTTTCTTTCTTCCCTACACCTTACTAAGGATGTGAACGCCATATGAAACGAATTGCCGCCGTCATTATACTACTCATCGTAACCGTGGGCACACTCTTTTTTGCCTATGACAGTCAAAGTGAGGAGCAGCATGATGGGTTTACGGCCTATCGACTGATTGCTCATGCGATGGGCAGTATCCGTGAGCAGCCTTACACCAACGCCTATGAGGCGATGATTGCCAACTATGAGAAGGGTACACGGGTGTTTGAGATTGACTTTATGCTGACCTCGGACCGCAAAGCAGTAGCCAGACATGAATGGACCGCCAACATGAGCAAAATGCTGGGACAGGACGAGGAGTTACCCGAAGACAAACAGGCTGGAGCATTGACACATGATGAATTTATGAATACGCCCATTCTGGGCATGTACCAACCGATGGATGCCGAAGGCATTATGGATGTACTGGCCAAGTACCCGGATATGTATATCGTGACTGATACCAAAGAACAGAAGGACGAGGATATTCAGCAGGTGCTAAAATCACTCGTGGACGCAGCCAAGAAACATGACCCTTCAATCCTTAATCGGGTTGTAGTTCAGATCTATAACGAGCCGATGCTCGAAACCGTGAAAGAAATCTACGCGTTTCCTTCTATTATCTATACTCTTTACGCTACGCAGGATACTGAAGCTCAGGTGGTTGATTTTGTACAAAAGAATGACATCGATGCCGTAACCATGCCGGAATATAAAGTAAACCAGAATTTTGTTGCCAAGCTGAAGCAGGCAGGAGCCGTCACCTACGTGCATACCATTAATGACACCGACCAGGTAGCGAACTATGAGAAATGGGGCGTGTACGGCGTGTATTCGGATGTATTAACCGAGCAGGAACTGGATGAGATGAACACACGTTTTGCCTGGAAGCCTTAAGTATTAAATAGTGCTTCAAATCATGCAGTTGCTCCTACTTGAGACTGTTTAACCCCACCTAAGATATGCATGTTCGTGTTCGTAGTAACACCAGGCGCTGACTTAAATTTTGTTGCATTACACCCCTGCCATCTAAAATTACAGGCTTCTCCTGCAATTCCAGGGAAAAGTCTGTGTTTTTTTGTTCCCCTTTTTATACGAACATTGACACTCACTGCCTGCTGACTTAGACTTAGTTTACAAGCTTTTTAGGATGCAGAAGAACCTCTGGAGGAATGTTCGTTGATAGACATGATTAAGCAGTGGAGACATGTATTTAAGCTAGACCCGGACCGGGAAATAACGGATGAAGCACTCGACCTGATCTGCATGTCGGGAACCGATGCCATTATTGTTGGCGGGTCTTCGGGAATTACCTATGACAACACGGTGGACCTGATGTCCAGAGTACGTCGCTACGAGCTGCCCTGCGTGCTTGAAGTATCCGAGCTGGAGGCAGTTGTGCCTGGTTTTGACGGATATCTGATTCCGATGGTGCTGAATGCAACGGATAGCAAATGGATGATCGGACAGCACCAGCAAGCCATCGAGCGTTACGGATATCTGATTCCATGGGATTTGCTTATTGCAGAAGGCTATATTGTCCTCAATGCCGAATCCACTGTTGCCCGAATGACCGGAGCGGATACGGAATTAACGACGGATGCTGCAGTTGCTTACGCCCAGGCTGCGGAACGTCTGCTGAACCTGCCTATCGTATATATGGAGTACAGCGGAACGTTTGGAGATATGGAGCTGGTTGGAGAGACACACAGACAACTCACCAAGGCGCATCTCATCTATGGCGGCGGGATTGATAGTCCGGAGAAAGCTGGACAAGCCGCACAGGTCGCAGACACCGTAGTGGTTGGCAACATTGTTTACAGTGATTTGAACAAGGCGCTGGAGACGGTCCAAGCTGTGAAACAATCTGTTTAATCGGTTGAGTTTACCATTCCCCCAATTTCCCCTCTTGATCTGTTAAAATAGAACTTTGACCTTACTAATTAAAAAGTTATATTAAGCACAATTACGTTTACACAATAACGGAGAGGGCAGAACCAATCTGAAGAAACGAAGTGGTCGTGTTTATCACCGGATTTTCCCTTTGAAGAAGGGGATCAAAAAATCTGGGGATAACAACGATCGGAAGATGGTACTGCCATCGGAGTGACAAGTGTAACCTTCTGATTTTGCTTAACCGATTAACCAACGAAAGGAGCATGCATGCATGCAACCTGTAAATATACATGATGCCGTTGCACGGCTTAACACCCCTCAACGGCAAGCCGTCGAGGCGACGGATGGACCGCTATTGATTATGGCTGGAGCCGGCAGTGGCAAGACGCGGGTGCTCACACACCGGATTGCTTATCTTATTGCAACACGGAAAGCACCCCCGTGGGGCATTTTGGCTATTACGTTTACGAACAAAGCAGCACGCGAGATGCAAGACCGGGTATCCCAACTGGTTGGCGGCTCTCAGGGTCGTGACATCTGGGTATCAACGTTCCACTCCATGTGCGTGCGTATTCTGCGCCGTGACATTGAACGCATCGGCTTCACCTCCAATTTCAGCATTTTGGATTCATCTGACCAATTATCTGTCATTCGTAGTTGTATGAAAGACCAAAACATCGACACCAAGAAATTTGAACCAAAAGCTGTTCAATCGATGATGAGCACCGCGAAGAATGAATTGATCAGTCCGGAGCAATATGAGAAGCAGGCTGCTGACTATTTTGAAGGCATTGTGGCGAAAGTGTATAAGATGTACCAGAAACGGCTCCGTGCTAACAACTCGCTTGACTTTGACGATCTCATCATGGCAACTATTCAACTTTTCAAAGAGGTACCGGAAGTTCTCGACTTTTACCAAAAGAAATTCCAGTACATTCACGTGGATGAGTACCAGGATACCAACCGTGCGCAGTACATGCTGTGCCGTATGCTCGCTGATAGTCATCACCGCATCTGCGTCGTAGGGGATAGTGACCAATCCATCTATCGCTGGCGTGGAGCGGATATTAGCAACATCCTGAATTTTGAGAAAGACTACCCTGAAGCCAATACGATTTTGCTCGAGCAGAACTATCGTTCCACTTCGAATATCCTGAATGCAGCAAACGAGGTAATCGGCCTGAATACTGGGCGCAAACCGAAGAAACTGTGGACGGACAAAGAGGGTGGCTCAAAGATCAAGGTGTACCGTGCGGATTCCGAACATGATGAGGGGTATTTTGTAACGTCCGAGATTAGTAAAAATGTGAAGAACGGCAAATCCTATCAGAACCATGCTATTTTGTACCGTACCAATGCCCAGTCCCGGGTTATAGAGGAAATTCTGATCAAGTCTGATATTCCGTATCAGATCGTTGGCGGCATCAAGTTCTATGATCGTAAAGAGATCAAGGACATTTTGGCGTATCTGCGCCTGCTTTCCAACCCTGATGATGACATCAGCCTTACCCGGATTATTAATGTACCGAAACGCAGCATTGGTGATACAACGGTAGCGAAGCTGGCAGCTGCAGCAGGAGAACGAGGGATTTCAATATACCGTGTGCTTCAGGTCGTGGACGATCTCGGTTTTGCCGGTCGAACGCGGAATGCGCTGGTGGAGTTCTATGACATGATCGCCGCGCTGCATCAGATGGTAGAATACTTGTCTGTGACCGAATTGACCGAGAAGATTCTCGAGATGAGCCAGTACCGACTTGAGATGCAAAATGAAAACACACTTGAATCCCGTGCACGGCTCGAGAACATTGATGAGTTTCTGTCCGTTACCATGGAATTTGAGAAAAATAATGAAGACAAAACACTTGTTTCGTTCCTCACCGATCTCGCACTGATTGCGGATATCGACAGCATGAACGATGATGAAGAGGATCAGAGTGACGCGGTTACTCTGATGACGATGCACAGTGCCAAAGGTCTGGAATTCCCTGTCGTCTTTATCGTTGGTATGGAGGAGGGAGTTTTCCCGCACAGCCGGGCCTTTATGGATAACGAGGAGCTGGAGGAAGAACGCAGACTGGCTTATGTGGGCATTACGCGTGCGGAAGAACAACTCTTCCTGTCTTGCGCACAAATGCGGACCTTGTTCGGACGCACAACGGCGAACCCGCCTTCACGCTTCCTGGATGAAATTCCGGATGAGCTCAAAGAAGATACCTCCATCGCTCGTGACCGCTATCGTCGTGGTAGCAGCGCAGGTGGATCATATGGTGGCCGTGGACTTGGTGCAAGTGGAGGGAGCAATTTTGGTGGCGGAGCAAGCAAGCTGTTTGATCGTCAGAGCCAAAGCGGTTCTTCCGCTTCGTCAGTTACTTCCTCACGGGTTACCATGAGTACGTCGTCCAGCACATCCAGCACGCCTGCCCCGTCGTCGGCATCTAAACCGGTTGCTGCCGGAGCTGGTTCTGATGGTTTCAAAGCAGGAGATAAAGTACAACACGGAAAATGGGGAACAGGTACCATTGTTGGGGTGAAAGGCTCGGGTAATGACACAGAGCTTCAGATCGCATTCCCGGCCCCGGTTGGCCTAAAACGTCTGCTTGCAGGCTTTGCCCCAATCACCAAAGTGGAATAGATATTCATGAACGAACGTAGAGATTGCTCTAACGTTCGTTCTACATAGATCCAAATTATAATAACGGAGGGATGGCCCTGTATGGACCCGATGCACCGGATGGAGCAACTCGTTACCGAGCTGAACCAGCATAATTATCAGTACTACACGATGGATCAGCCGCAGATCAGTGATAAGGAGTATGATCTTCTGTACGACGAACTGGTTACGCTGGAACAGGAGAGTGGTATGGTTTTGCCTGATTCTCCGACACAGCGTGTGGGTGGTGAACTGCTCAAAGGGTTTACACCGCATCGACATTTATCCTCATTGTGGAGCTTGGACAAAGCCCAGAATATAGAGCAGCTGCGAAGCTGGAATACTCGCGTGCTCAAGCTGGTCAATGACTACAACACCAAAAATCCGGACAATCCGTTGCCCGAACCTGGCTATGTGATTGAACTGAAGTTTGACGGTTTGACCCTGAATCTAACGTACACAAACGGTGAGTTGGTTCAAGCCTCTACGCGTGGAAACGGAACCGTAGGCGAGGGCATTTTGGCTCAGGTTAGAACGATTAAGTCGGTTCCCCTCAAAATACCTTATACAGGCGGCACGATTGAAGTCCAGGGTGAAGGCATCATGAACCTGTCTGTATTGAATCGTTATAATGAAACAGCAGCAGAGCCGCTTAAAAATGCCCGGAATGCCGCAGCAGGAGCACTGCGCAACCTGAATCCGAAGACTACCGCTGAGCGGCGGTTGAACGCCTATTTCTATAATGTAGGTTATTCGGATGATATTCAGTTTGCCAACCATCAGGAGATGATGGACTTTCTCCGTGAGAATCGATTCAAAGTCAATCCATCCATTACGTATTTCCATGAGTTTGATGATGTGATGGAGCAATTGGCTGCGATACAGGAGAGCCGTGGTCAACTGGACTACCTGATTGATGGAGCTGTTATCAAAATCACAGACATGCGCACCCGTGAGGTACTGGGTTACACCGATAAATTCCCTCGTTGGGCGGTAGCTTACAAGTTTGAGGCGGAAGAGACCACGACCGTTCTGAACTCTGTTGTCTGGAATGTGGGCCGTACCGGTAAAGTGACACCACTTGCTCGAGTTGAACCGGTTGAGTTAGCTGGGGTAACGGTACAGAACTGCACGTTGAATAACGTAGGTGACATTGAGCGGAAAAATCTGAAATTTGCCTTGGGTACACGTGTCTTTATCCGTCGTTCCAATGATGTCATTCCTGAAATCCTGGGTAAAGTGACTGAAGAGAGTGACGGCGAGGAGATTGTATTCCCTGAGCAATGTCCGGCATGTGGATTCCCGCTGGAACAGCGTGGAGCGCATTTGTTCTGTAACAACAAGCTGGCGTGCAAACCGCAGACGGTGGCCCGGATTTCTCATTTTGCTTCCCGTGATGCAATGGACATTGAGACATTCAGCGAGAAAACGGCGATTCAACTGTACGATGAATTGAATGTGCGTGAGCCCGCTGACCTGTATACATTGCAATTCGATGATTTGGTGAAGCTGGAGCGGTTTGGTGAGAAGAAAGCAAACAACCTTATTGCTGCCCTAGAGCAGAGCAAGGATCGTGACCTCGCTTCGTTCCTATACTCACTGGGTATTCCGAACACAGGTAAATCAACTACACGTATGCTGGCTGACCATTATCGCGACCTGCATGCCATTATGAATGCAACGGCAGAGGAGCTCGTTGAACTTCCGGACGTAGGCGGCATTGTAGCTGAGAGCATCGTGACTTTCTTTGCAGACCCGTTTACACAGGCAGCTATCGAGAAGATGCTGAATTTGGGTGTGAAAGCCCAGGCACCTGAGGCACCAGCAGCGATTGTGGAAGATTCCTTCTTCAGTGGCAAAACGGTCGTGCTGACCGGAACGCTGCATCAACTCACGCGGGAAGAAGCGACGCAACGACTAGAAGCACTTGGAGCGAAGGTAACGGGCAGTGTCTCCAAAAAGACAGACCTCGTTATAGCCGGAGAGAAGGCAGGTTCTAAACTGACCAAAGCTCATGATCTCGGCATTCCTACCATTGAGGATGAGGACGAACTTGTACGTCTTTTGAATCAAGAAGGATAGATTCTGAATGTGGAGTAGGCTTTGATTAAATCGCAGCGTAACTCGAATAAGTAATAGATAACTTAAAGACCCCTGTACCACGATAAGTGGAACGGGGGTCTTTGGTTTGCACATTTATTTAAACTCAACTGTATATCGACAGTAACTCCAATCAGGAACGCGCCTGAGAAGCGCCAGTAAGCCATGCATCCTTGTCGTAACCTCGTTCTTCCCAGTATCCGATATGTTCGCTGTCAATCAGTTCAATACGATTCAGCCACTTGACGGACTTATAGGCATACATCTGGGGAATGACCAATCGTACCGGACCGCCCAGATCTGCTGGAATCGGTTTACCATCATGCATGACAGCTACCATAATATCCTCCATCTGAGCTTGATCCATCGTAATGGCGTCCGTATATACACCATCGCCGGAGTAGAACTTAACGCTGTGCGCTTCGGGTTTTACGCCGGCTTGGTTCAATAGTTGCTTAAGAGATATGCCTTCCCAGGTGTTCTTATATACAGACCAGCCTGTAACGCAATGAAAGTCACTGACCTGAACGGTACGTGCAAGCTTCACAAACTGCTCCCAGTTCCATACTTGCGCCCGTTCAACGAGCCCATCAATCCGGAATGACCAGTTTGCATTGGAAAAGGAAGGTATCGGTGTTACGGTGTATACGCGAAAATGTCCTTCAGCCCCGCCTCCGACGGGCGGTGAGGAAGCTGGCAGTGCTTGTGGCAAAGGCACCATGTGATTGGGATCGTTCTCCAGCATGCTATCTATACTGTTGTCTAGTTTGAGGTTTCGTCCAACCCATGATATAAAAGTAGGCCCTAAAGTCACAGCTAGGCTCACGCCTACAGCAGACCGAATAAAGGCCCGCCGTGTATACACGGGTTGAGGTTTCTCTGGTTGATGGACAGGACTCTCCTTAATGGTACGTATAGATTCGGTGGAAACTAACGCAGCTGGCGTCGTATTTTCATCAGGAGCATCAGCTGGATGCACCATATTTCTACCCTCTGCTACAACTGTCGTTGCTTTTACTGCACGGCGTGCAGGATCTTTTAACCATTTCGTTCGCGTGATGGAGTGGTAGATAATATAAGGCAGGCCAAACCATGTCAGCAAATCATGAACCAGAAGCGCGGTATTCGACAATCTCGGCCCAGCGAGCTTGAACTGCCATAACACAATTCCTGATAACAGCCACCCTACCAGCAGTATAAGAACAACGATTGTATTTGCTCTTTGCCAAGGCCGATTACGAAGTTGTTTCCAATGCTTTCCGGCCAAAAGTAAGTAATACACCACGGGTGCCAGCATAGCTAGCCCGACGACAATATGTAGCCACTTTAACCATACGCGTCCAATCCCAAGTAACTCGCGCCAGAAACCACCGACCAACATAAGGCCTGTTACCGCGAGGATGACAACAATCCAGGCATTCCAGGCATGAATGGAAACGAGCTTTTTACCATAACCCTTTCGAATGTTCTTCAGCCATTGCAGCATTTGCGTTCACCCCATATAGGTTATTCATCAGAGCATCTTTGATATAAATGAAGTCTTATTGTGATTAGAGAGAGGGTTCTGAATTTAGTATTATTGAGTATTGTGTCAGTGACTACTTGAGGGAGTATCATATTCATTCCTTATTCTATATTATATATACCTTATTATAGAGCGTTTGGATCACTTGCATCAAAAGGGGAGGGGAAACACCTCTTATATAAAAGTATCCTCTAAGTGGTTATCTAAATACTATTTGTTCACAAGTAGATGTGTTCATCTATTTTTAGTAAATAGAATTCATTTATTCAGTAACCCGAAGTATCTTTATGTAAATAGAGTTGATCCTTCTGCATTCATATAATCTGTCGAATGATGTAGTTGAGAGTCTCTTGAGTTAGCGGGAGTTGTGGATTATAAATCATTTATATAAAGGTTATTAAAAAGTGCTTGCTAAATAAATTAGATCATGATATATTATTTCTTGTCGCCTCAAACGAATGATTGTCGAAACGCTTTGAACGCTGACGAAAAAAAGAGTTGACAGTTAGTTAGTCAACATGATAAGATAAGATTCCTGTCCGGTTGACAAGCATTAACACGAACGGACAACAAGTTCCTTGAAAACTGAACAAATGGATAGTAACTTTTGATTCATAATGAATCGTCAGTTTCAAAATGAGCTTATCGCTCTTTTCAATACTTTATTGGAGAGTTTGATCCTGGCTCAGGACGAACGCTGGCGGCATGCCTAATACATGCAAGTCGAGCGGACTTGATGAGAAGCTTGCTTCTCAGATGGTTAGCGGCGGACGGGTGAGTAACACGTAGGCAACCTGCCCTCAAGCTTGGGACAACTACCGGAAACGGTAGCTAATACCGAATAGTTGTTTTCTTCTCCTGAAGGAAACTGGAAAGACGGAGCAATCTGTCACTTGGGGATGGGCCTGCGGCGCATTAGCTAGTTGGTGGGGTAACGGCTCACCAAGGCGACGATGCGTAG
>NZ_FOCH01000012.1:0-38173 GCF_900110055.1 Paenibacillus sp. OK076
TGTATTAGGCATGCCGCCAGCGTTCGTCCTGAGCCAGGATCAAACTCTCCAATAAAGTATTGAAAAGAGCGATAAGCTCATTTTGAAACTGACGAGATTAAAAATCTCATTTTATGCTCCAGTCGATCCAAGCCAAGGCTTGTCTCAAACTTTCGCGTTCACTCTGCAAGCAGAATGTTTACTCACTCGTTGTTCAGTTTTCAAAGATCAAACTTGTTTCATTGCCGTGTGTTGTTCACCTCAGCAACTTTTATATCTTATCACATCCTAACCAACTTTGCAAGCTCTTTTTTTAAGTTTCTTTCGAAGCTTATTTCATTCGCTTGCCGCACCATGTTTCTTGTGTTTTCTTGGCCGGAATTAGAATATACCATGTACAGTTTTCGAATGCAAGCTTTATTTTCAAAAAAACTTTAGAAGCACATTCTCTATCAGATAATCTACAATCTCTTTCTTCTATAGTAGAGACCCTCGTATATATACCCAACACTCCTTAAGGTACCAGAAAGCAACGTTTACCCAGGCATTCTTACTCTATAAAACCCACTTTGCCCTCAACCCTCCATCCGTTCAAGAGTCTAGAGGTGCATCCAACATCTATAGCCAGGGAAGTCATTCATACCTATCTTCATTCAGTCGAAGATCATATGGATGAGTCAGACCCTGGCTCTTATATAACATTACATTATATGATTCGACATCACCTTCTATATAAGCATGAATTCATCCCCACACGAAATAGCTATCCGATCGTTATAAGATCCGTTTACCCAGCAATGAAGCAATCAGCTCTACTCCAAGGCGGGCCGTATGCCTGTTCTGATCAAACAGCGGGTTAACCTCCACCAGATCCATAGACGTGACTTGGTTGGTGGAAGCGAGCAGCTCCAGTGCAAAATGAGCTTCACGGTAATTCAGCCCCCCTAGTACCGGCGTACCCACACCCGGAGCCTCACGCGGATCAAGACAATCCATATCAAAGCTAATATGAATACCATCTGTTCCTTCTCCGACTACAGCCAGCGTCTGTTCAACAACCTGTTGTATACCCATCCGGTCAATATCATGCATTGTAAAGCTCTTGATGCCAAGTGCTCGGATCTGTTCCTTCTCATATACATCCAAATCACGCAAGCCAATATAGACCAGGTTGGAAGGATTAAGGAACGGCCCCGCGCCCGGAATATGTGACAAGTTAAATGCAGAATGCCCCAAAGCGGCAGCAACACTCATCCCATGCATATTTCCAGACAGACTACGCTCTTCTGTATTCAAATCCGCATGAGCATCAAACCAGATCACACCCAGATTGGAATAATGCGCAGACAACCCGGCAAGAGAACCTATAGCTACACTGTGATCCCCACCCAGAACAAGTGGAAAAGCCCCTTCCGCTATCGCGCCAGACACTTCATTGCACACTCGCTCGCTCACCTGTCTAACCTCGGATAAATATTTCACACGATTGCGTTCAATTGGAGCTACAGACTCTGAGGGACAATCTACACGGATCTCTTTTGATACTTTCAGCCCAAGGCTAGCAATTTCACGTTTCAATCCTGCGGTAATGAGTTCATCCGGACCTAACTCAGCACCACCTCGGGCCCCGCCTAATCCAAAAGGCACCTTAATAACGGCAACGTCATGATGACGCAAATGTAATTGGCTCGTTTCATTAGAAGCACTCAGCGTTCCTGCAGATTCCATATCATTGTTTCCCATGTAGGCCAGCTCCTTCGCTGCTTATATGAAGTAATCAAAGAATCAAAGGTTTATCAGTCACCCAGCACCTGAGCAATTCGCTCCAACGCCCAGTCGATCTCAGTCTCCGTAATGGTCAGTGGCGGTGCAAAACGGATCGTTGTTTCATGGGTTTCTTTACAGAGCAGTCCAACAGACATTAACTTCTCACAATATGGGCGTGCAGGTACATGCAGATCAACACCGATGAACAACCCTCTGCCTCGAACCTCACGCACAGCTGAACTGCGAATTCCCTGAAGCTGTTTCATAAAATAATTCCCCAGACGCTCCGAGCGCCCTGCAAGCTTCTCATTTTCCAGAACTTCCAGTGCCGCAACAGCCACTGCGCAGGCAAGTGGGTTCCCCCCGAAAGTGGAGCCATGAGAACCCGGTTCAAACAAATCCAGTATTTCTGCATTTGCAGCAATAGCCGAGATGGGTATCACTCCCCCACCTAGCGCTTTACCCATAATCCAGATATCAGGCTCAACCCCCTCCCAGTCAGAGGCAAAACGGCGTCCCGTTCGTCCGAATCCGGTCTGAATCTCATCCGCCACATTCAACACCCGGTGCTGTTTGCACAGCGTAAAGGCTTCAGCAAGATATCCTTCTGGCGGAATGACAATACCGGCCTCCCCCTGAATGGGTTCCACAAGAAAAGCGGCCGTGTGCGGTGTAATCGCAAGTTTAAGCGCTTCAATGTCACCATAAGGAATGATTTTGAATCCGGGTGTAAACGGACCAAAGTCTTTTTTGTACTCTTCTGAAGATGAGAAAGAGGTGACCGTCAGTGTTCTTCCATGAAAATTGCCGGAGCATACGATAATTTCAGCTTGATTTTCCGGTACACCCTTGCAGCGATATGCCCATCTTCGTACTGCTTTCACGGCCGTTTCAACCGCTTCAGCTCCCGTGTTCATGGCCAGAATTTTGGGTTTGCCTGTAAATTGCGAGAGCTTCTGATAAAAAAGTGATGCCGCACTGCTGTGAAATGCCCGTGATGTTAATGTTACCCGATCTGCCTGATCTTTCAGCGCCTGAATGATTACCGGATGTCTGTGCCCATGATTTAATGCCGAATATGCACTTAACATATCCATATAACGGCGACCTTCGGGATCTTCGACCCATACTCCCTCTGCCTGCTCAATGACGATCGGGAGCGGATGATAATTAGGTGCAGCATAACGTTCCGACCAATCCATTAACATTTTCGAATCTGACATATACTCCCAGCACCCCTCTTTGATTATATTGTATACAAAATACAATATCAATGTATGCTTCGCCACGACCATTTACGACTCCTGCTCACTTTTTCCGCGATCACCTAATTTCACTTCATTCGCAGACTTTCCGTATTCCGTTATCGGGATACGGAAAGTCTGCGTTCCAGCCAGGTGAGCAGGTTGGCCAACGTAAATGTAATTACAAAATAGAGGGCAGCAGCAACAAGGAGCGGGGCAAGCGGCTGGAAGGTAACCCCCTGAATGGCTCTAGCCGTATATATAATCTCAGCAATCCCGATCATGGAAACAAGCGAGGAATCTTTAATGATAATAATGAATTCATTACCGATCGCCGGAAGCATGTTTCGAAAGGCCTGCGGCAGTATAATGTAGCGAAGCGTCATGCTATGGGACATCCCAAGAGAACGCGAAACTTCAGTCTGTCCTTTATCAATTGCCTGAATCCCCGCCCTGAACACCTCTGCCATGTATGCCGAGCTGTTCATGGTCAATGCGACCACCCCCGACATAAATGCGGTTAGGTTCACACCAATTACGGTCAGACCATAATGAATAATGAGAATTTGCACCAACATCGGCGTACCGCGAATGAGTTCGATATACGCGGATGCTGCGAACTTGATAGGCCACACTCGTGATATACGCAGCAGTGCCACCATAACCCCCAGCAAAGTACCAAATAACACCCCAAAGAAGGAAAGCTCCAACGTCACCCACGCGCTACGCGCATAATCCTGCCAATGTTCGGATAGAAAGGAGAAATCTAAATTCACGGTATATCCCTCACTCGCCCGGTTTATTCGCCTAACATCTCATTCGCTTCAACAACGAAGCGTTCGATATCTCCGTCCGTTTTGAGCTTCTCCAGCGTACTGTTGATCTGATCAACGAGCTCCTTGTTGCCTTTTTTCACGGCGATTGCCGATCCTCCTTCATCCTCTGCCTGTTCAATCTTCACATTTGCAACAACCAGTCCCTCCTGGTTCTTTACATACTGCTGCGCAACCGGCTTCTCCAGAATAAGCGCATCTACCCGCCCGGTCTGCAATTCAAGAATCAATTCGGGAATTTTGGCAAGAGAAGTAAGTTTGGCTCCTTGAATATCCTGAGCAATGCCTTCCTGAATGGAGCTTTTCTGCACACCTACCTGCTTACCCGACAAATCATCCAGTGAGGTTATCGAGTCGCCTTCGTCAGCTCTAACGAGCACAGCCTGTTCTGCATAATAGTAGATATCCGTAAAATCAACGTTCTTCTTTCGCTCTACTGTAGGTGTTAAGCCCGATATAACAAAATCGACCTTGTCCGTGCTCAGCGCCATAAGCAAGCCATCAAAATCCATATCCTCAATCTTCAGCTCAGCTCCCATGTCCGCAGCAATCGCCTTGGCAATCTCAATATCAAAACCAACAATAGTGTCCTTGCCATTAATGCTTTTGTGAAATTCATAAGGTGCGTAGTCTGCACTGGTGCCAAGTACGATAACTTTCTTCTCTGCGCTACCACTCTCCGAGGATGGAGAAGGTTCCGACCCGGCCCCCGTCGTTTGTTCCTGCCCACAAGCTGACATGATTACCACCATTAACAACAGCATCATTGGCAAAAGCACTCTTTTCACTCAACATACCCCTGTTCTGTTTTGGAATGATAAAGACATATAACTTGTATACAATATACACAAGGCAATATATGGACTTTGATGTAAGTAATACTAACAAATAATCTATTTCATGGCAATGAATTTAACACATTTATACACTTTAATTCCATAATACGTAATTTATTTAACATAAAACTTACATTGATTTAGATCATTAAGATTGCTTGCCCAACTCCCCCCTCGGTGTTAAGATGATAAAAACTTGAAACTCCCGAACGGCGCACCATTACAGGGCTCACACCCTCACACATCCAATCATCACTATATACAGAAGGGGGGATTCGGTATGGAGGCACCCAAATACCGGTCCTTGAAAGATCACGTTTACGATTATATCGCACAGAAAATTCAGGACGGGACATTGCTCCCCAATCAGAAGATTAATGAAGCGGAGATTTGCAAAAAGTTGGACATCAGCCGTACACCTACTCGGGAAGCCTTATTTCAGCTCACTTCTGACAATCTTCTGCAATATATCCCACGCAGGGGATTTATCGTGGCTCCATTTGATGCTGGCAAAAAACTCGAGTTCTCGCAGGCCATCGGTGCGCTTGAAGCACTTGCTGCTACACTCGCAGCGGACCAGCTCAAACCGTCTGAGCTCCTGGAGATGGAGGCCCTTATTGCACGGATGGATGAAGATATCACCCAGCTCGATCTGGCTGCTTACAGCAAGAATCAATATCAATTTCATAACCTGTACATCCAGCGCTGCGGCAATGCCACTGTCATCGAGATGTTAAACACGTTAAAAAATAGCTTTATTCGCCAATCATATGTCAGCGACAACAAGCCGAAGCTTTCCAGTGTACTTAATGAGGTAAATGAAGAACATCGCCAAATCGTAAGCGCTTTTCGAGCCAAGGATAAACCGCAACTGGAAGCTCTGCTGAAGCATCACTGGCGCATTATCGACAACGATATGCTGTAATGCTTTCATCCAAAATCTGGCGTGGACTATATTCATCGCTCACTGGTTTGGATTGAGCGTCCAAGAACAAAGAAAAAGCAATCCACTTAGAGTGGGTTGCTTTTTTGAATACCAGACTTCATCAGCCTATTTTTTTCACATTCGTTATTGGACTACCCTCTCCGCCAAAAAGTATTCCTACTCTTTCTGTTTATTACCGCTATCCATTGATGACTTTGCTTCAAAAACCGCATAACCCAGTCTTTTTCCGTATCTTGCAAGCAAACGATCATTGGTGCGTCCCATACGCTGCACTTGCTCATCCTCAAACAAGCTCATATCCATCTCTCGATGAGGATCATGATCCACGCCCCATTTTCCCATAGAACGAGAATGTTCCTTGACCAAGACCTCAGTAAATCCACACTGTCTGAGACGTTTCTTCCATGTAGTCATGGTTGCCAGGGTCCTTATTCCATAAAATTGTTTCAACCTACGGCTCATCACTTCTGTCTTCCTGCCGGATAACACCATCTCCCGATCAATGAATAGACCACCTGGCTTCAATACTCGCTTATATTCCTCAAGGGTACTTCGCCACTGGGTAAAGATGGTGACGGACTCTACAAATACCACATCAAAATAATGATCCGGAAAAGGTAAGGATTTTACATCCGCCTGAATAAAACGAATATCCAAGCGCTCCCGTCTTGCGCGTCGCACCGCTTTCTCCAACATCTGCCGATTCAGATCAACCGCGGTTACCCGATAGCCCTTTCGGGCGAGGTAACAAGCCGTCCTCCCTGTACCACATCCCACCTCAAGCACCTTGCTATGCGCAGGCAGAGACAGCGTATCCAACAGTTGCATCGTTGCTGTAAATCCTCCCGGATGGGCACTCCCTTCTCCAAGCCGGGCCAGCAAATCATGATAATCCATGAGATCCCCTCCCTTTTACTCCCTCCAGTGTATGGAGCAGATATAAAAACGGCTCCTCCCCATCTAATTTCCGGGTACTCGTCCATACCAATCGGTCTTCTTTTTACTATGATATACAAACCGTTGAATTCAAGCGGCAACCGCACCTAATGAGGAGGATTTGCATGTACAGAATTAATCCGGTATGCGAAGAAACGGTTTCTCCGCACGTTGGACGTTCCGTTTGTCTCGTTATGAACGACGGTAAGCATATGTATGGTACGCTTGGTCAATGTCGTGATGGTAAAATTTATTTGAACGGATGTTTCGAAGGACCACGGCTGTGTTCAGTCAAATCCAAACAGCAGCTTGTAAAAAGCAGCAAGAAAAACACTGTTGCAACAAAGAAAGTTAAATCTTCGGCCTACGGTCCATATGGAGGATACGGCGGAGGTTACGGGCGTTACGGCTATGGAGCTGGAGCAGGGATCGAACTGGCTCTGGTAGCAACCCTGTTTCTGCTGCCATTCCTGTTCATCTAAAATCTCTAAACAAACAAAGAACCTTCTTGCATGAAGCAAGAAGGTTCTTTGTTTGTCATTTATCGTTAATTCAAACCCTAGATCCAAGTAAAAACATTGTTGTAAATCGGATGTATTAATTGAAAAAAAAGATATAAAAAAAGGCATTCGCCAAAACGAATGCCGGGAACTTCTTATTTAAGACCCTTACCTTTGTACAAGATGTCAGGTTCAACTTAAAAAAAAACACCTCGTTAGAGGCGGGTAAGCTATGTTAAATCCGATTTCCTTTAGGCATCGTTTTCAGATTACTATTCGAATTTTCAAGCAATGGCAGCATCCTGGTCGTGCTAACCATCTCAGAAGCACATATCGGACAAGTAGGCACGCTATCAAACGCAAAATTGTCCCGCATCCATCCTTTGCACGTATCACTCGTACATTCCCAGATTGCCGCATCCGCTTGTGGAATCTCTTCCAACGGTTTTTTGCGATTATACATGACTTCTACCCCCTTTGTTATGGAAAAACATCTGATCCGACGTTATTTCACAGAAGCCACTACTTAGCGGAAGTTTTGTCCCGTCCGGACTTCTGTCTCGACAACTATTGGGCCGACTTTCATTATAACTGCTCAAAAAAAAGAAGCTGCCTTTACCATTATAACATGTTAAAGGCAGCTATGCTTTAATTACAGTTTTACAACTTCTTCTGCTTGAGGACCACGGTTTCCTTGTACAATTTTAAATTGCACGCGTTGACCTTCGTCCAGCGTTTTGAAGCCTTCGCCTGTAATAGCGCTGAAGTGTACGAATACATCTTCTCCGCCTTCAACTTCGATGAAACCGAAGCCTTTATCAGCGTTGAACCATTTTACTGTTCCGTTTTGCATGTGAATTACACCTCCAAATAAAGATTAACATGTTCCTTTGTTCTTTGCAGCAAGCAAATAAAAATTCACACATTGAAAAAGGTACCAGTCATAACCTATAAGTGATCGCCCTTTACAATATGTGAATTAGGTTTTCCACTCTCTACAACTTGTTTTTATTATAACTCCGTTTTCACCAAAAAGCAAATCTTTGTATTTTCTTTTCAAACAGCTTTGGAAATACATGTTATTCGCACGCACAGGAACAGGGTTTGTCGCTTGCCCTTCCGCTCATTGCGGTCTTATGAAAGGATATGCAGATCCGAACCAACTTATACATTTTCTAAAAAAAATTTTGACATGCATATCCAACACATCCATGAAAGCTCAATCAATCACAGGATAACACTCTAGGTCCATGCCCACATAAAGGCATCCCTATCCCATGCAATCTGCCCACGATGCAGCTTGCGGAACGCTTTCTTCACTTCTTTTGATAACGAAGTATTTCCATTCTCATTCACAAATACAAATTCTTCTCCAAAATTGGACCTTACATATTCAATTGCAGCTTCCTGATGAAGTGTACCGGTGAATTTAATCTCCTGTACCATCCATTCCGCCACTGCCTGTGCTGTCTTTTCCACAATATCACCTATTTATCTACCCATTGTACGGTTGGACGGACTTCCGATTGATTATGAACAAGCCTGCCATACCGCCAGATTGAAGTATACCACGTTCCAATGGCTGGCGGTTAACAGAGTTAGGCCGCAACTTATCACGCCCGTTTAACGAACCACTGAACTCCCCTGTGTAGTACTCTCTGAAGAAGATAATTTCGTTCGAACGTTAAACGTCAACCATACGCAATAAGCAACCAACACAACCAATATGAAGATATCGTAGGCAAGTGTCCCGGTGTCTTGCCGGTCGTTCCCAAGAAATTGAATTAAATTATGTATGAAATGAAAGAGGATCAGCGGCACGATATTCCCGTTTTTCAACATTAACAGCGCGAGCGCCGCTCCAAGCAGCAATGCATAGATTAGTTGCAGAATGGTGTCTGCCATACTCTGACCGGATAATGCATTCATGATATGGGTGATGGAAAATAAAACACTAGAAGTGACAACTGCCGCAACCGCACTCTTACGAAGCAACGTTTTGAAGATCAGTCCACGATAAATGGTTTCCTCCACAAAGGCGACAAGCAAGGTGAAAAATATAAAAAAGGCGACCTTGGAGAAGGCTAACTCTGTAAATCCTTTCAGCGCAAGAGTACCCAGTACAAGGAGTAGCGGAATATAATACTTTGCATGACTTGCCGGGATAGTTCTTATGGAGCGAAATCCGATCTCTCTCCATTTGCGTCGCAGGGTGAGATAAATAATGAGCACGAGGGCCATTGGAGTAAACGACATCAATACTGGTGATGTGTAGTCCAGTTGCTTCACGGTAGCTACCGCCCCTGCCGCGAAAACCGCGAGCAAAAGGAGCAGTTCAATAATGACTACCGTCAGCACGGGCCTGCGCGTGGAAAAGGATTGGTTTTGCTTGGATTGCGGGATGTTCATAGATTGTAATAGCCTCATTTCATTTTTATTGGTTGTCATATGAACTTATATGACAATTTAGTTTTATCATATCTATTCGATATTCTGCTATCCTTTTCTGGATAAAACTATAAAAGTAACAAAAAAGAGAATTTCTCTTACAGCTTTTACCTTACAATCAGGTATGGCTCAAGTGCTAAAATGTCTATTATAGTATTAAAAGAATGAATCGGTGCAGGGTTACGACATTTCTGCAACGTCATATATATGGAGAGTTAAGATGAGAGCTGTGAAATGAAGAACGAAGAACGAACTCAGGGGGATACTATGAAAGCATTATTTCTGCGCTGGGGACATTTGCTGGCAATCTTATGTATACCGCTTCAAGGTTCCATTTATGTTTTGTTAGGCAGTAACACCGGAAGTGATGTCTTCTACAATTATGCCTGGATTGATACACAGATTCCTTTTATCAAAGAATTTATTTATCCTTATGTCAGTTGGATGCCGATTCTGTATCTTGGATTTCTCTATTTGGGTCTAACAAACAAATCGCTATTCTGGCGTATGATAATTACCTATAACGTAGGAGTAATCGCAGCCAACATCGTTTTTGCGGTCTTCCCTACTTACGTGCCTCGACCGGAAGCTATCGGAACAGGTTTAAGCAGCACGCTCGTACAGTTTATCTATACCAATGATGCTCCATACAACTGTTTTCCAAGCATCCACTGTCTCACAAGTTATCTGCTCTTCATCATCATCAATCGACACTTAAACTTCAAACCAATGGCGCGGATCTCATGGTCGATATGGTTGTGGCTAATTATTGCTTCGACGGTGTTTGTAAAGCAGCATTCGCTGCTGGATGTAGCTGGCGGCATTCTGTTCGCGGAAGCAGCGTACTGGGCTGTGCATGTAGTTGCAGTTCGCGCTGGACTGGCAAGCAAAAAAACAAAGCAACCACTTACAGCTACAAATACAAGCAGCAACCGCTTAGTATAAGATCTATATTGCATCGGCAGGAGTAATTCAACTGTCATGAAACCAGAAAGAGGGCCTCGGCCCTCTTTTTTTGCGTGATTGCAAGTTGATGTTTAGTTAATACTTAAATGAAAGAACTTTTCAAGACGCAACCATGAGGACCCTGTCCTTCATACAATGGGTGGACGTTCATGGAGCAGATCAGATGGAGGGCTTCCCATTAAACGCTTGAATATCCGGTAAAAATAAGACAGATCTCGGTATCCGAGAAATTCTGCAATTTCCTGAATGGAGAGCTGTGACTCGGTAAGCAAATACACTGCCCTTTTCATCCGTTGATCATGAACATATTGGCTGATCGTCTGATTTGTCATGCTTTTAAATAACGCGGCTGCGTAATTAGGAGTTTTACCAATCTCATCCCCGAGCTCTTCTTTCGTAACTTTCTCTCGGTAATGCCGCTCAATGTATCGCTTCATCCGCTCCGCATGAAGATGTCTCTCCGGTGGAATAACACCGCGGTCCAGCTCCCTGTTTATATAAATAAGCACTTCCATCAATAAGGCTTGGCTCATCATGACATAATAAGACGGACGTTCCTGCCATTGTTGTTGGATAGCTTTCATACGTTCATGGATCAGTTCATAACATCCGGGCTTATGTCGCAAGGCCTCACTCCGTTCCAGCGCAGGCAAACCTTGTGCATGATCCCCCTGTAATTGAACAACAATTTGCGTGTGAGTTACGGTAGGAATACTTTTGCCGTAATACGGAATGCCGGCGGGAATTAGCAGCAGCTCACCTTTCTCCATGATCTGCTTCTCTCCGTTCACCCAATATACACATTTTCCATAAGTAACCAGGCTTAACCGCCAAGTGGCCTGTGACTGCACCGCTTCTTCGTACCAACCGACACCATTAATGTGTCGTACTTCTAATGGAGTGACCATAACACACCTCATTATTGGACTATATTCTAATCATTGTACTATAGTTCATACCCTGATTCGACAGAAAACGCTACAATACACATATAAGCAAACATATGAGGAGGAAAACAGCATGTTGAAAACAAAAATTATTTGTACTATGGGACCTGCTTGTGACTCAATCGAATTGTTAAAAGTAATGATCCAGGAAGGGATGACGGTTGCCCGTCTGAATATGGCTCATGGTGAACTGGAAGATCACGTGGCACGGATTAACAATATCCGCAAAGCAGCTTCCGAATTGAATACGTATGTACCGATTATGATGGATATCAAGGGACCGGAAGTTCGTATTGGCAAACTGAAAGAAGCATCCTGCCATCTGCAAGCAGGTAAAGAGCTTATCCTGACTACCGAAGAAATTCTTGGTGACGCTGAGCGTATTTCGGTAAACTATCCGGAATTGAACCTTGTTGTAAAACCTGGCGATCGCATCCTCATTGATGATGGTTTAGTGGATCTGACTGTACTGTCCGTGGAAGGATCAGATATTCACTGTAAAATCATCAGCGGCGGCATTCTGAAACCACGTAAAGGGGTTAACTTGCCAGGAATCAAAACGACTTTGCCAGGTGTAACGGAACGTGACGTTATGCACATCGGATTCGGAATCGAAAACGGTATCGAAATCATCGCTGCTTCCTTTGTTCGTAAAGGCGACGACATTCGTGAAATTCGCAGCATCCTGAAAGAACGCGGTGTAGATCATGTACAAATCATCTCCAAAATCGAAAACCAGGAAGGTATGACCAACCTGGACGATATCATTGAAGCATCTGACGGTATCATGGTAGCTCGTGGAGATCTCGGGGTTGAAGTACCAATCGAAGACGTTCCTATGATGCAAAAAGAAATGATCGATAAATGTAACCGCGCAGGTAAACCGGTTATCGTCGCAACGCACATGTTGGAATCGATGCAAGTGAATCCGCGTCCAACTCGTTCGGAAGTTAGTGACGTTGCTAACGCTGTTCTTCAAGGCGCAGACGTTGTGATGTTGTCTGGTGAATCGGCAGCAGGTAAATACCCGGTACAATCCGTGCGCACAATGGCAGCTGTTGCTCGCCGTGCTGAAACGATGATTGATTACAAAGAACAATTCAACCAAAAATCCGCTCAACAAGTAGCTGACATTACCGAAGTTATCAGTCAGGGAGCAGTTAGTTCCTCCCTTGTCCTGAATGCCAAAGCGATCATCACATCTACCGAGAGTGGATTTACGGCGCGCATGATCTCCAAATATCGTCCAAAAGCACCGATCATTGCGGTTACACAGCATGAAGAAGTACTTGCGAAAATCTGTCTGCTCTCCGGTGTCATTCCGGTTATGGGCGACAAAGTAACGACAACCGATGAAATGTTTGAGTCCGCTACACGCAATGCAATTAAAACCGGTTATATTGAAAAAGGCGACATCATCGTATTGTCCGCTGGCGTACCGATTGGTCAATCCGGTAACACCAACTTGATCAAAGTTCAACAAGTATAATTCAAGAGATAGATTTGCATATATCGTGTGTTGAGAATACAAAAAAACAACCGAGAGCAGAAATTGCGTCTCGGTTGTTTTTTCTTGTGTAATTCATTTTATCATCCAACAATCAACAAGGTTAAACCGTATCCCATCTTACAAATTTCGTGAGTAGTTCACCAAATCCTGCGACATCATATTAATCTCATCCATCGAGGCGTTTACCTGCTGTGTCAGGGCAGCCTGATTCTGTGTCAGTGTGGACATGTTGCCAATGTGCTCCAGAATCTGGTCAATGAAGGTCTTCATTGCCTGCATGCTATCTTCAATATTGACGGTAGCCTGCGAGCTATGGTCAGCCAACTTCCGAACTTCTCCGGCCACAACTCCAAAACCAAGACCCAATTCTCCCGCTCTGGCTGCTTCGATCGCAGCATTCAGACCCAGTAAATTCGTTTGGCTGGCAATTTCCCGAATAAACGCTGTAATGTTTTTGGTATCATCTGCACTGCTCTTTACCTGAATGGCCGCGTCCGCGGATAACTCTTGTGCAGTAACCAGTTCCTGAGCCTGATCAGTAATCGAGTTAATTCCACGTACCATCTCACCGATGGATTCGGATAAAAGCTTCGTCTTCTGATTCATCGCTTCGACGATCTGTTCCTTGTTCTTCTCATGTGTCACGTCACGAATGGTTCCCGCTACACGGAGCGGTACTCCGTTACTGTCCCGAACCGTCTCACCACCTGCATGATACCAGCGATATTCCCCGTTCTTACGTTGCAGACGGTAATCCAGATCGTAAGGTGTCCGTCCACTGTAGTCATTCATGTGCTTGGCAAATTCATTGATCGTGCGGTCATGATCGTCCGGGTGAAGCCGGCTGCTCCAACTGCTGAACACATTCGGGAAATCCTGCTCATCGGTAAATCCAAGCTCTCGGCGAAACTGTGGTGACCACCAAAATTCATTATTCGGGTTAACCACATCTCCAGCCACAACGGTCATATCCCACGGCGCTTCCACTAATGCGCGATTTACCAGGTCATAACGGGTAACAAGTGCTTCTAACTCATCGGATTTACTCTTCTCATCATGAATATCAAACATGATTCCCAGAAGTTTAACCGGAACGCCTTGATCATTTCTAACAACTTGTCCAAGACACCGGAACCAGCGCACTTCTCCACTCTTTGTTATCATTCGGCTCGTTACATTGTATGCGGCCTTCTCAGAAGTTGTATTAACGTTTTTCGTAATCTCCTGAACCAGCTGGGGTCTGTCATCAGGATGGACGGATTTGGCCCAACTTGCAAAAGCATCGGGAAAATCCTTCGTATTGCTAAAGCCTAACATTTGACGAAATTCATTGGAAAAAGCAACGATATTATTGCTATCCAGAGGATCTCCTGCTACAATCTCGGATTCCCAGAGTCCGATATTCAATGCCTGATTTAGCATTCTGAGGCGCATATCCGCTGCTTCATTTTGCTTCTTCAGCATATGTACCGCTTTATTGATATTATGTGCAATTTCAACAATTTCCTGAGAATCATTGATTAATTCCAGCTCACTGGTATATATCCCTTGCTCTGCGTCTTTAACCAGTTTACGACTGTATTCCAATAAGTGTTGAAGCGAACCCGCAGGGGCTTGCTTGATCATTTGGGTACGTTTACCAAACATATCGATTTCTCCTCTAAAGTCATTTATATATATTTCGACATCATTAGACATTAAATGTAGAGGGTTTTCATCCATTTGCGAAAAACAACATAAAAAAAAACGCCTTATCAGCGCTTTTCTCACATTGTTATGATGTTATATTCATATATTTTCTCGCGATCGGACCTTTACCAGCCAAAATTCAGCGTTTCGCCTGTCTCTACCCATGTCTTGATACTGCTCAATATCATCCACCAGCTACTCTGTGCGTTCGCAAAGGATGGATGGTTGTCCGTAAATCGGTCGTTGATCAGGGTTAATTTCGTACATTCCCCCACCTTCTCCAGCTGAAACACTACTCTGGATTGAAGCTCAGCGTGATTAGCGTGGTAGGAAGGTCCAGGATGCTCAAGGTAACTTAACAAAGATAGAGGTTCGAATTCCAGAATATCGCCGTATACATGAACCGTCTCTGCACCGTCATTCCCAGGCCCTACATAGGCAAACGGCTGACCTGGTTGGAAATTAGAACGAAGTTCGCTGCCAAAAAAGCTGCTCCGTGTACCATCCGGCGAGATCAGGGCATTCCACACCTCTTCCTGTCCGGCATTAATATAGAACTCATATTTTAATTCCATGAACTCACTCCCTATATGTGTTGTATTGAAGGTACAACTCAACTGACATGCTTGCAATACTATCCTATCGTTTACCCCAATCGGCGTATTGTAAAAACGCGACAACAGTGAAAACAAATGATAACCCAATATGCTCATTTATAAATAAAGTCAAACTATCTTTTGTATGAGCAGGAAGCATTCAACAAAAATAATATTGTGAGAAATTTTTTTTCGTATTATGATTAACAGGACTTTAGATGTATTATTTAACCATTTATGAGTAAATAGTCTTATTTTTAAGGAGGATTTTCATTGATTTATCCCAAAAAATTTGGTATTGCTGCTGCTGCAACGATTGCACTCACATTAAGCAGTTCAAGTGCTTTTGCAGAATCCAGTACCACCTCATTCAAAGACCTGAGTAAGGCATCCTCATGGGCTCAATCCTTTATTCAAGAAGCACAAGAAAAAGGATTGCTTAGCGGAGATCGGCAGGGTATGTTTTATCCACTTCAAGAAGTTTCAAGACAAGAAATTGCAATGGCCATCACTAAATTAATGCAACTACCTGTACAGGAATTTAGCTCCACAACGTTCTCTGATGTTCCAAATGAAACATGGAGTGCACAAGCTATTGATGCAGTACATAATCATGGTTGGATGCTGGGAGATAACAATGGTTACTTCCGTCCAAAGAACTCTGTGACAAGGGAAGAATTAGCAGCTATTTTAACCCGTATTACTCAAAATAAAGATATAGATCCTAAAGAAGAAGAGCGCCAACTAAGTAATCTAAAAGACGAAAAAAACATCTCTACATGGGCTAAACAATCAGTTAATTCTGTTGTATCTTCCGGCTTAATGACAGGTAGTAATGGTAGCTTCTATCCTAAACAGTATGTGCTTCGTCAAGAATTAGCAGCTATTTTAATTCGACTCGATTCACAAAACAGTGTGAGTAATCTTCAGTTCATACAGAAAATTAATGATGAAAATGTGATTATTGGAGATAAGACCTATCAAGTAGCAGATAATTTGAAGGCATTATTCACATCCAAGAATGAACCTGTTCTACAAAACGCAGGCATTCAATTTAAAGCTGAAAATGGCGTTATTACACAAGTACTTGAATTGAAGCTTGTAACTCCAGGTAAGGCTGCAGTCTCAGGAAAACCTGAATTTTCAGGAAACCTTGTACTCGACGGGGGTAAAATCTCTGTTGAAAAAGACCTGACTGTTGCTGCAGATTATATAACAATTAAGAATATCTCTATAAAAGGCAACTTGGAAATATCATCTGAAGTGAATAACGATTTTTACGCGGAACAAATATCTGTATTAGGGACTACATATGTAAATGGTGGAGACGATAACACCGTTGTCTTTGACCAATCGAATCTTCAAAATATGAGAATTGCCAAAGAAGATGTCCGTGTTGAGTCTTTAAACAAGACAGTAGTTAAAGAAGTACAGATCGAATCCAAGCTCTCAGGGTTATGGGGAGATAACTCCATAACCTATGAAACTGTGAGTATAGGTCAAGGAGTACAGAACGCTTCTTTATATGCACATATTCGTAATCTTGAGGTTAACGCCGGTGATAAAGAAATAACAATATCCGGGACAGGTCATATTGATTCTATGACCATCCAAGGTTCCGGAGCGATCAACGTTCAAAACGCCAAAGTGATTGGTACGGTCACCGTTAACGAACGTTCAGCAAAAGTATCTCTTCCAGCGAATGTAATTGTCCAAAAAATTGTACTTCCAGAAGGTGTCTCACCAGAACAAGTGATTTTGAATTACGATAAAGTTAAATCACAAATTGCAACAATTAACGGGACACCGAATCCAAGCTATACACCACCGGTCACCGGGGGAGGAGGTTCCTCTAATAGTGGAGCAAATGGAGGCAGTTCAGGGGGGACAAGCCCGTCTAACCCTGGAACAAATCCAACAACGCCTACACCTTCAACAGGATATCCTTTTATTGAAGGAACTAGTTATCAGAACCGAATGGAAACATCCGCTGATGGCCTAGTCACCGTAAACCAAACGGGGACGATCTATTATATGGCCGTTCGGTTAGATGATAATGTACGCCCTACTGCAGAGCAAATAAAGAATGGAACACTTACTGAAGATGTACCATTTGCAAACGGCGTTGTACAAGCAACAGCTAACCAATTAACAACCTTTAAAATTGAAGGCTTAGAGCAATCAAAAGCATATGGTATTTGGGCCGTTTTCAAAAATAGCGATACAGGTGAAGAAACTAAACCTAGCTATATCATGTCGGTAAGCAATTACTTGCCTAATAGTGAGGATATCTTGCCATTTAAAAAGAAAAACCTTGAACAAATTAGGATTCAGTTCACTGGTGTGCTTACACCACCAATTACTAGTGTGACCGATCCATCTGCTATTGTAGAAGGCGGGCATCTCAGAAACTATGGTTATGGTTTTATTGAAATTAATTCGATAGAGTGGGATTTAACTATTCCGGATATGCCTATCCTTAATTTAAACTTTGACCCAGTCACACTGGGAGATGGAACTTCCTATAGATTAGACTGGACCTATGTAAAAAATGCTCTGTCTATTAAATTTACAAGCTCTAACGGTACACCTACTGCTCATGGGTTTGGTGGGTTTGGGACTTATACAGGTCCGGAAGTCGTGAATCTTATTACCAAACAGCTCGCTATCGAAATAGGAAGCATTGTTGATCCAACCCAGGCTGAAGAGGTTATGCACCTTCTTGAAGCATACCCTTCTCCGTTAAAACAAGAATTAGGCTTGATTGAGTTTAATGCTCAGCATTATCAGAAGGCTCTCGCAGAACAAGCCGGGAAGTACACAACCTACAGCGATGTTAAAGAAATTGTAGAAGCCGTTAATCAACAATATCCTGCACCAAGCACCAATGAAGCCACTGCTATTCGTTCCCTGAATAGTGCGCAAAGTGCTTCCTTAATGGAGTCATATATCAAGCGTTATGCATCAGCATTAAATATTGATTTAACTGCATTCAATAATTTAAACGCAGCTTCTAGAATTGAGATTGGCAAAATCATTTTAGAATACAGAGAACAATTGCCACAAGGGGAGTTTACTGGCATTGCTCAAATTCGCAGCTATTACGATCTAGCATACGAAGTTGTATCCTCTGCTCCAACTACACTGAATTTTTCAGATACTGACACAAGAGTAGGACTTATTGGGGGAGACGTAGTTTGGACACCTGGTGTAAATGAGGACAAAGTGAGTTCATATGAAATTATCTGGGGAAGTCAAGGTAGAGAGATTGCTTCCATTAATCGAGTGGATAAGGATGGATCCAACCGATATACGATTGCTGAAGGAACATCGATTCCTGAAGGGGCAACCCAACTGTTAGTCCGTGCCTTACTTCAAGATGGTACAGAAACTGCCCCAATTTATATCACATTAAAAGATACATTGCCAGCTGCGCCTGAACAACCGTCCATCGATAATGATGACGCAAAAAATATATTAATTGGAGCAGATTCAACTATGGAGTTCTCTGTGGATGGAGGAACAAACTGGCATAACTATGATGAAGAGAATCCTCCCATCTTCCCAGGTCGCGTTTTTGTACAGGTACGCGTTCAGGCTGATCCAGTAAATCAAGTGCCTGCAGGTAAAGCAAAGACTGTCTCTTTTGTAGATAATGTTGTGATGTATGCCGGCATAAATGATATAAGTAATACTTTTGATACAAATTACATTTCATCAGCCATGGAATACTCATCAGATAATGGAGAGACGTGGACAACATATGATGAAAACAACCCTCCTCAGTTTCCAGGGGATCTGACCATTCTGCTTCGTGAAAAAGGAGGACAATACCTCCCAGCAGCCCCAGCCAAAAGTTTCACTTTTAAATCTAAAGTGAACATTTTTAAAGGAGGGAATACCCTTTCTGCTTCAACGTCAGCTATTGAGTACTCGAAGAATGGTGAAGAATGGATCAAATTCGTTCCACAACAAGTAGTTACATTTCAACCTGGAGATAGCGTAGACGTTCGGGAAGCTGCATATGGTTCATTCCCTGCAGGAGCTATTGAAACAATCACCTTCGATTAAATATGTAGGAGTAAAGATTTTGTTCCTTTTAAGCCGCTATATTTCTAGCGGCTTTTGTTTTTTTAAAGGGAGATCCTCATGCCTCATTACAGTTTAACTGGAAGCATAACCGTATGCCGAGAGTACTAACGGGCAGGGTAGTTGTAATATATGTAAGAAAAGGTTAATAAAACAGATACGCTCTAGTGTTTATTCCGATAATCTTCATCTATTTATTTGTTTCTAGCAAGTATAGACAACGAAAACATTCTATAGTGCAATGCCAGGAGATCAGATATACTCAAATGGAATGAAATAACAGGAAATAGACACCGGTAGGAACGAATAGATCGAGCTCGAAAGGAACAAATATATGAACCAAACAACAAATATTATGGGAATTCCTTTTCCCAATATAACTATGGATCAGACGGTTACGATTCTTGGTGATGTAGTCGATCAGAGACAATCCGAACTGTTCCATGTCATCACAGGCAATCCGGAAATCGTCATGTCCTGCCAGAAGGATCAGGCGCTTCGTTCGGTCGTGGATCAGGCAGGGCTTATTACCGCTGACGGCGCGGGCATTGTTATGGTATCCCGCTTTCGGGGTGGACAATTGACCGAACGGGTAACAGGTTGTGACCTGCTTTTTCGTTTGTTGGAGGAAGGACGCAGGAAGAATTGGTCCTTTTATATGCTCGGGGCAGAAGAAAGTGTCAGTAAGCGGGCTGTAGAAGTTATTACGCAAAACTATCCGGGCGTCATTGTTCATGGCAGACATCATGGATTTTTCACAACGGGCGAGGAGCAAAACATTGTAGAAGAGATTCACGAGGCACAACCTGATTTTCTTATCGTGGCCCTGGGAGCACCCCATGCTGAACACTGGATCAACAAATATCGCCATCAACTCAATGCTCGTGTAGCCATCGGAGTCGGGGGAAGCCTGGATATTCTGGCCGGCAAAACCAAACGAGCACCTGCCATATGGCAGAAGCTTAACTTGGAATGGCTTTATCGACTGCTCAGCCAGCCTTCCAGATGGCGCAGACAACTTATTTTGCCACGTTTCGCTGTTCGTGCGTTGCTGTTCAGGGAGCAAAGGTAAATAACAAAGGGGACTGGTTACGGAATGATCGGTGAACAATCCATGATCAAACTCAGGCCAAACAAAATACATATTATCGGCTCAGTCGGTAGCGGCAAGTCTACACTGGCCCGCCATTTATCCGCGAGGTTAGACCTTCCTTATTATGAGCTCGACAACATAGTGTGGCACCGTGTACCTCAAGGACAGGATATTCGCAATAGTCCGGAGACACGGGACACCCTTCTGCAAAAAGCTGTGGATTCCAATCAGTGGATTATTGAAGGTGTGCACTATAAATGGGTAGCAAGCAGTTTTGAGCAGGCTGATCTTATCGTCTATTTAAATACCCCCGTGTGGAAAAGGAATGTGCGCATTCTCAAACGTTTCACAGTACAGAAGCTCGGGCTGGAACAGGGAAATTACCGACAGACATTCACCATGCTCTGGAAGATGTATACATGGAGATATCATCATGACCGTAAGGAAAAGGCGCTAATCATGGCGTTTTTGCAGCCTCACCAACATAAATTGTGTATGGTTCGTAACGAAGCAGAATTGACTAGATACCTGGAGGAATCGACAAGATGAAACACGAGGATCATGCGATCAGACCCAGTATGGGTCTTCTGAAACTGGATGAGGGCGACAAAAGATATTGCCTGACACGGTATGCCCCTTCCGAGGCATTGAGTTCTTTGGTCAAGCATTTCTGGATCGTCTCCTGGGATCTTACCGGGCATGATCCTTATCCTCAACATGTGGTTCCCAATCCATGTGTCAATCTGGTGGTAGAGCGTGGAAACACCTTTTTCTTTGGTCCATCCGGACAGAAATTCTCCTATCTCGTCCGTGAAAAAGGAACCGTGTTTGGGGTGAAGTTTAAGCCTGGCGGATTCTATCCATTCATTCGTAATCCCGTCTCCACATTGTATGGGAACCCCTTGGATGTCTCTGGTGTGCTTGGTGTCGATGCTCCACTGCTCGAAGAACGTCTGCTCGGAGATGAAAGTGATGCGGACAAAGTCAGTTATATGGATCAGCTTCTCTGTAAACACCTCCCTCCTCCTGATGATCAAGCCATTCTGGTCAGCCAGATTGTGCTGTATATTGAACAGCATCGGGATATGTTAAGAGTCGATGACTTATCTGCCTCCTGGAAAATGCACACAAGAAAGCTCCAGCGCCTGTTCAATCAGTATGTGGGCATCAGCCCCAAAATGGTCATCAAACTCTACCGCCTGCAAAATGCTGCTGAGCTGATGGAGCGGGGTGTGAATTGCGATCTGGTTAAGCTGTCCCAGGACCTTGGATATCATGATCAGTCACATTTTATCAAAGACTTCAAGTCCATCATCGGCAGCACACCTGAAGATTACGTCCATTCCAGAGGATAAAGTGAGATGAACTGCAGTCGAAGCAAAGGACTAGACTGCAATGCAAAAACCTGTCCTGAAGCCTCAGGACAGGCGAACAACTTCGACGGTATCTCCGGTGGTGATGACGCCTTCACGCTCGACTGAGCAGACGATTCCGCGTTTTTTGCGGGCGGCTGGCACGAACTTTTTGCGCAACCCATCCTGCTCGTAGACTTGCTCAATGATTTTCCCTGGGTGTACACAAGGCAGATTCTCCCCTTCGCAGATCAGCCCGGTTCCATCCGGAAACAGAAGTCGGGTCCCGACAGGAAGCTCCGTCAACTTTTCAACACCACGGACAAATAGGTTGGCGCCGAGCCACTCCGGACGTACTTCAGGAATATTCATCTTCTGTGCTATGAGAGCACATTCCTCTTCCGAGACAATACTGATTTGCCTGCGATTTGCAACCGGCGTTCCCCGTTTGTATATTTTCTGGCGGGAGTCGGCTGGGCGCAACAGACCATAATGCCGGTCATTCGGAATTCCAGCGAGTTCAATATCAATAAAAGGTACGACTCGTGTAACAAATGTTGATGGATCATCCGCCAGCAGGACGAATTGAACGGTTCCCACACCCACGCTAATCCCCCTTTTCCATGAGTAATTTCATATTCTTTATTGTTCATTATTACCCAATGAATGGATTTTCGACAATCAGCGTATGTTTATCTTTGTACTTAATCCGTGGCGTCATTATTAATGAAAATCATGAATCCATAAACAATTCACACAATTAATTTGTGTAAAATTAAATTTATACTTTCAGTTCGGATGGTAAACATTTATACTGAGTAGGACAAGTAAATAAATGACATATAAGAAAGCAAGGTGTTTCTTTTGATTAGTATCATTTTCGTGGCTATTGTAGCCATCGAGCACTTCTACATCATGGTGATGGAGATGTTCCTGTGGACCCGTCCACGCACGATGAAAACGTTCGGTCTTACCCCTGAACTAGCCGAATCCACCAAGTCCATGGCAGCCAATCAAGGTCTGTACAATGGATTTTTGGCCGCAGGTTTGATCTGGGGACTCGTTTATCCGGATGCATCCGTCGGACAGCATATTCAGATCTTCTTCCTGGCATGTGTCATTATCGCCGCCCTGTACGGAGGTGTAACCGCTACTCGGTCCATCATTATCAAACAAGGGCTGCCTGCGATCATTGCATTACTTCTCGTTCTTTTCCTCTGATCACCTGATGGGCAGTACCATACCGGGATTCATTAAAAGCTCCAATGTGGTAAGGTATGGTTATAAAGGCATCGGATTATGCCTGATCATGTGATGGGTCTGGAAAGGAGAACGTTTCATGGGACTGTTTGACAAGCTTCGACGCCGCAAAAAGGAAAACGCGACCGCAGGTGGAGCCGTACATACTGCTCCATATAGTGAAACTATCGTCGGATTTGTTTTGCTGGAGCACGAAGATTGTAATTTTGATCACTTTATTAGCACGATGAAAAACGAGTGGAATATTGAGATTGAGGAACGTCCGGAGGAAGGCAATCTTTTTTTCGAAGTGAATGGAATGCAAGTCGTGTGTGCACATATTAATGCTCCAATTCCTGACCACGAAGTAGAGGAAAATGCCAAATTAAATGTGCTGTGGCGGGACGCAGTACAAGTCACTTCAAGACATCAATCTCAGATTATTGTCTCTGTACTGAATGCAACTGACGCCATACAGGCACATATTCTGTTCACCCAAACAGCGAGTGCTTTGCTCCAGCTTGACCATGCGCTGGCTATATATATGGCGCCACTGGTGGTGGAAGCAGGTCAGTACGTGGACATCAGTCGTGGAATCAAGGATGATGAACTGCCCGTCTCCCTCTGGATTTTCATCGGATTATTCCAAAGTCCTGAAGGCGCATCAGCCTATACTTATGGGCTACGCAACTTCGGGAAAGAGGAGATGGAAATCACTCAATCCGAAAAGCCCTTAAGTGAAGTATTTGAAATGATGTATATGACTGCGACTTATGTTGTTGAAAACGATGTAACTCTGCATGACGGCGAGACGATTGGCTTCTCCGCAGAACAAAAGCTGCCCATCAACCGCTCGGAAGGAATAGCGACAGAGGGCAGCAGCTTGAAGATTGGTTTTTAGACATTGTTAAGAGCCGTCCAGATTCTTCGTGACTGGGCGGCTTTTTATGTTTGATGTCTGGTTTAGCTCATCAACATTCGTTCCCTGAAACTGTATCTGCTAGGAGGACATAGTTCATAAGTATTAGAAAATAGTGAACTTTGTTTTCATCTCCGCAAATTGAGGGTATAATTAATAGGCCAATAGACTTATATAGTACATAATATTTTATCGCGAGGGAGTTGCCAAATGTCTGTAAAACGATTGAATTCACCTAAACCTATTATTGAAATAGTTTGGGAAGGGGTGGTTACTCCTGAACAGGTGGAACAAACAAATATTGAGATAAAAAAAATAGCGGAGCAATTGGGTAACTCATTTGATGTGCTGGTGGACATGCGCAATATGAAGGCATTTCCTCAGGATACAAAAGAGAAAATGGTGGAGCACCAGAAGCTGCTGGCACAGTGGGGCATGAAGCGTGCTAGTGTAGCGGTTGGCGGAGCGATTGCCAAAATGCAGCTAAACCGGATCTCCAAAGAATCGCAGCATCAGACCGAATTCCAGTGGGAAACATATGATGACGCTTTGGCATTTTTATTAAACTAATTAAAAAAGGGCTGTTATGTGAGCATAAAGGAAATACGGTGTGAGGAGCATGCAGTCATATCTTAAGGCGCTTCCCAGCAAATGAGGGGAACGCCTTTTGTATTTTCAAACTCTCCATATGAAATGAATATGTTTATCATGTTTGCGATAAGATCATGGGTTCATCACACACACCATCGTTACAGATGTGCCGCACATGCCCTGTTCGACGAATCCGAAACGCTGATAAAGCCGAATTGCTTCATTGTCCGGGTCAACACTGAGCGAAACGGCGTCAATTCCCCGCTTTCGAGCCTCTTCTAATGCCTCCTGAATGAGACGGGTACCTATTCCTTTGCCACGCGCTGTCTCAATCACGGCCATTCCCATCTCAGGTGTAGCCTCATTTACATAACCATATCCCGCATTCTGATCATTAAAAAACCGCAACGTAACCGAACCCATACGTTTGCCCTGAGAATCCACGGCGATAAATCCGAAATCTCCATCTCTCCCCCAGCCTTCAACGTACTTGGACATGCCGGGGCTATGAATGATCTCAGGATCAAAAGGCTCTTCGCCCTCCCGCTTGAACATGGATGCATACAACATCTCCCACAGAAAAGGGATATCCTGCTCCTCAATCGGACGTAATTGATACTCCGTCATTCCTTTCCCTCCTTCAAATTAGTAAATAGGCGTTCCATTTCACTTAAATTAAAATCATTGGTAATTTCATAATTTTCAAGCTTGTCTCTCGTTTTATATCCGCTATAGATAGAGACGGCATGTTCGTTATAAAACGTAATTCCAAAGCCTACTGTAAATTGATCTTCTTTCTTAGTCAAAATCTGCCAGTCATAGTAATACGGCTTCCCCTCGGATCGCCCTGAGATATCTGTTTCCGTTAGTCTTCTTAATTCGATATCCTTCGCAAGCTTCAACACCTTTCTAATCTCTTTGGGATCTTTAATAGTCACTTCTTTTTCATCGTATGGATCGGTGGTCGGTATTTTTTTGATAACCAGAATCTCCAGTGTATCCAGCATACTCATATGATCCGTGACTTCAGCTCGAAAGGTGGTATGTTGTCTCGAAATGTACATTGGTAACACAATAGCTGCAATCACGAGTAGAACAACCACACCAAGAATGGTTTTGGTTCTTTTTTTCATTAAGTCTCCTTTCACCGTTGGGTAAAACAGGGAATAAAATTTTCCATTATAAGTATAACATCTCATCCAAATATTGTTCTAGATCATTAAAATAACCCACTAAATACAAGTACTTTATAAAGAAAAAACCTCTTCATAATCCTTCATTTTAAATTTTATATAATGCTAACTAACTTGATAAATATCTATATTATTTTTTTGAAAAAAATGTCGATATACTACATAAGCTATCGGCTTTGCCTATACTAGCAGGACATCAAAGGGGGAGAATTGGATGAAACTTAAACCGAAATTAATGATGATGTTTCTGTCCGCTGTACTCATTACGGCGATTCCACTGGCAACACTAGGCTTATACCAAACAGAGAAACAAGCCACTCGTAATGTTGATTCCAAGTTAACTGGATTAATGTCCTCGGCGGCCAACGAACTGAATGGCTGGATCAGCAGTAATGCCAAAGTTGTGGAAACACTAGGGTTTGTGATTCAGGAAGGAATTCCGGCTGGACAACTGAACGAAGATTATTTTGACATCATGAAGCTGGGCAGTAACAAAGAGAGTCTATCGGATCTTTACTTTGGTTCAGAACAAGACGGTCATTTCATGAATGGTTCAGACTGGACACCTGATGCGGGGTATGATCCACGTCAGCGTCCTTGGTACCAGGAAGCGAAGCAGGCCGATCAACTGGTATTCTCTGATCCCTATCTGGATATGATGTCGAAGCAATATGCGGTGTCCATGGCGATGCCGGTCCTGAATAAAACGGGACAGCTGCAAGGCGTAGTGGCAGGGGATTTACTGCTCTCTACCCTTACGGATACGGTGGGGAAAATTAATCTGGACGGGCTAGGTTATACATTTTTAATCGATAAAAAAGGAATGCTTCTGGCTCACCCTGACGAGAAACAGGTGAATACCTCGGCATCTGACAATGCTGAATTAAAACCACTGCTGGCCGATATGCAGGCAAACCCGTCAGGGGAGAAGAATTTTAACTACAATGGTGAGAATTATCTGCTGTTCTATAATCAAATCCCCAGCACGGGCTGGGTAATCGGTTCAGTTATTTCCGAGAAATTAGCCTATTCAGAATACTATGAACTACGAAATAACTACATTCTGATTATCGCTGTTACGCTAATCGTTGTTATGGCGGCAGCATACTGGATTGCAACACTATTCATCAAACCACTGAAAAGCTTGGGGGCGACCTCCAGACTGATGTCGAGTGGTGACTTTACCGGTCGGGTGCAGATCAAAGGTAAAGATGAGTTCGCGGAGTTAGGTACGGCATTCAATCAGATGTCCACTCAACTCAGTTTGCTGCTGAAACAGGTCGCCTCCTCTGCTAACCGGGTGCAAAGCATCTCGGGTGAGATGGAAGAGCATACGGACAATACCAAACGTATTGCCGAACAGATCTCCATCGCCACAGATGAGCTCGCGCAAGGGTCAAGCAAACAGGCGGAATCGGTCTACGACGGTTCAAGTCAACTGTCCGAGATGAGTAATAGTGTTGGCGGCATTAACCGCAGTGTTGAACAATCGGTAACGATGATGCGAGAAGCAGGAGAAGCCATGCTTGCCGGATTGCAAGCCGTGGACCATCAGGTGGAACTTGCGGACAGCAATCGGAGTTCTATTGATCGGGTGGGTGAGTCGATCACGCTTTTGGCGGACAAGTCGCAGAAAATCGAGGATATTGTTGGCATGATTCGGGGCATCGCCTCCCAGACTAATCTGCTCGCCCTGAATGCTTCCATCGAAGCAGCCAGAGCGGGTGAACACGGACGCGGCTTTGCTGTCGTTGCCGAAGAAGTGCGGAAACTGGCCGAGCAGTCTTCGAACTCGGCACAGGATATCATTGTTCTGCTGGATGAGATTCAGGCGGCAAGTCGTCAAAGCGTGAGTGAAGTAACTTCGGCTGAACAAGGTGTTGAGCAGCAGGTAGCTGCTGTGCATGAGATGCGGGAGTCGTTTACCCGAATCAAACAATCCATTGACGGCATCGACAGCCAGCTTCAGTTGGTATCCTCTGCTACGACCGAGTTGGATGATAGCTCTGGTAAGATTGCCGAAGTGATTTCCAGTGTTGCAGCCATGTCGGAGCAGAGCGCGGCTTCCACGGAAGAGGTTGCTTCTTCCACGCAGGAACAGTTCAATTACATTACCAGCATCTCGGAACGTTCCAATGAGCTGGCGCAGCATGCCAATACGCTGTACGAGGAAGTGAAGAAGTTCAAGATTTAACTCAAACAAGCCGCGTTCACCCTTAGGGGCACGCGGCTTGTTTGGTATGAACGACGTATATATTTGTGGAAACTTGTATGCTTTTATTGTGTTGATCTTTCCTGAATCGTTGGAGTATCCGATTATGTGACTGTGTCCTCAGATTGAGCTGATACATTCCCTGTCGAGTCTCTAATGACCAATTCAGGCTTCAGGACAATTTTCTGCGGTGAATTTTCTTCATTTTTCAGCTCATCAATTAATAGATCAACGGCACGACGCCCCAGATCCTCAATAGGTTGGGCAACCGTCGTCAGAGGCGGACTGGTTACCGAAGCCAGAATCGTATTATCGAATCCGATGATGGATACATCTTCAGGCACACGCAGGCCTAACTCTTTGGCAGCCTGAAGCGCACCAATCGCCTGCATGTCGTTACAGCAGAAGATACCTGTGGCACGATTTTTTTCCGTGAGCAGCACGAGCGCCTCTTTTTTGGCTGAACCCAGATCGGCAGACGACTCTCTCACCCGATTGCCTTCAAGAGAATAACCCGCCTTCTCCAATGCTTCACGAAATCCGCGTACACGTTCCTGACTGCTGCTGACTTTGAACGGTTCCGATAGCACCGCTACGTGAGTATGACCCAATTCAAGCAGATGCTGTGCTGCCAAGGCGCCGCCAAGCCTGTCATCGATCGCAACGGTATGTACCGACAACGACGGCATATGACGGGCAATCAGAGCAACAGGTATCGACTGCTGCAGGAGTGGAGAGAGAATCTCGGCATTGTCGATACCTGTTCCGATCATCATGCCGTCGACCCTTTTTTGCTGAAGCAGATTCAAATACCGCTCTACCCGCTCGTCCTTATTGTCTGTGCTGCAAATCACGACGCTATAACCCAACTGCCGACTGCGATCTTCTACCGCTCTGGCCAGCTCGGCAAAATACGGATTGGAGATATCGGGCACGAGCAGCCCGAGCGTGTATGTCTGCTTACCCGTAAGTGCAGCAGCAATAGCGCTCGGCTGGTAGTGAAGCCGCTCCATGATCTCCATAATCTCGGCACGCCGCTTCTCGCTAATTTTACCTTTGCCGTTAATAACCTGTGAGACGGTTGCAATGGATACCCCCGCCTCGCGTGCGATATCATATATGGTTGCTTTCATTGTTATTATTTCCCCATTTGTGCTATATATAAATTCCCTTATATATAGGTAATCGTTATCTTCTCATTATGCAGGGGGAAGTCCGCATACGCAACTTGAAGCCGATACTACTTTTTATTCATCAGCCAATCATGGTCCGGGTCGTTATGGAACTTCCAGGTCCGGGTTGGTCCTGCCATCACATTCAGATAGTAGACCTCGTATCCCGGAGGAGCACCTACCGGATGGTATCCACACGGAACAAGCACAACTTCGCCGTTGTTCACTGCAATCGTCTCATCTACAGCTCGATCATCTGTGTATATCCTTTGGATGGCAAACCCCTGCTCAGGCTGCACTCGGAAATAATACGTCTCCTCTAGTAACGACTCATCAGGCAGTGCATCCCGGTCATGTTTATGCGGCGGGTAACTCGACCAATGTCCATCTGGCGTGAACACCTCAACGACGAGCAGACTGTCTGCTTCTTTTTGTTCCGGCAAAATGTTGTGAATCTGTCGTTCCAGATTGCCGTAACCACGCGTCTCAACACCTACATCTTCCGGGGCAATCAGACGAGCGGGATACGTGCCTTTACCTGGTGCCGCACATATGGCAATCTCCAATGCGGTATGAGCTGTTAACTCCACTCGATCTGAACTGGATACGTAAATCGAATACGGAGGAATTTTCTCAAAAACACTCATTCTTTTCCCGATTTTCTCCCACGTATATTCACGAGTACTTACATTCGCCAAGCCGCTGAGAAGCACAAGGCAGAGTTCCTGATCTCCACTCTCACGAGTTAGGGTCTGTCCCTCCGCAAGCTGCACCACCTGGAACCCAACATATTCCCATCCCGCAGACTCTGGCGTGACCGTCAACAACGTTCCGTCTGCTTTTGGATTCAACACAGGTTTTACTACGCGTTCTGACATGCTTCCTGCCACTCCTTCCGGTATTTATCCTTCATCCTGATGACTGTCTATTAGATGAAATGAATTTGTTATGAAAATGGCCCTACGGGGCAACCGTCTGCGATTCCACCGACATCCCCGGGACTTCCCGCAGCTTCACAGGTCTGCCTTGTTCCATGGACATGCGCGCGGCGAGTGCGATGCGTTCTGCCTGAACGGCATCATTCCCGTTTACGATGACAGGTGTATCGTTCCGAATCGCATCGATGAAAAGAGCTGTCTCCTGCACGTACGCTTCGTTGTATCGCTCCAGGAAAAAGTGCAGCGGCTTGTCGCGCATCAATCCGGTCGCTGTACTAATCTCTGCCGTATTCGGATGATCGTTCGCAGCTGCGGCGCTGCCCAACGAACCAAATACCTCGACTCGCTGATCGTATCCATATACCGCCTGGCGGCTGTTATCTATGACGCCAATTGCTCCATTTTCAAAACTCATCGTCACAATGGCCGTATCCACATCGCCGTGTTCGGCAAATACAGGATGAATCAGCACATTGCCCTGGGCATAGACTTCCTCCACCTCACTCCCGGACAGATACCGGGCCATGTCGAAATCATGGATCATCATATCCATGAAGATTCCGCCAGACACCCGAATGTACTCCGCTGGCGGCGGACTCGGGTCACGAGAAGTGATTTTGATAATATGCGGATCACCAATCGTTCCCTCCTGCACATGTGCACGTACCCGTTTGAAGTTATGGTCGAAGCGACGATTGAATCCAATTTGCAGCTTTACCCCTGCCTTCTGCACGGCTGCAACAGCTGCCTGAGTCTGATGAAGATCCATACTGACCGGCTTCTCGCAAAAAATGTGTTTGCCCGCCTGGGCTGCCTGTTCAATCAGGGGTACATGCGTATCTGTTGAGGAACAGATCAGTACTGCATCTACATTTGGCATGGCGATCAGCTGGCTGCTATCTGTCGTTACCACCGGAATACCACGGCTGGAAGCCCACGCCTCCAGCTCGGGTCCTGCAAACAAATCACTGATGCCAACAATCTCGGCATGCGGGTTGCGCAGGAGATTGTCCGCATGAATTTTACCAATCCGCCCAGCGCCGATGATGCCTATTCTCACTTTATCCTTGCCCATTCCGTTATCCTCCCTGTATGTGTCCATGTGGACTCAACGTTCTTCCATTGGCTGGGTATGCCCTGAGTGACTACCAGCGGGCAGTAACCATCTTTTTGCGAGTATAAAATTCAACGCCGTCTGTACCGTTGGCATGCAAATCACCGTAGAAGGACTTCTTCCAGCCGGAAAAAGGGAAAAATGCCATTGGCGCAGGTACGCCCAGGTTAATGCCCAGCATGCCTGCATCAATCGTTTCACGGAATTGGCGCATGCTTGCTCCACTGCGGGTGAACAGGCAAGCTCCGTTAGCAAAGTCGGAACGGTTGGCCAGTTCCACTGCTTCCTCCAGCGTAGCCACTCTCGCTACCGAGAGCACCGGTGCAAAAATCTCGTCCTTCCAGATCTTCATGGTGCTCTGCACCTCATCAAATACTGTCGGACCAACGAAATAACCGGACTTGCCTGTCGCTTCATCTTTACGACCATCCCGGATCAGAGCAGCGCCTTCCTGTTCTCCGGATTCAATGTAACTAAGTGTACGTTCCTTATGTGGGCCACGAATGACAGGACCCAGGAATACCCCTTCATCCATGCCGTTACCAATGGTGATGCGATCTGCCGCTTCGACCAGCTTTTGCACCAACGTGTCAGCAACATCGCCCACGGCGACAACAACCGAGCAGGCCATACAGCGTTCTCCGGCTGAGCCGAAGGCCGCACTGGTGATTTCTTTCACCGTCAATTCGAGATCGGCATCCGGCATAACGATCGAGTGATTTTTGGCACCAGCAAGCGCCTGTACCCGTTTGCCATGTGCGGATGCGGTAGTGTATACATATTCAGCCACAGGCTGTGATCCGACAAAAGAGATCGCTTGAACATCCTTGTGTTCAAGCAGGCCATTCACGACGTCATGCGCACCGTGAACGATATTGAGCACGCCGTCCGGAAGCCCTGCTTCCTTGAACAGCTCGGCCAGACGACCTGCCAGCAGCGGTGTGCGCTCCGACGGCTTCAGGACAAAGGTGTTGCCGCACGCAATCGCCAGCGGGAACATCCAGCACGGTACCATCATCGGGAAGTTGAAGGGGGTTATTCCCCCAATAACACCGATCGGGTACCGATACATGCCTGACTCCAGCCCCGTGGCGATGTCGGGCAGCTGTTTGCCCATCATCAGGTTCGGGGCGCCTGCCGCGAATTCGACGCATTCAATGCCGCGCTGCACTTCGCCGTAAGCTTCCGCGTAGCTTTTACCGTTCTCCAGCGTAACCAGCCGTGCGAGTTCTTCCCAGTGCTCCACCAGCAGCTGCTGGTAGCGGAACAGAATCCGTGCACGGCGGGGAACCGGTGTGCCACTCCAGGACGGGAATGCCTCCCGTGCCGTCTGGACGGCCAAATCCACATCCGCCTGTTCAGACAGCGGAACGTGTGCAATGACCTCTTCCGTAGCCGGATTTACGACCGGCTCCGTACGGGTTGCCGCCGGGGTCACCCAGGCACCCCCGATCCAGTTTTGAACCATTGTCGCTGTTGCTGACGCTTCCGAAATTCCTTTTCCCATAGCCCTGTCTCCCTTCGCTTATATGTGCGTTGCGTCGAATCACTCCATGTACTCCATGTACTCCAAGTACTTCAACACGCTTCAAGACACCGTAATTTCGCCCCGATTGCAGCGTTCGATATAGTCATTCACTTGTTCCACCGTTGGCATCGCATCCGAGCAGCTATGGCTGGAGATAACGATACACGCAGCCGCACTGCCAAACGCCATGCTGCGTTCAATCGTCCATCCCTGCATCAACCCATACAGGAATCCCGCCGCATAGGAATCACCTGCTCCAAACGTCTTCACCACACGCGCAGGGTAGCTGTCCGCTTGATGAGATAGCCCTTCACCGGTATAGGCAATGGAGCCTTCCTTGCCATGTTTGATGACGACAATTTTAGCTGAGAAGTCAAACCATTTTTGCGCGGTCACCTGATCGCTATGGTCTGGATTATGGTCAAACGTCTCCATCATGTCGAACTCTTCACGTGTGCCCAGGATGATATCGCATTTCTCGGCTGCGAGGTTATAATAGACCGCCGTCTCTTCGGCTGATGTCCATGTGTAAGGACGATAGTCCAGATCAAACACAATGATTGTGCCATGCTTTTTCGCATATGCCAGTGCCTGGAATACCGCTTCACGTGATGGACTCTGGGCGAGGGCAGTACCTGAGATCAGCAGCACTTTGGAGTCGGCAATCAGCTGCTCCTGAACCTCTCTCGACTGCAATAGCAGATCAGCCACATGGTCACGGTACATTAGGATGCTGCAATCAGTTGGACTTTTGATCTCGGTAAAAGCAAGTCCTGTCACCGCTCCGGTATCGTCCGTTACCACATTTGACGTATCGATCCCGTTCCGCTCCAGATAACTGTTGATGAACCTGCCCATCTGGTCATTCGCGATTTTGCCGATAAATGCCGTTTCCATACCGAGCCTGGACATGCCAATCGTGATATTAGCCGGAGATCCGCCCACATATTTCGTAAAGGTCATCGTCTCTTCCATCGGGCGATTGATCTCATTGGCATTCAAGTCGATGCACAGACGGCCAATCGCGGTGAAATCCATCTTCCTGGAATCAGGAAAGGATACGTAAGTCATTGTATTTGAACCCCTTTCTGTAATGGGATTTGGAATGATACATTCATCAAACTCACACTCATAATCCGGTTTACCTCATGGTATGGCTCTCTCCCGATGGCCATGGCTTTATCAGCTGTGCTGGTATAAGGTCTCCATATATTGCAACGATCGCCGCGCATACTCATACGGATTATGAATCGCAGGGTCCTGTTCCCCTTCAAGCATCGCCCAGCCATCATACCCCCGTGTGACCAACTCCTGCAGAATCGGTGCAAAATCAATACAACCATCTCCGGGAACCGTAAAAACCCCTTTACGAATACAGCCTACAAAATCAGACTGTTCCGCCCGTGCTTCCTCCAGCACTTGAGGACGAATATCCTTCAGATGAATATAGGCAATCCGATCATAATGCTTGCGTAGGAGAGCTAACGGGTCGGCTCCGCCATAGTAAGCATGACCTGTGTCATAGAGCAAATAAACAAGAGATGGGTCAGTCAGTTCCATCAATTTATCGATCTCATCCGGCTGCTCAACAACGGTACCACCATGATGATGGTACGTCAGCTTCAACCCGTGCTCACGGGCGATGGCACCTGCTTCGTTCAGCCCCTCAGTAAGGATGTGCCATTCTGATTCACGGAGTCTCAGTACTTCTTTCTCATGCGGTGTCCGCCTTGGATCGAAATGCAGGGAACCGCCTACTTCCGCTGTGCTAATCACCTTGCTGCCCATCGATTGCAGAAACTCCGCGTGTCTGCGATAGCTGTCCAGTTCAGACTGACGATATGCCGGGTCGGAGAACAATACCGATTTCCACTGGGAAACGAGGCGGATGTTGCGCTTGCCCAGCTCCTCCCGCAATGTGTCTGGATCCGTGGGATATTTGCGTCCCATCTCCGTACCTGTCAGACCAAGTCGCTGAATGTCATCCAGAATCTGTTCACATGTTGTTGCATCACCATGCTCCTTTACATCCTCTCCGACCCAGTTGATCGGATGAATCCCGAGCTGAAATGGCAGCTTGTTCATGGCTCCACGTCTCCTTTTGTGGTTCAACATTTTTGCATCATTCGATGTAACTCTTTGCTGGGTGAAAATATTTAGAGGAAGAAGCACCCTGATTCATACAACATATATACGCGTGAAGCATTCCCCTCTGAATCATGCAGATGTGAAAGACACTCTTTGAATTTATGCAAAAAGGTCTATTAAACGAGTCTAACTTTGGCACGGTTTGCCTGCATGGCGTGGTGAGCCGTTACCACCTTTTCCTCGTTGGATACTTCTGGCACGCCCACATTCCACCAGGACTCATATCCGCCTGCATTGGTTCCGGGTACGACTGGAATTTCGATCAGTGTAGTCACGGTCTCATTCCGGGCATCTCTGATCGCCTGCTCCAATTGTTCCGCCGTCTCTGCCTTATAGGCTTTGGCTCCAAGGCTGCGGGCATGGGCTGCAAAATCCATAGGCATGTAATCCCCGGTCAGTCGTCCGCTCTCCGATTCCCGATAGCGAAACTCATTACCGAAGCCGTCACTTCCGTGCTCCCGTTGCAAATTATGAATACACTGAAATCCATTGTTGTTGAATAGTAAAATGGTCATCTTCTTCTGTTCCTGTAAGCTAGTCACCAGTTCAGAATGCAGCATTAGGTAACTACCATCACCCACCATGGCATACACTTCACGCTCCGGCTCTGCAAGAGCTGCCCCGAATGCCCCGCTTACCTCATAGCCCATACAGGAGAAGCCGTACTCCATGTGGTATGTTTTGGGTGCAGAAGCGCGCCACAGACGGTGTAAGTCTCCAGGCAAACTTCCCGCCGCACAAACAATAACGGAAGAAGGGTCAATGGTCCGATTAATAACACCGACCGCGGTTGTCTGTGCCAGTCCTGCCTCATGCTGCAGTTCGTAGAGTCGATCTACCTCGGCGTTCCACTCATCCCGCAGATTGGCGATCTCGGATGTGCCGTATCCACTGTGGTACTGCCGTCCCTTTAAAGCCGTTTGCAAAGCTTGCAGACCTTCCCGTGCATCCGCCAGAATCGCTTCGCCACCCAATTTGGCGGCATCCATGCCGTTCAGGTTAATATTGATGAATGCCACTTCGGGATGCTGAAAAGCAGACCGGGACGCCGTCGTAAAATCCGAGAACCGGGTGCCGACGCCGATTACCACATCCGCTTCTCTGGCAAGCCTATTGGCAGCCAGCGAGCCGGTCACGCCGATAGCTCCCACATAAAGTGGGTGGTCCCACGCCAAGGCACTCTTGCCAGCCTGCGTCTCGGCAACCGGAATGCCAAATGCCTCGGCGAATTCAGCCAGCTGTGTGGATGCCTCGGCATACAACACACCGCCGCCTGCTACGATCAGCGGCTTCCTGCCACGGGCAATCTGCTGCGCTGCCCGTTCAATTGCTGCCTGGACCGGAGGACGACGGTCCAGGTAATGCACCTTGCGGGCGAAGAACGATTCAGGGTAATCGTACGCCTCTGCCTGCACATCCTGCGGCAGCGCCAGCGTTACCGCGCCCGTCTCCGCCGGGTCCGTCAGCACGCGCATCGCCTGCGTGGCGGCAATCATCAGCTGTTCGGGACGTACGATGCGATCCCAGTATTTGCTGACCGCTTTGAACGGGTCAGTAGCTGAAATCGTATAATCGCCGCTTACCTCCAGTTGTTGCAACACGGGATCTGGCTCACGCGTGGCAAAGTTATCACCCGGAAGCAGTAAAACGGGTATCCGATTGACCGTTGCGGTTGCCGCTGCGGTAATCATGTTCAGTGCTCCTGGTCCGATCGACGTTGTGCAGGCATAAATCTGTCTACGGTTCTTCTGCTTGGCATAGGCTGCTGCCGTATGTACCATGCCTTGTTCATTTTTACCCTGCATATACGTCAGGCTTCCGGAACTACGCTCCAGCGCCTCTCCAATACCAGTTACGTTGCCGTGACCAAAAATGCCGATAACGCCTTTCACAAACTTGGTTTCCACCCCATCAACGGAAATATATTGCTGATCCAGATATCGGAGCAGTGCTTGAGCCATCGTCAGTCTAATGGTTGTCATGGAATGATCATCTCCCTTCCCTTTACGGGTTAAGCGCTTAATCTAAGTTAAGTTTAAGCGCCTTACCCCTGAAGGTTAAGCGCTTAATTCATATAGTATTACAGGCTGAAGGATTAGGCAAGATATTTTTGTAAGCGTTTTACAAAATGCAAATAAACATAGCTATACCACTGTAGTATTGTGTATTATCCCACTGTTGATAAAGCTATGATCCGAGAAGTTACTATCATGGGAGTACGTGTTCCGAGGATGATGGAGACGTCAAAAAAATACAAAAAAAGAGATGGCAGAAGCCATCTCTCTTTTTGTATTTCTATGAAGCGGGTGATGGGAATCGAACCCACGCTATTAGCTTGGAAGGCTAAAGTTCTACCATTGAACTACACCCGCATGTAAAAATCGGGATGACACGATTTGAACATGCGACCCCCTGGTCCCAAACCAGGTGCTCTACCAAGCTGAGCTACATCCCGTTATCTATACCGGCGAGAGGACTCGAACCTCCACGGTTTCCCACTCGATTTTGAGTCGAGCGCGTCTGCCATTCCGCCACGCCGGCATATGAAGTTATAAATGGCGCGCCCTGAGAGATTCGAACTCCCGGCCTTTTGATTCGTAGTCAAACGCTCTATCCAGCTGAGCTAAGGGCGCAAAATATTGGAGCGGACGACGGGAATCGAACCCGCGACCCTCGCCTTGGCAAGGCGATGCTCTACCGCTGAGCCACGTCCGCTTATAAAGGATGCGCGTGGAGGGACTTGAACCCCCACGTCAAAGACGCTAGATCCTAAGTCTAGTGCGTCTGCCAATTCCGCCACACGCGCATATGATGGTGAGTCATGAAGGGCTCGAACCTTCGACACCCTGATTAAAAGTCAGGTGCTCTACCAACTGAGCTAATGACTCGAAAAACTGGTGGAGGATGATGGATTCGAACCACCGAACCCGTACGGGAGCAGATTTACAGTCTGATGCGTTTGGCCGCTTCGCTAATCCTCCAGGATTACATGGTGCCGGCGAGAGGACTTGAACCCCCAACCTACTGATTACAAGTCAGTTGCTCTACCAGTTGAGCTACACCGGCATATTAAGTTGTGATAAATGGTGGCTCGGGACGGAATCGAACCGCCGACACGAGGATTTTCAGTCCTCTGCTCTACCGACTGAGCTACCGAGCCACAATAAAGTTTTAAATTAATGGCGGAACCGACGGGATACTCTCACTTCGTTCGAGACTGCGAAGCTGATGCTCTCGAAGTGTATGCTCCGACGAACCCAAAAACGGATTCTCATCCCTGAAGCAAAATTAAGATGGCGGAACCGACGGGATTCGAACCCGCGATCTCCTGCGTGACAGGCAGGCATGTTAGGCCAACTACACCACGGTTCCAGATCACTTTCTTGAT